>CANGIU010000001.1 GCA_947454255.1 Micrococcales bacterium
CGAATTGAAAAAGCACCTCACTGGTGTGCTGTTGATCTAAGAGACGGTAACCAAGCTCTTATCGATCCAATGAGTCCTGAGCGCAAGATGAAGATGTTCCAGTTGCTAGTCAAGATGGGATATAAGGAAATCGAAGTTGGGTTCCCTTCAGCTAGCCAGACTGACTTTGATTTCGTGAGAGAACTAATCGAAGGTGGACACATCCCAGAAGATGTCACCATTCAGGTTCTAACTCAAGCAAGAGATCACCTAATCGAGAGAACTTACGAATCAATCAAGGGCTCACACCGAGCTATTGTGCATTTGTATAACTCAACCTCTGTGCTGCAGCGAAGAGTTGTTTTCAATGCAGATAAGCAGGGGGTTATAGATATTGCTCTAGCTGGGGCAAAGAAATGTCTTGAGATGGAGAAAACCGTTCCTGAGACAATCGTGCACTACGAATACTCTCCAGAGTCTTATACCGGAACTGAACTTGATTTTGCCGTACAGGTTTGCAACGCAGTTATTGAAGCATTCCAACCAACTCCTGATCACAAAATGATTATTAATCTTCCGGCAACAGTTGAGATGGCAACACCTAATGTTTACGCAGACTCGATTGAGTGGATGTCTAGGCACCTAGCTAGAAGAGATTCAGTTTTGCTATCACTTCATCCACACAATGACAGAGGCACCGCAGTAGCTGCTGCTGAACTTGGCTATATGGCAGGAGCAGACCGCATCGAAGGCTGCCTATTCGGTAATGGTGAAAGAACTGGAAACGTAGACCTAGTTACTTTAGGACTAAACCTATTTAGTCAAGGTATCGATCCTGAAATTGATTTCAGCAACCTAGATGAGATTAAGCGAACAGTTGAATACTGTAATCAACTTCGTGTTCACGAAAGAGCACCGTATGGCGGCGACCTTGTATACACAGCGTTCTCAGGTTCTCACCAGGATGCCATCAAGAAGGGCTTCGAGAAGATGGCAGCTGAAGCAGCTTCTCTAAACGTTGATCAAGAGTCTCTAGTCTGGGCTGTTCCATACCTTCCTATCGATCCTAAAGATGTTGGTAGATCATACGAAGCAGTTATTCGGGTTAACTCTCAATCCGGAAAGGGTGGGGTTGCTTATCTTCTAAAGAGCGATCACAACCTAGATCTACCTAGAAGACTGCAGATTGAATTCTCTAGAGTAGTTCAGAACAAAACCGACTCTGAAGGTGGCGAGGTTACCTCCGCTGCTCTTTGGGCTATCTTCAACGATGAGTATTTACCTTCGCAGGATGATGCTCAGAAGTGGGGTCGTTTTGAACTCAAGAAAATGCGCACCACAAGTGAGATGGATGGTGTTGTTGATCTAGATGTTGTTCTTCGCGATGGCACAGCAGAGGTTTCTGTCCATGGGCGAGGCAATGGTCCAATCTCTGCCTTCCTGGAGATCCTTGAGAAGCAGGGCATCTCAGTTCAGTTACTTGATTACACAGAGCACACACTAGGAGCTTCCAGTGATGCTCAGGCTGCTGCCTATATCGAGTTATCTGTTGCTGGCAAGACACTCTGGGGTGTTGGAATTGATGGAGATATCTCTAATGCTTCTTTGAAGGCTGTCATTTCAGCGGTTAACCGCGCTGTGCGGTAATACTTGAATAGTGCCTACCTACCGAGATGAAGCAGTTGTTCTGCGCACCCACAAACTGGGTGAAGCAGACCGTATAGTCACACTGCTCACTCGTTATCACGGTCAAGTTAGAGCAGTTGCTAAAGGAGTTAGAAGAACTGCATCAAAGATTGGATCACGACTAGAGCCATTTATGGTTGCTGATATTCAGTTCTATGAGGGTAGAAATTTAGATACCGTCACTCAGGTTGAATCAATCGGTGCATATGGTTCAGCAATTTCAGATAACTACGGAGCATTCACAGTCGCCAATGTTATGGCTGAGACAGCCATGAAACTTACCGGTGACGAGAGAGCAACTCAGCAGTATTTACTCCTTGTTGGGGGTCTTAGATCGCTCGCAACCAAAGAGCATGCACCTGAACAGATTCTGGATAGCTATTTACTTAGAGCTCTAGCAGTTGCCGGTTGGGCGCCTAACTTTGCTGATTGCACTGGTTGCAACATGGCTGGCCCGCATCAGGCATTCGTGATTCAAACAGGAGGGGTGGTCTGTGAGTCCTGCATGCCACCGGGAGCTGCAATCATTAGCAAGGAAGTAACTGTTTTACTTGGCGCACTACTTTCTGGTGAGTGGGAGCATGTTGAGGCATCAACTGAACAGGCTAGGTCATCAGCATCGGCTATCGTAAGTGCATATAGTCAATGGCATATTGATCGTGGATTGAAATCAATGAATCACTTGGAGCGCATGTGAGTAAAAAGTTTGTCGATGTTCCATCTCACGTTGCCATTGTCATGGATGGCAATGGCCGTTGGGCTAACGCTCGAGGTCTTACTAGAGTCGAGGGCCACCGTGCCGGTGAAGCTGCGCTTATGGATGTCATTGAAGGTGCAATCAAAGCAGGCGTGAAGTATCTAACAGTCTTTGCCTTCTCTACCGAGAACTGGAAAAGATCTCCTGATGAGGTTAAGTTCTTGATGAACTATAACCGCGAGGTGCTTCGAAGAAGAAGAGATCAGCTAAACGGTTGGAATGTGAAGATACGTTGGGCTGGGAGAAGACCTAAGCTTTGGCCAAGTGTTATCGATGAATTGCTAACTGCAGAGAAGTTAACTTCCAAAAACACCGGTTTGGTATTTACTATGTGTGTCAACTACGGCTCTCGGATTGAGATGCTCGATGCTATCAATCAGATTGTTGATGACAGTAATGCGGGAAAACTCAAGGGCAAAGTCACTGAGAAGACTTTTCAGAAGTACTTACTAACCAAGAACCTGCCTGATGTTGATCTATTCATCCGTTCCAGCGGTGAGCAACGGATTAGTAATTTCCTTTTGTGGCAATCCGCTTACGCTGAGTTTGTCTTCCTTGACGTGCTTTGGCCAGATTTCAACAGAGAGCACCTTTGGTCAGCAATCGAAGCGTATTCCAAGCGGAATAGGCGTTTCGGTGGCGCAGTGGACAAGCCTAAGAAAGCCAAGCGCTCAGGCTAAACTTATCTAGCACCGTAAGCCAACGGCGCCAAAGAATAGGGAGCAACAATGGCCACCCCAAACCGTCTCGAATCAGTTATCTCTCTCGCTAAGCGCAGAGGCTTTGTCTTTCCAGCAGGTGAAATCTATGGTGGAACCCGTTCTGCCTGGGATTACGGACCTTTGGGAGTTGAACTCAAAGAGAACATCAAGCGCCAGTGGTGGCGAGCAATCGTCAACTCCCGCGAGGACATCGTAGGTCTTGATAGCTCAGTAATCCTTCCTCGTAAGGTTTGGGAATCATCCGGTCACGTAAAAGAATTCGTGGATCCGCTAATTGAGTGCACATCCTGTCACAAGAGATTCAGAGCAGATCACCTAGAAGAAGCTTTCGAAGAGAAGAAGGGCAGAGGTCCTGTTTCAATGGCTGAGATTGCTTGCCCTAACTGTGGTGGCAAAGACATCTGGACGGAACCTAAGTTATTCAATGGACTGTTGAAGACCTACCTAGGACCTGTTGAAGACGAGTCAGGACTGCATTATCTGCGTCCTGAAACTGCTCAGGGAATCTTTGTGAACTTTGCAAACGTCTTAGGCGCTTCTCGTATGAAGCCACCATTTGGTATCGGTCAGATTGGCAAATCTTTCAGGAACGAAATCACCCCAGGTAACTTCATCTTCAGAACTAGAGAGTTCGAACAGATGGAAATGGAATTCTTTGTTGAACCAGGAACTGATGAGACTTGGCATGACTATTGGATCAACGAAAGACTCAACTGGTATTTAGATCTTGGCATCAATAGAGATAACCTGCGTCTATTTGAGCACCCGAAGGAAAAGCTCTCACACTATTCAAAGCGAACAGTTGATATTGAATACAAGTTTGGTTTCCAGGGCTCTGAGTTTGGTGAGCTAGAAGGTATCGCAAACCGTACAGACTTTGACCTGACTACTCACTCTCGTGAATCTGGAGTTGATCTTTCATACTTCGATCAAGCTAAGGGTGAGCGTTGGACTCCTTACGTTATTGAACCTGCTGCTGGTCTTACACGTTCACTAATGGCATTCCTAGTTGATGCATATGCAGAAGATGAAGCACCTAACACCAAGGGTGGTGTTGATGTTAGAACTGTTTTGCGTTTGGACTATCGACTAGCACCTGTGAAGGTCGCAGTTCTTCCGCTATCTCGTAATGAAGATCTTTCGCCGGTTGCTAAGAATCTGGCTCAAGAGCTGCGCGGACACTGGAACATTGACTTTGATGATTCAGGTGCTATTGGTAGAAGATACCGTCGTCAAGATGAGATTGGAACTCCTTTCTGTGTGACTGTTGACTTTGATTCTCTAGAGGACCAAGCAGTAACCGTTCGTGAACGTGACACCATGGCTCAAGAACGAGTATCGCTAGATAAGCTCCGCGGATACTTGGCTGAGAAGCTAGTCAAATAATCTAACGTGAATACACCAGCTCTGCAGTATGGAAGCATTTCGATAGCCACGCCCGTCGTACTCGCTCCAATGGCTGGAATTACTAATACCGCATTTAGAAGGCTTTGCCGCGAATACGGTGGTGGGTTATATGTTTCAGAGATGGTGACATCCCGTGCTCTGGTCGAAAGAACTGAAGAGTCAATGAGGTTGATTGGTCATCACGAAAGTGAAGGAACCAGGTCGGTGCAGTTATATGGAGTTGATCCAAAGACCATCGCTGAAGCTGTCACCATGTTGGTTGCTGAAAATAGAGCAGATCACATTGATTTGAACTTTGGCTGTCCAGTTCCGAAAGTAACTCGTAAAGGCGGCGGAGCAGCTCTTCCTTATAAGCAAGATTTGTTCTCTGCAATTGTGAATGCAGCTGTAAAGGCAGCAGGGGATATTCCAGTGACAGTAAAGATGCGTAAAGGCATCGATGCTGACCATCTGACTTTCTTAGATGCAGGTAAAGCAGCTCGAGATGCAGGGGTCGCAGCCGTTGCACTGCACGCTAGAACTGCTTCAGAGTATTACTCAGGGAATGCAGACTGGTCAGCAATTGCGGAACTGAAGAACTCTCTGGGGGATGTTCAAGTCTTAGGTAATGGAGATATCTGGTCAGCTGGAGGTGCCATCAGAATGATGCGGGAAACAGGTTGCAATGGGGTAGTGGTGGGTCGAGGATGCCTCGGACGACCTTGGCTATTCGCAGATCTGCAAGCTGCTTTCGAAGAGTATTCAAAGAACCCTAATTCTGATGCCGCCATTGATCCGGTTCAACCTAATCTTGGTCAAGTGGCACAGGCTTTCAAGAAGCACGCTGAGTTGCTGGTTGAATTCTTCGAATCGGAAGAACGTGCCTGCAGGGACATTCGAAAGCACGTTGCCTGGTATTTCAAGGGTTATCCAGTCGGTGGAGAGTTTAGGGCTGCCTTAGCTCAGGTGGAGTCTTTACAGCACATGGATGACATTTTGGGAACCATAGATTGGTCAGCCCCATACCCAGGTGAGCTGGCTGAGGGCCCTAGAGGGCGCTTGGGAGGAGCAAAAGTCTGTGCTCTGCCGGAGAATTGGTTGCAATCAAGAGAACTGGTCGGAGACCAGCGTAAAGTGCTTCTAGAAGCAGAGTTATCGGTGTCGGGAGGATGATCGTAAGTGTCTGAATACAGCGCATTTGATCGTGCTCGCTTCTTCGAAGAAGAGGGGACTAGTCGATCTGCTAGAACAGAGTTCGCTAGGGACAGAGCTCGAGTTACTCACTCTTCTGCTCTAAGAAGATTAGGCGCAAAGACCCAAGTGCTAGCTCCAGGTGCTGGAGATTTTGCTAGAACTAGGTTGACCCATTCGCTTGAAGTTGCTCAAGTTGGTCGTGAGATGGCCGTTGAGTTTGGAATTGATCCTGATGTGGTTGACACTGCGTGTCTGGCTCATGATTTAGGTCATCCGCCTTTTGGCCACAATGGTGAAAAAGCTTTGAATGAGTGGGCTCAAGACTTTGGTGGCTTCGAAGGAAACGCACAAACACTTCGTCTAATAACCAGAATTGAGCAAAAAGTTCAAAGCCCAGAGGGAAGATCTTTTGGACTAAACCTGACTAGAGCAACTTTGGATGCGAGTTGTAAATATCCTTGGACACGTGAACATGCAATAAATGATTCTGGTGCGGATAGATCAATCAAGTTTGGTGTGTATGAGGATGATGCCCCTGTCTTTGAGTGGCTTAGACAAGGCACCCCGGATAGATTGAAATGCTTCGAAGCTCAGATTATGGATTTCAGTGATGATGTTGCATATTCGGTTCATGATTTTGAAGATGCCATCGTTGAGGACTTTATCAAACTTGAAGAGTTGACAATCCAAGCCAACGAAGATTCCATTGTGTCTGAAATTGAAAGATGGAATGGTAATCGAATTCCAAGGCATGAGTTGGTCTCAGCAATGAACAGATTGCAAGCGAATCCATTCTGGCTTACTTCATTTGCAGGAGAACCAGCAGAGGCTGGTCAACTCAAGAACCTAACTTCTAACGTCATTGGTTCATTTGTTTCTAGAACCACTGAGGCAACATTTGCAAGCAATCCTGGTTCTAGCTTTGCTAGGTACGCCGCGGATGTTGTTGTCCCACCTGAAGTTGAAGCAGAAATAGCCATCTTCAAGGGCTTGGTTTCATACTTCTTGATGTCAGCTCAGCGCAGACAAACATACTATGAGTGGCAACGAGCGCTACTGACTGAACTTGCCGATGAATTGCTTGCTACCAACGGCGAGTACTTGGATCCATACTCTCGAATTCAATGGGCTAAAGCCTCAAATGATATTGAGAAGCACAGAGTAATCGTTGACCAGATAGCTGTCTTTACCGATGCTGCAGCACTCAAGTTGCACAACGGTCTTATCGGTTCGAAGCGAAGAACACTCTAATGGCTGGCAGAATCCCACCTCGAGACATCGAGGCAATTAAGCACCGCACCAACATTGCTGACATCGTTGGAGAGTTTGTTCAGCTAAAAGGGGCAAGCGTTGGTTCGCTGAAGGGGCTTTGTCCTTTTCATGATGAGAAATCACCCTCGTTCAATGTTCGACCTGATCAGGGCTTTTATCATTGCTTTGGTTGTGGTGAGGGTGGCGACGTATATAAGTTCTTGCAAAAAATGGAGAACATCACCTTCTACGAGGCAGTAGAGAAATGTGCTGGCAAGATTTCTTACCAGATCACCTATGAGGCTGGAACTGGTCGAGACGAAGGGGTTAATCGCGCCAGACTGCTTCAAGCAAACGAAGCTGCCGCTAAGTTCTTTGCGGAGCAACTTGCCTCACCTGAAGCACAATCAGCCAGAGATTTCTTGACTCAGAGAAAATTTGACCAACAGGCTTCTGTTCACTTTGGCTTAGGTTACGCTCCGAAGGGCTGGAACGCTCTAGGGGATGCTCTAAAGGCGCAAGGATTTACCGAAGAAGAGCTTGTAAAAGTTGATCTCTTAGTTTCTAAAGACGGTAGGAGCTATGACAAGTTCAGGGGGCGGTTAATCTGGCCAATTAGGGATGCAACTAACTCGGTAATTGGCTTTGGGGCTCGCAAGATTTATGAGGACGACCCCTTAGCAAAATACATCAATACCGGTGAGACTCCGGTCTATCACAAATCGCAGGTGCTCTACGGGCTTGATTTGGCTAAGAAGGATATTTCTTCAAAACGCCAAGTTGTAGTGGTTGAAGGTTATACCGATGTAATGGCTTGTCACCTAGCGGGCATAACAACAGCGGTTGCTACCTGTGGAACAGCTTTTGGTGATGACCACATTAGAAGAATCAACCAACTCTTTGGTTCCAGCGATGCACCGTCTCAAGTCATATTCACATTTGACCCTGACGCTGCAGGTCAAAAAGCGGCTATGCGAGCATTCGAATCCTCAGGAAAATTTATTGCCAGCACTTTTGTTGCTGTTGGGCCTGAAGGTTTAGACCCATGTGATCTGCGAATTAGTTACGGTGATGCTGCTGTTGCACAGATGATCGAGAGCAAGAAGCCAATTTATGAATTTGCTCTAGATCAAAAGATTTCAGGCCATGATCTAAGTTCATACCCAGGTAGATTATCGGCTGCTGGGGCAGCGGTTTCTGTGCTCACCAAGATTTCCGATTTAGGTGCTCGTGAAGAATATGTTCGTATTCTCGCCAGCAAAGTTCAGTTGGCAAATGATGAAATCAATCGCCTTTTGTCCGCTGAGCTAACCAAGTTGCGAAGTAGTGCAGTGCAGAGCGCTAGAAGAGGCATTGACCCAGATCCTGGCGAACCACCGGTTGCAGAAGATGGACCAGAGTTTCCAACACCTAATCTCAACGATCCAAATACTCGTATGGAACAAGAAGTTCTGGCCGTCATTCTGCAAGCACCAACAGCTCTTACCGAAGAGGGAGTTCTTCTGGTTTGTCAGCAGATGTTTGGAACTCCCGCCTACGTTGTCATCGCTGAGGCTGCTGCACAAACGATCACTTCACTTAAGCAGGCTGATTGGTTCAGTCAAATAGCTTCGAAAACTCCAGAAGTTTTGCATGGCTTGCTTCGAACTCTTGCATCCAAGGAACTTCCAATCAGAGATCTAACTCAGCTCAATGAGTATGCAGTTAGCGTCGTGAACTCCGCGCGAAAGAAAATCCTGGTTAGACAAAAGAGTTCCCTGCTCTCTGCTCTTGGGGTTTTAGATGTTGATAGCCAGTTGGAAGAGCACAATCGAATTCAGCAATCGTTAGTGGTATTAGAGGAGCAGATTAGAGCAATCGAATGAGCGTAGTTGCGAACAAAGTTGCAATCGAGCCAAAATCTTTCCCTGCCTATGAACAAGCAGTAGTTGATTCAAACTGTGTACTAGCTCCTTTGGATGATTCGGTCGGCGCACTGATCTGGACTGATTATGGCAACCCTCAAGGGTTAGCAGATGCCATCGCGAATAACCCGCAACTAACTTTTGTGCAGCTTCCTTTTGCTGGAGTTGACGCTTTCAGTGAAGTCATTCAATTACCGGTTCGATTCGCCTGCGCTAAGGGCTCATACCGTGAACCGGTTGCGGAGCATGCTTTGGCACTGGCACTATCACTGGCTCGAATAATTCCAGAGCGAGTAAAGACTAAGACTTGGGGAAGAAAGTTTGCCGATTCGCTATACGATTCCAAAGTACTAATAGTTGGTGGCGGTGGAATTTCAGAAGAATTAGTGAAACTGCTGACTCCTTTTCGAGCAGAGATCACTGTAGTTAGAAATCAAAACATTCCCTTTCAAGGAGCGAAGAGAACTGTGGGTCTTGAAGTCCTAGGAGGTGTTCTAGGGGAGGCTGACTTTGTGTTTCTTGCCTGCTCTTTGACAGATAAAACTAAAGGTCTTTTTGATCTAGAAACCTTTAGGAAATTCAAGCCAACTGCTTATTTTGTCAATATCGCTAGGGGGCCAATCGTGGTAACCGGAGATTTGGTAGAAGCTCTCAATGCTGGGTTGATTGCTGGGGCAGGGGTTGATGTTACCGACCCTGAACCATTGCCTGACGGGCATCCGCTTTGGGAAGCCAAGAACATCATCATCACCCCCCACTCGGCTGATACCAACGCTCAGGTGATCAGACTCTTCTCCGAGCGCATTAGAGAGAACCTAGCCGCCTATCAAGGTTTAGGCCCTTGGAGTGGGCTAGTTGACCCTGAACTTGGTTACTAAGCCACACGGTTAGCCATAGCCTCTAGTTTTTGGTAAAGTATTCAAGTTGCCTAAAGCAATATTCCTCGGTAGCTCAATTGGCAGAGCAATCGGCTGTTAACCGATAGGTTCTTGGTTCGAGTCCAAGCCGGGGAGCCATTTGAGTCAAACCTTCAGGAGAGCCCATGTTTCTCTGGATTAGAGACCAGAAGTGGCTCCCAACAACCTGCCTCTCATTGATTGCTCTAACGGCTTTTGGGACTATGGATTTCATTTTCCAGGGACCAAAAACTCTAGTTGCATCATTAGTTCTTGTATTGTCGGTTACTTTTTCTAGACCTTTGCCTTGGCTTTCAATAGCCCTAAGTTCAGTTGGAACATTACTGCCCCAATATTTAGGCCTTCAGCCTCAATTCACGATGCTCTTGGCTACTTTGAATCTCTTCATCATTGCTTCATTTGGAACGGTTGCTCAAAGAGTTCTCGCATATTCCCTTAACGCGGTGCTTGGAAGTATTGCCGCCGTTTGGTTTGTATTTTCTCTTCCGGTAGATGGAAAGATTTATGGAATTTTGATGCCAACAGCAGCATCCAAGATGGCTGTTTTTGCTGCTGGTTTTATTGCGATGATTGCTGTCAACGCGAACGCTTGGTTCCTGGGACGATTATTCATTACACGTGTTACTCACGTCGGCACAGATTTTGACCGAGAAATACTTGAGCGTGAGATTGCCATCACCCAGCTCTCACTGGCTGAGCAGGATAGAAGATTCGAAATTGCTCGAGACGTGAATGATCTACTGCTGGAACAGGTCAGCTCAACTCTCAGTTCAACTGAGGCTGGCATGTATAGCGCTAAATCAGACCCTAGTGTTGCGCCTCGAATACTCGAGAATGTATTCGATGGATTGAAAAAGTCGCACGCGGAAATAAGGCGGCTAAGCGACCTCCTCGGTTTGCAAGATGTGAAGGCTCTGGCTTTACCGGGCTTGCGAGATTTGCCTAAGCTCATGATCAGTTATCGAGAACTTGGATATGGGGTCAATTACCGTGTTTCTGGTGAAGCGCTCAATCTTGATGACGGTGCAGAGCTAGTGCTTTACAGGATTGTCTATGAGTCTCTGGAAAACATTAAGGCTCACACTCCTGTCTCCACTGAAGTAGACATTGATTTCATTTGGCAAGGAAACGCAATGCAGGTCGTAGTTAAAGACAATGGCGAGGAAACTAGAAGGCGACAAGATCAGGCGTTGACCGGTTACACAGTAGATGAAGACCACCGCGCTTTGGTTGAAAGGCCATCTGGGGCGAACCTGACAGCCTTGCAGGAACGCGCTGGTTTATATGAGGGCGCAGTTGAGTTCGCGAGAGTACCTGGTGTCGGCTTTACTGTTTCCGCTGCTTTTCCTGATATCGCGAAATATAGAAAAGGCAAAAACTAATTGCCAAAGGAAATACGAATTGCTCTAGTTGGCGGTTCTGACTCTATTAGGACATCTAGACGACAAATATGTGCAACGGTTTCCCACCTAAAAGTCGTCTTCGACTCCGATGGGTTCGGGATTAGTCCGAGCCAGTTGCTGGATTTGAATTTCGATGTTGCCGTCATTGATCTCCGATTAGATGTATCAGCGTTGGACCTAATTAAGTCACTGTTTGTGCTCGCAAAAATTCAAAATCAAACTGTCGGAAGAATCCTAATAGCCAGCCAGTTTAGTGATCTGGCTTTGAGGCTAGAGGCTATTAGAGCAGGCGCAGTTGATGTCGCTTTTGTCAGCGATGGAATGACTAGTTATATTTCCAAAATCGATAATTGTGCAGATGAATATACGGATTTTGCCATCAGGGAGATTCTGCCAACTCTCGACAAAACTTCTAGCGATGCTGAATCCTTCCAAAAAGTAAGTGTTGCGCTCGATTCGCTAGACGTTAAGGAAGCTAAACTCTTGAAGGCATTTTGTCAGTTGAAGTCGGATTCTCAAATCGCTATTGAAGTTCAGATTCCTAAGCAAAAAGTACGTCAGATAATCACCAAGGTGCAAAACATATTGTTATTAGACACTAGGTCCCAGCTATTGTTGCGGCTTTTTGAAGTTGGCGCGTTAGCCCTCTAGTTTGTCTTTGCCTGGGAGCCAATTCTGGCCTGGAATTCCCCAACCGCGTTCTTGAATGATTGCTGCACAATCAGATTTATGTGGCTCGGCAAGTCTGTCAACATAAAGTGTTCCATCCAGATGGTCATACTCATGCTGGAAAATTCTTGCAAACCAACCTTCCGCCTCTATTTGAATCGGATTGCCATCTAGGTCAAACCCTCTGACAGTTGCTCGATCAGCACGTCTAAGTGGGAATCTCTCACCAGGTACGCTCAGGCAGCCTTCGCTCTCAGAGTCCCAGTCTGCTTCTCCGGTTGGAGTTTCTGAGAGTTCGAGTGTTGGGTTAATCACTACTCCGCGTTGAGCAGAACCATCTTCGGCATCCCAGTCATATACAAATACTCTTAGGTTTACACCAATCTGAGGCGCTGCCAATCCAACGCCAGGGGCTTCGTCCATGGTTTCATACATGTCTTGCACTAAATCTCTAAGTTCTTGATTGAATTCGCTGACTTCTAGCGCTTTAGTGTGTAATACCGGGTCTCCGGTGATAACTATGGGTCTGATTGGCATAATTCAAATTTACCCTAAAGGGCTTTTATTGCCCTTCTGACTAGGCTTAGAGAAGACTTTAGGAGAGTTGGGGAAGTCTTGAAGATTATTGCCATTGGATTAGCGTTGCTGTCAGCGGTTGCGTTAGCCTTTGGCGCTCAAATGCAAAACGATGCAATTGGCATTCAAAAGAAAGCAGCGCTCTCCGGTAGGTCACATGTTGGTTTTAGACAACTATTAGATCTCCTCAAGCACCCACGCTGGATTACTGGTTTAGCAATTTCTGGTTTTGCTTTGATCTTGCAATTTACTGCTTTGCTGTTAGCACCTTTGATCGTTGTTCAACCAATTGGTGCAACAGCTCTGGTTATTACTTCAATTCTTAATGCTCGGATAACTAAGACCAAACTAAACAAAGCATCCATTTTCGCTATTGCGCTTTGCACCGTGGGGCTTGGTGCGTTCGTTGTAATGGCTCATCAAGTTGCGGTTGAACCTGAGATTGTTGACAGCAACCTCTTATTGATTCTTGGAATGGCTATTTTGCTAATTGCAATTTTTAGCTACATATTCTTTAGCGGAGCAAGCAGGTTTAAGCCGCTCACTTTCATTATTGGTGCGGGAGTTCTCTATGGATTCGTAGCGACTTTGACAAAGGTTGTTGTCAAGAGACTATTTAACCAAGATGGTTTCAACCGAATAGTCTCTGGAACCTTTGAGTGGGAGACCGACTCGCTCACTTTGCTAGCTCTTTTGAGCATGTTGGCAGCAGCCTTCTTGGGCGGATGGTTCGTCCAAAACGCCTATGCCTCCGGGCCACCGGATCTAGTTGTTGCTGGTCTAACTGTTATTGATCCACTAATTGCTGTCAGCATTGGTGTGGTGATCTTGAACGAGGCTATGAACGCTCCATCACTGATTTTGCTGGGCTTTTTGGGTTCAGGCGCGATGGCTGTAACAGGCGTCTATCTGCTCTCAAAGGTGCATCCCCAGGTGGCAACCAAGTCCGCAGGTTAGCAGTCTTCGGATAAACTTGTGCCATGGTCAAATTCGACCAAACCCTTTCAACCTATCCCACAGAATAGACAGGTTTTAGCTTTGGCTGAATCAATAAGACATCCAGGGGAACCCCTTAGGGTTCTGATTGCCTCCGATACTTTTCCACCTGACATCAACGGTGCTGCAAGATTTACTGAACGTCTTGCCGGAGGACTAGTTAGAAATGGCAATAACGTTCACGTAATTGCACCTGCTGTTGACAAGAATTTTGGAACCTTTATTGAGACCCATGATGGTGTTGAAATGACCGTGCACAGGATTCGCTCTCGCAAATTGATTGTTCACAAGACTTTGAGATTCGTCTCCCCACTTACACTAAAGAAGAAAATTGACCCAATTCTGGATAGCTTTCAACCAGATGCAATTCATTCTCAGTCGCATGTTGTTCTGGGAAGAGTTTTAGCAAAGAGCGGGCATGAGCGCGGCATCAACCTAATTGCTACCAACCACCTCATGCCTGAGAACATGCTTAGATACATCCCTTTGCCTAAGTTCCTTGAAAAACGAATTATGCGAATCCTTTGGAAAGACAGCGGCAAGGTACTGTCCCAATTTGATCAGGTGACTACCCCAACTAGAAGAGCGGCTCAATTGCTTGAGGATTCGGCTGGGATAAAGAATGTCTTAGCAATCTCTTGTGGAATCGATGCCACCAAGTTTGCTAACGCAACGCCTACGACAAATAAGCCATTCAGGATCCTCTTTCTTGGACGTTTGGATTGGGAGAAACACATTCACAACCTGCTGAGAGCAGTTGCTAAGTTTCCACCTGAAATTGACTTTCATGTTGAAATTGCCGGCGATGGTAATCAGCGCAAGTATCTGGGGGAGTTAGCTCAGGAATTGAAGATTGCAGGCCGAGTGACTTTCTCAGGCCACATCACCGAGGAAGCGCTTCCTATCGCATATGAAAAAGCCACAGTGTTTGCAATGCCTTCCATCGCTGAGCTACAGTCAATCGCCACGATGGAGTCTATGGCTTCGGGCAGGCCTGTGGTTGCCGCTAATGCAATGGCATTGCCTCACCTGGTTCACAGCGGTGACAATGGTTACTTATTCGAGCCTGATGACGTTGATGACTTCAGCCAAGCTCTAATGAAGATTGCGACGGCAAGCCAGAAGGAACTAGATCGTTTATCTGAGAACTCTTTGCATCTAATCCAATCGCATGACATCAAAAGGACGCTTGCCATTTTTGAAGGGCTTTATAGGGCTGAGGATGGCTCTAAACGTGAAACAGACGATAACCAGCCTGAATACATGAAGCCAATTGGCAAGCTCAGCGTTGCCGTCAGAAGAGCGGAACAGCGTATGCGTAAACAGACTCTTCTAGCTCTAGGCAAGATCTCTGGCCTCGGAGACGAAATCAAGGATGGTCTGGATGAACTTAGGGCGGATGTTGTTAAACAAGCCAAGAAGGTCGACAAACAGGTCCGTAAGGGCGTCAAAAAGACAGTTACCAAGGCCAAAGAGGCCATAAAGCGATTGGACGAGTAACCTAGTAAAGGCTGGGGGCGTTAGCTCAGCCGGTTAGAGCAGCGGACTCATAATCCGTCGGTCGCGGGTTCAAGTCCCGCACGCCCCACCAAGTATCAAGATTTGGTATGTATGTAATCGTTATCATATTGCGACCCAAAAACAACCTTAAAACAAACTTAAGAGTCCGAATGGGTGTTATTTTCTTAGTAATTCGATTGCCAAAAACGTCGAAGAAATTAACCATCAACCTGGAGGCATTCAAATATGAATCGTCAAATCAAGCGGGCTCTCGGGACCGTAGCAGCACTAAGCCTTGGATTTGCGGGCTTTGTTGGAGCAGTAGCTCCTGCACACGCAGATGCAAGCACCACATTCAAGATCCACCTAAACGTTCCATCATCAGAAACTGCACAATGGAACATTTGGTACTGGGGCCTAGCAGCTGACCTAAACAGCGACAAGGCAAACAACACTTTCGGTGACTCAACCGCTGGTGGATTTACCTTCGACAGAACTCCTAACTTCTCTCACGATGATGCTTACGGTTCATACGCAGAATTCACAATTCCTGCATCTGTTACAGCTTTGAACAACGTTATGCGTACCACAGAGTCGTGGGACGGACAGGCAGCTGTTGACGCAATTCCTGCAGATGGAGACACTCCAGAAGTGCCTGCAGTGCCTGAAATTGCAGCTTCTGACAAGCCTTTCGGTGGTGACAACATCTTCCCAGCTGGTGAAAGCTGGTGGAACGTTGGAACTCAGAAGCGCGAATACCCAACTAACTACAAGGTTCACCTAAACATCCCGCTAAAGACCGCTTTGGCTCAGGGCTGGAACCTATACAGCTGGGGAACTTCACGCCCACCACTTCTAACTGACTACAGCTACACCGTTACCACTACCAAGAAGGTAAAGGGAAAGACTGTAACCAAGAAGACCAAGGTCTACCCATTCAGAGGCAAGATCCCTACTGACCAGAACGACTGGAACGGTAACAATGGTTGGCCATTCGTTGGTGAAGACACTTACGGTGCCTATGCAATCGTTCCTGTATTCCCGGCTTATGCTAGCGGCGTTGGACTGATCCCTCGTCGTGGTGACGCTACAAGCCCATGGAAGATTCAGTCAGGCGACTTCAAGGCTGATAACAACAACGGTCTTGGAAACATGACTGGCACAGACATGTACATCGCTCTAGGTAGCAACGAGGCATACAGCAAGGCTCCAGCCTTCGTTGGACGTTACGGTGCGACTGCAAGCTACGCAAATGGAAAATTGACTGTAACTCCAGTCAGACCTTCATACGCTGGTCTAAAGGGCGCTTACCCAACAAGCATCGTGGTAACAGCAAAGAAGGGTCCTACAAAGAAGACCTGTACTATTGCAACCACTGCAACCAAGGCAACATTTGAGGGTGCTTCATGGGGTCTAGCTGAGAGCTGTGACATGGACATCGTCGCAGGCGACACAGCAGCTACTTGGGAAATCTACGTTCAGGCATCTTCTTCAGGTGTTGGAACTGGCCCAGGTGCAACTGACAAGGCTAACGCTAAAGTAACAATCGGCGGCTAGTCTTACCAAAAGATCCAAGGAGCTGGGTCCTGTTCATAGGACCCAGCTCTTCTTTTTAACGCTGTAATGGAAACGATTACATAACGAAGCATGTTTCGCTTCTCTAATCCAAAATCCGCGGAAATAGTATTGCCTTAGGCCAATAAAGGAAAATAGTGAAAATCAAGCAATTCAAGGGTTTCAAAAGAGCACTTCTAGCACTAGTACTAACTGCCGGCATAACATTGCCTGGAGCTGTGATTTCTGGCCCTGCGCAAGCCGCAAATGGCTGCGCCACTGCACAGTGTGCCCATCTAATCGTTCATTACAAACGCAATAACCCGACCAACTACAGTGACTGGGGCCTTTGGCTCTGGGCTTTCAAAGGCGTGAACCTTCCTGAAACCAAGGTTCCAATCGGATTTAGCGCATCAAGACTTGATTCCAATGGCTTCGCCACCATCGACATTTTAGTTCCAATTAGCGCTGGCGTTACACAGCTGGGCATGATCCCTCGAAAGATAAGCAGCTGGGACAAAGACGTTGACATGGATCGAGTAGTCGATCTCGACTCGAATAAGTTCGCTGAGATTTGGATCAAACAGGGCGACGGCTACCTATACAAGAACGACACGTTCGTTATCCCACCAGAAATCTGGGGAGCCTCAATTGAGTCTTTTAGGACGATCAAGATCACTCTAAGCAAGGCTAACGCCACAGCAGGTCCAGGATTCTCAATCAGTGGCGATGGAGCGCCAGCAATTGCCTCATACGAAAAGATTAAAGATCTTTACGGTGCAACTGTTGCGAGCAACAAGCAGTGGTTGATTACTACTGCGAGCGATATTCCTCTCGGTTCTATTCTTACTATCAATCACACTGATGCTGATCCTGCGAGAGTTTTTGGTTCAAGGCAAATTGTTCCTGCTGGAGTATTCACTAGCCAAGGATTCATAGACGCATTCACATACACGGGCAATGATCTGGGTGCAACATACTCTGTCGCGAAAACTGACTTTAGAGTCTGGGCTCCGACTGCAAGTGAAGTTGAAATCGCAACGTACTCGTCGGCGACAGTTGGGGCTGATCAGGCTGTTGTCACTTCGATGACAAAGAGCGTTAATGGAACTTGGATTGCATCTCTAACTGGTGACAAGAACGGCTTGATTTACAACTACCGCGTAACAGTTGGCGGTAACACTGAAGAGGCAGTTGACCCTTACGCCAGGTCTGTCACCATGAATGGTAACCGCGGTGTTGTTTTGGATCTTTCTAAGACAAACCCTGCTGGTTGGGCAACTCAAGCTAAACCTGCATTCTCTGGAAAAGCAACTGATGCAGTGATGTATGAGTTGCATGTGCGTGATGCTTCAAGCGATCCTTCTAGCGGAGTCTCTGCTGCGAAGCGTGGGAAATACCTTGGTCTTGCTCAACTTGGTACCTCAGTTAAATCTGGCAGCAAGACGGGCACAACTGGGCTGAGTTATTTCAAAGAACTCGGCGTTACCCACATTCAACTTCTGCCTTTCTACGATTACGCCTCAGGTGGTTCAGAAGATTCTTCTTCGTTCAACTGGGGTTATGACCCAAAAAACTACAACGCACCTGAAGGTCAATATTCAAGTGATCCTACAAACCCAGTTGCGAGAGTTAAGGAACTAAAGACTGCTATTCAGGCAATCCATAAAGCTGGCTTGCGTGTAACCATGGATGTCGTTTACGGACACGTTGCTAGCGCTACAGAATTCAGTGAACAGCTAATCGTTCCGGGTTACTGGTTCAGAAGAGATGCCAGCGGTGTTTTGACTAATGGTTCAGGATGTGGAAATGACGTTGCAACTGAGCGGCCAATGGTCCGTAAGTTCATTGTTGACTCTATGAAGTACTGGACTAGCGAATACAAGCTAGATGGATTCAGAATCGACCAAATGGGTCTTTGGGATGTCACAACTTTGAATGCAGTTCGTGCCGGAGTTTCTTCAGTTGAGCCAAAAGCAACGATTCTTGGAGAAGCTTGGAGTATGGGTCCATCAATTGGTGTGCCTCAGGGTACTCAGGGCCAGCTAGTAAACATGCCTGGACTTGGTGCATTCAATGATGGTATTCGTAATGCTGTTAAGGGAAGCCCAGACGGCATGGATGGTGGATATGTCAACGGCAATCCGAGCGGAGCACTAGGAGCGCTAAAGGCTGGAACTATCGGCCACACTAGCGCTGACAACCTTGTAGTGCCTTGGTTGACTCTAGATGCTGGACAGTCAGTTAACTACGCAGAAGCACACGACAACTCAACTCTGTTTGACAAATTGTGGTCGGTCAATGGTGGAACTTCTCGTTCTGCTGTCGCTAAACAAGATCGTCAGGTTGCTGCGCTGATCCTTTTGGCACAAGGAACACCGTTTATTCAAGCTGGACAGGAATTCCTTCGTACTAAAGAGGGTGAGACCAACAGTTACAACCTTCCAGATTCAATCAACAGTTTGAAGTGGGGTCAGCGACTCTCGGAGAAGACAACAGTTGATTACTACAAAGGTTTGATTGCACTTAGAAAAGCTCACCCTGCCTTCCGAATGAATAAGCCAACTGCTATCTCTGCCAACTTGAATTTCCTCAGCGCTCCGGCTGACATTTTGGCCTACGAGCTAGATGGCAAAGCTGCTAAAGATTCTTGGTCAAGCATCGTCGTAATCGCTAACCCGAACGATGTTGCTAAAAAAGTTTCATTACCAGAATCAGGTAACTGGAAGATTGTTGTTCAAGGGGATAAGGCTGGAACCACAGCTTTGGCAACTTTGAAAGGCGCTGGATCAATTTCAGTGGCCGCTCATTCAACACTCGTGGTCTATAAGTAAATATCAATGGTGATTAAAAGTGACAACTAAGAGAAAGAACAAAAAATGAAAACAACAGCGAAAAGAGTAGTCGGGATTCTGGCTGCACTAACAGTGGTTGGAAGTGGAATCACACTTGCCACTCCGGCCTCTGCTGTCTCAACACTTATTGTTTGGGCAGACAAAGGAACTATTGACACAATTCAGGCACAGGTCAAGAAGTGGGATGACGCAAACGCTGATTACTCAGTAAGCCTTGTTCAGAAGGACTTCGGTACTGTTCGCGATGCTCTAAAGGTCGCAGTGCCAAAGGGTCAAGGTCCTGACATTCTTGCAGGTGCTGCCCATGACTGGATTGGTAACCTTGTTGCCTCTAACGTTCTACTTCCAATTGACAGCCAACTACCAAGCAACTTCAAAGACGATTTTGTTCCTGGAGCTTTGCAGGCAATGAAGTACAACGGTCACTATTACGGTGTTCCAGGATGGACTGAGAACATTGCGATGCTTAGAAACGTTAAGAAGGCTCCAAAGCCGTTGAAGTCAGTTAACGACATCAAAGATGGCGAGCTTGGAATTAACTACTCAGCAACCACCTCTGACCCTTACCACTTCTACCCATTCCAAACTATGTTTGATGCCCCAGTTTTCAAGACTGATTCAAAGGGTGACTGGACCAATACTGTTGGCATGGGTGGCACAAATGGTGGAAACTTCGCAAAGTGGCTAAAACTTAAGGGAACCAAGTTCTTTGGTCCTCCGGCTAACGCAAACATTCTTTGTGACTTCCTAAACCCAGTCAACAAGGCCAAGAAGACTGGAATGGTCAAGTACTGGGTTACTGGTGCTTGGAACATCAATGCTATTGAGGCTGGTGCAGGTAACTGTAAGAAGGGTCTAGAAATTGGCACTGGATACGCTATTGATCCATTCCCAACCGGCCCTACTGGTCTAAAGGCAAAGCAGTTCCTTGGTATCCGTGGCTACCTAATGGTTGCTTCTGGTCCAGGAAACACAACCAACGTGCCAGCTGCGTCTTTGTTGATGAGATACATGTCATCTGAAACAGCTCAGTTCAGCCTTTATGACAACTACAACAAGACACCAGCTAACGCGGCTGCACTAAACCGCGCTAAGGATAACCCTGTTATTGCTGGTTTCGCTGACGCAGCTAACACTGTACCAATGCCTAACTCACCTGCCATGGATGCAACATGGGTTATCTGGGGTAAGGCTCAGACTCGGATCATTCAAGGTAAAGAAGCTAAACCAGATGTCGCTTGGGCGAATATGGTGAAAGCTCTGCAAAAGACAATCGACAAAGTTAAGTAACAAGCGTTCGCAGCGGTGGGTGTCTCAAATCTTTGAGGCACCCACTACTACGACAAACACATGGTGCAAACTGGTTAGCGGAGAGGTAAGTTAATGGCCAGATTTAGAATTCGCTCTTGGGGATCTGACACCCCAAGTATGTCCGGAATCCTTTGGAAACTGGGAGTGCTTGGAGTTGTTGATGCTGTAGCTACCACCATGATCATGGTTCTACTTGGCCAGGGTAGATATTGGATTGCTGCACTAAGCATCGCAGTGCTTCTGATCGTTAACTGGATTTACCTTCGAAAAGGTGGATTGCCGGCTAAATACTTGGCACCAGGCGTTATTTTCCTTTTGATTTTCCAGGTCTATGTTCTTCTCTTTAGTGGTTATACCGCCTTTACTAACTACGGCAGCGCACACAATGGTGACAAATCTCTTGCAGTTCAAACTATCCAAAATGCTGCATACAGAACTTTAGATGGCGAAGACTATTCGGTCGCTTTAGTTAAAGCCGACGCAACGGGACATGAGGCGTTACTTCTCACTAGCAATCTAGATCAGCGAGTTTATGTCGGTGAAAACGGCCAACTTGCCGTTGAAATTCCAGCAGGCAGTTATACCCTGAGTCCAAAGTGTGCTGATCCTTACGCAGAGGATGTCACTACCTGTATGCATGCGGCTGAAAAAGCCGTTGGCTATTCAGCAGTTACAGTAGATTCTCTTTCTCCAAGCCAGAAGCTCTCATACACTTCGCTTCGAGTAGCAACAGACTTGGCTGATCCAACAGTTGGTATCAAAACTGCTGATTTCTCAACCGCTCTTCAAGTGCAGGCAACTCTTGCATATGATGACAAGACTGGTTTTTTCACCGCTATTGCCGACGACGATTACGGTAACTACGTTAAAGGTGACGTTTTCAAGCCAAGCTCTGACGGATATTTCCACATTAACGGTGACGTTAATTCGGCCAAGCTAGATGGTGGTTGGCGTGTAGAGGTTGGATTCGCTAACTTCCAAACCATATTCACTGACGTCCAGTTGCGCGCTCCACTCATCAAGGTAATTACCTGGACTTTCGTTTTCGCATTCCTAACAGTATTGACAACTTTCATTCTGGGTCTGCTGATCGCATTCTTGTTCAATCATGAAAAGCTTCGCGGTAAGAAGATATATCGCGCTGTTATGATTTTGCCTTACGCGTTCCCGGGATTCCTGTCGGCATATGTCTGGGTCGGTCTTTTGAACCGTGAAAATGGATTTATAAACACCGTGATCCTTGGGCAAACCCCAGGTAACGAAGGTAACTTTCCCTGGCTTTTGGAAGAGAACCCTGCTCGACTAGCAGTGCTCTTGGTCAACCTGTGGCTTGGGTTCCCATACATGTTCTTGATCACAACCGGTGCCTTACAATCTATTCCACCAGAGCTAAACGAAGCGGCTGAAATCGACGGGGCCTCTGGTTGGCAGAACTTTAGATTGATTAAGCTGCCTTTGCTTTTGATCTCTATAGCACCGTTGCTGATTTCATCCTTCGCATACAACTTCAATAACTTCTCAATAATCTATCTTTTGACTAAAGGTGGACCAAACGATTCGGGAGTCACGGATTATGACGTTGGAGGTACGGATATCCTTATCACCTTTGTCTATAAGATCGCGTTCTCTGGAACCGGACAAAACTATGGTCTTGCAAGCGCATTCTCAATTCTTATCTTCTTCGTAATTGCAACCATTTCATTGATCAGCTTTAGACGCACCAAGGCCTTTGAGGAGATTCTCTAATGACTTATGTACCTTCCAAAAGAAAATTCAATTTTGCTAGATGGTTTCTTCGCACCGGATGGAGGCATCTACTAGGCCTAGCGGTTTGTGTGTTTGCTGTTTTCCCAATTCTCTATATCTTGTCGACCTCTTTGTATCCAAACAACGACATCAACAACACAACTGCTTTGTTCACTGCGTTCTCTCCGCAGAACTATATTGAGCTTTTCGCCCAGGAAACAAGACCGTTTGCTAGGTGGTACACCAACACT
Source organism: Micrococcales bacterium (assembly GCA_947454255.1). Lineage (GTDB taxonomy): Bacteria > Actinomycetota > Actinomycetes > Actinomycetales > Microbacteriaceae > Rhodoluna. The sequence continues at coordinate 22,658 of CANGIU010000001.1, forward strand.
GTATACATCGGTATCGTGACCTCTGTCGGGTCAGTATTTCTAAGTGCACTAGCTGCCTATGCATTCTCAAGACTTAGGTTCAAAGGTAGAAGAGGTGGATTGCTGTCTCTAATCCTGATGCAAATGTTCCCTTCAATTCTTGGCTTAGTAGCGGTATTTAGCTTGCTCAGCGACTTCGGACAGGTCTTTCCAATAATTGGCCTCAATAGCCAGCTCGGTTTGATTCTTGTATACATGGGTGGTGCTCTTGGAGCAGGAACCTATCTAATGTATGGATTCTTTAACACAGTGCCAAAAGAAATTGACGAAGCAGCAACAATTGATGGTGCTAGCCATGCGAGGATCTTCTTCTCGATTATTTTGAGGCTTGTAGCTCCAGTGCTAGCTGTACAGATGTTGCTTAGCTACATCGGTGTCACTAGCGACTATGTGTTGGCGTCTATTCTTTTGAGTGACCCTAACCAGCTAACTCTGGCAACCGGTCTTCAGCAGTTCATCAACGACCCTTACTCAAAAGACTGGTCGATGTTTGCGGCGGGTGCAGTGCTGTCAGCCCTTCCGAGCTTGGTGTTATTCCTGTTCCTTCAGAAATACATCACGTCAGGTCTTACTGGTGGAGCAGTTAAGGGTTAGCCCTAAAAATCTCTTTTCCAGCCTTGAACGTTGCCAAGACTTTTGTGTTTATCAGCAACTCAGCAGGCACCTCAAAGACATTCTGATTGAGTACCACAGCGTCAAAGGGTTCGCCCAACTCAAGAGTTCCCGTCGCCTGGTCTTTGAGCATTAGCTTCAAGTTTTTGGTAAAGGCTGCTAGCGCCTGTTCAACCGATACAGCCTGATCTGCATTGTGTATTGGCTGAGTTGGATGCTCGCGCCTGTTTACCGCTACAGCAATCCCTTTGATTGGTTCATAGCTTGAAATTGGCCAGTCACTCGAAAAGACAGTTGTTATATCTGCCTCAAGCATGTCCCTAAAGGCATATAGACTCGCCAGACGAACCTCTCCCAAGTGATGCTGACAACTAAGCAGCAAACCGTTGTTTTGAGCCCAGTATGGCTGGACGCAGGCTACGACTCCTAAATCAGCCATACGCTGCAATAGCTCTTGATCAGTGAGTTCTGCGTGTGCGATGACAGGAGGATAGGTGAAGCCATCCAATTCAGCGAGTAGGTCCAGGCAGAGACTCGTTGCAGCGTCGCCGATGGCATGAATGTGAATCTGGAATCCGTGACTATGTGCCATGTTGATGGCGTTCCTGAAATCATCCTCAGGCCAAATCGATTCACCATGCATTCCGGTAGATAGGTAGGGCTCTCTGACCAATGCGGTAGCACTTCCGAACACCCCATCTGCAAAGAATTTGATGCTGGTACCTCTAACCTGCCCATTAGTTTGTCCCAGAAGAGTTCTCTGATCAATGAAATATGAAATGTCGTCGAAAAATGTTTTTGGGTCGCCGCGGAAACCTAGGGTGTAATCGAGATTTAGTTCTCCTGTTTGCCAAGCGGCAAAGTATGTTTCTGCCATGCCTCTATCAATCCAAGCATCAACACATTCCACGATTCCAGCAGCCGCCATGGTTTTATCGGCCCAGAGCAGAGCGGAGATATCTTCCGCTACGGTCAACTTTGGAGCAAGGTTCATCACAAGCGACATTGCAGGCCACTCACGAAGAATTCCTGTTGGCAAACCAAACTCGTCTAGGTCGATGCTTCCCGATTCGATAGCCGGCAATTCTCCATGGAGTAAACCAGCGACCTCAAGAGCTTTTGAGTTAACCCAAAGGGTGTGGTGGTCATCGCCATGCAGGACGACAGGTTTATTGCTCACTGCTTTATCAAGAGTTGTTCTATCAAACTTCATGTCTAGCGAGCGATCAAATACTGCGGCATCAATCCAATTAATCGCTGGATTAGTTTCTTCGTAACGTTTGAGCTTGGCTATAAGAGCGCTTTCGGTAAGACAATCAGATATGTCTAAACCAAGGGATTCTCTTCCGGCAAAGAGAGGGTGGGTATGTGCATCTCTAAACGCAGGGGAGAGGAAGGAACCATTTAGGCTAAAAGTCTCTTGAACAGTACTTGAGGAATACTCACCTTCGGTGATTACTAAGCCCTCATCCGATACATATATGCACTCGCTGAAAGAAGAGTTGCCAAGGTAGATGGCTCCAGAGTGAAACTTTTTTGCCACCTAGCCACGCTCGTTGAGGTAGCAGACACCACAGAGTGATTCGTAGGTTACTTCAACACCATCGATGGCAACTTGGTCACCATGGAATATGAAATCGCCGTCAAACTTCCTTGCATTAAACATTGCTTTACGACCACAGCGACATATTGTCTTTAGCTCCTCGAGGCTGTGTGCTATCTCCATAAGGCGCAGAGACCCCGGGAAACCGTTTGTTAGGAAGTCGGTTCTGATGCCGTAGGCGAGAACTGGAACTCCATCTAGCACGGCCAATTCAAAGGCTTGATCTACTTGATCTCTGGTGAGGAATTGGGCCTCATCAATAAGCAAACAGGACAGGTTCTTTACCCCTGGAATGATAAGTGAGTCATTTGATCGCTCATGGGCTAAGTCCCGAAGGTTAGTTTCAGGAGTGATCAGAAAGTCGACTCTTCGGTCAACTCCGAGCCTTGAGACGATGGTGGAATCGCCTTTGGTGTCTATGGCTGGCTTGGCAATTAGAACCTGCTGGCTGCGTTCCTCGTAGTTATGAGCTACCTGCAACAAAGCCGTGCTCTTACCGCTGTTCATTGCTCCGTAGCGGAAATATAACTTAGCCATATCAGCCCTTTCTAGCCTTCTCCAATGCTAGAGCGGAACTTGGATAGGTTTGCGCATTTGGCTCGCTAGTCGTAATCTATAACTCTTACGAAGCACACTAGGACGTTGGGGAAGACGCACCTTGTGTCTGTTTCGGAGGACTCTCTATGGCCAAAGGCCAGCTACCCACCAGGCTAGTGATTCACGCCTGCCCGGCAGCAGAGACTCATCTCATTCCGTCAATTACACTGTGGGCTAGTCAGCCACTGCTACTCGGTTTTCAGGCGGGTCGCGTGAATCTTCGCTTAACTGAGTTGGAAGCCGAGAATCTTGTCTCTCAGTTGGCTTTGGTGCCAAATACAACCTTTGAACTGACTCAAACTGGCAGAGACTCTGGCGTCTTGTTTATGCATTTACCAAGTCAAGGCATCTTTAGAGGTCAACTAAATTCAGCAGGGTCTTTGACGTTGAGTGAGGAGCGATTGCAACTCATGCTTGATCAAGCTGCTGGAAATCATCGTGAATTTACAAGGCTACTCAGGTTGGCTCTTGGTCAATCCTGGGATGATTTGCTGGAACCGTTCAGGGCAATCCGACATTCAGAGAATGTATTACTACTTAATCGCGCTGGTTAGTTATAAGAGCGGAACGCTATAACTGCGTTGTGTCCACCAAAACCAAATGAGTTAGAGATAGCAAGGATGTTATCTCCCAGAGCTCTTGGAGATGTGACAACATCTAAGTCGATAGCTGGATCTGGGTTATCTAGATTTAGGGTCGGTGGAGCAACCTTTTCATGCAAAGCAAGAATTGTGAATACAGCTTCAATAGCTCCAGCACCACCGAGTAGGTGACCGGTGGAAGATTTGGTTGCTGACAGAGGAATCTTCTTTAGGTGATCACCAAATACTCGCTTTAGTGCCGTGTATTCAGCAATATCTCCAACTGGTGTGCTCGTCGCATGCGCGTTGATGTGGCCCACGTCTTCAGGTTTAGCTCCTGCCATTTCTAGCACTCCAATTACTGCACGAGCGGCAGCAGTTCCCTCAGGGTCTGGTGCTGTTATGTGGTGAGCGTCGCTTGTTACATAACCACCAGCTAGTTCTGCATAAATCTTTGCTCCGCGCGCAATTGCGTGTTCTTCAAGTTCAAGAACGATAGCGCCTGCGCCTTCGCCCATGACGAATCCATCGCGGTTGATGTCATAAGGTCGAGATGCTTTGGCTGGTTCATCATTTCTACGGGAGAGGGCGTGCATTGAAGCGAAAGCAGCCATTGGTAGTGGGTGCATTGCCGCTTCACAGCCACCTGCAACAACAATGTCAATTTCACCTGAACGTAGTCGAGTGATGGCATTTGCAATTGCTTCAGTTCCAGAAGCACAAGCGGAAACAGAAGTTCGAACTCCACCTCGTGCGGATATGTCCATTCCAATTGCCGCAGCTGGCCCGTTAGGCATAAGCATTGGCACTGTCATTGGGAGCACTCTTCTTGGGCCTTTAGCTAGCAGAGTGTCATAAGCATCTAGAAGAGTCCAAACGCCGCCGATGCCGGTTGCGAATTCAACTGATAGACGTTCAGGAACGTAATCAGTTATGCCTGCATCAGCCCAAGCCTCACGAGCTGCAATAAGAGCAAATTGGCTTGACGGATCTAGTCTCTTTGTTTCCTGCAAAGTTAGAACAGCGGAAGCATCAACTTTTGCACGACCGGCAAAGGTAACGGGTAGTTCGTGTCGAGTCACCCACTCATAGTCGAGAGTGACTATGCCAGACTCACCGGCAAGCAATGCTTGCCAGGTGGCCTTGACGTCGCCACCGAGAGGCGTCGTAGCGCCTAACCCGGTAACAACTATTTTTTGATTCAATACTTTATTAGCCCTGTGCTGAGGTGATGAAGTTAACTGCATCGCCTACTGTTAGTAGGTTCTTTACTTCTTCATCAGGGATCTTTACACTGAATTTCTCTTCAGCGTTAACAACGATTGTCATCATTGAGATTGAGTCGATGTCTAGGTCATTGGTGAATGATTTCTCCAACTTCACTGAGTCGGTATCGATACCAGTCTCTTCGTTAACGATTTCTGCGAGTCCTGCTAGTACTTCGTCATGCGAAAGTGCCATTGATTTTGCTCCTTGTTGGTTTTGATTGTTGGGTTAAGTCTAGGGCAGAACTACTACTTGAGCGGCGAAGGCAAGCCCTGCGCCAAACCCGATCTGAAGGGCTAATCCGCCAGATTTTACGGTTCCGTCCTTTAGTAATTGGTGCATAGCCAGCGGTACGCTCGCTGCCGAAGTGTTTCCGGTATTCACGATATCCCTTGCCACAGCAACGCTTTCTGGTAGCTGGAGCTGCTTTACCAATTCATCGATAATTCTGATATTGGCTTGGTGAGTGACGAGAGCGGATAAATCTTCAGCCTTGATGCCAGCTACCTCTAGGGCCTCCTTAGCAACCTTTACCATTTCCCAGACAGCCCACTTGAACACAGTTAGGCCGTCCTGTCGAATTGTTGGCCAGGCCACTGATCCGTCCCTAAAATCCAACAGAGAGGCCGTCATGCTCACTGATGACCAATGAGAACCATCTGATCCCCAGACAGTAGGGGAGATTCCAGGCTCATCTGATGGGCCAACAATGGCAGCCCCTGCGCCATCGGCTAGAAGGAAGGAAATAGAGCGATCTGTTGGATCGATAAAGTCGCTGAGCTTTTCGCCTCCGACAACTAGTACGTATTTGGCAACACCTGAGCGGACTAATGCGTCAGCTTGAGCAATGCCGTAGCAGTAGCCAGCACATGCGGCAGATATGTCAAAAGCTGGTGCTGGGTTCGCTCCAATAAGTTCCGTAAGTAGTGTTGCAGCCGAAGGAGTTTGATAAGGATGTGAGATAGTGCTGAAAATTACAGCACCAATCTCTTGAGGGGATATCCCTGCATTCAGAATTGCTTCTTTAGATGCTTCAACAGCCATGTCCATCAAAGATTGCTCCTTGCTGGCTCTTCTTCTTGTGATGATTCCAGTGCGTTGCCTAATCCACTCATCGCTTGAGTCAATTGGACCAGCGATGTCATCATTTGTGACTACAAGGTCCCCTCGGGAGGCGCCAAGAGAGTAAATCTTGCTGAATCGAACAGTTTCATACTGGTTCAGTTTTGCGTGAGTCATATCTCTACTTCCCTAGACGTTCAATCAGACTATTGGCATAATCAAGATCTGCGGGGGACTTCAGTGCAACTATTTCAACTCCGGGCATTCCACGCTTGGCTAATCCCGCTAATGTTCCAGCCGGGGATACCTCTATTACGCCTGTCACGCCAGCATTAACCATTGCCGCCATGCATAGATCCCATCGAACAGAGTTGGCAACCTGCCCGACGAGCAAAGTCATGAAATCTGTTCCGCTGGGGACGATTTGCCCAGCCTGATTAGACCAAATACTCATTGCAGGGTCTTTCAACTCCAAGGAACTTGTGAAGCTTTGAAGTTCAGCAACAGCCGGTTCCATAAATTTAGTGTGGAAAGCACCAGCGACGCTCAGCGGTATTACTTTGGCACTTTCTGGAGGGGACTTTACTAATTCCTGGATTGCTGCCATGGAACCGGCAGCGACAATCTGTCCTGCGCCGTTGAAGTTTGCACCGGATAATCCAAGCTCTGTCAATTTAGCAATGACTGCATCTTGGTCTCCACCAAGAATGGCCGCCATTGACTGCTCTGACGCTGCGGCAGCTTTAGCCATAGCCTGTGCTCGAACATTAACCAACTGCATAGCATTCTGGCTACTAATAATCCCAGCAATGCTGGCCGCACTTACTTCTCCAACTGAGTGTCCAGCAACTCCGGAAACCCCCTTTAGGTTCAAGAGGCTTGCACTCGCGATGCTTGCAGCAACTATTAGCGGTTGCGCAACAGCTGTATCGCGGATGGTCTCTTCATCGCTCAGTGTTCCATGCTTGATTAGGTCAAGTGAGATTGAATCAGAGAGCTCGGTCAACTGGTTTTTGAATTGAGGTATCTCCAACCAGTCGTTTAGGAAGCCAGGTTTCTGAGAACCCTGTCCAGGACAAAGGATTACGATCATTGACTAAGCGTCTCCACCTGAAGCACCAGAGGTTCCAGCCGCCACATCAAGCAGGCGATACTTATCAATAGCCAGCTGTGGAATGTGAGGAGCAACTTCACCTCTGGATGCGAGTTGTTCAAGCACTCGAACAACTATTGATGGACCATCAATCTTGAAAGCTCGTCTAGCAGCTGCTCTGGTGTCAGAGAAACCAAAACCATCAGCACCAAGAGTTGCATACTCTCCTGGAATCCATTTACGTAGTTGGTCAGGCACTTGGTGCATGTAATCACTGACGCCAAGGAACGGTCCAGGCGATCCCGCTAGCTTGTTGGTTAGATATGGAAGCGGCGCAGGTTCTGAAGGATAGAGGAACTTCTGTTCATCACAAGCAAGTGCGTTTCTTCTAAGCTCTGTCCAAGAAGTAACAGACCAAATATCTGCTGAGACATTCCAATCATCGAGTAGAAGCTGTTGAGCTTCGAAAGCCCAAGGGACTGCAACGCCAGAAGCTAGAATCTGTGCTTTCTTCGTTGATTCTCCACCCACGCTGATGCGGTGAATGCCCTTTAGAATTCCTTCAACGTCAACTTCAGCTGGTTCAGCTGGCTGCACGATTGGTTCGTTGTATACGGTGATGTAGTAAATCACGTTTGGATCGACATGGGTCCCGCCATACATTCTTTCGATACCGGCTCTAATGATGTGGCCAATCTCATAACCGTATGCAGGGTCGTAGGTTAGAACACCAGTGTTTGTTGCGGCAATGATAGGGGAGTGCCCATCCGCATGCTGGAGTCCTTCACCGGTGAGAGTTGTTCTACCAGCAGTTGCACCAATCATGAATCCGCGCGATAGCTGATCAGTTGCTGCCCAGATTGCATCTGCTGTTCGTTGGAATCCAAACATCGAGTAGAAGACATAGAACGGAATAAGTGGCTGACCTTGAGTTGCATAGGAGGTCGCAATCGCGGTAAAGGCAGCAACAGAACCTGCTTCGTTAATACCGGTGTGCAAAATCTGTCCTGCTTCTGATTCTTTGTATGAAAGCAGTAGATCGCGGTCAACTGATATGTAGTGCTGACCTCGAGGGTTATAAATCTTTGCCGTTGGGAAGAATGCATCCATTCCAAAAGTTCTTGCCTCGTCTGGAATGATCGGAACAATTCTTGGACCAAGCTCAGGAGTTCTTAGAAGATCTTTGAGCAACCGGACAAACGCCATTGTCGTTGCAATTTCCTGAGTACCGGAGCCACCCTTTGAGATTTCATATGCTTTATCACTTGGTAGTTCAAATGAAACATATTTGCTTCTTCGCTCTGGCAGATATCCACCAAGAGCCTTACGTCTCTCGTGCATGTAATCAAGCTCAGGAGCTGCTTGCGGTCTGAAATAAGGAGGCTGATACGGATCTGCCTCAAGAGCTGCATCACTGATTGGGATGTTTAGGTCATCTCTGAACGATTTCAGGTTCTCCAGAGTTAGTTTCTTCATCTGGTGAGTAGCATTCCTGCCTTCGAAAGCCTTGCCCAAACCGTAACCCTTAATGGTCTTAGCCAAGATCACTGTTGGTTGGCCCTTGTGAGCTAGAGAAGCTGCGTAGGCTGCGTAAATCTTGCGGTAGTCATGTCCACCACGCTTTAGTCCCCAGATCTGAGCATCGCTCATTCCTTCAACTAGTTTTGCGGTCCGAGGATCTCTTCCGAAGAAGTTCTCTCTGATGTATCCACCGTCCATGGTTTTATAAGTTTGGAAGTCACCATCTGGTGTTGCATTCATTAGATTCACTAATGCGCCTTCGTTATCTGATCCTAGAAGTGAATCCCATTCACGTCCCCAAATAACCTTTATTACATTCCAACCTGCGCCTCTGAAGAAGGACTCAAGTTCCTGGATAATTTTTCCATTACCGCGAACAGGTCCATCAAGTCTTTGCAGATTACAGTTCACAACGAAAGTTAAGTTGTCTAGCCCGTCATTGGCAGCGAGTTGCAATGCGCCACGAGACTCAACTTCATCCAACTCGCCATCGCCCAGGAAAGCCCAGACATGTTGATCCTGAGTTTCCTTAAATCCACGACCAGCCAAATATCTGTTTGTCTGCGCTTGGTAAATAGCGTTGATTGGTCCGATACCCATCGAAACAGTTGGGAACTGCCAGAACTCTGGCATTAGGCGCGGGTGTGGGTAAGAAGATAGTCCTCCACCGGCGTGCGATTTCTCTTGTCTAAAACCATTTAGCTGGTCTTCAGAAAGACGACCCTCTAGGAAAGCTCTAGCGTAAGGACCAGGGCTTGCGTGTCCTTGAATAAAGATTTGATCTCCACCTGATGGGTGATCTTGTCCTTTGAAAAAGTGGTTGAACCCAACTTCGTAAAGCGAGGCTGATGAAGCGAATGTTGAAATGTGACCACCAACAGAAATTCCAGGACGCTGAGCGCGGTGGACAAGTATCGCTGCGTTCCAACGCATCCAGGCGCGGTATGTTCGCTCGATGGTTTCATCTCCTGGGAATGCCGGCTCATCCGCAGTTGCGATTGTGTTGATGTAATCAGTGGTCGGAATTGAAGGGACGTTTAGCTGCAGTTCATGAGATCTACGGAGTAGGTTCAACATGATTTCGCGAGCACGTGCTTTGCCGTGGACTCTAGCTAGGGCATCGAGCGACTCAAGCCACTCTCTGGTTTCTTCCGGATCTTGGTCTGGAGCACTGCTTGCAAAAGCGTCCTGGTTGTTAACGGACAACTTATCCTCGTTTCAATTCTTTGGCTCGAAGGCATTCATGGCGACTTCAAACAAAAATGGTAATCTAGCCCTGTTCGGACCCTAACTAAGTTTAGGGTTTGTTCGCAGGGCTTACTTGGATTAGCCCACTAAAACCTAACTAAGGAGTTTTTGATGTCATTGCTAATCGGCGACCTAGCACCAGATTTTTCACTTCCGAATCAGTTCGGCGAAACAGTGACTCTTAGTCAATTCAGGGGAGTAAAGCCTGTTGTCTTGGTCTTCTACCCGCTTTCTTTTTCAGGTATCTGTACCGGTGAGCTATGTGAAATCAGAGACAATTTTGCTCGTTTTGAGTCAAATGATGCTGAATTGCTTGCTATTTCGGTAGATAGCAAGTTCGTTCAGAAGGTTTTCGCCGAACACGAGGGCTATAAATTCTCCGTTCTAGCTGATTTTTGGCCTCATGGGCAAGTTGCCAAGGATTATGGAGTGTTCCTTGAGGAACATGGAATCTCAAACAGAGCGACCTTTGTGATCGATAAAGATGGGGTTCTGGTGTCAAAATTCGTCACCGCCCCTGGCCAGGCTCGTTCTTTAGATGAATACGATCGCGCTCTGGCAACATTGAACGCCTAGCCTGCGGTATAGTTTTCTAAGCGCCACTTGGCGCTGCGTCGAGAGTCGGGCCTTTAGCTCAGTTGGTAGAGCGCCACGCTTACACCGTGGATGTCATCGGTTCGAGCCCGGTAGGGCCCACTTTTCGACTTTTACCGCCTTGAGGCATTGCTATTTGCCTCGGCGGTAGAATTTGCCTATGGAATCCAACCAATACAAGCCACCGGTTCGCAAGTCTCTGACTGATGAAGAACTTGAGGCACGCGTCAATTACGCCACCTCAACCAAAATGGGGCTTGAGGCAATGATGGATCTAGTTGTTGCCCAAGAAGCGCTTCGCGCTCAAGAAGCAATCGAAATTCAGCAGTGGCTAGATCAGATGGATGCAGAGGGTTCACCTGAATCATTAGCCGCAGCTTCCGCGTACCGCAATTCAGAGTCAGGCATTGTTATTCCTTCACCTGTTGAAGTTGCAGTAGAACCAATCGTTGAAGAAAAGCCATCATCTTTCAGTTGGTTCACTCAACCAGAAGCTATTGAAGAAGAGCCAGAACCTGAAGTTGTTGAACCTGAAGTTGTTGAACCTATTGCAGAAGTGGTTGTTGAAGAAATCCTTCCTGAGTTGGAAGTCGAAGTGGAGATTGCTTCTTCGGTTGTTGAACCTGTTGGGACTGAAACAGCAGACGAATTTGAACATCTACTTGCAAGCGCTGCAGCTGAAGAAGAATTAACCGCCTTGGAAGAATCAGATAACTCTGACGCGTTTCATGTTGAAGATGAGTCGTCATCAAACACCGTTATCCCTTCAGATGAGCATCGCAACCGCAAGCCAATTTCTCAACTTCTTGTTTGGTTAGGTGTTAGTGGAACAGTTGTTCCAATCATCCTCACCTGGTTGCTGATTTCTCTTGGCTTGAGCGCAACTACAGTTCTCATTGATTTAGTTGCTGGGTATTTTGTAGTCGGAACAGTTATAGCAACTGCGAGCCTTGCTGGAAAACGAAGTGGTCTTTCTACCTCTATCGTTTCGAGAGCTGTATTCGGTGTTTGGGGTAATGCAATCCCAGGTACATTCGTTTTTATCTCAAGAGTTGCTATTGCAGCACTTTTGCTTTCTTTCACGACTCTGCTCGTGAGTGGAGCCGATTCGAGTATTCCTGATCTAAGTACCTCTGTTGCTTCTTTGGGTTCATTCAGTCTCACAGAAGGCCTTACAGTTTCAGCAATCTTAGTTTTGCTTGTTGCTGCGCTTTCCCTGGTTCGTGGCAAAGCTACAAGAGTAGTTCAAGTTGTTCTGAGTTCAATAGCATTTGCTTCAACTGTCGTTGCATGCGTTGGGCTAAATAGTAAGCACTTGGCGTTTGTGGCTCCTGGCAGTTCGGCTCTAACTTCTAAAGAGTCACTCCTTGGTATAGCGACGGTTATCACCGTGGTAACAGTGCTATGGGTAGCGGTTGCACCGAACCTGGCAAAGGCTATTCCTATGCGGGAAAGAGGATTGCAAGTATTCGGTTGGGTTGTCGTTTCAAACTTCGTAGTGCCGTCTGTGGTTGGGGTAACAGCTCTAGCTTGGCTTGGCCCAAGAGCTAAAGAACTGGCTGTTCTTTCACCAATCGATTTGAGCACCTTTATCAAAATAGTTTTGGAGTTGCCTCAGTACTCAAGAATCGCACTTGTCGTTGCAATTGGAGTGACTCTTGGTTACTCACTTTTGCTTAACATTAAGACCGCTGCTCTTGACGCTTCTGCATTGCTTCCAGTCAAATCTCGAGTTGGTGGATTGCTACTTAGCGTTTTTGCGGTTCTAAGTGCGCTCACCTTGTTTGCTATGCAGCCTGCAAATATTGCCTTGGACTACTTAGTAAACGTTTTTGTTCTGGTAGCAGCTCTAAGTGCCGGCTGGATTGGAATGTTGGTTACTGATGTAGCGCTGAGAAGAATTGCATATCACGAGCTCTCGCTCAGTCGCTCCTATGGTTTCTATAAGAGATTCAGCATCGGATCTATTTTGGTTTGGATGGTTACCATTGCATCGGCTCTGGCTTTGATGCCTATCAATTTGAGGGGCCTTAGCTTTACAGGTTTTGGTGATTCACTTCTCGGCTTAGACAGAAAAATATCTTCTGTTCCATTCGGTTTTGTGATTACTCTTTTGGTTGGTGTTTTGCTCACTTTGGGTTCCAGGATCCCTGAGATCAGAAAGCAAGAGCGTGAAGTGCTTGCTGTCGAAGCTAGAAGAGATCAGCTAAACAACATTTTCCTTGGACAGGAATAATGCCTGTTCAGCTAAGTTCCGTTATTGATAGTTTTGAATCACTTTGGCCTATCCGCAATGCCGAAGATTGGGATGTAGTTGGCCTAGTTTCGGGAGATAAGAACCAACACGTTACTAAAGTTCTTCTAACTATTGATGTAACGGTTGAAGTTGTTGAACATGCCAGTGCAGTTGGAGCGAATCTCATTGTTGCTCATCATCCGCTGTTACTAAAGCCAGTGAACTCAATTGCAGAAGACACTTCAAAAGGAAATGTCCTGAACAAGTTAGTTAAATCCGGCATCGCTCTGTATTCAGCGCACACGAATGCGGATGCAGTTCCAACTGGAACTTCAGCTGTCTTGGCCAAGGCGATTGGACTGACCGAATCAACTGCATTACATCCATTTGAAGATGGCATTCATGGCATTGGACGAATCGGAAAGCTGTCTAAGCCGGTCACGCTCGGGGACCTAGCGGCTATTTTAAACACTGCCCTTCCGCCTACAGCAACTGGAGTGAGGGTTGCTGGAGATTTCAATAGAGAGGTACAGACTGTTGCTCTATGTGCAGGTGCTGGAGACTCTTATCTTGGACTAGCTCTAGATAGCGGAGCTGATGTTTACATAACTTCTGACCTACGTCACCACCCAGCACAAGAGATACTTGAACTTGCGCATGCTAGAAATGTTGAATTTTCACTTATCGATATTTCACACTGGGCTGCTGAGTATCTTTGGCTGGAGCAAGCGAAACGTGAATTGGCTAATTTGTCACCTGAGTTATCAATTGAATTGTGCGAGATACGTACCGATGTGTTTGATTTTCTAATGAACGCACCAAAGATTAGTTAGAGGAATCAGAATGAAACTTGATATGGCATCGCAGTCTGCGCTTTTGCGTTTGAGCGAGGTTGATATGGCAATCGCTCACATTAAGCAAGAAATCACAAAGGCTATTGAGTCACCTGAATTGGTTGAGCTCAGAAATAGACAGAGTGATCTGGCCGGTGAACTAATAGCAGCAAGAACAGTGGTTGAAAACTTTTCGTCAGCTCAACACAGAGCTGACGATGACCTTCACCTAGTTGAAGAACGCATCGCAAAGGACAAGGATCGACTAGCCCAAACAAGCTCTCCTAAAGACGCCCAAGGCTTGCAAAGCGAGATTGAGTCTCTCCAGCGTAGGCAATCCGATTTAGAAGATGCTGAACTTGAACTTCTGGCGGAGCTTGAAAAGGCCAATGTGGTGCTTGCAGATGTCACTTTAAGGAAAAGCGAGAACTCTCTTGCTCTTGAAGCGTTACAAGAGAGCATTCAGATGCATATCGATGAACTGAAAACTAAAGGCCGAAAACTTACTGCGGACCGAGAAATTCTGATCGGGAAAATTACCGAAGAAGTGCTAAAGAAGTATTCCGCATTGGCCGCAAGACAGGTTGCTGTTGGTCAGATCGAGAATCGTTCCTGCACTGCTTGTCGCATGGGATTGACGGCGAATGTTATCGATAGCATCAATGCTCTCGCCGATGACGAATTAGGTATCTGCCCTGAATGTCAAGCGTTCATAGTTCGATGACTTCTCGCGTATTAATAGAAGCCGATGGTGGATCCAGAGGTAATCCAGGGCCTGCTGGTTCAGGTGCGGTATTAATTGATTTCGATTCAGGCTCTATTCTTGCTGAGATCGCATTGTTCATCGGGGTTGCAACTAATAACGTAGCTGAATACCGAGCAGTGTTAGCTGCCGTTGAACTTGCCAATGAAATTGCACCAGAAGCAAAGCTTTTAGTCCGGATGGACAGCAAACTTGTTGTTGAACAGATGTCTGGTCGCTGGAAAATTAAGCATGAGGGAATGCAGGATCTTTCCGCTCAAATGACCAGAGCGATTGGCACAAGAGATGTCACTTTTGAGTGGATACCGAGAGAGCAGAACTCTAAGGCGGATTCCTTGGCTAACGAAGCAATGGATGCTGAAAGTAGTGTTATCCGAAAGTTCGTTGGTGAACCTGGAACCTCGACAATCAACGTTGTGACTTTGGCTAGCAAAGTCACTGCTGCTGATTTGGAATACAACCCTGAACTGCCTAGCTCGGTTAGAGCACCAAGAGATGTGACCAAGAAGTTGACCACTGTTATTCTGGTTCGACACGGTAGAACACCGCTAACTGAATCGCATAAACTCTCAGGCAGAGGCGGCGAAGACCCTCAGCTTTCTGAACTTGGCAGAGACGATGCTCGCAAGGTGGCACTTGAATTAGCGAAAGTAGGAAAAAGTTCAACTTTCGCAAAATTTGCAGCCCCAACAGCAATCATTAGTTCACCCCTTGCTAGAACAAGGGAGACGGCACAGATCATAAGTAACGAACTGGGTCTCAGTGCTTCGACACTAGATGACATAGCTGAGATATCCTTCGGTGAGTGGGATGGCCACACCAATCAAGAGGTAGCTGAAACTTGGCCAGAGCAATACAGTGCTTGGCGTGGTGATGTGAAGATAGCCCCACCGGGTGGAGAATCACTTGAAGAGTTCGACCAGCGAGTTCAACGAGGCAGAGCGCAAATACTTTCTGATTACGAAGGGCAGACGGTAGTAGTGGTCAGTCACGTCATGCCGATCAGGGGATTCCTAAGGGCAGCGGCGGTCGCTGATTGGCCGATCTACTGGCGAGCTAGCGTTGCTCCTTGTTCAATAACAGTGTTGCGTTTTTGGGGTGACCAAGCAGCAGAGATTTCTGTGGTAAACCACACAACCCATCTCTAAGTCTTTTGCTAACGAGCTAACTGCATTACCCTTGAAGCGGAAGGGTCGGCTAGACGGTCGCGGTAGCGAAAGCTAACGAGGAACGTCCGGGCTCCATAGAGCGCAGTGGTGGGTAACACCCACTCGGTGTAAACCGCAAGAAAGTGCAACAGAGAGTAGACCGCCACGAAAGTGGTAAGGCTGAAACGGTGGTGTAAGAGACCACCAGCGTTCTAGGCAACTAGAGCGGCTAGGTAAACCTCGCTGGGAGCAAGGTCGAACAGAAGGCGTTTGAGGGCTGCTCGCCCAAGTCTTCGGGTAGACCGCTTGATGGCAGTGGTAACACTGTCACTAGATAGATGGCCGTCACCGAAAGGGACAGAACCCGGCGTATCGGCCGACCCTCCAACTAATCTGATGCGTGCTTTTTTGCAAAATGTGCAGCACCAAGGATTCCAGCACTGTTTCTGTTTTGAGCTGGAATTATTGGTGTCTTTAGTTTCAAGAGCGGGATGAAAGACTCGTGTTCTTTGGAGACTCCACCTCCTACGATGAATAGATCAGGTGTTAGAAGTGCTTCCAGACGAGAGAAGTATTTCTGCAGACGTTTAGCCCATTGCTCCCAACTAAGTTCTTCTCTTTCCTTTGCTGAAAAAGCTGCCTTTGATTCGTAATCGACTCCATCAATTTCAAGGTGGCCCAGTTCAGCATTAGGAATCAGTTTTCCGTTGAACATTAATGCGGTGCCGATACCTGTGCCCAGAGTCGTCAGAATAGCTAGACCCTTGGCATCTCTTGCGGCCCCAAATTTAACTTCAGCGATTCCAGCGGCATCCGCATCGTTTAGGACATGAACTTCCCTCTGCAGCTCTTTCTCGAAGAATGTGTCCGCATCGAAACCAATCCATTCTTTTGAGACGTTCGCTGCTGACATCGTTCTGCCGCTTTTCACGACCGCTGGGAAACAAATACCTACTGGCAAGCCTTGAGCTCCGGGCAACTGAACAATCAATTCCTTGAGTGTCTTTGCAATAGCCTTCGGAGTTCCTCCATCAGGCGTGGCAAATCTGATCCGTTCACTAAGTAGTGTCCCGTTTTTAGTGTCGACTATGGCACCTTTGATACCGGTACCACCAATGTCTATGCCAATTGCCTTTTTACTCATCTGATTCTTTCCTAGGGGAGGGTTAGTATTTCTGCACCTGTTTCAGTCACAACTATCGTGTGTTCGAACTGTGCGGTAATGCTTTTGTCTTTAGTCAAAACTGTCCAACCATCCGACCACATCTGCCACTCATGTGTGCCCAGAGTCAACATCGGCTCGATTGTAAAGACCATGCCAACTTCCATGACATCTGCAAACTGTGGTGCACTGTCATAGTGGGGAATAATCAAGCCACTGTGAAAGCTCTCTCCGATTCCGTGTCCGGTGAAATCTCGAACTACGCCGTAACCAAATCTCTTTGCATAGGATTCAATTGTTCTTCCAATCAGGTTTACTTCTCTACCTGGTGCAACACTGGCAATACCTCTTGCTAGAGCTTCACGGGTGCGATCTACAAGGTCAGAAACTTCTTGACTGACCTCACCAACTAGAAACGTTTGGTTGCTATCGCCATGGTATCCATCAAGAAAAGCTGTGATGTCAATGTTGACAATGTCGCCTTCAACCAGAGTGGTGTCATCAGGTATTCCATGACAAATAACTTCATTTATTGAGGAGCAGATTGACTTCGGATAACCTCGGTAACCCAGTGTCGAAGGGTAAGCGCTATTAGAGATGATGAACTCGTGAGCCAGTTTGTCTAATTGATCAGTTGTCACACCAGGTTTGGCGTTTTGACCTACTAAGTCAATCGCCTGGGCTGCTACTTTTCCTGCAGCGCGAATTTTAGAGATTTGTTCAGGCGTCTTGATGTTGGAACCATTGAATTTTGCTGGTGCCTGTTTCCCTACATATTCCGGTCTTGTAATGTTTTCCGGAACGGCAAGCCTTGGGGAGACTGACCCAATGGTAAGTTTTCCGGATACTGGGTCTCTAGGCATATCACCATCCTAGGTTTGAGTTCTAAGTATGCTCAGATATGAAACGCAAGAGGAGTGAACAAGATTACAGACAGCGGAATACCAGAGTACTGGTTCAATACGAAAACTGGCTTGGTTGAAGAAGGTAAGCAGGCGTTAGCTCTTTACAGAATTGGGCCATTCGCAACTCGCAAAGAGGCTGAACTCGCGTTGGAAACCCAGAAACTTCGTTCACAGAATTGGACTGAAGAAGATCAAGAGGAACGGTAACTACTGGTGAGACTGGTCCTGATTAGGAAATTCACTGGCCAGAACTTCTTTTCGATAGGTGCTAGCAGCATTGAATAAAATCTCCCGAAGATTCGCATACTGTTTCACAAACTTTCTTGGTGTACCTGGGTAAAGACCCGCGAAATCCGTCCAGACAAGAATTTGCCCGTCTGTTCCTGAGCCTGCGCCGATTCCAATAGTTGGTATTGACAGCATTTGAGATACTTCCGAAGCAATCTCAGCAGGTACTAGCTCAAGGACAACAGCAAACGCACCTGCTTCCTCTACTGCCTTGGCATCGGCAATTAGGGCTTCTGCAGCATCCCCACGTCCTTGAACTTTTGCGCCGCCAAGCGTGTTTATGCTCTGTGGAGTAAAGCCAATGTGAGCCATGACAGGGATGCCAGCTGTTGTCAGAGCCTTGATCTGTTCAACGCTTCTAATTCCACCCTCAAGTTTGACTCCACCTGCGTTTGTTGCCTTCATGATTTCAATGGCATTGGCTAGAGCGATATCTGTTCCACCTTCGTAGCTTCCGAATGGCATATCCACTACCACTAGAGCCCGCTTTGCAGAACCTGCAACAGCACGGCCAAAGGGAATCATCTCGGCGACAGTAATTGGAAGAGTGTTTTTGTATCCAAGAGCATTGTCTGCTGCTGAATCACCTACCAATAGCACTTCAATTCCTGCTTCATCGAAGATGCCAGCGGTTAGATGATCATAAGAAGTAAGGCAAGAGAATTTCTGCTTTTTGTTCTTGAAGTCCTGCAGGGTAGTAGTTCTAACTACCTTCGGTGTCAGTTCTGTCATGTTTTAGCCTTTGTAATTGTTAGTGATTGGAAGTCTTCTATCTCGACCGAAAGCCATACCTGTAATCTTTGGACCGATCGCGCCCTGTCTTCTCTTCCATTCAGCTCGATCGACAAGGGTAAGCACCTTCTCTACCATCGCTTTATCAAAGCCAAATGAAACTATTTCAGCTCTCGATTTTCGTTGGTTGATATAACTATCGAGAATTGCATCCAAAACATCGTAAGGAGGCAAACTGTCCTGATCGACTTGGTCTGGTCTGAGTTCGGCAGAAGGGGGTTTTTCAATCGAACTTACTGGAATTGGTTCAACTTCATCTTTTGAAAGTGCGTAGGCGTTTCTCCATTTAGCAAGTTCCCATACCAAACTTTTTTCGACATCCTTGAGTGGAGCGTAACCTCCAACCGTATCGCCATAAATAGTTGAATAACCAACAGCAAGTTCTGATTTATTACCTGTGGTGAGTGTTAGGTGACCTTCCTTATTGCTAAGGGCCATCAATATGACACCTCGAACTCTCGCTTGAAGATTCTCTGCTGGGAGTCCGGTTAGTTCAAGTGCTGATTCAAAAGGTGTGACGAGATCTTCAATCGCCTGCACTCGATAGTTTATTCCCCGCCTGGAAGCTAAATCCTCTGCATCGTCTTTAGAACCCAAGGATGAGTAACGACTAGGCATTGACACACCGAAGACGTTTTCAGCACCAATTGCATCTGCCGCGATGGTGGCACAGACTGCAGAATCAATGCCACCGCTCAAACCAAGAACTGCTGATTTGAACCCGTTCTTCTGAATGTAATCTCGAAGTCCTAAAACAAGAGCGTTCCATGCCTGCCAGTTGTCATTTGGTTTTGATAGGTGATGATCGCCTAAAACAGTCAGCTCATCTTTTGCAGCAACATCGATAAAGACTAGATCACTCTTAAACTGCTTAGCTCTAGCAACCAATCGGCCTTTACTATCTAGAACAATTGAGTCACCATCGAAAACTAAATCATCTTGCCCGCCGACGAGATTTACGTATGCGGCTGCGCAATTCTGTCGTTTTACTAAATCTCTAACTAACGCAAAGCGTCTATCGTCTTTATCGATTTCAAACGGCGAGCCGTTCAGGATTAGAGCGACATCAGTTTTGGCATCAGCAAGTTTCGCAACTGGCCCTCCCTGCTGCCAAATATCTTCACAAATAACTGTTGAAAACCTGAGACCCTTGTGCTCAAAGGTCAGAAGATTGTTGCCTGGAACGAAATTACGATATTCATCGAAGACCGAGTAATTCGGTAGGTGATGTTTGGTGTAAGTACCTATGATTTGACCCTGACGTATCACGCTTGCACAGTTCTTGGCTATTGCCCAACCTGTTTGTTCCTGAGAAGTTGCCATGGCAGGGTGTCCAAGGACTACCGCAAGATCGCCATAGCCCAGGTTGAGGATTTCTGCAGCTAGAGCCTTGACGGCCAACTCTGCCTCGAGGATGAAGGATTCACGGCTGGCGAGATCTTCGATTGGGTAGCCTGTGACGGCCATTTCTCCAAAAACTACGATGTCAGCTCCGCCTTGCTGGGCCAGAGAAACCTGGTTGAGAATCTCAGCCACGTTAGCCTGAATCGCTCCAACGGTTGGATTCGTTTGAGCTAGGGCTAGGCGAACATTCGGCATAACCATTAGCCTAGTATTAGGCAATCGAAAGGTACTCCCATGGACAAACAGCGCGATTATGTGCTGCGCACTATTGAAGAGCGAAATGTTAAGTTTGTAAGGCTTTGGTTCACCGATGTGGCTGGAACTCTCAAGTCTGTAGCTATCGCTCCAGCTGAGGTTGAGGGGGCTTTTGCCGAGGGAATCGGGTTCGACGGTTCGGCCATTGAGGGATTGGCTAGATCCTATGAGGCAGACATGTTGGCACAGCCAGACCCTTCCACATTCCAGATCTTGCCTTGGCGTGGAGAGATTGACCCAACAGCAAGAATGTTCTGTGATATCACCACTCCAGATGGGGTTCCAGCAGCGGCTGACCCTAGAAACGTATTGAAGCGCGCATTGGCTAAAGCAGCCAGTATGGGCTTTAGCTTCTACATCCACCCAGAGATTGAGTTCTACCTGTTAAAGTCCTCACAGATAGGCCCAGAAGGCCCTATTCCTGTTGATAAGGCTGGATACTTCGACAACGTTCCTGGTGGAACAGCCAACGACTTTAGACGCCGCGCCGTAACCATGCTTGAACAACTTGGCATTTCTGTTGAATTCAGCCACCACGAAGGTGGACCAGGCCAAAACGAGATTGATCTTCGTTATGCAGATGCGCTGACTATGGCCGATAACATCATGACCTTCAGGACTGTGATTAAGGAAGTGGCTATTGAACAGGGCGTTTACGCCACATTCATGCCAAAGCCTTTCACCGAACATCCAGGGTCCGGAATGCACACTCACATGTCGCTTTTTGAGGGGGACACCAACGCATTCTTCGATGCCTCGGGTCAGTATTCACTTTCTAAGACTGCTAGATCCTTTATCGCGGGACTTCTCAAGCACGCACCAGAAATTACAGCTGTTACTAACCAGTATGTGAACTCATACAAGAGACTTTGGGGTGGGGGAGAAGCTCCATCATTTGTTTGCTGGGGACACAACAACCGCTCTGCTCTGATCAGGGTCCCGCTATACAAACCAAATAAGGGAAACTCTTCAAGAATCGAATATCGTGCAATTGACTCTGCTGCGAACCCTTATCTTTCTTATGCACTGCTGCTTTCAGCAGGGCTAAAGGGAATTGAAGAAGGGTATGAATTGCCTGCAGAGACTGAGGATAACGTATGGGATCTCTCTGACGCAGAGCGCAGGGCCATGGGAATTCAACCGCTACCGCAGTCACTTGATCACGCAATCCGAAAGCTTGAAGATTCAGAGCTGGCTGCCGAGACATTGGGAGAGAGCGTATTCAGTTATGTTCTTGCTAATAAGCGACGCGAGTGGAGTGACTACCGTGCTCAGGTAACACCTTACGAATTGAAGACCAACCTCGAAGTTCTGTAATGGCTACGGTTCCCTCTGGTTCCTCGCTAGCAACGTTGGCAAGATTCGGTTTTGTTGACCTTGAAGCGACAATCGCCAAATTGGACAAGCTTGTTTCACTTGTCGGTGATGTCGGTAGATCTGCGCTTGCATATTTGACTAAGTCGGCATCGCCTGATTTAGCCCTAGATCAAATTATTCTTCTTGCTGAATTGGATAAAACCAAAGTCAAGAAGTTGTTGAGCAAAGAGGATTCTGGAACTCGCTTGGCAAAAGTACTGGGCGCATCGACAGCTCTTTACGACCATCTACAACGCAATCTGCAAGATTTCGAGCTTTTCGAAAAGAATCAGAGCTCTCTTCCTAGCAAGAATGATTTTGATAAGTACTTTGAGTCAAGCTTTGCTGCTCTTAACAAAGTTGAGTTCAACTCGACGCAATACATCAGCGCACTTCGAAGCACTTATCGAACTAACCTGATGCGGATAGCGATCTATGATCTTTCCCAAGTTGAGCCGGCGTTAGCAATCCAAAAAGTCTCTGCAGCCCTAGCAGATCTAGCAGCAAGTGCATTGGATGCTGGCTTAGTTATCGCTAGGAAAGAACTTGTTGAAAGCACAGAATTTGGTGCCCACTCAAAGGAAGAAGTGGATGCGACGCGGCTAGCCATTATTGGTATGGGAAAGGGTGGGGCAAGAGAGCTCAACTACATCTCAGACGTTGATGTTATTTATGTTGCAGAGTCGGACTCGCTCGAAAGCGAACGCATGCTTACTATCGCCACCCGATTGGCAACTCGTGTGATGCGCGCGATGGATGCCAACAATACTGAGCCTGCTCTTTGGCAGGTAGATGCAAACCTTAGGCCGGAAGGTAAATCTGGAGCACTAGTTCGAACGCTTGACTCACACCAGGCCTACTACGCTCGCTGGGCGGAAAACTGGGAATTCCAAGCACTCTTGAAAGCAAGACCATTTGCAGGAGACATGACTCTTGGTAACAGATACTTTGAAGCCATAAATCCACTTGTCTGGCAATCAACTCAGCGCGAAAACTTTGTTGAATCTGTTCAACGAATGCGTGAGAGGGTGAGTGCAAACATACCATCCGATGAAGCTGACTGGCAGATAAAACTTGGCGTGGGAGGACTTAGAGACATCGAATTCACAGTGCAACTGCTTCAGTTGGTTCACGGTAGAAGTGATAACACTGTTCGCATGCCAGATACGATTTCTGCTATCGATGCTCTAGCTGCGGCTGGATACATCGGTCGTTCAGAAGCAAACGAGTTTTCATCACATTACAAGTTCCTGCGATTGTTAGAGCATCGAATTCAATTGCGTCAGATGCGTAGAACTCATCTAATGCCGCAGGACGAAATCACTCAGAGATCAATAGCCCGCTCGGTGCAAACCGATTGGAATGCTGAGGACTTACTCAAACGCTGGGCGGAAGTTAAGATTCAGGTCCGCGCACTGCATCAGAAGATCTTCTACCGACCGCTCTTAGCGGCTGTTTCCAAAGCAAGCGGTGAATTTGAAATCACCAGTGATCAAGCAGTAGACCGATTAGCTGCCATTGGGTTCTTTGACCCTCAAGGAGCCCTCACACACATTAACGCTCTAACCTCAGGGCTCTCTCGAAGAGCCCAAATTCAAAGGCAGTTGCTACCAGTTTTGCTCCAATGGTTTGCTGAGGGAACTGACCCAGATGCTGCGATTCTGGCTTTCAGAAGACTGAGTGAAAACTTGGGTGAATCACATTGGTATTTACGAATGCTTAGAGATTCAAGTGGCGCAGCAGAGCGAATGACCATCGCACTGTCAACAAGCAAATTGGCAACCGCATTGCTTGAACTAATCCCGGAAGGAGCTGCTTGGTTCGAAGATCTCTCGGAGCTTGAACCGCAGAATCTATCGGAACTGAACTCTCAGTCTCAATCGTTGGCAGCACGTCACGAGAGCATTGAGGATTTCGCTAAATCAATTAGGCACATCAGAAGACGCGAAACTCTACGTCTTGCGTTGGGTGCTGTTGTCGGGGAGCTAACACTTTCCCAACTTGGCAGTGGTCTAACTGATCTGACTCAGTGGTATTTATCCGCTCTTGCTGAGGAATTGATTGCGACAATGAAGCACAACCAAGAGAGAGTTGCGGATCTGCTTGATTTTGGAATTATCGCAATGGGAAGATTCGGCGGTGGTGAATTGGGATTTGGTAGTGATGCCGACGTCATGTTTGTTTACGAACCAAAGCCAACTATTCCCGTTGCGATTGCACAGAAAGCGGCTGAACTCGTCATTTCCGAGATTCACAGGCATGCTTCTGATCCTCAACTTGAGTTTGAACTAGACCTGGGATTGCGGCCTGAAGGTAAAAATGGCGCGATAGCAAGGTCTTTAGAGTCATACTCCGCATACTATTCACGGTGGGCTGACATTTGGGAAAATCAAGCCTTGCTTCGAGCTCGCATGTTCTTTGGGAGCGCAGAGCTTAAATCTGGGTTCAATGAGTTAGTTGACAAATATCGTTACCCTTCAGAATTAACTGAGAAATCAATCATCGAAATCCGAAGAATCAAAGCCAGAGTTGAAACTGAAAGATTGCCTCAGGGCGCGGATCCGAAACGTCACCTAAAACTTGGCCGTGGTTCGTTGAGTGATATCGAATGGCTAGTCCAACTTCTACAGTTGAAATTTGGTAATGCTCATCCTGGAATCAGAACGCCTAAGACATTGGAAGCACTGGAAGCCTGTGTCTCAGCCGGACTTATAGAACCTCATGATGCAAGAGTTCTCGAAGAGGCGTGGTTACTCACCTCACGAATTAGATCAGCAGCTGTGCTTTGGTCCAATAGGCGCTCAGATGTACTACCTATCGATCGCAAGCAACTAGAAGGAATGGCACGCATTCTTGAATACCCAAGGGGTAGTGCTAGCAAACTTGAAGAGGACTATTTAGCCTTTACTCGAAGATCGAGAATGGTCTTTGAAAGAGTCTTCTTTCAATAGGAGTTAAAGCAAAACGGGCCACCATTTCTGGTGACCCGTTTCTACTATTGTGACTAAACGCCGTAGTAAAGCTCGAATTCGTATGGGTGAGGACGTTGAGCGAATGGCTTGATTTCCTTTTCGCGCTTGTAATCAATCCATGTCTCGATTAGGTCCTTGGTGAACACATCTCCCTGAAGTAGGTAGTCGTGGTCAGCTTCAAGAGCCTTTAGAACATCTTCAAGTGAGCCTGGAACCTGAGGAATGTTCTTAGCTTCCTCTGGTGGTAACTCATATAGGTCCTTGTCCACTGGAGCGTGTGGCTCAATGCGGTTTTTGATTCCATCAAGACCAGCCATCAACATTGCAGCGAAGGCAAGGTACGCGTTACCTGAAGCGTCAGGCGCACGGAATTCAATGCGCTTAGCCTTCGGGTTTGTACCGGTCATTGGAATACGAATAGCAGCTGATCGGTTACCAGCTGAGTAAACAAGGTTTACTGGAGCCTCGAAGCCAGGAACTAGACGACGGTAGCTGTTAACTGTCGGGTTAGTGAACGCTAGCAGGCTTGGAGCATGCTTTAGTAGTCCACCGATGTACCAACGTGCTAGATCTGATAGACCGCCGTAGCCGTTCTCGTCGTAGAACAATGGCTTGCCATCTTTCCAAAGTGACTGGTGAACGTGCATACCTGAACCGTTGTCACCAAATAGTGGCTTCGGCATGAAGGTTGCAGTCTTGTTGTAGTTGAAAGCTGTGTTCTTAACGATGTACTTGAACTTCAGAACGTCATCAGCTGACTTCACTAGAGTGTCGAATCTATAGTTAATTTCACACTGACCAGCAGTTCCAACTTCGTGGTGACTTCGCTCAACTGAAAGTCCAGCCTTCTCAAGGTTTAGGACGATCTCGTCGCGGATATCCGCTAGGTGGTCAACTGGAGAAACAGGGAAGTAACCACCCTTGTAAGGTGTCTTGTTGCCAAGGTTACGACCTCCATCAGACTCGATTTCACGAGCTGAGTTCCAAGTACCTTCGATTGAATCTACGAAGTGGAAAGCAGTATTAGCCTTTGTCTCGAAGCGAACTTCATCAAAGATAAAGAATTCAGCTTCAGGAGCGAAATATGCAGTGTCCGCGATTCCGGTTGATGCAAGGTAAGCCTCTGCCTTCTTGGCAACCTGACGTGGGTCACGACCATAAATCTCACCGTTACGTGGGTTATAGATGTCGAAGTTGATAACCAGAGTCTTCTCAACACGGAAGGTGTCAAGGTAAGCAGTGGTCACATCAGGGATCAACTGCATGTCTGATTCGTGAATCGAAGCGAAGCCTCGAATTGACGAAGCGTCGAACAGTTGGCCGTTTACGAAGAAGTCTTCGTCAATCTGGCTAACCGGTAGGTTGAAGTGTTGCTGGACACCAGGCAGGTCAGTGAAGCGAACATCAAGGAACTTTACGTCTTCATCCTTAATGAATTTAATGACCTCGGATGCTGATTTAAACATAGGGGGAGCCCTTCAAGGTTTGTGGGTTTTGAGCGATCCATTACGCTCAAGACCACTTTACCGCCCATTAGGGGAGCGAAGGCTCAAAACAATGTTTCAGGGATGTAAAAAGTTATTGGATTCGCTTCGAAGCGCGCATCTTGGTCGGATCAATGCCCTTAGGAATGGGTAGGCCGCCTCGGGAATCCATTGCTGCCAAACGGTTCTGGACGGCCCGAATCTCGGATTTACTAAGGGTTCGCTTGAGCTTATTGACCTTCTTGTGAAGAACATGAATCGGGACGCCGTTGCCGTCTTCTGAGCTGTAGAAGGTGTGAACGGTAACTCCAGAGGCAACTCTTTGGACCTTGCGACGCTCATCCTCAAGTAATTGCTGAGTGCTGTTCTTAGTGCCTTCACCCAAAAGCACAACACCTGCCGGACCAACTACTCGGAAAACCATGTCTCTAGTTCTCGCGTTGACAGCAACCGGCTGATTGGTTCCCTTGTAAATACGTCTTGTGAGAGTTCCTACGGTGAGGCTAATTCTGCCTGGTTCGTTTGCATACTTTGTGAAGATCGCTTTGTTGGCACGGTTGGTCAGAGTTAGAAGCGCACTGAGATAACCAGCTACCAAACCAAGGATTGTCCAGATGGCCAACCCCAAGAACTGGAAGTTTGTAAGGAAGGCACCTAAAACAGTAATAACGACGAATGTTGCGACACCGATAAGGATCGCAGTTGGAAATGCCTTGCGGTCAACTCCTCTGAGGAATCGAACTTGCTCGCCGAATTGGGCAAAAAACCCAGGTGCCTTGTTTGCTTTAGTCTCTTTAGCCATTGTTTAAGCCTAGTTCACTGCCTGGCTGAAACCGTCACGCACGGCTGCCTCAGCAAGGTGTCTTAAGTTCTCTGGAATTGTGTCTCCACGCTTCATCATTGATTGGGCCCAAAGTCTTCCAGCTCTGTAGCTACTTCTCACGAGTGGCCCACTGAGCACTCCAAGGAAACCGATTTCTTCCGCGATTTCTTTGAGTTCAACGAACTCCTGTGGCTTTACCCAACGTGAAACTGGGTGATGCTTAAGGCTTGGTCGCAAGTACTGGGTGATTGTGATGATGTCAGTTCCAGCGTCATATAAATCATGAAGAGCTTGAATAACCTCACTAATCTCTTCACCCATTCCAAGAATGAGATTGCTTTTAGTAACCATTCCAGCATTGCGTCCCTGGGTTATGACATCCAGTGATCTCTCGTATGTGAATGCGGGTCTAATCTGTTTGAAAATTCTTGGCACAGTCTCAACGTTGTGTGCATAGACCTCCGGCTTGGCGTCGAAAATCTTTTGAAGTAATTCAGGTTTTCCTGAAAAATCTGGAATCAAAATTTCGACACCAGTGCCGGGTGACTGTTTATGAATTTGGCGAATAGTTTCCGCGTAGAGCCATGAGCCTTCATCGGGAAGATCATCACGTGCGACCCCTGTAACAGTCGCGTAGCGCA
Organism: Micrococcales bacterium; assembly: GCA_947454255.1. Taxonomy (GTDB): domain Bacteria; phylum Actinomycetota; class Actinomycetes; order Actinomycetales; family Microbacteriaceae; genus Rhodoluna. The sequence goes on from CANGIU010000001.1 coordinate 49,936, forward strand.
ACTCCATCTGTTTTACCGATGATCCAACTCTTCTAGGTTCATCAGGGTCCAAGTTCGCAGGCTTACCGGTATCAATCTGACAGAAATCACAACGTCTGGTGCATTGGGCACCACCAATCAGGAAGGTTGCCTCTCTGTCTTCCCAACATTCGAAAATGTTTGGGCAGCCGGCTTCCTGACAAACTGTGTGTAAGCCTTCTGTCTTGACCAATGTGTGCAGCGCCTGATACTCCGGGCCCATTTTGGCTTTGGTTTTGATCCACTCAGGTTTACGCTCGATCGGAACCTCAGCATTACGCGCTTCAACTCTAAGCATGCGCTTAGGGGCGTTAGGCTCTTGAGTCAATTACTTCCCAATCTCAGTCAAATACTTTTGAACAATTTCAGCTGCCATTGCTGGTGTTACTTCCTGTTGAAGCAACTCGCTTATCGTACTCGTTGCAGCATCTTTGATGCCGCAGGCAATGATTGTTTCATATGGGGCGAGTGAGTTATTGCAATTCAGCGCAAATCCATGCATTGTAGTTTTCTCTGCAACTCGAATACCTATGGCCGCAATCTTGACATGGGTATCGCCAACAGGAGCCCAAACTCCAGATCTGCCTTCTACTCGCTCTGTGTGAAGACCAAATTCGGCGATGCTATCAATTAGCACCTGCTCCAACCATCTGACATATCCCACGACATCGATTGGTTCCGGGAGTTTCATGATTGGGTATCCGACCAACTGGCCAGGCCCATGCCAGGTAATTTTGCCGCCGCGGTCAACATCGATAACTGGAGTGCCGTCCTTTGGACGCTCTTCTTCCTCGGTGCGCTTGCCAGCTGTATAGACTCCAGCATGCTCTAGAAGCAAAACTGTGTCCTGACGAAGGCCACTAACGACATCGCTGTGGACTGACCTTTGAATGTCCCAACCTTGCTGATAATCCACGTAATTAGGCGCTAAACCTAGAATTTCAAATTTGGGCATATTGCAAGTCTAAATCCATCCACAACACTGCATAGTCTCTCTAGTCAACAACAGTTCAAAAGTTAGCCCCTAAACCCATAACTTGGCCTGAAGATTGCAAAATGTTTGATAAACAAAAGCCGAGTCTGCGGAATTTTGCGATGTTGAATCTTCTGTGTCGATCAAGGAAAGGGAGAATATACAGGGTTCAAAATAGACGAGGTGCGAGTCGCTCACAACTCCTCTTTGCCCCAAATCGTATTTGCTCTTGGCCAAGGTACCTAGCTCCACTCGTTGAAATCGGCGCAACGCCAGTTCGCCTTAGAAATACCAGAGTTGCGTTCCTGCTCAGTGAAAACGTCGACATTGACGAACTATCTCACGCACTTAAGAGCATGAATAGAGGTAAACCACGTTTTGATGCATTGGTTGGCTTTCACTACGAGCAGCTGCGGAAAAGGTCTAGGTTCTACATTCCGGCTTTGGTTTGTCTTTGCTTAGCGGTGGTAGGAGGCATTTTCGCAAGCACTATAAGTCAGCGAGGGTCAGTTCAACAAGAAGTCTCCGAGATAGTCAGAGCTTACGTTTGCGAAGAGCCGATACACCCTGGAGACAAATTCAGGTTGCAACAAAATCAGTTACTGAATTCCGTGTTGAAGGCCAACGCTAAACACATTCAAACCTTTGGCGGATATCTCCAAGCATCAATTCAAAGCAGTTGCACAAGCAAGGACTTGAAAATTACAGCCTGGTTACATGGGAAAACTTACGAGGTGGCTACCTTGAATTAGATTCCGAAGTTCGGCAAGAAGTTAGCTTGCTCCAGACGAGTCTTGACATCAACTAGGAACCGACTTGCGTCTGCTCCATCGATGATTCTGTGATCGTAAGAAAGAGCCAAATAAACCATGCTGCGAATCGCGATGCTGTCTTGGCCATATTCATCTGTGACCACAACTGGACGCTTTGCAACGACTCCGGTACCCAAAATCGCAGACTGTGGAAGGAACACAACTGGTGTGTCAAAAAGTGCTCCACGAGAGCCAGTGTTGGTAAGGGTAAATGTTCCACCTGATAGCTCATCTGGTTTCAATTTGTTCTCACGAGTTCTAGCTGCAAGATCTGCGATCTGAGAGGCGATGTTTGCAATTGAAAGCGATGCAGCGTCGCGAATAACTGGAGTTAGCAAACCACGTTCAGTGTCAACAGCAAAGCTGATGTTTTCTGATGGGTGGTAAACAATGCTTTCACCATCAACACTTGAGTTAATCTTTGGATGTGCCTTTAGTGCCTCTGCCGCAGCTAAGAAGAAGAACGGCATGAAGTTTAGTTTGACGCCGGTCTTTGCTGTGAACTCTGCTTGCTTTGCTGCTCTCAGGTGCGCAATTGCAGTCACATCGACTTCAACAACTGTCGTTAGTTGAGCAGTTGAGACCATCGATGCAACAGCTCGTTCAGCAAGAACCTTGCGAAGGCGAGACATTGGTTCAACTGTTCCGCGCAGAGCAGATTCAGTTACCTGCACAGGAGCAACACTCTTAGTAGTTGAACTTGCAGCGGCCATGACATCTTCTCGACGAATGCGACCACCAACACCCGTGCCAGCGACTGCAGAAAGATTCACGCCAGATTCATTAGCGAGTTTACGAACCAAAGGAGTCACGTAGTTTGCATCAGATCCTGAAGCACTGACATTTGGTGAAACTGCTGGGGCAGGAGTGCTGACCTGAGGAGTAAATACAGGAAGATTGGTTGGAGTTGCGATTGGCTCTGTTGCAGGCGGTGTGACAACAGGAGGAGCAACCACTACTGGTTGAGCAACTGGGGGATCTACGACTACCGGAGCGACAACAACAGGTGCAGCTTCGACAACTGGCGCGGCTTCAACAACTGGAGGAGTCGCGACAGCAGGAGCTGAGCCACCGACTGCGTCGCCAACGATTGCAAGTACTGAGCCAACGGCGGCTGTCTCATCTTCGCCAACCAAAATTTGTTGAAGGATTCCGGCAACAGGCGAAGGGATCTCGGTGTCTACCTTGTCCGTTGAAACCTCAACTAAAGGCTCATCGATAGCGACGCTATCGCCTACCTTCTTGAGCCAACGGGTTACGGTTCCTTCAGTTACGCTTTCACCAAGCGCTGGAAGCTTTACTTCACTCATTCTTACTACTCCTTATGCGAACTTAAGTCTATGCGTGTGCGTGCAGTGGTTTACCGGCTAAAGCTAGATGCGCTTCGCCAAGGGCTTCATTTTGGGTTGGGTGAGCATGGACAAGTGAAGCAACCTCTTCTGGGAATGCTTCCCAGTTGACGATTAGCTGAGCTTCACCAATTTGCTCACCAACGCGGGAGCCAATCATGTGAATACCAATGATTGGACCGTTGTTCTTGCGGATTAATTTAACGAAGCCAGCAGTTCCAAGAATTTGACTCTTGCCGTTACCGCCAAGGTTGTATTCGTAAACAGAAATGTTTTCCTGTCCATGAATTTCAGCGGCCTTCGCTTCGGTTAAACCAACTGAAGCAATCTCGGGCTCGCTATAAGTGACCTTAGGAATACCAAGTTCATCGATAGTAGCTGGCTTTAGGCCTGCAATCTCTTCGGCAATGAAAATACCTTGTTGGAAACCGCGGTGTGCTAGCTGTAAACCAGGAACGATATCTCCTGCTGCGAATACACCAGGAACAGAAGTTTGCAGTCTGTCATTTGTGATCACGTATCCGCGGTCAACAGTTATGCCGTTTTCTTCGTATCCGAAACCAGCAGTGTTAGGTCCACGGCCAACTGCAACAAGAAGAAGCTCAGCGTCGAATTGTTCTCCGTTTTCAAGAGTGACAATCACACCAGTTGCACTTTGTTGCACTCCTTGGAACCTGACGCCAGTTTTGAAGTTGATGCCGCGCTTTCTATAGGCACGTTCCATTGCTTTGGAAACGGAAGCGTCTTCGTTTGGAACAAGTGTTGGAAGACCTTCGATGATGGTGACGTCAGTTCCGAATGACTTCCAAATAGATGCAAACTCAACTCCGATAACACCACCACCAAGAATAATTACCTTGTTTGGGACAAAGTCAAGTTGCAGTGCCTGTTCAGAGGTTATAACTCTTCCAGCAATTTCTAGACCTGGCAAAGTTTTGCTGTATGAACCTGTTGCTAGAACCAAGTTCTTTCCGGTGTAAGTATCGCTATTGACTGAAATGGACTTCTGGCCAACCATGCGGCCTTCACCAGCAACAACAGTGATCGGTTTGGATGCAACCAATCCAGTGAGGCCTTTGAAAAGTCGATCCACAATCCCATCGCGATATTTGTTGACTGCAGGCATGTCTACACCCTGGAGTGTTGCGTTAATTCCGACTGTTGCAGCTTCACGAGTGACATCGGCAACTTCGGCTGAGTGAAGTAGAGCTTTAGTTGGAATACAGCCTCGGTGAAGACATGTACCACCTAGCTTGTCTCTCTCGATAAGTGCAACTGATAAGCCCAGCTGAGCGCTACGCAGTGCGGCTGCATAACCGCCACTTCCGCCACCTAGGATTACTACGTCAAAGTTGTGCTCAGCCAATTTTTCTCCTCTTGAGAGTTTTTGTAAGGGTTTACTAGTAAAGATTACTAGAAGACTATTTCTTAGGTTTAGTTCCCAGTTGTTCTGCTAGTGCCACTAGGGTTCGAATCATCGATCCGGTGGCACCTTTAACGGTGGAACCATAAGGGGCCAGGTCATTATTGGCCGCTGTAGCGAAATCAAGGTGAGCCCAATTCAGGCGAGTCTTATCCTTTGAACTCTTGCTACCAACGAATTCCCTTAGGAAAAGACCCCCAACGAGCATTGAGCCCGAAGTATTGCCTACTCGTGAATTCATCATGTCAGCAACATCTGATTTCAGGAGTTCTAATAGTTCCTCAGGTAGTGGCATATGCCAAACCAGCTCACCGGCTTTAGCTGCAGCGCTCTGAAGCGCAGGGACGGAGTCATCGTCACCCATTAGCCCGGTGTATCGGTTACCGAGAGCTATCGAAGCTGCTCCAGTCAATGTTGCTAAATCAACAATCAAATCAGGCTTTAGTTCGCTGGCGAGGATTAGACCGTCCGCTAACACAATTCGACCTTCGGCATCAGTGTTGGTTATTTCAATTGTCTTGCCATTACGGAAAGTCACAACGTCATTAGGTCGAGTAGCGGAACCTGAAGGCATGTTCTCTGCAATACAGAGAAACGCTGTTACTTTGATTGGAAGCCCCAAGCGCGCGATTGCAATAGTTGCCTCGCCAACAGTGGCAGCACCTGCCATGTCGTATTTCATGCCTAAAATTCCAGTCTTCGGTTTTAGAGAGATACCACCTGTGTCAAAAGTGATTCCTTTGCCGACTAGAGCTAGGTGAGTTTTGGCGTTTGGGGGACTGTATGAAATCTTTACTAGGCGCGGTCCTCTTACTGATCCTTGCCCTACTGCCAAGATGCCGTGACATTTTTCCTTAGCCAGTCGCCTCTCATCCCATACTTCAACTTTCACATTTGGAAGTTTGGCCTGAGCGGCAACAAGTTCGGCAAGCTTTGCAGGGAAAAGATCGTTTCCAGGAGTGTTCACTAGATCACGAGTTGCATCCATAGCCTCGGTAAGAACCTTTATGCGTTTTAGTTCATTTGCTTGGATCTTAATATCTGTTATGACCGTCACTTCTGAAGTTTGAATCGTGTTTGAAAAGGATGACTTGTATTTAGTGAATTCATATTGCACAAATGAAATACCTTCGATAAGCGCAAGTACTTCTTCGACACTGGCAAGAGGGATGTCTACAGTGAATGCCTTCTGATCTTTGAATGCACGGCCGATCGCTCCGCCAATGTTCCTAGCATCAGCTGGAGATTTGATGCCTGATCCTGTGCCGATAATGCCGATGACCCCTGCGGACGAGTTTGTTCTAGTCGAAGTCTCAGCGTTGCCGGAGAAGTTGAGTGCTTTCAGATCGAGCTGCTTGAACGCTGGGTGCTTTGATTGATCTCCAATCAGTTTTGCTGCTTTATCATCCTTTTGAGCAGCTAGAACCAAGAGTCCAGCAGTTTTAGATTTGGTACCAGAATTTGCGATTTTGAATGTGATTGAGGTCATATGAACCATGCTACTTAGTCGAAAGTAGAATGAAGTCATGCCACAGCAGAATCAGCTATTCACCCTCGTAAATACGGACGTCGTTGTCCCAGAGGGCTTGCACATGCTCGCAGCGATTTCAGGCTTTACCGACGCTGGTTCGGCTATGCAACAAGTTTCAGAACACATCTTGGGCAACCTGGAATACACAACAGTGGCCGTATTCGATAATGATCAATTGCTTGACTACAGATCACGAAGACCGGTCATGTATTTTGAGCAAGATCACATCGAGGATTACCAGCCAGCAAGCCTTTCAATTCAACTAGTCAAGGACGAAGTAGGTAACCAGTTCCTATTCTTGAATGGCTATGAGCCGGACTTTAAGTGGGAATCCTTCGCTAGCGCAATCGAAACCATTTTTGCTCTTTTCGCAGTACAGGATCTGACTTGGCTGCATGCCATCCCTTTTCCTATTCCACACACTCGTCCCGTCGGTGTTACCGTTTCAGGAAACCAGGCCGATGTAATTGCCAAATTCTCTGAATGGAAGCCACGCACACAGGTTCCGGGAAACATAATGCACTTACTTGAATTCCGTCTAAGTCAAGCGGGTCTTCCAACAACTGGATTCGTACTACTAGTTCCACATTATTTATCTGACTCCGAGTACCCTCAGGCAGCTGTATCTGGGCTCGAATTGATAAGCGGTCATCTCGGCTTGGTATTCCCAACCGATGATCTCAGAGATGAAGGTGTGGAGTTCGTTCGAAGACTGAGCAAGCAAATGTCAGAGAACCCGGATCTCTCAGGACTAGTAGCGAATCTCGAGATGAGCTTCAAAAGCGATCGGGCGAACTCAGCTATGGGGTCAGTTAAATCTCCCGAGCGAGAGATTCCGGACGCTGATCAAATCGCAGCTGAGCTCGAAGGCTATTTGGCAAGTCACCAGAAAAACAAACTCGAGAACGATGAGGACCAAGACTGAAACGTTCTCCTACCCTCGTACTAATAATTGCGGGATTCGCATATTTCATAGCTGTTACTCAACGCTCTAGCCTCGGTGTTGCAACGCTGATTGCGAGCGAGCGATTTGATACCAATGCTCAACAGCTGGCAACTCTCGCAGTTTTTCAATTGGTTGTCTACGCTGCCATGCAGATGCCTGTTGGCATTTTGCTTGATCGTTTTGGTTCAAAGAAACTTTTGGTAACCGGTGCACTTGTCATGGCCCTGGGCTCATTCACCGTTTCACTGGCACCTAATCTTTCTGTTGCTGTAATCGGGAGAATGCTCGTCGGCATGGGCGACAGCTTCACTTTCATCTCAATGATTCGCATGATTAATGGTTGGTATCAAAGCTCTAAAGCATCAAGGGTCCAACAGAATGTGGCAACTGTTGGTCAGCTCGGACAATTCATGTCGGCTGTTCCTTTTTGGTTTTTGCTCGAAAGATACGGCTGGAGCTGGTCGTTTTCACTTATTTCTCTGGTGAGCCTTTTGGTCGTTATTTTGCTAATTGCTTTCACAGCAGATGAAGATGCTAAAGAACATCATGCTAGACACAAGCCGGCAAGCATCAAGGTAGCTGCAAGTCAACTTGTTGAGAACATAAGGAATCCAGGGATCAGAATGGCTTTCTGGACCCATTTCGTTACGCAACCAACAACAACTTCCGTTGCTTTGCTTTGGGCGGTCCCCTTTCTCGTAAGCGCTGAAGGTCAATCACACGATTTCGCTTCATTAACCTTGACGGCGATGGTTCTATTTGGATTGATTACTGGACCACTAATCGGATATCTATGCTCTAAGCATCCTTTGAAAAGAGCTTTGCTTGTCTATAGCGTTGTTGCTTTGACTTCGCTTACTTGGATAACACTTCTTGCCATCCCAGAAAAGTCTCCTAGTTGGCTTCTCTTTACATGTTTTTTGCTAATTTCCATTGGTGGTCCAGCCTCAATGGTCGCTTTTGATTTCACCAAGGATATAGCGCCTCGAGTTCGGCTAGGCTCTGCCAATGGATTCGCTAACGTTGGTGGCTTTCTGGCAAGTTTCGTGATGATGTATTTGACCGGTTTAGTCATAGACATTGTTCAAAATATAGGTGGATCTAGTGAACGCTTCACTTTAGAGGGTTTTCGTTGGGGATTTGCTAGTCAGTTGCTAGTGGTGGCTGTTGGTGTGGTCTATTTCACCGTCGAACGCCGTAAATACCTAAAGATGGCTGTCATTTAGGGGAATAGTTCAGGCCCCATTGAGGTTTATAGCCTTGACCACAACCACAATCTTGGCCAGCTTCACGAGATAGCTACCAGGACGTGGCATAATGGCATCAAGACCCAGTCAAGCCTCACGGATTTGACATGGGTCTTCGTAATGCTCGGATTTTGGGATAGGTCGTCCCATTAGAAGCTGAAGGGCCCCATGGCTAATAAACCAAAGAAGGAATCTGCTAAAGCAGTTTCGAAAGCTGCACCTAAGGGCAGTAAGGCCGCTACAACCGCGAAAAAGACCCTGAAAAATTTGGTCGCTAAAGGAAAAACAATTAAATCTGCAACCCCAGCAAAAAAGACTGAGACCAAGACTTCAGTTAAGGCCGTGGCTAAACCTGCCAAATCCACAGCAAAGGTGGTCGCTAAACCGGCCACAAAAACAGTTGCAAAGAGTGCCACTAAAACTTCGAGCAAGAGTGTAAAGCCGGTAGCCAAAACTGCCTCAAAGAGTGCTGCCAAAGTTGTTGCCAAACCGGTTGCCAAGACCACGGTCAAGGTTGCCAAGAAGCCTGCGACAAAGGTCGTTGCAAAGCCAGTAAAAAAAGTTGATGCCAAGGTTGCTGTTAAGAAAGCGTCAAAGTCGATTGAAGTTGCTAAACCAGCGGCGAAGGGGAAAGTTGCTCCAGTCAAGAAGCTAAAACCTACAAAGGGTTCAGCAGATGACGATCTAGAAATTGATGATGAAGATGACATTGACCCAGAAGAGCTACTCACCGAAGCCGCAGTTGATGTAATCGTTGCCGCTGTTGAAGAAGTAGCTCCAGAGCCAGAAGTTGAAGATGAGGATGACAAGCCTGTTGTTCCAGAAGGCGCACTCATCATTTCAAGCAAAGAAGACGATGACATTCCCGCTCAGACTACGACTATCACCGGTGCGACAGCAGACCCAGTAAAGGACTATCTAAAGCAAATCGGTAAAGTTGCTTTGCTTAATGCTGAGCTTGAAGTTGAGCTTGCAAAGCGAATTGAAGCCGGTCTATTTGCAGAAGAAAAACTTGCTACAGACAAGAAGCTAAGTCGCGACATGGCTCGCGATCTTAAGTGGGTCGTTAAAGATGGTCAACGTGCCAAGAGTCACTTGCTTGAGGCAAACCTTCGTCTCGTAGTTTCGTTGGCAAAGCGTTACACCGGAAGAGGAATGCAATTCCTAGATCTAATTCAAGAAGGAAACCTAGGTCTTATTAGGGCCGTTGAGAAATTCGACTACACCAAGGGCTATAAGTTCTCGACTTATGCAACCTGGTGGATTCGTCAGGCAATCACTCGAGCAATGGCTGACCAAGCGAGAACCATTCGTATCCCGGTCCACATGGTGGAAGTTATTAATAAGCTTTCTAGAGTTCAACGACAACTTCTTCAGGATCTTGGTCGCGAACCGACTCCGGAAGAGTTGGCGCGCGAATTAGACATGACACCTGAGAAGGTTGTTGAAGTTCAAAAGTATGGTCGTGAGCCGATTTCTCTATCAACTCCTCTGGGTGAAGATGGTGACTCTGAATTCGGTGATCTTATTGAAGACACCGAAGCTGTTCAACCGGCTGACGCAGTGGCTTTTAGAATTATGCAGCGAGAGATTGAGCGCCTTCTCGATACTTTGACACCACGTGAGGCAGCAGTTATTCGCAGTCGTTACGGAATTGGAGACGGTGTTATGAAGACACTTGACCAGATCGGTGAAGAGCACGGCGTTACTCGCGAAAGAATTCGTCAGATTGAGGCCAAGACTATGTCCAAGCTAAAGCACCCTTCCCGAGCTCAGTGGCTCAGAGACTTCATCAAAGAGAACTAGTTCGTGCGCTACTTAGCAGCAATCCTCATCGGACGCTTGATTAGAGTTGCCGTAAGGTTTGTAAGACCTGGTGGTGGTTCAGCCTTGCCTGGGCTTGTGGTTTCAAAGCTTGCACCTAATTTGGTTTTCAAAACTCTGAGTTCATTTCCCTCAGGGTACGTTGCCATCACTGGCACCGCTGGTAAATCAACTACAACCAAAATGGTCGTTGCCATAGTAAGAGCTCATGGCGTCGAAGTTTTTACAAACCCCTCAACTGCAAACATCGAGCAGGGCTTTTTCAGCACCATTGTGCGAACAGGCAATCTCTTTGGGCAAGTTCCTGGAACCATTGCCATCCTTGAGATGGATGAAGCTCACGCCGCTAATGTTTCCAAAGAAGTACAACCAAGAACTTCAGTGATTCTCAATGTGCTTGAAGATCAATTAGATAGATTCGTAGATCCAGCTCTTGTGCGTAAGACTCTAACTACTGTTGCGACGAACACATCGGGAAAAGTATTGCTAAATGCAGACGATCAGAATTGCTTACAGATAGCAAAAGATGTTGCTAAGTCATCAACAAATACATGGTTCGGATTTTCAGATAAAGAATTTGCAAGCTCGAACCTGCAATATGCCCCAACATATTTACCAGACTTAGCTAGACCAGCGGCGAGTGTGGTTCTGGAGAGTCAGAAGGATAGAGAAGTTGTCGTCCTCATAGATTCTCAAAGTGTTGCTTTCCAACTACCAAGTCGCGGGGCGCACTTTGCTTTGGACGCCATAGCTGCGGTTGCCGCTGCCAAAGAGATTCTTGGAGCAGCCTTTGATGCAGAACTTTCAGCCAGAGTCCTCAATGAACTACCTCCTGTCTTTTCAAGGGGTGAGGTACGCGAAGTTGACGGTGAAGACATTGAATTCATTCTTGTTCAAAACCCAGCCAGCATGCAGCTCAATTTGGATAACCTGCAAGGCAATCCAGATCAAGTGATGTTTGCAATTGGGCGGGATGTTCATGACCCATCTTGGCTATGGACAGTCGACTACAAAAGTTTGAAAGAAGTGAAAGTTGTCAGTGGGTTCAATTTTGCGGACGCAGCTCTTGCCCTTAAATACAACGAAGTCTCGGTTGAGAAAGTTGAGGCTGAATACTTTAAAGCTATCGATGATTTCTTGGCCTTACCAAAACCCGAGCGCGGTGTGAAAACCGTTCTTTACAGCGCTGATGCGATGAGAAGGCTCAGACGTTATAAAGGTTTTACAGATCCTGAGGATGTCAATCGTGCCTAAGGTGATTAAATTCGGTGCAGTGTCACCTCGCCATCTCAACCTCAACGGGGATGTGGGTAATTTACTTGTCCTCAAGAAGCGACTGGCTTGGCGAGGTGTAGAAAGTTCAACAGTCGAGATTCAAGGTTCTGAAGATTTGTCAAATTTCGATTTCATACTTTTGGGGCATGGATCTTCTGCTGCGTGGGCTCAGTTGCTTACCTCTCAACCAAACTTGTTGTTCAATTTGGTTTCATTCATAAAAAATGGAGGCTCAGTTCTTGCTGTTGCCTCAGCTGCTGATCTCTTGCATCCATTGCTTTCAGGGCTGCCTGTGAATAGGGGTAAGTGGGAAAGCAAGTTCGTTCAAGAGGATTCGGTTGTGGGTTATGTGAATACGACCAGCGAGGGAAAATATCTTGTCTGGATTGAGAATGCATTGCTTACTCAAATGCATGGACCGGTTCTAGCTAAGAATCCTGAACTTGCGGATGTAATAATTTCCAAAAATGGTTGGGCCGATACTTCTATCGTGAATTCAGATATTGAAGAGGTTGACAACCTAGCAGCGCAATCAAGAAAGATTGCATTCGAGCACTAGTTGGAGAGTTTGTCTGTCTCGTCTTGCCAACTTATTGCTATCGGCTTTAGCTTGTCTTTATTGGCAGTTCCATGGTGGCCGCAGAAAACTAGATCACCTGAGCTAAGCACTACTCGAATAAACGCTTGCGCTCCACAGATATCGCATCGATCTGCAGCGGTAAGCGCCGGTAATTCTGCGACAGCTTCTGTTGATTCTGGTGTCTCTTGTGTCTGATCCATTAGTTCCTCCATACCTAGATAAACACACAACTGTCCCATAATCTTCCTCTTTCATCTTCATTTCGCTATCTGCGAATAGTTTTCCTAGATATGAGTGTCTGAAGGCTTGCTTTCACTAGTGCTTGCTTAGGCTTTAGAGGTGCCTACAAATGACTATTCAGCCAGACATCTCTCTGTATTAGAGGGCCTTGAAGCCGTACGCAAACGGCCTGGTATGTATATCGGTTCTACAGACAGCAGAGGCTTAATGCACTGCATCTGGGAGATCATCGACAACTCGGTCGATGAAGCCTTGGCAGGCCACGGAAAGCTCATAAACATCACCCTGCATAAAGACTCGAGTATTGAGGTCACTGACGTCGCTAGAGGCATACCCGTCGATATCGAACCCAAGACTGGCCTTAGTGGTGTCGAAGTTGTTTTTACGAAGTTGCATGCAGGTGGCAAGTTTGGTTCTGGTTCCTATGCAGCTTCAGGTGGTTTGCATGGAGTTGGCGCTTCGGTGGTCAACGCGCTGTCTGAACGCTTAGAGGTTGAAGTTGACCGAGATGGCAAAACCTGGGCGATGTCTTTCCACAGGGGAGAACCTGGAACTTTTGATGACAAAAAGGAACTTTCCCCAAAAAACGCCTTCAAACCTTTCAAAGATAAAAGCGTCCTTCGGGAAGTTGGCAAAGTTGCCAAGGGTAAAACAGGTTCTCGAATTAGATTTTGGGCTGACCCACAGATCTTCATCAAAGACGCAGTAATTTCACTTGAAGATCTGCTATCTCGTGCAAGACAAACCGCATTCCTGGTACCTGGTCTGAAATTAGTTGTTTCAGATCAGCGCACTGGTAAAGCAGATAATCATGAATTTCTTTTCAATGGTGGAATCACAGAGTTTGCTGATTTTCTAGCCAAGGACGCTCCCTTGAGTAACATCTGGAGACTTAGTGGATCTGGAACATACTCTGAAACTGTGCCGGTTCTCAATGCGGCTGGCAACATGGAATCGAAAGAAGTGCAACGCAGCTGTGACGTGGACGTGGTTGTTCGATGGGGAACAGACTACGACACTGAAATTAGAAGCTTCGTAAACATCATCGCAACGCCAAAGGGTGGAACACATCTTCAAGGTTTCGAGCAGGCTTTACTAAAAGTCTTCAGGGGGCAGGCAGAAGCCAACTCTAGAAAATTCAAACTTGGGTCAGAGAAGATTGAAAAAGAGGACGTGTCGGCTGGTTTGACGGCCGTGGTGACAGTTCGCTTGCCTGAGCCTCAATTTGAAGGACAGACTAAAGAAATACTTGGAACACCTGCGATTAAGAACATCGTGGCGACAGTAGTGACTAAGGCTCTAACGGATAGGTTTAATAGCTCCAAACGCGAAGACAAGGCGCAGAGCGCTCTCGTTTTGGAAAAAGTTGTAAACGAGATGAAGTCTAGAATCTCAGCTAGAACTCATAAGGAAACTCAACGTCGCAAAACGGCTCTCGAATCATCCTCTTTACCGACCAAGCTCGTTGACTGTCGAACTCAGGACACCATTGATTCAGAGCTCATTATCGTTGAGGGTGAGTCTGCGCTTGGAACTGCAAAATTGGCTCGCAATTCTGAATTCCAAGCGTTGCTTCCCATTCGCGGAAAGATTCTGAATGTTCAGAAGGCAGCAATCACAGACATGCTAAACAATGCTGAGTGCGCCTCGATTATTCAAGTTATTGGCGCTGGTTCGGGTAGGAGTTTTGACATTAACTCAGCACGTTACGGCAAAGTAATTCTCATGAGCGATGCGGATGTTGACGGCGCTCACATCCGAACATTGCTGCTAACACTTTTCTATAAATACATGCGTCCACTTGTCGAAGATGGAAGGGTATTCGCTGCAGTTCCTCCGCTCCACCGAGTGATGGTTATAAACCCAGGCTCTAAAGCCAACGAGGCAATATACACATACTCACAGGCAGAACTTGAAGCCCTGCTAGCGAAGCTCGCCAAAGCGGGAAAGAAGTACCAAGAACCAATTCAGCGCTATAAAGGCCTAGGTGAGATGGATGCAGACCAACTAGCGGAAACCACCATGGATCGAAAATCTAGAAGTTTACGTCGAGTAACGGTTGAAGATCTTCAAAAAGCTGAGGACATGTTTGAACTATTGATGGGAAATGAAGTTGCACCTCGACGCGACTTTATCGTGGATAAAGCCGACACTTTCGAAAGAGATCGAATCGACGCCTAGGCGTTTCCGGCTGAGATTATCGTTGCGCTAAGAGGGGTTCCCGAGGCGTCTCGCTTAGCCAATGTTGTTTCAACTTCTAAAGGCTTGCCAGAAGAGGATGCCGTCAGTATTGGGCTGTTACCAACGTATGCAAAGTAAAGCTGATTCTCATCTCTAATGAACTTGTGAGCTCTAACACCCCCTGTTGCTCGGCCTTTAGCTGGGAATTCAGTAAGCAAGGTTATTTTGGAACTTCCTGAGTCAACTGCTCCCAGGGAATCACTATTGTTAGCCGCAGTTAGAACTTGGGTGGCCTTAGTCGGCGAAATCGATGTGAAGTATATTGCCTTCGCGCCGTCAGCAAGCTTGATTCCTGCCATACCGGCAGCCCCGCGTCCTTGTGCTCGAACAGTTTCAGCACTGAATCTAAGAAGTTGGGCGTCATCGCTCACAAAAATCAGTTCGTCCTTGTCAGTACTTAGCTCTGCACCAACCAATTGGTCGCCAGGCTTTAGGGAGATTATGTCGAATTCCGATTTTGGAAGCCAATCTCCTGTGATGCGTTTGACGCTACCTTGTTGAGTTCCGACAGCGATAGTTGTCTTCTCTGACAACTCAAAAGCGCCTAGCACCTTTACGTTTTTGGCTAGCCCTAGGAACTCTGCTACAGAGAGGCTGCTTCCAGGATCGAAACTTCCCTCAATTCCAGGAATGTCACTGGCATGAACGCGATGCATCACGCCATCTGTCGAGAGAAATCCGATATCACTTCTTGTTGTCGTTGAAACTAGATGCCGGACAGCGTCGTGCTTTTTACGTTTAGTTCCGGTGCTGGCTAGTTCACTTGTTCTAAGAACCTGCCCGCTTGAGGTAAGGATTATGTGGCAAGGCGAGTCTGCCAATTGAGCATCAATGGCTGAAGCCTTTGCAGCGCTTACTGGCTTTATTTCAGTGATTCCATCAGAGATGGTTGTCCTTCTGTCATCGCCATACTTATCCGACACTTCTTGAAGCTCCCGTGAAACTACTTCTTTCAAGTTCTTTTCACTGGATAAAATCTTTCGCAGATCAGCGATCTCTTTCTCAAGTGTTTTCGATTCGTTCTCGAGCTCTAACTTAGAAAACTTGGTAAGTCTTCTGAGCTTCAGCTCGAGAATATATTCAGCTTGAATCTCCGAGAGTGTAAATCGCTTCATTAGTTTTGTTCTGGCATCATCAACTTCATCAGCTGCGCGAATAATCTTGATAACCTCATCAATACTGAGAATGGCTTTTAGTAAGCCTTCTACCAAGTGCAAGCGAGCAAGCTTTTTCCCAAGTCTGTTTTCACTTCTACGTTTTGTCACAACAATTCGATGAGCTAGGTAGACTCCGAGCATTTCCCTAAGTCCGAGGGTTTCAGGTCGGCCTTCAACAAGTGAAACGTTATTGATGCTAAATGATTCCTCTAGCGGGGTGAATCTGTAGAGGAGATCCAGGACAACGTTTGGATCAAAGCCAGTCTTCAGTTCGATCACTAGTTTCAACCCGTTGGCCCGATCTGTCAGATCGATCACATCTGAGATGCCCTGCAACTTCTTTGAACCAACACCATCCTTAATCTTTTCAATTACGCGCTCTGGCCCAACTAAATAGGGAAGTTCCGTCACGACCAAAGCCAATTTTCTTGGAGATACTGATTCGATGCTGACTCTAGCGCGGGTCTTAAAACTTCCTCTACCGGTTTCGTAGGCTTCTTTGATGCCATCAGTACCCATGATGATTCCACCGGTGGGGAGGTCAGGTCCTGGGATGTATTTCATAAGATCAATAGATTCAAGTTTGGTGTTGTTCAGTAGCGCAATAGCTCCAGCAATCACCTCACGCATGTTGTGTGGAGCCATGTTTGTAGCCATACCAACAGCGATACCTGCTGATCCATTTACAAGCAAATTAGGGAAAGCAGCTGGAAGAACTTCAGGTTCGGATAGCTGCGCGTCGTAGTTTGGTTTGAAATCGACAACATCCTCATCCAAGCCCTCATTCATAAGAAGTGCTGCGGGCGCAAGCCTGGTTTCTGTATAACGAGCAGCTGCAGGTCCATCATCCAAAGAACCGAAGTTTCCATGGCCATCAATTAGTGGAACCCTAAGCGTGAATGGCTGAGCCATGCGAACCATTGCATCGTAAATAGCTCCGTCACCATGGGGGTGAAGCTTGCCCATAACTTCTCCACTAACGCGGGCAGATTTCACGTGACCTCGGTCTGGCCTGAGGCCCATTTCTCCCATTTGGAAAATAATTCTTCGCTGAACAGGCTTTAGACCATCTCGGGCATCTGGTAACGCACGGGCATAAATTACTGAGTAGGAGTATTCAAGAAAAGAATCACTGAGCTCTTGAATTAGCTCTATATCAACAATTCGCTCTTCAGGGAATCGCTCTCCAGGCTTTTGCTCGGTCATAGTCTTTCGTCTTGAATTCGCTGCGCTATGGCAGACTGGTTCGGATGCTTACGATGCTACCTTCAGCCCCCAAATCATTGGGGAGGCTTGGCGATGTGTTGATAAGCGCCCTTAATTCAGTAATTGGCGTGGATAACCCCCTAGCACTAGCGTCTAAGCGCTCTGTTTGCGTGATTCTGATTGACGGCCTCGGTGCCCACAACCTTAAAGGGGCTGGAGCACATGCCAGTTTCATGAATTCAATGCCCTCAGAGCCAGCGATGTGCTGGTTTCCAGCCACTACTGCAACATCCATTACTTCATTTGCCACATCCAGTTCACCTTGGTCGAATGGCTTCCTCGGCTACCAAGTGCTGGATAGAAGCAATAGCAAACAAATGAACCTACTTTCCGGATGGTCTGATTTTGCCTCTGGCCAGGAGTATCAAAAACTTCCCACTGTTGCAGAACAAGCACTTAGCAGCAACGTGTTATTTCATACCATCGCGCCCGCCGCATACGAACGCTCTGGATTCACTGGAGCAACCATGCGAGGTGGTTCCTTCCATGGGGTTAACGGCATTGAGGATCGCTTCAACAGGGCTAAGCAATTGCTCAGCGATACAACTTCAAAAGTCATTTATTTATACATTCCCGAACTCGATCAGATAGCCCATTCCCAAGGTTGTGGATCAACAGCCTGGCTCAATCAATTGGAACAAGTCGATTCGCTCGTTCGAGTGCTTTCTGGAAATTTAGCGAAGACAGCTGGATTAGTTGTTACTGCAGACCATGGTGTTGTTGATGTTCCAAAAGAGAGTCACATATATCTGGATGAAATAGTTTCAGGAGATCATTTCGAATTCGTCGGGGGAGACACTAGAGCTTTGTATCTTTACCTCAAAGATCCATCCAACGTATCAAAAATCAGAACACTACTAGAAGAGAAGCTGGGGGACACTTGCTACATAACCACCACAGAAGAACTCACCAGTGCGGGATATTGGCAGTCGCTTGATCCAATCTCAATGAATGTATCTCCAGACCTTATGGTCCTTGCCAAGAAGAAGGTAGCACTGTATCACCGAGATTTTGCTAAGTCGAAATCGATGCAAATGGTTGGCCACCACGGTTCAATCTCAAGTGAAGAGCTTGCCATACCGCTAATTAAAATTGGCTTTTAGAATTCTTCTTCATCATCTTGCTTTGAACCAAACAAAACTTCTGCCCAACGACTAGTTGCAGCCGGAGGAGTTACAGGTTCAGCTATCTCTTCTACCGGAATTTCTTGGACCTCAAGAGGTTCTTCTTCCAAATCTTCGTCGATAACTTCATCGCCATTGTCTAGAGGTTCGTCCAAGTAAGTGGACTCAAAAATGCTCTCAGGCTCTTCTGGCATGATTCTCAGAATCGGGCGACTTGATGTATCTTCCTGAACGGGTAAAACTTCAGTCTGTGGTTCATCAACAATTTCAGGAACTACTGAGAGAGATGTTTGTGTTTCTACAACTTCAGCGACTTCCATAACAGGGTGAACAAAACTGCTCGCAATAGCCTCCTGTGTAGCTGGTGAAGAGTCATTAGTCCTCGAGAGGTTAAGCGTCATGCCATTGGAAAGTTGAATTGCTGTTTGATTCTCAGGAGTCAAGAGCAAAAGTTTAGGGTTGAATGACCAAGTAGCAGCACCTTGAGTCCCAGAGATTTCGAAGTTGACTGTTACAAGCCACTGTCCATCGACCGATTTCTTTGAGAACCAGTTCAGCAGGCTTGCATTGTTGGTCCTGAGACGATCATCCATGACCAACCCGAACTCGATATGAGCGGGATCAGCGAACCTATCAGTTGCAAGATTCAGTCGAACGTTTCTAGCCAAACTAACGACGTGGTTGAGTTCTGAAACTATTGGCGCGCCAAACTTTCGGATTGAATCTTCATCTCCTGGGTTGCTTAGTAGCAATTGTTCGATTGTGGTGCCGAGCCGGATTTGCTCCTGAATTTCCCTTGGAGTCAGGGCTTGGCCAGACGAGGCTGGTTTTCTGCTCTTAAGAGCTTTTAGCAAATCCTCTGTTATCTCAAGGTTGTGCTTAGTGCCATCCTGAGCCTCGAGTTCGAGATGGCTGGTAGTGACACCTGTGATGCGTAAATCGGCCATTATGCCCTCCTTCGGATAGTTTCGCACCATTTTGAGGCATTAACTGGTTCATTACTAGTGTGCCGCGACACGCCAAAAGGTTCGATTACCTGAGAACTTGCTGATTATGGTCTCTAATGTATTTGCATTATCGGTTTCGATGCGTGAGACTTCCTGCGCCGAACCATTTTGTTTGAAAGGAAAGTAATTGGCTACCGATTACGACGCCCCCCGCAAGAACGACGACGATACAGAGTCGCTGGAGGCAATCAAAGACCGTATTCCTGAGGGAACCACGGCAAGTTCAGATGTCGATGACGCCGATCATTCAGACTCATTCGCTATCCCTGAGGTTGCCAATGAGGAACTTGATGTTGTCGTGGTTCCGAAGCAGGAGGACGAGTTCACTTGCAGTGAGTGTTTCATTGTTAAGCACCATTCACAAAAAGCACGTAAAGACGGTCAATATGGGCCAGTCTGTGTTGATTGTTTCAACTAGCACCAATAGTTAGGGCTTCGGCTAGCTGTTTAGGCTTTCTGGTTGAAAGAAGCCAATACGGGGTTGGATCATTAGCATCCTGTATTTCGATTTTTAGTAATCCTTTTATTCCTACTTGAAAACGTACAAATGCTTTGGGATTTAGTTTTGGTCCGCGTTCAGAAAATGCTTCCTTAGTTTCGATAACTGCTACTGCTCCTAAGAATGACTTAGGAACCTGAGCTCTACCGACAATAAGAGAAGTTTTTGACACTTTGATGGTTGTTGCCGTAATCACACTTAGACCAACAATGAGTAGTTCAGATGCAATCATCGTAAATAGTGCCCAAAAACTATCAAAGGCAAGAACCACAAGGAAAAGAGCAATTGGGACAAATAGCGATCCTAGGTAAAACGACGGTCCTGGAACTAGTCGCTCTCTGTATAGGGTTCCCGACTGAATTTTGTCCATGCGTTTAGAATACGCTCATGACAACTTTTGAGGTGCTAATTACCTGTACTGAGGAATTCATGCCAAGCATGGGAAACCCAGGTGATGCCGGTTACGACCTTAGAAGCACTTTGGACTTAGTTCTAAAACCGGGACAAAGGTCTCTTATCCCAACTGGAGTGAGCATTGCTCTGCCAGAAGGATACGTTGGCTTAGTCCACCCCCGCAGTGGCTTAGCTGCAAAGCATGGGGTCACAGTTCTAAATGCACCAGGAACAGTTGATGCTGGTTATCGAGGTGAGATTGCTGTGACTCTTATAAATCATGGTGACACAGACTTCGCAATTGCTAAAGGTGATCGCATTGCACAAATAGTTTTTCAGAAGTTTGAAGTTGCAAGCTTTGTTCAAGTGAGTCAATTGCCTGGATCGATGCGCGGGGCTGCTGGTTTTGGGTCTACGGGTGTCAAATAATGAATGAAAATCAAGCACCGGTAAACGGAAGCAAACTTGCCGGACCATTTGACGAATCTGAATTCGTTGATTCAACGGATCTAGCAGAATTTGGATCTATCGCTTTTATTCCAAACCCAAGAGTTAGTGTCCGAGCTGAAATTGAAGAAGGCACCGGAAGAATGGTGGCGCTTTCCTTTGATTTCAAAGACAGCTCACTACAGGTGCAAGCTTTTGCAAGCCCAAAGGGAGAGAACCTTTGGGAAGAGGTGTTGAACGATATCGTTGCAAGTCTTGAGTCGCAGGGCGTTTCGCTCGAACGTCATAGTGGCCCATTCGGAAGTGAAGTTCATGCTCAGATGCCCATGAGCGCGAGTGAGACTAAGACCGTGCGTATGTTTGGTTTCTCAGGGGATCGTTGGTTGCTACGGGGAGTAATTTCTGGGCCTGCTGTCAACGAGCTAGAAAGTCGTACCGAACTTGAGAATGTGTTTAGGGGGATAGTGGTAAGGCGTGGGGAAGTTCCTCTTCCACCTAGAGAGTTATTACCACTTTCTTTACCCGAAGGTGCAATTGTTCCTAAGGCGAACTAATGACCCAAGAAGAGAAGGTTTCAAAATACGGATTACGTAAGACCGCCGACGGATATCAAGTTGATGCAAAGAGTTTGCTAGCAAGTGTTGGTGGTGTTCAAGGGTTAATCGAGACTACGTTACCTGGCTTTCTCTATGTGCTTAGTTATTCCATTTTTCGAAACCTTAGCGTTTCTATAACAGTTGTTGTCTGCGCAGTGCTAGCTTTGACCATTCGCCACCTAGTCAAGAAGAGGCCCTGGACTCAGCTGGTTGGATCTCTCGCAGGACTTGGGGTTGCTGTCTACTTGACTCTTCGTCCCGGTGGTCAAGCCGCAGATTATTACCTTAAGGATTTTTGGATAAACGGTGCATATGGATCTGCTCTGTTACTGAGCGTAATTGTTAGGGTTCCAATCGTGGGTCTTCTTGTTGGGCTGCTAACAAACCAAGGGTTGAGCTGGCGTAAAGTTCAGAGGAAAGTCCGATACTTTGATCTGGTAACCCTCCTGTGGGTTGGACTTTTTGCCACACGGCTAGCTGTCGAGTTACCGCTCTATTTGGCCGGAAATGTAGTGATATTGGGCTTTGTAAAGATAGTTCTCGGCCTACCGTTCTATCTGACGATGATTTGGGTTTCTTGGCTTCTGCTAAGACGGGTCGTTAGAGCCGAACTAGATGGTAATTTGGAATAAGAGTATTCAGTTTTGCTTATAGGAGTTGGCTTTTGTCCAAGATAAATAGTTTTAGTGCGCGTTCTGTATTGGATGTCAACGGGAAGCAGTACGTCGTCTACAAATTAGACAGTGTCCTTAAGGGGAAGCTGCCATACTCCCTCAAGATTTTGCTTGAAAATCTCTTGAGAACTGAAGATGGCGCAAACATCACTGCTGAGCACATCAAGGCAATCGCCAACTGGGATCCGACTGCTGAACCAGATACCGAAATTCAGTTCAGTCCAGCTCGCGTCATCATGCAGGATTTCACCGGTGTTCCATGCATCGTGGACCTAGCAACAATGCGTGAAGCGGTAGCTGCATTGGGTGGAGACCCAAAGAAGGTCAATCCTCTAGCCCCCGCAGAACTTGTTATCGACCACTCCGTGGTTATTGACGTTGCAGGAAGTCCTGATGCATTCGAACGAAACGTTGCATATGAATACGAACGCAACGGGGAAAGATATCAGTTCCTTCGTTGGGGTCAAAGCGCTTTCAATGATTTCAAAGTTGTTCCTCCTGGCACAGGAATCGTGCACCAGGTAAACATTGAGTACCTAGCAAGAGCGATCATGACGCGAGAGGTAGGCGGCGAATTAGTTGCTTACCCAGATAGCTGTGTTGGAACAGATTCTCACACCACCATGGTTAACGGACTCGGAGTACTTGGTTGGGGAGTTGGCGGCATTGAGGCTGAAGCCGCAATGTTGGGTCAGCCAGTTTCTATGCTTATCCCTAAGGTGGTTGGCTTCAAGCTAACCGGGTCTATCCCAGTTGGCGCTACTGCAACCGATGTGGTTCTCACGATCACAGAGAAACTCCGCAAGCATGGCGTCGTAGGGAAATTTGTTGAATTCTATGGGGCAGGCGTCGCAGCTGTGCCATTGGCAAATAGAGCCACAATTGGAAACATGAGCCCTGAGTTCGGTTCTACCGTTGCGATTTTCCCTATCGATCAAGTGACCATCGACTACCTTCGGGGCACTGGTAGATCTGAAGATCAGATTGCGCTGGTTGAAAAGTACAGCAAAGAGCAAGGTTTGTGGCACGACGAGAAGAACGAAGCAGACTACAGCGAGTATCTAGAACTTGATCTTGCAACTGTTGTCCCATCTATTGCAGGACCAAAGCGCCCTCAGGATCGAATCGAATTGCATAAGGCCAAAGAGCATTACGCAGAGGACATCAAAACATACAGCCCTGAAGTGTCCAAGCCTCAGCAGGTACTCGAAGCCGATTTTTCAATAGACAATGGAATCGTTGCAATTGCGTCGATTACTTCTTGTACCAACACTTCAAACCCTTCTGTGATGATGGCAGCAGGCTTGCTGGCACGTAAGGCAGTGGCACGTGGAATCAAGAGCAAGCCTTGGGTTAAGACTTCATTAGCCCCTGGATCAAAAGTTGTTACAGAATACTTTGATAAGGCAGGGCTTACTGGAGATCTAAACAGTTTGGGATTTGATCTCGTTGGCTATGGCTGCACAACCTGTATTGGAAACTCAGGACCATTGGATTCAAACATCTCAGCAGCTATCAATGAGCATGACTTGGCTGTTACAGCAGTTCTTTCAGGGAACCGAAACTTTGAAGGACGTATCAATCCAGATGTGAAAATGAATTACCTGGCTTCGCCTCCGCTCGTGGTTGCTTACGCACTTGCTGGAACCATGGACTTTGATTTCGAAACTGAATCTCTTGGCACTGATAATCAAGGTAATCCTGTGTATCTAAGTGAGATTTGGCCGAGTCCCGACGAAGTTCAAAAGACGATTGATGAAACTATCAATTCTGATATGTTCACTAAACAATATGCAGGTGTCTTTGATGGTGATTCGAAGTGGCAATCACTGCCGACTCCAACAGGCGCTACTTTCAGTTGGGACCCTTCGAGCACTTACGTTAGGAAGCCGCCATATTTTGATGGCATGACTATGCAGCCTAAACCTGTTGTTGATGTTATTAGCGCAAGAGTGCTTGCCAAGCTTGGTGACTCCGTTACAACAGATCACATTTCGCCCGCCGGTTCAATAAAGGCGGATTCTCCTGCAGGAAAGTATCTAACTGACCATGGGGTTTCTAGAGTTGACTTCAACTCTTATGGATCAAGACGTGGTAACCACGAAGTGATGATTCGTGGAACATTTGCCAACATCAGATTGCGTAACCAATTGCTCACCGATGTTGAAGGTGGATACACCAGAGATTTCACAACCGAAGATGGTCAGCAATCGTTCATCTACGATGCGTCAAACAATTACCAGAAGCAGGGCGTCCCGCTCGTAATCCTTGCAGGTAAGGAATATGGATCTGGTTCGTCTAGAGACTGGGCAGCGAAGGGAACTGCACTTCTCGGTGTCAAGGCTGTAATTGCGGAAAGCTTCGAAAGAATTCACCGTAGCAACCTAATCGGCATGGGAGTTTTGCCTTTGCAATTTGCCGCTGGTGTAACTGCCGCAACCTTGGGTTTAGACGGCACAGAATCTTTCTCGATCGAAGGTGTTACTGAGCTCAACCTAGGGACTACTCCAAAGTTACTTAGGGTGACTGCAAGCCCAACACAGCACAGCGCTGCCGATAAGGGTGTTGCTCATTTTGATGCGATTCTGAGGATCGACACACCTGGTGAGGCGGATTACTTCCGACACGGAGGGATTTTGCAATATGTGCTTAGAAGCTTGGTTGGTTAGATAGTTTCATGAGCATTCTTGAAGGGATTTCCAAACCAAGTGACTTGCGGAACCTAGCTGATTCTCAACTCACTGAACTCGCTCAAGAAATTCGTGAATATCTGATTGCAACAATCACTTCAACTGGTGGACATTTGGGGCCAAATCTTGGAGTTGTTGAGCTCACTCTTGCAATCCATAAGGTTTTTGATTCGCCTCACGATCGAATTATTTTCGATACCGGTCACCAGAGCTATGTTCATAAGTTATTAACAGGAAGATCTGACCTATCAAAAATCAGAACTAAAGGTGGCATTGCCGGTTATCCGCAAAGAATTGAATCTGAACACGACGTTGTTGAATCTTCGCACGCCTCATCATCGTTGTCTTGGGCTGATGGTATTTCACGAGCTTACAAATTAACAGGGCAAACAGATAGGGCTGTCGTTGCAGTAATCGGCGATGGGGCTTTAACCGGTGGTATGGCTTGGGAAGCTCTGAATAACATCACTGATGATAACGACCGCAAGCTAATCATCGTTGTGAATGACAACGGTCGATCATATGCTCCGACAATTGGTGGTTTAGCTAGATATCTAAATAATGTAAGAACTGAGCCAATGTATCGCAAGATGTATCGAAGCTCCAGAAAGTTCTTTTCAAAGTTTGGATTACCTGGCCGGATGCTGTTCTCAACTGTCCGTGGTGCGGGTAAGGGGTTGCTTGGCACGTTTGCACCAAAGAGCATGTTCCCTAACCTTGATATCAAATACATCGGCCCAATAGATGGACACGATTTGGAAGCGATGGAACAGGCGCTAAGGCAGGCTGAGAAATATGCTGCACCCGTAATTGTTCACGCAGTGACTCAAAAGGGCAGGGGATTTAACCTCGCCGAAGAAGATACCGAAGATCAGTTTCACGCAGTAGGTCAAATTGACCCAATCACCGGTAAATCTCTGGAGAGTAGCAGCGGTCCAACCTGGACATCCGTCTTCTCCGATGAAGTTTTGAAGCTAGCGAGTGCTGATCAGAGAATTGTTGGCATAACCGGGGCCATGCTTATTCCAGTGGGTCTCAAACGCTTTGCAGATGTCTACCCAGAGCGCGTGTTTGATGTGGGTATTGCTGAACAGCATGCAGTCGCATCTGCAGCTGGTTTAGCCTTTGGTGGGCTTCATCCTGTTGTCGCTATCTATGCGACATTTATGAATCGCGCGTTCGATCAGGTTCTGATGGACGTCGCTCTTCACAAGGCTGGAGTTACCTTTGTGCTTGATAGAGCAGGTGTGACTGGCCCAGATGGGGCAAGTCACCATGGAATGTGGGATCTCGCTCTGCTGCAGATTGTTCCAGGAATTCAAATTGCCGCTCCAAGAGATGCGCAAACTCTTCGGGAAGAATTGGCTGAGGCAATCGCTGTGTCTGACCGGCCTACTGTTTTACGTTTCCCGAAGGGCTCTATTCCAATCGACATTCCTGCTGTTCGGAAGATGGAAGACGGAGTTGAAGTTCTTAGTGAATCACCAAGTAAAGACGTTCTCATCGTGGCAATTGGTGCAATGGCTAACGTTGCACTAAAGGTTGCTGATCTTCTTTCCGCGCAAGGAATAGGAAGCACTGTTATCGACCCACGCTGGGTAGTGCCGGTTCGTAAGAGTGTTATTGATTTAGCAAACAACCACCGCTTAGTAGTCACAATTGAAGATGGTGTGCGCGTTGGCGGAATTGGAACAAGGATTAGACAGGACCTGCGTGCAGCGCAAGTGGACACAGCGCTAAGCGAATTGGGTCTGCCTGATGAATTCCTAGAGCACGCTTCTCGGTCTGAAATTCTCGAACGAGTTGGACTCACAGCGCAAAGTATTGCTCAGGAAATTGTGGCGCAGGTTGTTGGTGCAAGAGTTCCTCACGCTCGTCAAATTGACGAAATGCCTACTCAGAAACCTCAGGCGTCTCTTTAGCTTTGGCTTGAAGGCTGTCTAAGAGTACCGGTGTCAGTAAAGCAATTTGCCAATTCCTCGCATGCTTTGATCGCAAAACATTACCTAGTTCATCGGCGGTAAATACTCCAGGCGGCTCAAAGCAGATTGCTCGAAGAGTGTCTGGACTTAGTAGATTCTCGGGCGGAATCTTTTGACTTTCGGACAATTCCGCAATAGCGGCTTTGCTTGCGAGCAATCTCGCGTTCGCATCAGGGAATTTCAGTGGCCAATTGCGGTGGTTGGGGATTCCAGTTGTCTTAAGCCTTAGTTCAACCAAATTCTTTGTTGTGTTGCCCGAGCTGAACGCTTCCCACCAAGTGTCGATGTATGTTCTGCTAGCTCGGCCGCTAAAGGTTTTTAGAGTTGCAAGCTCTGACTTGCTCTTAGGCATTGCTTTTACAGCTGCAACAATAGCTATATCTGGAATGAGCCTTCCTGGTGCAATGTCCTTAGATATTGCAAGATCTTCTCTTGCGTCCCATATTGATTTTGCGATGGTTAGAGACCTTGCATCTTTCAGCTCGTGCAGTCCTGTTATTGAGCGCCAGCGATCTAGCTTTGGAGGTTTTGGTGGTTGTGCGATGAGTGCGTCAAATTCTTCTATTGCTATGCCCATTTTTGAATTCGCTGCAAGGTCTTTTGAGACTTCATTCCAAAGTTCATGCAAGACATCAACGTCAAGGGCGGCGTACTCGAGCCATTCAGGTCGCAGCGGTCTCTCACTCCAGTCAACTGCTGAATGTTCTTTGGCAAGCCTTAGGAGGAGGTAGTGCTCAGTGATAGTACCGAGGCTCACTCTGGGTAAACCTAAGATCCTGGAACCAAGTTCGGTATCTAAAATCTGTTTTGGCTTTATGCCAATTTCAGCCAAGCAGGGGATGTCTTGACTAGCTGCGTGAATGATCCAGGCTTTCGATGAGAGAGCTGCACTAAACGAAGCCCAAAGTTCTGGAGAGAAGTTGGCAACAGGGTCAATGAGATATATAACTTTGTTGTTGATTCCTACTTGAACTAAATAAGCTCTTTGTCCGTATCTAAACCCGCTGGCTCGTTCAGCGTCGATGGCCAATGGCTCATCGGTTTCTAGGCAGTCGGTTAGAACAGACTGCAACATTGTGTCGCTGTCGACTAAAAGGTATGGCAATCGAGACTTAACTAATGGCGTTGATTCCGGTTCAGCTATTGCTTCAGCTGATTCTTCAATCATTTAGCTCTCGCCATTTTGACTACGTCTTCACCACCAATGTGGAAACCTGCCATGTCTGCGATGAGATCTTGCCAAGCTGCAAAATGAGGAGCTAGGTTGTCTTCTGTTGGAGACCAAGAAGCCCTAAGTTCGATTTCCGTATGCACTGGCTCGTTAGCTAATCCGCCAACTCCAGTTGAAATCATTTTCGTAATAGTTCCAGCGCTATGTGAAAACAAGGCACCATGCTTCTGGAGAGCAAGTTCTAGAGTTCCCCACCAATAGTTCGCGTAGTCGTTGTCTTCAACAACATCTGACTCGAGGGGGGACTTGCCATAAGCAATTACTCTCATGTTGGAACCCCAAGTTTCGAATTGGGATGGGTCAAATAGAAAGACGATACGTCCAGCTGCTCTGTTATTTGGAGTGTCTGCTGGGTTTGGCTTATGAGTTGAGAATGCCAACGCGTGGTCAGCGATGTTCGCTGGGGATGGAATCTGGTGAGTCTCCAATTCGGAGCGCATTAGCTCTGAACTTAGACCGAGAGCCGCGCTGGCAAACTGTGCCGGCACGTCTTTTTCAAATTCATATATTGACATCTGTTCTAGGCTAAATGCGGGAGGGTCTAGTTAGCCCTTGCCACGCCGCTCATGGAGGTCAGTTGCTGAGGTTTATTGCTAAGTATGTAGCTGCCTTTAGGCTGCTCTGGATTACGGAAAGAGTAAAGGGTGATTTCAAGATCCTTAGGGTGTCGGAGACTAATGGCGTAACCCGTATCCTCTTGCCGCATAACGCCGACACAGCTGCGCCTGGTACGCAGTCCCTATTCTGGGCCTCACGTAAAGGTCACGCGCTAGTAGAGCCAGCAGAAAGCGTCAGCGAGGGTCGCTGGTTCAAGGTTTTGCGCAATTTTGGAAAGCCTCCAAAATCTACCAAAGGAGCTTGGCTTTCTGGTTGGTTAGGTGAGCTTCTAGAGCATTTCGGTTCATTGAAGTACGAGAATGTTCAACTTCCAAACGGAACTCTTGCAACTAGGACCTCGAATAGCTCAACCCATTGGGTAATCCACGTGCATGGACGCAAAGCCTCAATCGGAGAGACGCTACGAAATTTTTCGCTGTTCGATGATCTTGGCTTCAATCAGATAGCCATTTCTCATGAAACTGACCCAAAACCTCTAGGGCTTGGTGCCCAACGCTCTTTCTTGGGCTCTCGAGAATGGAAGCAGGTTGAAGACGCAGTCCGATATGCCCAGTCTGAAGGGGCCACCAAAGTATTACTGTTTGGTTGGTCACTTGGAGGAATGTTTGTTGGGCAATACCTAAACAGATCTAACTCGCAAAATGCTGTTGTTGGAGCGATCTTTGACTCGCCGATGTTTGATGTCCGCCACACACTTCGATTTCAAGCAACACTTGTTGGATATAACTCGCAGTTCGCCGATGAAGTGTGTGACTTGATTGGTTCGTCTAGGCTTCTGAGAATTTTTGGCTTCCCCAAACTTGATTTCGATTCTTTCTCGCTTTCAGCAAAGAAATTGGCAACCAACGTTCCATCTCTGGTCATGTATTCAAAGAACGATGGCTACGTCGCCTATGAGGATGCTGAGACATTCTCTCAACTAAACGAAAACACCTATACGGTTGATTTTCCAGGGGCACGTCATTGCAGATTGAAGAACTCAGATTCGCCGAAGTATGACAAGGCAATTACAGAGTTTGTTTCAACACTTCAAATCTAAAGAAGAAGTTTTCATCGGCCTCTAAAACGTGAATCAATTCCGCTTTGCAATGCATTCCATTCAGGAATTCCTGCGCTAAAACCTTTGCATCAAATACAGAAACTTTGCCCGTAATGGTTAGGCAAATCTCATCAAGCAAATCCGCCCTACAGAGTTCCAGTGCTGTTGTGATACCTACCTCGAATAGGGGAGAGGCGCTCATTAGCTTTTCAGTTAGCTCGGCAAACGCACTCGGAGAATCCTTTGCCTCAATAGGTTCGAAAAGTAGATGGGAGTTTGGGTAACGCCTAGTCGGCTTCACTTGAGAAGCAATGATTACCGGATTTGTGCTCTCATCCAAGGTTGCAGGAATATCTATTTCATCTGGCCTACTAGTAAAAATTGCTAGCGGAGCTAGCTTGGAGCTGCGTAGGTTCTCTGACCGCGCTGTTTTTCCTGTTGTGATGATTAGGTCGCTGGCCGATCTTATAGCCCTAAGGAAGTATCGATCTAATGGGCTAGATACATCATGGCTATTTTTACCCTGCTCAGTAGCAATTGAGATTACGTAGTTGAATCTTGAGCCCAATATTCTTGGATACCAAATCTTTGCTTCACTGAGTTCAGTGATATTTGGGTCAATGTCAAGAGATATATTGCCTGGGTAAAGTTCAACAACCTTCACTTGGTTTTCTCAGCAACCTGTCGCTTTATTCGGGCGAGCATGCCGTGCATGCCTCTAATTCGAAGGGGCGAAACCAATTCAGTCAGTTGAAGTTCGTTGATAAATTCATCGGAAAAATTTGCCACCACATCTATGGGTTGACCATTAAGAGCGATTTGCAGCAAGCTTGCGAAACCTCTGGTGGTTGGGGCCTCCAGAGGTGCAGTTAGGAAGATTTGTGCATTGCCATTTAGAACTTCAACAAAGAGAAATACCGGTGATTGGCACTCTTCAACTCTTTCAAGCAATTCTGGATGATTGGAATAGCGATCAGGAAGTGGTGGAAGCGCATTTGCGTACTCAAGTAGAAGTTCAAGTCTTGAGGACTTCGGAACTTCGGCAAAGGCCTCAATTAGTTCTCTTGCGCTGTCTGGGTAGGTTGTCAAGATTAGAACCAGACTGGAGCTGAACCTGGCTCAGTTCCCTTAACAATAGGTACCTGAACTGCAGAACCCCACTCAGTCCAACTGCCGTCATAGTTTCTTACTCGCTCAATTCCAAGAAGGTACTTGAGGACAAACCACGTATGAGATGAGCGCTCACCAATACGGCAATACGCAATAACATCACTTGCTTCACCTAGACCGGCTTGATCGATGTAGAGGTGTTTGAGTTCATCGATGCTCTTGAAGGTTTGGTCTTCATTTACAGATTTGGACCAGGGGACAGACGCTGCACTTGGTATATGCCCCCCACGAAGTGCTCCCTCATCAGGATAATTAGGCATGTGGGTGCGCTCACCCGAGTATTCCTCTGGAGATCTAACATCGATAAGTGGATTTCCAAAGTGCTGGAAGACATCTTCCTTGAAAGCGCGAAGCTCCAAATCATCACGCACAACTACTGGGTAATCAGTTTTGGTTCTTGAGGGCGCGGCAGTTGAGATTTGTCTTTCTTCTTCTATCCATTTGGCTCTACCACCGTCAAGAATACGAACATCTTCGTGGCCAAATAGTTTCAGAATCCAGAACGCGTAAGTAGCCCACCAGTTACTTTTATCTCCATAGATAACTAGCGTGTCTGTTCTGGAGATGCCTTTCACACTAAAAAGCTCAGAGAGCGCTTGACCATTGAGAAAATCCCTCGTTATTGGGTCATTAAGTTCAGTGTGCCAGTCGAGTTTGATCGCGCCAGGAATGTGACCTGTTTCGAAAAGCAAAATGTCTTCGTCGCATTCAATGATTACAAGGCCAGGTGGATCCAAATTCTCAGCAAGCCATTCTGTCGAAACAAGGGCTTCGGGATGGCTGTAAGTCTGAAACTTAGGGCTTGGGTCAGTTGGATATGCCAAAAGTGGTCCTTGTCTGGATTTATGATGTTTATGCGGTTCTTCTATTCTCCCAAAAAGAACGCTCAAATAGAATGGCCAATCGTAAATGCGGGTAACAATAGGTGATTTGGATACTCAGGTATCAAATTCAGAGCTATTCGGAGAATTGGTGCCCCCTACCGAATTCGCTACTTCTACCTTTGATAACTACTTTCCTAATGCAAACTTCAAAAGCCAAGCAGAAGCAGCTAATGCTGCAAAATCTTTCGCAAAGTCTCTTGGTAAAAAGAACTCAAGTTCCGTTGGCATCTACCTTGATGGTGGCTTTGGCGTTGGGAAGACACATCTCCTTGCTTCAATCTACGCCGAAGCCAATTGCAAAGCTCTCTTTGGAGCGTTTATCGCCTATACCAGCATGATTGGGTATTTGGGATTCCAAGAAGCCGTGAAGGCTTTCTCCAAATACGACCTACTCTGTATCGATGAGTTTGAACTGGATGACCCAGGGGACACCATGATCATGTCCAGATTCTTGAAGGAACTGAGTGCAAAAGGCGTTCGTTTCGCTGCTACTTCAAATACTCCACCGAGTGCTCTGGGGGAGGGGCGCTTCGCCGCTGATGGATTTCAAAGAGAGATTCAATCCGTTGCAGATCGTTTCACTATCTGTCGAATAGATGGGGATGACTATCGTCATCGCAAGGGTGATTTCTCCTTCACCCCGATTCGAGATTCCTCTGCAGAGTCGCTTATAGAGTCAGATCTGCGTGTGCTTGCTGAAGACTTTAATGCAGTTTTGCGTTTCTTAGGCACCATTCATCAATCAAAATACGCCAAATTGGCCGAGCAGGTAGATGTCGTCATTCTCCAAAATGTGCACGAAATTGATGATCAATTCGAGGGTATTAGGTTTGTGAGTTTTATTGACCGCTGCTACGAAGCGGGAGTCGGGATAGCTTTCACAGGTACTGATTTGGCTCTTTTGTTTCGCAATGACCACGTCCAAGGTGCATACCGGAAGAAATACTTGAGATGTCTATCCAGACTTTCAGCTATGGCAATCTAAATCTTTAACATTCTGGAAACATTTCTAGGTGTTTCACGAAACATGTTTCATACAAAGTAGTTACAACCCGGTGAGGGTTTTCACGCTTTGGAGGAAAACATGGATCAAGGAAACACCGCATTTGTACTAATCTGCGCAGCACTTGTGCTCTTAATGACACCAGGCTTAGCTTTCTTCTATGGAGGAATGGTTAAGGCCAAATCTGTAGTTAGCATGATGATGCTTTCTTGGGGCTCACTTGGGCTAGTAGGTGTGCTTTGGGTTCTTTATGGCTATGCAGTTAGCTTCACAAGTTCTGACAGTCCGACTTTTATTGGAATCCCTGGTTGGTTCGGTATTGACACAGCTTCTATTGGTCTAAACGCTCAGACTGCTAGCGCGCTAGGTGAGCAGACCGGAAATTATCCGAGCTTGGCTTTCGTTGCGTTCCAAGCAACGTTTGCAATCATTACCGTTGCCCTTATCTCAGGTGCTATCGCCGACCGAGCCAAATTTGGTGGCTGGCTAGTATTTGCAGGTATTTGGGTGACGCTTGTTTACTTCCCAGTAGCGAACTGGGTCTTCAACTACGGGGCCGCAGCTGATCACCACGATGGCGGTTGGTTGGTAAAGCTTGGCGTAATTGACTTTGCGGGTGGAACTGCTGTTCACATCAACGCTGGTGCTGCTGGTCTTGCTCTCGCACTTGTACTTGGTAAGAGATTCGGTTTCAGCAAGGGCATCACTCAGCCACACAACGTTCCACTAACTCTTTTAGGTGTTGCTCTTCTTTGGTTCGGTTGGTTTGGGTTCAATGCTGGAAGCGAATTAGCCGCTGATGGTATTGCATCTATTGCATTCATCAACACACTGTCAGCTCCAGCTGCGGCTATGGTCGGATGGATTATTGTTGAAAAGATTCGCCACGGAAAGGCAACTTCTATTGGTGCTGGTTCAGGCGCGGTTGCTGGTCTAGTTGCTATTACTCCTGCTTGTGCTGCATTGGACCCGATCTGGGGCATGGTCTTAGGTTTAATTGCTGGAGCACTTTGTGCGCTTGCAATTGATTTGAAGTTCGCACTTGGGTTCGATGACTCACTGGACGTGGTTGGTATTCACCTTGTCGGTGGAATCGTTGGAACCTTGTTCATCGGTGCCTTTGGCCGTGGAGTTGGTTTCGCCTTCGGTAATGACTTCTCACAACTTGGCAAGCAGGCAATCGGTGCTGGTGCTGTCCTCGTTTACTCATTCGTCATCGCCTATGTGATTGGTTTGATAATCGAAAAGACAGTTGGATTCCGTGTCAAGGCAGAGGATGAAATCGCTGGAATCGACACAGTTGTGCACGGCGAAGAGGCTTACGCTTTCGGAAACGACCGAGTCTAAAGCCCTCAAAGTACTAACCCCCACTGCGTTTTTGGCACAGTGGGGGTTTTACTTTGACTAAATTTACCTAAATCGGTTAGAGTTCTACTTGTCTTGCAAGAGACATGCGGATGTGGCTCAGTTGGTAGAGCACAACCTTGCCAAGGTTGGGGTCGCGAGTTCGAATCTCGTCATCCGCTCGAAGCGGGCTCAGAATAGACTCGTGGAAACATGGTGGAGTGGCTGAGCGGCCCAAAGCAGCAGCCTGCAAAGCTGTCAAACCACGGGTTCAAATCCCGTCTCCACCTCCAAGTTATATACCTGGACGATTGGCGCAGCGGTAGCGCACTTCCTTGACATGGAAGGGGTCACTGGTTCGATCCCAGTATCGTCCACCAGGAATTGTTATGAAGAAAATAAAAAAGTACTTCAAGGTATACGGGGTTCCTCACGTCCCTAAACCTTTGCGAGAAGTCTTCCTTAAGACCTTTGAGACAAGAAATGAGGCGGATGTCTTCATCGCCTCCCTCCACCAACAGCATGCAGACGGTAAGCCTCTATACAAGGAATACCGAATCAAAATTGGTGCATACCGCGGTGAGAAGTAGCGGAGCTTAACATTTCTGCTTTTGCTAGTCTTTCGTTATGAATAGGCGCGCATTGATTCAATTGGTGGCAATCGCCACATTGTTGTGCTCGCAACTCGTTTTCGCTCAAAATGCAGCCACGGCCGTAGTCCCGGTAAATATTGCCCCCATCTCATCAGGAGCATCTTCTACGTGCGCCATCCGATCATCAGATGATCTTTACTGTGTTGGAACTAATTCTTTTGGCCAACTGGGAAATGGCACCAACACTTCCACTTCAGATCCACAGAAGGTTGTGGGCATATCTAATGTTGTATCTGTTAGCGTCGGCAACACAACTGCGTGCGCAATAAATCGTCTAGGTCAACTTTTCTGTTGGGGTGAGAATTCTGTTGGACAGTTAGGAATAGCTGACACGGTGAATAGGAATGTTGCGACTCGGATAACGGGTCTCAATAACGTGGTCAACGTAGCCGTTGGTCAAAATTTCGCATGCGCTTTGAACAGTTCTGGATCTGTCTATTGTTGGGGAGCAAACGAATTTGGTCAGCTTGGAACGGAATCCAAAATTGGCAGTAATGTTCCGGTTCTGATCACCTCTGCTCCATCTGGAATTTCTAAGTTAAGTGCAAATGGGAAAAGAGTCTGTGTTGTAGCGGATGAGGTCTATTGCTGGGGAGGCTTTGAATCCTTTGTTTTTCCTAACGAGTCAAGAAATTGGGTTCCTACAAAGGTGGCGGGTTCAGCAGGTGCACTTGATGTCTCTTTAGGTGCAGATTTCGGCTGCCTCACATTCAGTACGAGCATCTCCTGTTGGGGTTCAAATGATCACGGACAACTAGGCAATGGCTCAAAAGTTCAATCCTCTTCATTGGTTTCAGTCAATGGCATTACGAACGTTTCTCAAATTGCAACTGGGGACCACTTTGCCTGCGCAACAGACACGAACAAAGATACCTACTGCTGGGGCCAGAATTCTTCGGGGCAGTTGGGTATCGCAGCTGGGGTAGACCAGCCTACGCGTATTCCGAACGGCGCATCTTCGTCGCCATTTATTGCTGCTGGGGCCAACAACCTATGTGCATTGAAGATCTCTGGTGATGTCATCTGTGTTGGAGATTCAAGCCAAGGACAGTCGGGGCTCATAGCTCAAAGTTCTGTCCCACTTACAAACGCTTCCGCTGCAAACCTCACTAAGGTTTCTGCTGGAGCAGATACTACATGTGCAATCAACAATGCTGGACTCTTGCAATGTTGGGGAGCGCTTGTACCGGTTCTCCTCGATGGCCTAAGTTTCAGTGATGTGTCAGTGGGCAACGTTAGTGCCTGTGCAGTTACAACCCTTCGAAAGGTTTTGTGTTGGGGTTCAAATAGCGCTGGACAGTTAGGTGATGATTCGAACAGGGCAGCGATCAGTCCTGTTCAGGTAGCGAACTCAACGGCAAATTTCATCAAAGTGTCTGTTGGTTATCGACACGCATGTGCAATTACAGCAGATGGGCTTGTTTACTGTTGGGGAGATAATTCTCATCAACAGTTAGGTTCGATAAGCGCTGACTCTAAAATTCCTAAAGTCGTGCCAGGCATTGCAAGCGCGACTGATCTTTCAGTTGGGGACTACCACAGTTGCGTAAAGCAAAGCGGAGGAAACCTTACATGTTGGGGGGACAACTCGAAGAAGCAGATTAATAACTCTGCATCAAAGCTTCTAACTCCAATCGATTTAGTTCTTGCCTCACCAGTACTGAAATTTTCCCTTGGTGGCTACAACACCTGTGTGCTCTCTTCAGCTAAGGCTTTGCAATGCTTTGGTGATAATGCAAAGAAGCAATCTCCAGGCGCAGTATCTGGTACGTATGATTCTGTGTCTTCTGGAAGTGGCACCGTATGTGCCTTGTCTACCGATTCGAAGATCTGGTGCTTAGGCTCAGCTGAGTCAGGGAAGCTTGGTTCGGTTGGAGTCAACACCTCCACTCCAACTCAAGCTTCTTCGACGCTTGCAGCATCAATTTCAGTAGGTGATATGCATGCCTGTGCTATCACTACCACTGGTTCTCTAGCATGTTGGGGGTCCAACGATTCAGGACAGCTTGCTTCAAGTTATGGATTCCCAGATGCCTTTGCAAAAGCCACCGTTGTTATAAGCGGAACAACTGCGATCGGTGAATCGCTTACGACCTATGTAAGTGGAACAGAACCAGCAGTTTCGTTTACTTACCTTTGGAAGAGATCAGCTCAAGTCGATGGTGCCTATGCAAGCCTCAGTTCTCAAACCAAGTCAACTCTTGAGCTGTCAAATACAGATTTTGGACGTTACTTCACTGTGGAAATTTGGCAGTCTAAGTGGGGGATTACATCGGCCGGTTACCTAAGCAAACCTGTTGGTCCGGTTGGGTCAGCAATCCGTCTCCTAGTTACACCAACCCCACTGATAAGTGGGATCAATAAGGTTGGGAAATTGCTCACAGCAAGAGCTGGTCATTGGGATGCTGGAGTGAAACTTAGTTATCAGTGGTTTAGAGGTAAAACAGCAATAAAGTCGGCAACCAAAGTGACTTACAAAATCGGTCCTCTGGATCTTGGTCAACAAATATCTGTTTCAGTAACAGGTTCAAAGAATTCTTTAGCAAAGGTGACGGTAAAGTCATCAAAAACCGCAAAGGTTATTCGTTAGGCGACCAAGCTCGACCCAACCAGGTGACCAATGGCGTAGGTAATACCCATTGTCATTAAGCTCACAATAAGATTTCTAACAATTCCACGGCCAGGCTTGGCACCACCAATTCTTGCTCCTACGTAGCCGGTCAGGATAAGCGCCAAAACTACGGAAGCGATGGTGGCTTGGATTCTGAAATCCACCCATGGCCCGATTACTGCCAGCAGTGGCAGCAATCCGCCAATAGCAAATGCTACAAATGATGAAAGCGCTGCTTGTATTGGGCTAACGTGATGCTCTGAATCAATCCCTAACTCGGCCTCAGCGTGCGCTTTCAAAGCGTCTTGCTTGGTAAGTTCTTCAGCGACCTGGATAGCCAGTTTTGGAGATATACCTTTTTGCTCGTAGAACCATGCCAGTTCCCTAAGTTCACCTTCGGGATTGTTCTTCAGCTCTTCACGTTCCACTGCAATGGCAGCCTTTTCGCTATCGCGTTGAGCACTTACGGAAGTGTATTCACCTCCGGCCATAGAGATTGATCCTGCGACGACTGCAGCTACACCTGCAATCAGAATTGTTGAGGAACTAACACCTGGGGAGGCAGCGACCCCAAGGATAAGCCCAGAGGTTGACATGATTCCATCGTTTGCCCCTAAAACCCCAGCTCTGAGCCAATTTAGCTTGCTTGCCATTGTGTTTCGAGTGAACTCTAGAGAGGCGATTGTTGCGTCCGTAGCGGGATCATTTGGTTTGGTCATGACTTTAGAAAACACCATAAAGTCCTTCTGCGCTAGCAAGGCACGCCTAACCACTGGTTTAGGATTTAGAGATAAGCGTAAACGGAGACTTTTTTGAACAGCAGTGCACAAATAACAGCCACAATTGATGGTGTTGAGCTCAGCATTCCTCAGGACTCAACTGGTTTCACGCTATTTACTGAAAAGTCAGTTGTCGCACTTCGAGTAAATGGTGAACTCAGAGATCTCTCATACACAATTAGTCAGGCAGACACAGTAGAACCTGTTCACTTAGAGAGTCCCGATGGCCTAAACATTCTTAGACACTCGGCAGCTCACGTGTTAGCGCAGGCAGTTCAAACTTTGAACCCTGAAGCCAAACTCGGGATTGGTCCACCGATCAAGGACGGCTTCTACTACGACTTCGATGTCGATAAACCTTTTACTCCGGAGGACCTAAGGGCTCTTGAGAAAGAGATGGATCGCATTATCCGAAGTGGACAGCGCTTTGTCAGGCGGGTGACCAATGACGCTGAGGCCAGCATTGAATTAGCAAACGAGCCCTACAAAATTGAATTGATCGGGCTAAAGTCGTCCACTCAAGACGTTGGTGAGGCTTCTGCAGAGGTTGGTGCAGGTGAGTTAACAATCTATGACAATTTTGATGTCAAGGCAGATTCTGTTGTATGGAAAGACCTTTGCCGAGGACCTCATTTACCCAACACAAGAATGATTGGGAATGGATACGCCCTCACTAGAGTCGCCGCAGCTTACTGGCGCGGTAATCAAACCAATAAGCAACTGCAAAGAATTTACGGAACCGCCTGGCCAAGTAAAGAACAGCTTAGAGAACACCAAGTCCATCTTGAAGAGGCAGCCAAGCGTGACCACAGAAGAATTGGTGCAGAACTAGATTTGTTCTCTTTCCCGGAAGAAATCGGTTCTGGTCTTGCAGTATTCCACCCCAAAGGCGGAATAATCCGTAAGGTTATGGAGGATTACTCCCGTGCAAGACATGAACAGAGTGGCTATGAATTTGTTTATAGCCCGCATGTAACAAAGGCGAATCTATTTGAAACTTCAGGACACCTTGAGTGGTACGCGGAGGGCATGTTTCCTCCGCTCAAGCTTGATGAAGAGCTTGATGAAGAAGGTAATGTAAAGCGACAGGCTCAGGATTACTACCTCAAGCCGATGAACTGTCCATTCCACTGTTTGATTTACAAGTCCCAAAACAGGTCATATCGTGATCTGCCTCTAAGAATGTTTGAGTTCGGAACCGTGTATCGCTATGAGAAGTCAGGAGTCTTGCACGGCATCACTCGCGCAAGAGGTTTTACGCAAGACGATGCCCACTTGTACGTGGCAAGGGAAAGCATTGGTGTTGAACTTACGAATGTGCTGAACTTTGTTCTTGATCTACTTCGTGATTATGGTTTGACAGATTTCTACTTGGAACTTTCAACTAAAGAAGAGGGTAATCCAAAGTTCGTCGGATCCGATGAAATTTGGAAAGAGGCAACTGCTACTTTGGCTCAAGT
Organism: Micrococcales bacterium; assembly: GCA_947454255.1. Taxonomy (GTDB): domain Bacteria; phylum Actinomycetota; class Actinomycetes; order Actinomycetales; family Microbacteriaceae; genus Rhodoluna. The sequence continues at coordinate 89,022 of CANGIU010000001.1, forward strand.
TGCAACTGATTCTGGCCTTGAACTCGTTCCAGATCCAGGAGGGGCTGCCTTCTATGGTCCCAAAATCTCTGTGCAGGCAAAGGATGCCATTGGTAGAACTTGGCAAATGTCAACTATTCAGTTGGATTTCAACCTTCCAGAACGTTTTGATCTTGAATACACCGCACCGGACGGTTCGAAGCAACGTCCAGTGATGATTCACAGAGCTCTTTTTGGATCTATCGAAAGATTCTTTGGTGTGTTAACCGAGCACTACGCCGGACATTTTCCACCATGGCTTTCTCCTGTGCAGGTTGTTGGAGTTCCTGTCGCTGATGAATTTTCTTCGTACCTTCATGGCATAGCAACTGAACTAAGAAGCTCAGGAGTGCGTATCCAAATTGACGATAGCGATGAGCGGATGCAAAAGAAGATTCGCAACCACACACTTTCTCGAGTTCCTTACATCTTGATTGCGGGTGCCGAAGACATAGCTAACGACGCTGTTTCATTTAGATTCAGGGATGGCTCTCAAATCAACGGCGTTCCTCGTTCTGAAGCTATTGCAAGGATCCTCAAAGACATCGCAGAGAAAATACAGGTCTAATGACTGAGGCGTTTGAAAGTGGCAATGACCTCCAAGGTGTTCCAGATGCATTCCAGAGACTTTGGACTCCACATCGTCTGGTCTACATCCAAAATGGAACTCAACCCGCAGACGATCAGTGCCCATTTTGTCTAGGGCCTAATTTAACTGACGAGCAAGCACTAATTGTTCATCGCGGTCAAACCTGTTTTGTTCTTCTCAATTTGTATCCATACAACTCGGGGCATCTACTGGTGGTTCCTTACCGCCACATAGCCAACTACACCGAAGCTAATGAAGTGGAAGTTGCAGAGTACGGAGCCTTGACACAAAAGGCTATGCGGGTTCTTTCTTCAGTAGGTGGAGCCCATGGTTTTAATATTGGAATGAATCAAGGTGCGGTCGCTGGCGCTGGAATTGCAGCCCATTTGCATCAACACGTAGTTCCTCGCTGGCGGAATGATTCGAACTTCTTCCCGATAATCGCTCAAACCAAAGCCCTGCCTAAGCTTTTGGGCGATGTCCGTATTGAGATTGCAACTGCCTGGAGTCAAATCTCGTAATCTTTGGATAAGACCCTAGACGCACTGGTTTAGACTGTACTTATGTCTGAAAATACTCAACAAAAAAATTCAACCCCACTGGTAAAACGAGGTCTAGCAGAGATGCTCAAGGGCGGTGTCATCATGGATGTGGTGACTGCAGACCAAGCGAAAATTGCTGAGGATGCAGGTGCCGTCGCAGTTATGGCTCTTGAGCGAGTGCCTGCTGATATCCGTGCACAAGGTGGCGTCGCAAGAATGAGCGATCCAGATTTGATTGACCAGATTATTGCGTCAGTATCGATTCCAGTTATGGCTAAAGCCCGTATCGGACATTTTGTTGAGGCCCAAATCCTGCAATCACTAAAAGTTGATTACATCGATGAATCTGAAGTTTTATCTCCAGCTGACTATGTAAACCACATTGACAAGTGGAAGTTCAACGTTCCTTTTGTTTGTGGGGCAACAAACCTGGGCGAAGCTCTACGCAGAATCACTGAAGGTGCTGCCATGATTCGATCTAAAGGCGAAGCTGGTACCGGCGATGTCAGTGAGGCGACCAAGCACATCAGAACAATTCTCGGTGAAGTTCGCACTCTAAGTGCAAAGACTGATGACGAATTATATGTTGCAGCCAAAGAACTGCAGGCTCCTTTTGCTCTCGTGCAAGAGGTCGCTCGTACGGGTAAATTGCCCGTGGTATTGTTCACCGCCGGTGGTGTTGCTACACCTGCAGACGCTGCGCTGATGATGCAACTTGGAGCCGATGGGGTATTTGTTGGTTCAGGAATCTTCAAGTCTGGGAACCCGGCGGCTAGAGCCGCCGCAATCGTGAAGGCAACTACCTCCTACGATGACCCAGATGTTCTTGCTGAAGTTTCGCGTGGTCTAGGTGAGGCAATGGTTGGCATCAACGTTGCGGATATCCCTGCGCCGCACCGTCTGGCTGATCGCGGCTGGTAATAATTGGGTCCAATCGGAGTTCTTTGCCTCCAAGGAGACTTTAGAGAACACTTAGCTGTGCTTCAAGAAATTGGAGCACCAAGTGTGCGTGTTCGGAAGCCTCAGGATTTGAATGGGATTTCTGGGCTCATTATTCCTGGTGGTGAAAGCACTGTGATTGACAAGCTCAGCAAGATATACAAGCTTCGTGACCCGATTAGAGCGTTAATCGCTTCTGGTCTTCCTGTGTTCGGTACCTGCGCTGGACTTATCATGCTTGCAAATGATTTCACTGGGGGACCCGATGATCAAGAGAGTTTCGGGGGACTTGACGTCACTGTTTCACGTAATGCGTTCGGCTCGCAAGCAGACTCCTTCGAAACCAATCTCTCGATAGAAGGGATACCTGAAGAGATAAACGTGGCATTCATAAGAGCGCCGATTGTTACAAGAGCTGGTGCGGAAGTTTCAGTTCTTGCGAAACTCTCCGATGGAAGCATTGTTGCGGTCCGTCAGGGCAATCTACTGGGAATCAGCTTCCATCCAGAGGTTACTGGAGTGACTAGCGTGCATAAGTACTTTGTGCAGATGTGCAAATCAGCAAATTTATCGGCTTAGAACTAAACTTTTCTGTGTCAGTAAGCATCTAGGAGATTTACATGTCCGGCCATTCCAAATGGGCTACCACCAAGCACAAGAAAGCTGTCATCGACGGCAGACGAGCAAAACTTTTCGCGAAACTTATCAAGAACATTGAAGTTGCAGCGCGCATGGGTGGAGCAGATCTTGATGGTAACCCAACACTTTATGACGCGGTCCAAAAAGGACGTAAGTCATCCTTGCCAAATGACAATATCGAACGCGCTATTAAGCGTGGAGCTGGACTTGACGGCGGTGCAGTTGAGTATCAAACAATCATGTACGAAGGCTATGGCCCTAACGGTGTTGCAATGTTGATTGAATGTCTTACTGACAATAAGAATCGAGCTGCAGCAGATGTCCGATTGGCTGTCACTAGAAATGGTGGAACCATGGCTGATCCTGGTTCTGTTTCTTATCAATTCAGTCGTAAGGGAGTCATCGTCGTAGAAGCTAACGATAAGGCGACAGAGGACTCAATTCTTGAGGCTGTCTTAGAAGTTGGTGTCGATGACATCCAAGACCGAGGGGAACAGTTCATCGTCACTACTGATCCGAGTTTGATGGTTGAGGTTCGAACTGCTCTACAGTCAGCGGGAATTGACTATGAAAGTGCTGATGTTGAGTTTGTGTCTTCAATGTTGGTGCAAGTAGATATCGATACTGCTCGAAAAGTGATTGCTCTAATCGATGCACTTGAAGATTCTGATGAAGTGCAAAATGTCTATTCGAATTTTGACATGAGTGCAGAAGTTGCTGCAGCGCTAGACGCAGAGTAAATGTCTGAGACCATTCTCGGCATAGACCCCGGGCTCACCCGATGTGGTTATGGAGTTATTGCGAAAGACAAATCTCGCAAAGTTGACTTCGTTGCAGTTGGCGTTATCCAATCGCCTTCAACAATGGACCTGAGTGCAAGGCTTGCTCTAATTGGCGACGAGATTGCCAAGGTTCTTGATGTTCATAGGCCAAGCAGGGTCGCCATTGAACGAGTTTTCAGTCAGAAAAACCTGAACACCGTTATTGGAGTTGCACAGATTTCAGGCATCATTTCATACCTATGCCACCAACGCTCTATACCAGTTGTATTTCACACACCGACAGAGGTGAAAGCTGCTGTCACTGGTAGCGGAAGGGCAGCGAAAGATCAAGTTACCTTGATGGTTACGAAGATTCTAAAGTTGAAAGAACTCCCTAAGCCTGCGGATGCGGCGGATGCCCTTGCTATTGCGATCACTTCTGCTTGGCGAGGCGATACCTCTAGCCTCTCTACTGATTTATCCACAGCTGAGACCGCAGCCCAGAAGAAATGGCGTCTAGCTATCGCTTCCTCCAAGCAATCAAAGTAATCCGCGGTTATTCTTTACCTGTGATTGCCTCTATTTCTGGAACTGTATCCCGCGTCGGACTTGCCGACACAGTTATTGAAGTCGGTGGAATCGGATACTTCGTTAATGTCACTACAAAAACTGCCTTGGAACTAAAGCCAGGGTTAAACACTAAATTTCACACCGCGCACATTATTCGTGAGGATTCGCAAGCACTCTTCGGTTTTCTCACTGAGGAGGAACTCGTTGCTTTTAGTTTGCTCTGTTCAGTTTCAGGGGTTGGGCCTAAGTCGGCACTAGCAGTTATCGGATCATTAGGAGTCGATGGACTTGCTCAAGCCGTAGGTTCTGCTGATGATGCCATGTTCAGGTCGGTTAGCGGGATTGGGCCAAAGACAGCAAAACTCATAGTGCTATCACTCACTGGAAAATTGGTTTCACCGATTACTCAGTCAACACCGGCGCTATCACAGGTAACCAATGTGATAGCGGCTCTCGTAGGCCTTGGCTACCAAGAGCGTGCAGTTCGCAAAACGGTAGAGGATTCGGCGGCCACAAACCCAACCGCCACTGAACAAGAACTAATTCGATTTGCACTAAGTCAACTATCTAATGCCAGAAAGATTGGCAACGATGAGTGATGAACTTCTAAGCAGTTCAGCGGAGGACAGTGATTTAGTTTTCGAATCTGCAATCAGGCCTCAGTCGCTAAGCGAATTTGTGGGTCAAGAGAAAGTTCGCAGTCAGATTCAGCTATTGATTGACGCGGCTGCTATCCAACAGCGAACCGCTGATCACATCTTGCTGGCTGGACCACCTGGACTTGGAAAGACCACGCTGGCAATGATTGTCGCAAGCGAATCAAATCGTCCGTTGCGGATGACGAGCGGCCCTGCAATTCAGCACGCCGGTGATCTAGCAGCAGTGCTGTCTTCTCTGACTTCTGGTGAAGTTCTGTTCATCGATGAAATCCATCGGATGTCACGCTCTGCTGAAGAGATGCTCTATTTAGCCATGGAGGATTTTCGAGTCGACATCATGGTTGGAAAGGGTGCTGGGGCAACGAGCATCTCTCTAGATTTGGATCCATTCACTCTCGTTGGGGCCACCACGAGAAGCGGCCTACTACCTAATCCGCTTAGAGACAGATTTGGTTTTACTGCGAATCTAGATTTCTATTCAAATGAGGAGCTCGAACGAGTTGTCTCACGGGCAGCAAACTTGATGAAACTGGAAATCGATTCACATTCGCTTAGCTTGATAGCTTCAAGGTCCAGGGGTACTCCTCGAATAGCCAACCGCTTATTGAGACGTGTTCGAGACTTTGCACTAGTTCATCATGAAGGTGCAGTTCAAAAGAGCACAGTTTCAGAGGCACTGGATCTATATGAAGTCGACGCCTTAGGGCTAGATCGTTTGGATAGGGCGGTCTTGGAGACTCTTATAGTCAAATTCGAAGGAAAGCCTGTTGGTTTGAACACTTTGAGCGTTGCTCTCGGCGAAGAGCATGAAACTATCGAGAGCGTAGTGGAGCCATTTTTGCTTAGAACTGGTCTTATAGCCCGCACTTCAAGGGGGAGACAGGCTACAGCTGCCGGTTACCGTCACATGGGGATTACCCCGCCAAAGCTTGAACCAGGTCTTTTCGACTAGTCTCTCGCCTATAATCGAGTAGTTATCGCAAACTTCTAGCTGATTGGTTCCAAATGGACTTAACACTCGTAATTATCCTCGTCGTCTTTATGGGGTTCATCTTTTTGAGCAATCGACGCCGTAAGACCGCTACACAGCAATTGGAGAATTCAGTCAAAGTTGGCGCTAAGGCAGTCATGCTTGGCGGTATCACCGGAACTATCGTAGAGATCCGCGAAACCACGCTTGTTGTCGAAACCTTTCCTGGCACCAAAATTGAGTTTCTGAAAGCCGCTGTTCGATCAGTTGCTGCTCCTAGCTTGGATACCAAGCCTGCTGTTGCAAAGAAATCTCCTGCACCTAAGAAAGCCACTCCAAAAGCTGCACCAGCTGCAGCCAAAAAGACTGCTGTGACAAAGCCAGCGGCTAAGAAATCAACAAAGTAATCAGAGTTTAGAGAGAAGAAGGCACAATCTTGTCTGAAAGAAATGGAATCGCGAAAGCTGCGACTAAGTCATTAGTTTGGCTGCTAGTCCTTCTATTTGGTATCGCCGGCATAATCGGACTCAGTAAATGGTCCGGCGAAGCTAAGGCTACATTTGTGCCAAACCTTGCACTGGACCTATCTGGTGGAACACAGATCATTTTGACACCTGTGGTGGCAGAAGGTGTTCAAGTTCAACCTGAACAGATCGCCCAGGCAGTGTCAATCATTCGTCAGCGTGTTGACTCAACCGGTGTGAGTGAATCTCAAATTAATACTTCAGGAAACAACATTGTGGTTTCCATCCCAGGAATTCCAGACAAAAATACTTTGGCTCTAATCAAGAGCTCTGCAAAGTTGGAGTTCCGCTCAGTATTGGTTGCATCCGCAGGAGCAAAAACCAGCATTGGCAAGGATGGTTCAAAGCCCATCAAGACCTCAACAGCAAAGCCAACTGATAAGAGTGACCTAAATCAGGTTTCTGCAGCACTGCAGAAAGCTTACGAGAACTTGGATTGTGCGAAGTCATTCCGCAAGCCTGGTCAAGTAGACCCTGCTAATCAACCACTGATCACCTGTAACAGAGACCTAACTGAGAAATACATTCTTGGCCCTGTTGAACTTAACGGAACTGACCTATCGAACGCTGCAGCTGGAACAGTTAGCGGAGCGAACGGAACAACCACCAACGAATGGGCCGTAAACCTATCGTTCAACGCTGCAGGTGGAGACACTTTCGGTAAAGTTACCGGTCGTCTATTCCCCCTTACGGATCCTAGAAACAGATTCGCTGTGACCATTGATGGCTACGTCATTACGGCTCCAGCTGCAAGATCTGTAATCACCGGCGGTACTGCACAAATCACTGGAAACTTCGATCAGAAGAGCGCCTCAGTGTTGGCCGATCAGTTGAAATACGGTTCGCTACCAATTTCCTTTACTGTTCAGTCTCAAGAGAACATTTCAGCAACTCTAGGCTCTGAGCAGCTACAGGCTGGCTTGCTTGCTGGCCTAATCGGTCTTCTACTTGTCGTTGGATATTCAATCTTCCAATACAGAGGATTGGCAATGCTGACTCTCGGTTCATTAGGAATCGCTGCAGTTTTGACTTACCTAATGATCGCCCTTCTCACTTGGCGCCAGGATTACCGTCTATCGCTCTCAGGAATAGCAGGTCTAATCGTAGCTATTGGTATTACAGCCGATTCCTTCATTGTTTATTTTGAACGTGTTCGAGATGAACTGCGTGAAGGTAAAGCACTAAATGTTGCAGTTGAAGCTGGTTGGAACAGAGCTAAGCGAACAATCATTGTTTCTGACGCGGTAAGCCTTCTAGCTGCAGGTACTCTTTTTGCACTAACTGTTGGTAACGTGAAGGGTTTTGCCTTCACACTAGGATTAACAACCTTGATTGACCTTGCAGTGGTTTGGTTATTCACTTACCCAACATTCAGACTTCTTGCTCAAACTAAGTTCTTCTCTTCTGGGCACAAATTCTCAGGCTTGGAACTTCGCGAGTCTTCTGGTTTCGGATATACAGGAAGAGGTCAATTCCGAGTTGCACCTCAAGTTTCTGGAGCCAAGGCCGCGAAATCATCTAAGGAAGCTGAGCGCAGACAAACTATTGCTGAACGCAAGGCTGCAACCGACAACACCAATTCTTCAAGCCAGGAGGAGACCAACTAATGTCTCGTTTTAATGACTTCGGTAATCAGCTATACAGCGGTGAGCGATCAATCAATTTCATTGGTAAGCGCAAGATCTTCTATGTAGTAGCGCTAGTAATGCTTGCACTATCAATCCTTCTCCCTATTTCTAGAGGTGGGTTCAACTTCGGTATCGAATTCCGTGGAGGGTCAGAATATCGCGTTTCTGCAAGCAAGGTTGAATCAACCATTGCCGCTGAAAATGCAGTGCACGCAGTAAAGCCTGGTGTTCAGGTGAACACAACAAAAATTGGAAACAACACCATTCGTGTTCAGACTCCGCAACTAACAGATACAGAGTCAGAAAGCGTTCGTCTTGCTTTGGCAAAGGCATACAAAGTCAAAGATTCAAATGTTGCCAGCTCATTCATTGGACCTAACTGGGGAACTGATATCACCTCTAAGGCGATTTCAGGTTTGGTAACTTTCGTTATCTTGGCCGCCATTCTTATGGCACTTTACTTTAGAACTCTCAAGATGAGTGCGGCAGCTTTATTAGCCTTGCTCCATGACTTGGTGATCACGGCTGGTGTTTATGGTGCTCTTGGTTTTGAAGTTACACCAGCTGCCGTTATCGGTTTTCTAACCATTCTTGGTTACTCGCTTTATGACACAGTGGTTGTCTTCGACAAGATTCGTGAGAACACTCTTGAGGTTGAATTCAGCGAGACTGCTACATTTGCCGAAAGAGTGAACCTTGCTATCAACCAAACCCTTGTACGTTCTATCAACACGTCTGTGGTTGCAGTTCTTCCTGTAGCAGCAATTCTATTCATCGGGGCGTTTGTGCTTGGTGCTGGAACTCTTAGAGACATCTCCCTCGCTTTGTTCATTGGAATTATCGTGGGAACTTACTCAACAATCTTCATCGCAGCTCCTTTCTATTCACACTTGCGCGAAGGCGAAGCGAAATACGTGAAGGCTGCCAAGAAGGTTCAAGCAAAGCGCGCATAGTAGTTACTGTTTTGCCAGAGTAACCTTTATAGATAAATGGCAAAGAGGTAAGAGATGACGGATATATCCTCAGGTGGAGCACTAGCGGCTCTGCGCTCTAGATTGCCTAGAATATTCACCCGCCCAGTTGAGGGCTCAGGCATCGCTGATGTAATTAGATCTGCCAAAGTGTCTCACCCTAAGGCAGACTTCGCCATTGTCGAAAAGGCCTTTGTTGCTGCTGAGAAGGCTCATTTAGGTCAGACCCGTAAGAGTGGTGACCCATACATTACTCATCCCGTAGCGGTCGCTCAGCTGTTGGCGGACCTTGGCATCGGCCCTGCGGGCTTGGCAGCGGCATTGCTTCATGACACTGTCGAAGATACTGACTATTCATTGGATCAGCTCCGAGCCGACTTTGGGGATGAAATAGCAATGCTGGTCGATGGCGTTACAAAACTAGACAAAGTGAAGTTCGGTGACACAGCCCAGGCAGAAACTGTTCGCAAGATGGTAGTAGCCATGTCAAAGGACATCAGAGTCCTAGTGATCAAACTCGCTGACCGGCTTCACAACGCGAGAACCTGGGGATTCGTCGCAGAAGAAAAGGCTAGATACAAGGCTCAGGAAACCCTGGAAATCTACGCCCCACTTGCTCACCGCTTAGGTATCTCTACGTTCAAGTGGGAACTCGAGGACATTTCCTTTTCAGTTCTCTACCCAAAGGTTTATGACGAGATAGTCAACTTAGTAAAGCAACGCTCACCTAAGCGAGATGAGTTCATCCAAGGAGTTATTTCCTCGATTGACTCTGATCTAAAAGACAACAAAATCAAGGGTAACGTAGCCGGTAGACCGAAGCAGTATTACTCGATATATCAAAAGATGGTCGTTCGAGGCCGTGAGTTCGACGACATTTACGATCTTGTCGGAATTCGCGTCATAGTTCCTGAGGTGAGGGATTGCTACGCAATTCTTGGCTCAATTCACGCACGATGGAATCCTGTTCCAGGTCGTTTCAAAGATTACATTGCAATGCCTAAATTTAATCTGTACCAGTCTCTTCACACAACGGTAATTGGGCCTAGCGGGCGACCTGTTGAGATTCAAATTAGAACTCAGGAAATGCATAACAGAGCTGAGTTTGGTGTTGCTGCTCACTGGAAATACAAAGAAGGATCTGCAGACGGAAAGATCAGTAATGACGATGATCTTGTTTGGCTCAAGCACCTATCTGACTGGCAACATGAGACAGCTGATCCAAGTGAATTCCTTGATGCTTTGAGATTTGAAATCGGTGCCAAGGAAGTTTATGCATTTACTCCAAAGGGCCGAGTGATAGGGCTATCAACCGGCTCAACAGCAGTTGACTTCGCTTACGCCGTACATACCGAGGTGGGGCACCGAACCATGGGTGCCAAGGTGAATGGTCGATTAGTTCCACTAGAAACTCCATTACATTCAGGTGATGTCGTTGAAATTCTCACATCCAAGTCTCAAGATGCAGGACCAAGTCAAGACTGGCTGCAATTTGCGCAAAGCCAGCGCGCAAGATCGAAGATCAAGGCTTGGTTCTCAGCCGAGCGAAAAGACGACGCTATCGAACGCGGCAAGGACCTTCTGGCGAAAGCTCTTCGAAAGCAGAACCTACCTATTCAAAGAGCCTTAGCGACAGACAGCCTACTAAAGATTACTAGCGACCTTAGGTATGCAGACCCAGCTGATTTGTATGCGGCGATTGGCGATAACCACATTTCCGCTCAGTCAGTTGTAGAGAAGATGTCAGCAGCACTGTCACTTGATGAGGATGCCGAAGAGGCTGTATTCGAGCTTCCTAACAAGCCCGCAACTAAATTGCGTAATAGTGACTCTGGAGTTCTTGTAAGAGGCGATACTGACGTCATGGTCAAACTGGCCAGATGTTGCACCCCAGTGCCAGGGGATGAGATTCTTGGATTCATTACCCGCGCAACAGGTGTCTCGGTTCACAGAAGTGATTGCAAGAATGCTGATGATCTTCGTAATCAGCCTGAGCGATTGATAGAAGTGTCTTGGGATATCAATGCGAAGTCACTGTTCTTGGTTCAGATTCAAATCGAGGCTCTTGATCGTGGGGGACTGCTAAGTGACGTTACTCGAGTGTTGAGCGAACACCATGTGAATATTCTTTCGGCTTCAGTATCAACCAGAGCGGACAGAGTTGCGTTGAGCAGGTTTGTTTTTGAAATGAGTAACCCAGCAGCGTTGGACGCATTGCTAAATGCGGTTAGAAGAATTGATAACGTCTACGACGTATACCGAGTTAGCAATTCTTAGCTGTTAGCAAGAACAACTTCAAGCCAGGTCTTTTTTGTCTCTAGTGCTTCCTGAGCCTTTGCTATCTTGTTGGCGCCACCACTTGCTTTAGCCTCTTCGAGATCAGCTTCCAATTTTGAAATCTGTGTCTCAAGTTGCGAACGAAGGGAATTTGTGCGGTCGATAGTAGCAGGATCACTCTTGCGCCATAGCTCTTCTTCAACTTTGCGAATCTTTGCTTCAACTGCTTTCAAGCGATCTTCGGTAGGGCGAATCTGGTCGCGAGGGACCTTTCCTGCCTTTTCCCACCTTGAGTTGATAGATTTCATCGCTGCTTTTGCGGCATCTAAGTTTGCGTTTGGATCAATCTTTTCGGCTTCTTCTAGAAGAGCAAGCTTGCCCGCCAAATTGCCGGCATACTCGACATCGTCAGCTGCAGATTTGATGCTCTTTGCAGCATAAATTGCGTCCCCTGCCGCTTTGAATCTAGCCCAGTGCGCGTCGTCTGTCTTAAGTTTGGCCTTTGGCAAGGCCTTCCAAGCAGTGAGCAAGTCTTTGTATTCGTTAACTGCATCAGCGCCTTTGGCAACCAAAGCTTCTGCCTTTACTACTAGGTCAAGTTTGGCTTGCTTGCCTACCTTCGCAGCAGCGTCAGCGGCAGCAAAGTATGAGCGCTTGTGTGAGTCGAAAGTGTTTCTGGCCTTAGAGAAGCGGTGCCAAAGCTCATCTGCTTTGCTCTTTGGAAGTTTGACCGAATTCTTTTGCATCTCTTGCCATGTTGTGAAGAGTTCAAGCATCTTTGCACTTGAACTCTTGTAGTTGATCTTCTGAGGATCTAGAGCAGCAATTGTTTCTGCTTCAAGGACGATGGCTTCCCTCGCGATAAGCGCAGCAGCAACCTCTTCAGCATATTTCGCAGCCGATTCTGCAAGTGCTTCTGTCAGTGATGCCTTGACGGTAGCAACTCGATTACGCAGAGCAGATAAATCTCCAAGAGCGGAAGGAGTAGCTAAATCAGTTAGTAGCTTGTCAGCTGATTTTGATATTGATTTAGGGTCAGCTTTCGCCTTTACTCTCTGTTCAAGAATTCTCACTTGATCGGCAAGATCCTGGAATCGCTTTGTATAAAGAGCGACTGCTTGCTCAATAGTCATCTCAGGTTGAGAACCAATTAATCGTTCGACTCCACCATCAATGACGAAGACGTTTCCGCTTTCATCGACTCTGCCGAAACTTGCCTCAACTGTTGACACTGATTGCTCCCTGGGTGATCTTGCTATTTGAGTGTAATGGTATTGATGCTGGTAGAAACCTTTGGTGCACCGTCGCCGCTACCATCTTTGGTGCCAGCCTTGATGATCGGATCTAGACCCGAAAGACCACTGGTAACTTCTCCAAAGACAGTGTATCCACCTGCAACATCGTCTGGAATTTGAGAGTCCTTGTAGACGATGAAGAACTGGCTTCCCATAGAAGTACCACTGTTCTTTGTTCTAGCCATCGCAAGCCATCCCTTTTTGTATGTCGGGACAGTACCTTTTGCAGCAGTTGGAGCATTCTCGATTGGTCCAAATGAATAGCCAGGGCCACCAGAACCGTTTCCTTGAGGGTCACCACATTGCAACACATAGATACCTGAAGTGGTGAGTCTGTGACAAGAGATGCCAGTGTAGAAACCAGACGTTTGTGCAAGATAAACAAAATTACCAACAGCCTGTGGTGCCTTCGCTCCATAGAGCTTTACATCGAGTGCCTTTTTGTTAACGAGAATTTGACCTGTCCAGTCGCGACATTCAGAAATACCTGAATCAGGAATCTGAGCGGGATTTGGTTTGCCGCTAATAGATGGAATTGGGGTTTGAGTGACTTTGATACATGAGTCTGCAGACATTCCAGGACCAGCATTGAAATATACGAACTGAGATATTGACGCGAACACAATGACTGCTGCTGTAATAATCACTGCTAGTCGGTTATCGCGGGCGCGTACTTTAACCTTGTGATCGATTACAACCTGCTTAGCTTCGAAGTTCTTTAAGCTCTTCTTTGCTGAGTCCAATGTGCTCTTGCTGCTCTTAGCCAATTTTGCCTCCGTAAAATTCTTTCTTGTTTGATTTTAGAGCAGTCTCCCAGTGGTTTAACCTTGAATAGTGGATACTGATGACCTTTTCGATTTTCCGATTGGCATGCCCCTGGCTGCCAGGATGCGCCCACGTAACCTGAGTGAGGTTTATGGCCAGCAAAGCGTTCTAGGTCCTAATGGCCAAATAGGGCAGCTATTACAGGCGGCAAGTGAGTCCCAGAACCTCGTACCCTCTTTGATCCTCTATGGCCCGCCTGGCACAGGTAAGACCACAATTGCTCGTCTACTAGCTAGGCAAAACAATCGTCGGTTCATCGAAGTGAGCGCGATTAACAGCTCAATTGCTGATCTAAGAACTGCAATGCAGACCTCAAAAACCGATATTCAAAATGGGCTCGCTGCCGCAATCGTATTTATCGACGAAATTCACCGATTCTCTAAGGTTCAGCAAGAATCACTCCTAAAAGCCGTTGAAGAAGGTGAGATTGTGCTCTTGGGTGCGACCACTGAGAATCCTGGCTTTGCGTTGACTTCAGCAGTGCTCTCTAGAGCATCAGTTATTGAGTTATCGACTCTTTCGGTCGAGGATTTGGTTTCCATTCTTAGATTGGCTCTAACTGATGAGAGAGGACTTCACGGCTCCATTACTGCCACTGACGAAGCTCTCCGGTTGATAGCGACTCTCTCTGGTGGAGACGCTCGCAAGGCGCTGACAGTCCTTGAGACGGCGGCTGTTGCTGCTGAGCGAACAGGAACCAAATCAATAGCAGTTGGGGAAGTTGAGTCAGCGATCAGTAAGGCCCTGAACCGTTACGACAGCACCGGTGACCAGCACTATGACATTATTAGTGCCTTTATCAAGTCAGTTAGGGGTTCGGATGCTGATTCTGCCCTACATTGGCTTGCCAGAATGATTGTCGGCGGAGAAGACCCAAGGTTTATCGCCCGAAGGCTCGTAATTCTGGCAGCTGAAGATATAGGTCTGGCTGATCCAAACGCCATCGTCATAGCAAACTCGGCAATGCAGATTGTGTCTCAAATTGGCATGCCTGAAGGTCGAATACCTCTGGCCTCAACAACTATCTACTTGGCTCTAGCACCTAAGTCCAATCGCGCCTACCAAGCGATAAATGAGGCAATAGCCGATGTTGAGGCCGGCCTGACCCCAAGTGTGCCCAGACACTTGCGTTCCGCTGCTATCGGTAAAGACCCAGGTTACGTCTACCCGCATGATTTAGAGGGCGGTATCTCAGACCAGAGCTACATTCCGACAGATTCGGCTAGGTCCTATTACCAACCAAAGGAGATTGGCTTCGAAGCCACACTCGCTGAAAGATTTAGACGCATTTTGACGGCTCTTAGGAGAAAACGCTAGTCCTTGGCTACAGAAGTGATTGCCTGATAAGATTTACAGGTTGCCGACCTGAACCTAACTCATGGCTGCGAGTAGTTCAAACGGTGAGTGTTTCTTATTTAGCCAAGAGATACCAGGCACAAAATTTAGCTAATTAATTTGATTTCCCGAAAGGAAAATGTGTCTAAAACCACACGTACCAGAAGCAAGACCCGTTTGTCTCGTGCATTGGGCATTGCCCTAACTCCAAAAGCAGCAAAGTATCTAGAGAAGCGTCCATACGCTCCAGGTCAGCACGGCCGCACCAAGCGTAAGGCTGATAGCGACTTCGCAGTCCGTCTTCGTGAGAAGCAGCGTCTTCGTGCGCAATATGGAATCCGTGAAGCACAGCTTCGCAAGACTTTTAACGATGCTAAGCGTCAAGAAGGTCTAACTGGTGAAAACCTTGTTGAACTTCTAGAAATGAGACTTGACTCATTGGTTCTACGCTCAGGTTTCGCTAGAACTATGGCTCAGGCTCGTCAGATGGTTGTGCACCGCCACATCTTGATTGATGGTCTACGCGTTGACCGCCCATCAGCTCGAGTGAAGGTTGGACAGATGATCCACGTTCACGAGAAGAGCGAATCAACTGAGCCTTTCCAGGTTGCAGCTGCCGGTGGACACGTTGATGTTCTTCCTCCAGTTCCTGGCTACCTTTCAGTTGAACTAGACAAGCTACAAGCAACTCTTCTTCGCCGCCCAAAGCGTGCAGAAGTCCCAATCACATGTGAAGTTCAGCTTGTGGTTGAGTATTACGCTGCTCGCTAGTAAAGAGAGATCCCAATCATGAGTGGTGCAGATCAAGCAGCGATTATTTGTGCAATTGCCATTTCGGTTCTAGTTGTTGCCCTAGTGGTAGTTCTAGTGAAGGTTGCACGAGTAGTCGATGTTGCATCTGCAACCATTCGTGAAACAGGGGACAGTCTCGTTCCTCTACTTGATGAATTAACTGAGGCAACACAGTCTGCGAACCGACAACTCGAGAAGATTGACGTTATTACAGACAGCGTTGTTGAAACTACCACCAACATCTCATCGTTAATCTCCACTCTTACTGACACCATTGGAGGACCTCTCCTGCGTGTTGGAGAAATTGTTCGGGGAATTACAGGTCTATTAGGTAGGAAAAAGAAGTAGCTATGCGCAAGTCAGCATTTCTTATTGCAGGTATTGCTATTGGCGTGTTTCTGTCTAAGCAGATCGAATCTAATCCCGAGACGAAAAAGGCATTGGATAACGCAACTTCTAAGGTTAAAGAGTTCGCGAACGCCGTCTCTGTTGGCTACCGAGACCAAGAAGCAAAAGCTGCAAATGCGTCGAAGAAGACTAAGACATCAACTTCCAAGAGTTCTCCTTCAACAGCTAAATCTGCGAGGTAGATTTTGAAGACCGCTGAAATCCAAAGGCGCTGGCTCAAGTTCTTCGAGAGCAAAGACCATGTCATTGTGCCAAGTGCTTCACTTATAAGTGAAGATCCATCATTGCTATTCACTGTTGCAGGAATGGTTCCTTTCATTCCCTATATGACTGGTTTGATTCCGGCTCCATACAAGCGTGCAACTAGCGTTCAGAAATGTGTGCGCACACTGGACATTGAAGAAGTGGGTAAGACCACTCGTCACGGAACTTTCTTCCAAATGAATGGAAATTTTTCTTTTGGTGATTATTTCAAGCGTGAAGCGATTGCTTACGCTTGGGAGTTCCTAACTTCTCCTACAGCTGATGGTGGACTCGGGCTAGCTAAAGAGTTGTTGTGGGTAACAGTTTTTAGAGACGACGAAGAGTCAATTGGCATCTGGCGTGAAGTTGCTGATATCCCACTCGAAAGAATTCAAAAGCGGGGAATGAAAGACAATTACTGGTCTACTGGCCAGCCAGGCCCTGCTGGTCCTTGCAGTGAAATCTATTATGACCGCGGTCCTGAATATGGAATCGAAGGTGGTCCTGAAGCCGACGAAGATCGCTACATCGAGATCTGGAATCTTGTGTTCATGCAGTATGAACGCGGTCAAGGCGGGGGCAAAGAAGATTTTGAGATTCTTGGCGAACTTCCTAAAAAGAACATTGACACCGGTATGGGCTTGGAGCGCGTCGCATTCCTAATGCAGGGAGTCGAGAACCTATATGAAATAGACCAAGTTAGACCAGTGCTTGATCTTGCAGCGGAACTCTCTGGAAAAGTCTACGGAGCTAACGAAGAGGATGACGTACGTCTCCGGGTAGTTGCCGACCACGTTCGCAGTGCGCTAATGCTTATCTCAGATGGAGTGAGCCCCGGCAATGATGGACGTGGTTATGTCCTAAGAAGATTGCTTCGAAGAACAGTTAGAGCCATGCGTCTTCTGGGAGTAAATGAACCAGTGTTCGCAAAGCTATTTGAAACATCAAAGAACGCTATGGTCGATGCTTATCCAGATCTCAACGACCAATACACTCGAATTGATAAGACAGTACGTGCTGAAGAAGAAGCGTTCCTTAGAACACTCGTATCTGGAACCGCTGTGCTTGACATCGCTATTCAAGACGCAAAAGCAAAAGCAACTACAGAACTAGACGGCGCAACGACATTCTTACTTCACGACACCTATGGCTTTCCTATAGATCTGACTGTTGAAATCGCCGAAGAGTCTGGCTTAGCAGTTAATCGAGAAGCATTCACTGCTTTGATGCTCGAACAAAAGACTCGAGCTAAAGCTGACGCAAAGATGAAGAAATCTGGCGCTACTGATCTCTCTGTTTATGGTGAATTTAGAACTCTTGGACTAACAAATTTCACTGGTTATGAATCATTGAATTCCGAAGGAAAAGTTTTAGGAATCATTCAAGATGGTTCACCAGTTAAGGAAGCCAGCCAAGGAGACGTTGTTGAGGTAATCCTGGACTCCACAAGTTTCTATGCTGAATCCGGTGGTCAAATTGCGGACGTTGGTCTAATCCTTGGAAATGGATTTGAACTAGAGGTACTTGATGTGCAGAAACCTGTTAAGGGTTTGATTTCACACAAGGTTCTAATCAAATCAGGTGGCGTTTCAGTGAACAGCGTGGCTCAGACAAAAGTTGATAGTAACTGGCGACTGGGTGCAGCTCAGGCTCACTCTGGTACTCACGTGGTTCACGCAGCCTTACGGCAAGTGCTTGGCCCAACCGCTTTGCAATCTGGTTCGTACAACAAGCCTGGCTATTTGCGCTTGGACTTCTCTTGGAATGCCGCACTTTCATCAGAGACAAGATCTGAAATTGAAGAGATTAGCAATCTAGCGATTAGGCAGGACCTTGCTGTTAGCGCTCAACTAATGTCACTTCCAGATGCTAAAACTTGGGGAGCGGTTGCTCTGTTTGGTGAAACATATGAAGAGAGTGTCAGGGTTATCGAAATTGGTGGACCATGGTCCCGAGAACTATGTGGTGGAACACACGTTTCTCGTAGTTCCCAAATCGGTTTGGTATCTATAACCAATGAATCTTCGGTTGGATCTGGTTCGAGAAGACTAGAAGCCCTGGTTGGTTTTGAGGCTTTGACTTCACTCAACAGAGATCGGCTGCTTTTGCAGCAGATTTCGGAGAGCTTGAAAGTTACTCCAGCAAATGCATCGGAGCGACTCGCAATTGTCCTCCAAGAATTGAAAGATTCGCAGCGTCAGCTTAATGCACTCCAGGCTGCTTCATTAGGTTCCAAAATTCCTGAGCTAATTGCATCCGGTAAAGATCTTTCAAAAGCATTCGTGGTTGCAACGAACGTTTGGGAACTTCCAAGTGTTGATGTTTTGCGTGATCTCGGGGTCAAAATGCGCGACCAGCTTTCAGATCGATCTGCTGTGATTGCGCTCTTCGCAGTTATCGACGCTAAGCCAAGCGTTCTTGTCGTGGCTAATGACTTAGCACAGTCAAAGGGAATCAATGCGGGGGACTTGGTAAAGGTAGCCAGCTCCGTACTAGGAGGCGGTGGAGGTGGTAAGGCTGATATCGCTCAAGGTGGAGGCGTTGCAATTACTGAGATTCCAAACGCAATCGCAGCAATTGTTGAGAGTTTGAGCTAATTAGTGCGATCTGGTCGAAGACTGGCAATAGATGTTGGCAAGGCAAGAGTTGGGCTAGCAATCTCTGATCAACACGCTATCCTTGCATCTCCTTTAGCCACCATTGACCGAAACCAACTTGGTACAGATTTTGGGGATCTATTCGAAGCCATCTCTGACCCAACAAACTTGTTGGAGATTTACGTCGGTTTGCCACTAAACATGAAGGGAAACAGCACCCAATCAACTG
Organism: Micrococcales bacterium; assembly: GCA_947454255.1. Lineage (GTDB taxonomy): Bacteria > Actinomycetota > Actinomycetes > Actinomycetales > Microbacteriaceae > Rhodoluna. Next base: position 107,833 of record CANGIU010000001.1, read on the forward strand.
AGGATGCGGTTGAATTCGCAAAGATTTTGGGGGATCTTGTTTCTGTTCCGGTATTACTCGTTGACGAGAGGCTAACAACCGCAATTTCAAATAGGCAGCTACAAAACGTTAGCAAATCTCAAAAGGACGCTAGAAGCACAATAGATCAGATGGCCGCAGTCGCAATACTCGAATACGCTTTTCTAGTAGAGAGAAATTCAGGTGCTCGACCTGGACTTAGCTTAGAAGAGTGGAGTGCAGCCAATGACTGATAACTCCAACCATTCGGACAGGAATCCTAATCGTAGAAAACTGACTCTGCGCTGGCTAGCAATTGGCCTAAGCCTGATGATGCTTCTTGGAATTGGATATTTGAACCGTGGATCTATCAGAGGGGTAATTGATCAATACTCAGGGCAAGAGTTTTCTGGGAATGGGACCGGGTCAATCTCTTTCACAATCACTAAAGGTGATTCGGGTTCAATTGTCGCCAAGCACTTAACTGAGCAGGGAATCACCAAGAATTATGGCTCAACCTTTAGACACATACTTTCTACGAACCCTACTTTCTTCCCTGGTACATACACTCTGCCGAAAAGTATTAGTAGTGACAGAGCTATTGCATTGCTTACCGACCCTAGCAATCAAGTAACTAACAAGGTCACTATTCCTGAGGGTCTTCGACTCGTTGACATCTATAAGAGGCTCTCTACATCGACTGGGATCCCAATTTCAAAATTTGAATCTGCAGCCAAGGATCTGTCTAAGTTTGGAATTCCAAAGAGGGCACCTTCATTGGAGGGTTACCTTTTTCCAGCAACATATAGCTTTGACCCATCACTAAACGCTGGAGAAATTTTGACTGTTATGGTCAATAGAATGAAGGACGAACTTAGGTCCTTCGGTTTGGCGAAGAAGGAATGGCAGGACACTCTTACTCTTGCCTCAATTGTTCAGCGCGAAGCGCGATTGCATGATGACTTCTATAAGGTTTCTCGCGTCTTTAAGAATCGCTTGGCAATTAACATGCCACTGCAATCTTGTGCGACTGCATCTTATGGCGTCGGTTCGTTTTCGATTATCGTCACCAACAAAATTCTGAATGATGACAATCCATACAACACATATAAGTACGCGGGATTGCCTTTAGGACCCATCGCTGCACCAGGATCGCTTGCTATAGACGCTGTGCTTCATCCCGCTGAAGGAACTTGGTTGTATTTTGTGACTTGGAATTTGGCAACAGGCGAGACCATCTTTAGCAACACCTATGCTGAACACCAGGCTGGCATCGCTAGATGGGATAAATGGATGGCTGAAAATCCGGGTTGGGATGGCTAGCAAAGCTTTCGCGGTCCTAGGCGATCCAATTTCCCACAGTTTGAGCCCAAGAATTCATCTTGCTGCCTATAACCATCTCGGCTTGAATTACAGCTACGAAGCAATTCAGGTGCCTGCCGGTGGCCTTAGACATTTCATTGAAAATGCTGATGAATCCTTTAGCGGATTCTCAATAACCATGCCCCTAAAATTCGAAGCTGCAGCTATAGCGACCTCATCTTTCCTATTCGGTACAAATGTCGCTAACACATTGGTGCGATCAGAATCTGATTGGGCCGGATACAACACCGATATTGCCGGCATTGCTTTTGCTCTTCGCAGATGTTTCGAAACTAGACCAGCCAGGGTAGCCATTCTTGGAGCAGGAGCAACAGCAAGGTCGGCTCTTGTCGCCATTTGCAACGGAGGGTACAAGGAGGCGACGATCTATGCTCGTGACTTAGCTAAAACCGAGGAAATCGTTAATTTCGCTAGGGAACTAGGCATGACGCTGACTCTTAGGGAGTTGAGCGAATTTGGCTTGCAACAAGATCTGACAATCAACACACTGCCCAGTGGCGTTGCAGAGAATTTCCGTGTGAATGGGAAGCAATCGGGTTGGATGTTCGCAGCCAACTACGCGAATCAAGACAAAAGCTTCTCGGATTCTTTTGCAGCTGACAAAAGAATTGATGGTCTGGAGATGCTACTAGGCCAGGCACTTGAGCAAATCAAACTCTTTACTGCGGGAGATATCGACTTCTCGCAAGTGGATTCAAAGGACCTTGTTGAGGTAATGCGCTCAGGTCTTTAGTTTTGGTTCCGCAATTATGCGAGAATAGAGCTATGTTACGTTGGCTTACCGCAGGTGAATCTCATGGTCCGCAGTTAACTGCTGTCCTGGAGGGGCTTCCAGCGGGGGTTCCACTGACAACAATCAACATTCAAGAAGCGCTAGCGAGAAGACGTCTTGGCTATGGACGTGGCGCTCGAATGAAACTTGAGCAGGACCAAGCAACAATCACTGGTGGTGTTCGCCATGGTTTGACCATGGGTGGCCCAATTGCCATCAACATCGCAAACACTGAATGGCCTAAATGGGAGCAGATCATGTCTGCTGATCCAGTTGATGAATCGTTACTGTCAGGTGCTAGAGCAGAAGCACTAACTAGACCAAGACCTGGGCATGCGGATTTCACCGGAATGCAAAAATACGGGTTTATGGATAGTAGACCTGTCTTAGAACGAGCTTCAGCACGCGAGACGGCAGCGAGGGTAGCTCTCGGAGAGGTCGCTTCTGCTTTCCTTAGAACGCTTGGAATTCGACTGGTGACTCACACTGTGGCTATCGGAACTGTAATTGCGGATGGGACGATGGCTTTACCTAAGCCAGATGATGTTGAGCGCATTGACAGTGATCCAATCAGAGCTTTCAACACTGAACTCAGTGAAGCCATGATCGCTGAAGTTGATTCCGCCCATAAGGATGGTGACACCCTAGGTGGAGTAATTGAAGTGCTCATTTATGGAATGCCACCTGGTGTGGGATCCTTTGTGCACTGGGACAGAAGACTAGATAGTCAATTGGCTGGAGCACTTATGGGTATTCAGGCAATTAAAGGTGTTGAAGTTGGCGATGGTTTTGAAACAGCCAGACGCCGCGGTAGCGAAGCTCATGACGAGATAGCAGTTGGTGAGAGCGGGTTAGTCGAGCGACTTACTGATAGAGCCGGAGGCATCGAAGGCGGAATGAGTAACGGCGAAATCATTCGTGTTCGTGCTGCGATGAAACCGATATCAACGGTTCCAAGAGCTCTTAGAACTATTGATGTTGCAACTGGAGATGAAGCTAAGGCTCACCACCAGAGGTCCGACGTTTGTGCTGTTCCTGCCGCGGGAGTTGTGGCTGAGGCAATGGTTGCTCTAACGATCGCAAACGCAGTTCTTGAGAAATTTGGTGGGGATTCAGTCGCGGAAACTGCGCGCAATCTGGAGTCCTATCTAGCTCACATTCCTGAAACTCTGCGTTCCAATATCGCACGCTAGAACCATGTTAGAGAAACCGGTTGTCCTAATTGGCCCCATGGGTGTTGGCAAAACAACTATCGGAAAAAAACTTGCCCGGAAGCTGGGCGTTTCTTTTGTTGATACAGATCAACTCGTAACTAAACAGTACGGACCGATCCCCAAAATTTTTGAGACTGCTGGTGAAGCGTTGTTTCGTCGATATGAGGAACACGCAGTTGCAGAAGCACTAAAGGAAGTTCAGGTAATTGCAACAGGCGGGGGAGCTGTTCTCAGTGGTGTTAATCAAAGAAGCATTGAAAAAGCTATCGTAATCTACCTGTCGACAAATGGGCTGCACATGAAATCTCGCTTGTCTAAGGGAAATAGGCCGCTTTTAGAAAACGGCATCTCGGATTGGAAGAGAATTTACGACGAGCGTAAACCGTTATACGAAGCACTGTGTGACTTCGAAGTGGATTGTTCCGCGGCGAGTTTGTCTATAACTATTGATACTATTTGCACGAAACTTGAGACATTATGAGTTTTCTAACCATCAAGGCGCAAGGTCAACCTGGCTATGAAATTCTTTTAGGTAGAGGACTACTAGATGAATTATCTGAGGCACTTGGATCAGGCGTTCGAAAAGCGTTAATTGTCTATCCAGAAGCATTAGAAAATAGCGCAACTCTAATCGCTGAAAGACTTCGATCAAGCTCAAGAGAGATTTGGCTGTTTCCTGTCGCAGACGGAGAAGCTGCAAAAACGGACCAGTGGTTAGCGGCCGCCTGGTCATATTTAGGTCAAGCTGAGTTCTCTAGATCTGATGCTGTGATTGGGATAGGCGGAGGGGCAACTACTGACTTAGCTGGCTTTATTGCAGCAACATGGTTACGTGGAATCGCTGTTATTCAAGTTCCCACAACATTACTTGGAATGGTTGACGCGGCAATTGGCGGTAAGACCGGCATCAACACACTAGAGGGTAAGAATTTAGTAGGAGCCTTCCACGAGCCAAAAGCAGTTTTAGCAGATCTGGACACCTTGGAGAGTTTGCCGAAGATAGAGCTGATTTCCGGCTTCGGTGAAATTGTAAAGTATGGGTTTATCGCCGATGAAAAGATCCTTCAACTGATTGAAGAAGACGTCGATGATGCTAGGGACACAAAATCCGAGCGATTCGCGGAACTCGTTAAGAGGTCAATCGCTATTAAGGCCGAAGTTGTTGCAGCAGATTTCAAAGAGAGCTCAAAGCGGGAAGTACTGAACTATGGCCATACCCTTGGCCACTCAATCGAATTAGCTGAACACTACAAATGGCGTCATGGACATGCAGTTTCTGTCGGACTTGTTTTCGCTGCTGAATTAGGTCGACTATCTGGAAGACTAGACGACGCTACAGCAGACAGACATAGAAGTATTTTGGAGCTCTTACAGTTACCAACCTCTTACCCGGGAGATCGTTGGGAGAAACTCTTCACTGGTATGCAAGTAGATAAGAAGAGCAGAGGTGGAATTCTTAGGTTCGTTGTTCTTGATGGCCTCAATAAACCAGGAATACTAGAAGCCCCAACAAAAGACCTTCTTTTCGCTGCCTATGCTGAAATCTCTTCATAGCAAGTAGATTTGAACAATGAAGAATATCCTTGTGCTCAATGGACCGAATCTTAACAGATTAGGCTCTCGAGAGCCTGATGTCTATGGCAGCGCTACATATGAAGACTTGGTGGCAGGTCTAATTTCTTTGGCAAGTGAGCTTGGTGTCGCTGTTGAGGTAAAGCAGACCAACGATGAAGCAGAACTTATCGAATGGCTACACAACGCGGCTGACAACAAACTGGATGTGATCCTGAACCCTGCAGCATTTACTCACTATTCATATGCACTGAGGGATGCCTGCGCAATAGTTACCTCAGCGGGTATGAAACTCATTGAGGTTCACATTTCAAATCCTCATTCAAGAGAAGAATTTAGACACAAATCAGTGATATCTGCCGTGGCAACTGGAGTTATTGCTGGCTTTGGTCAAGATTCCTATGCCTTAGCACTGCGCCAACTCGCACACTGATAAACTGTCTACGGCCGTTTGGCCACCAAATAATCCCAGCGAGGCTGAAAAATGGCAACTAGTAACGACCTTAAGAACGGCATGGTTCTTAGCATGGACAACCAACTTTGGGCTGTGATTGAGTTCCAGCACGTAAAGCCAGGTAAAGGGCCAGCGTTCGTGCGCACCAAGCTCAAGAACGTTATCTCAGGTAAAGTCATCGACCGCACCCTAAATGCCGGTGTGAAGATTGACATAGCAACCGTTGATAAGCGTGAAATGCAGTATCTATACAGCGATGGTGATGGTTTCGTGTTCATGGATACGACTGATTACAACCAGATCACACTTTCCAACGCTTTAGTTGGAGATGCCGCAAACTATTTACTCGAGAACCAACAGGCTGTTGTTGCTATTCACGAAGGCAACCCAATCTACGTTGAACTCCCTGCGTCGGTTGTCTTGGAGATTACTTTCACAGAGCCTGGTCTTCAGGGAGATCGCTCAAGTGGAGGAACAAAGCCTGCAACTGTCGAAACCGGACTTCAAATTCAAGTTCCTCTCTTTGTTGAGCAGGGAACAAAAGTCAAAGTTGACACCAGAACTGGTGACTACCTTGGCCGAGTAACTGACTAACCTTGAGCGCAAGATCTAAGGCAAGAAAGCGCGCTGTTGACGCGCTTTACGCTGCCGAACTCCGTGACGGAATGGCAACAGAGCTGCTTGCTGAAACCAAAACACAGGTTGAAGATAGGCAAAACCAGGAAGAGATTTTTGATTTCGCACTTGAACTGGTCACTGGAGTGCTAGCTAATCAAATCGAAATTGATGAAACCATAAGCTCGATGGCTCAGAACTGGTCCATAGACCGCATGCCAGCTGTTGATCGTGCCATTTTGCGACTTGCTATCTATGAAATCTCCTTCGCGAACTTAGAACCCGCCGTGGCTATAAGCGAGGCTGTAGCCCTAGCGAATGAACTGAGCACTGACGATTCTGGAACGTTTGTAAATGGAATCCTTGCTGCAGTGGCTGCAACTCGCAAGCCAATCTAGTCAAAGAGCAACCCTTTACGCTAGACTCTTAGAAATTCATCCTTTAAAGGCGTCCTGTGAGGCGCAGAAGGAGGTGGGCGTGACAACACGCACCGTCTTAGACGCTCAAGATATAGAGCGCGCGATTATTCGTATTTCTCATGAAATCGTTGAGGCAAATCAAGGTATTGAAAACCTGATACTCCTTGGCATACCAACCAGAGGTGTCTTTCTAGCTGAACGGATCGGCAAAGCAATAGGCAAGAACTACCCAGAGTTCGACATCTCAAATGGGGTTGGCAGGCTCGATGTCACAATGCACAGAGATGACCTATCAAGGAATCCTGGTAAAGCAATTACCCCAACACACATTCCAGTTGGCGACATATCTTCAAGCACAGTGGTTTTAGTTGATGACGTGCTCTTTAGCGGAAGAACAATTCGAGCAGCGCTCGACGCATTGGTTTCTATTGGGCGACCGAAAGTAGTTCGACTTGCAGTTCTTATTGATCGAGGTCATAGAGAACTTCCAATCAGGGCAGACTACGTTGGAAAGAATCTGCCAACAAATTTCTCTGAGCGAATCAGCGTAAGACTAAGTGAATCCGATGGTGAGCAATCGGTGGTGATTGAGCAATGAAGCATTTACTGAGCATTAACGACCTAGGTAAGGAAGATGCATTAGAGCTCTTGAACCTAGCAATTGAAATGCAGAATGTTAACTCCCGAGATGTGAAGAAGTTGCCTGCTTTGAACGGAAGAACTGTCGCGAATCTGTTCTTCGAAGATTCCACACGAACAAGAATCTCGTTTGAGTTGGCAGCAAAGAGACTCTCTGCTGATGTGATTAACTTCACTGCAAAAGGTTCTTCTGTTAGTAAGGGGGAATCACTCAAAGACACGGTACAAACACTTGAGGCGATGGGTGTTGAAGCTCTTATCGTGCGCCATAATCACAGCGGGGCAGTAAACACCATTGCAAATGCTGATTGGTCCAAAGCATCTGTTATCAATGCCGGTGACGGAACACACGAACATCCGACACAAGCTCTCTTAGACGCTCTGACCATACGACAACGGTTATTGGGTAAGGACCATCTTGGAGACCTAACCGGTCTAGCTGTTCTCATTGTTGGCGACATTTTGCACTCAAGAGTTGCGCGTTCAAACATGCTACTGCTGAGAAAGCTAGGCGCACGTGTTGCAATCTGCGGGCCGGCAACGCTCATTCCAGAAGGAATCGAAGGATTGAGCGATCAAGTTTTCTACAATCTAGATGAAGCCCTTCAACATGGTTTTGACGCGGTGATGATGCTACGTATACAGGCAGAGCGAATGAACTCTGCTTTTATGCCAAATGGGGCGGAATATGCCAGCGGTTGGGGTCTTGGAGATTCTAGATTTTCAAAGTTGGGAACTAAGACGCTTATTTTGCATCCTGGACCGATGAACCGCGGCTTGGAGATATCTTCATCAGCAGCTGATTCAGAACAATCAGCAATTCTTGACCAAGTCACCAATGGCGTCGCAGTTCGGATGGCTGTTCTTTACAAACTATTAGCACAGGAGCAAAGCAATGTCAGATAACTTGATGATTTTTAGAGGCGCAACGCTTTCAAACGGAGACGTTATCGACATAGCTGTAGAGGGCAATTCAATCATCCAAGTTGGGACAAATCTCATACTGGAAGGCACAGATATTGATTGTTCTGGACTCATTGCATTGCAGGGCTTTGTTGATCTACACACACACCTTAGAGAACCAGGTTTTGAACAAAGCGAAACCATCTTGACTGGTTCTAGAGCTGCAGCAATGGGTGGCTTTACAGCTGTTCACGCCATGGCGAATACTTCTCCAGTGGCGGACAACGCAGCCGTAGTGGAGCAAGTTCATGCGCTGGGGGAATCAGCAGGTTACGTGTATGTCCAGCCAATTGGAGCGGTAACCAAGAATTTGGAAGGAAGTGCACTCGCAGATCTCTTGAAGATGAACCAATCACGAGCTCAAGTCACAGTTTTCAGTGATGACGGTAAGTGTGTTTCAGACTCATTGATAATGAGAAGGGCGCTTGAGTATGTCAAAGCATTCGGTGGAGTTATTGCTCAGCACGCACAAGATCCACATCTCACCATTGACGCTCAGATGAATGAAAGTCCAGTTGCTTTCGAGCTCGGTTTAGCCGGTTGGCCGAGCGTTGCTGAAGAGGCGATAATTGCGCGAGATGTTCTTTTGACAGAGCACGTTGGCTCCAGGCTTCACATTTGTCACGTTTCAACCGCAGGTTCAGTGGAAATCATTCGCTGGGCTAAAGCCAGAGGAATCAATGTCACTGCAGAAGTGACACCACATCACCTATTGCTAACTGAGGAACTTGTCAGAGATTACAACCCAGTATTCAAAGTTAACCCTCCGCTTAGATCAGATTCTGATGTGTTAGCACTGAGAGCCGCGGTAGCGGACGGCACGATCGATATCATCGCTACAGATCACGCACCTCACACAGCGGACAGTAAAGATTGCGAGTGGGGCCAAGCTGCCTTTGGAATGATTGGGCTAGAAACAGCTTTCAGCGTTGCTCAAACTACTCTTATCGAAACTGGAATGATTGATTGGGTTCGACTTGAACAATTGCTATCTACGAATCCAGCGAACATTAGTGGACTAGAACGCCATGGCAAAGCCATCCAAGCTGGTCACGCTGCAAACATTACATTCATCAATTCGAAGAGACAAGCTGTAGTTACTGGGACTACGCAAAGCAAGAGTACTAACAACCCATACATTGGGATGGAACTCTTTGGAGAAATTGTTCACACACTCTACGAAGGTGTATTAACCGTGAAACATGGACAGATTCAGGAGCTAAAGAATGCCTAGGTACGAAAAGAACGCGATTCTGGTACTAGAGGATGGTAAATCATTTACCGGACACTCGTTTGGTTCTTCTTCCACGACTCTAGGCGAAATTGTTTTCGCTACCGGAATGTCTGGCTACCAGGAGACGCTGACTGACCCTTCCTACGCTGGGCAGATAGTAGTTCAGACGGCGCCACACATCGGCAACACCGGAATGAATTCGAGAGATGAGGAATCTTCGAAGATCTGGGTTTCTGGATATGTGGTTAGGGATTTGAGCCGAGTTGTTTCAAACCATAGAAGTGAACGCAGCCTCGAAACTGATCTAGCTAAGGACGCTATTACAGGGATTTCCGGATTGGACACCCGCGCACTAACTCTGCACCTTCGTGATCGCGGTGTTATGCGGGCTGGAATCTTCACGGGAGAAGAAGCCCAAAAGCCCGTTAGCGAATTAATCGAAACAATAAAAGCCTCAGCAGAAATGAAGGGTAGATCACTAAGCAATACAGTTTCCACAACTAGCAGCTACGTTGTGCCTAACGAAGGTAAACGTATCGGTAAAGTCGCAATTCTAGATCTTGGAATTAAGCGCTCAACGATTGAGAACATGGTTGGACGTGGACTCGAGGTTGAAGTTTTGCCTGCAACATCAAGTTTTGAAGAGC
>CANGIU010000002.1 GCA_947454255.1 Micrococcales bacterium
CTGAATGGTTCCGGGGTTAAGAAAGGTGCATCTGTTTCAACAAGAATCAGTTCTTTTGGAAGCATCGCTAGTGCGTCACGAAGATATTGGTTTTTCTTAAAAGTTACTGTTCCAGAAAATGATGCATACCAACCGTTCTCTATCAATATTTCAGCTAGCGAAGTATCGCCACTGAAGCAGTGAAAAACAGTTTTCATTGGTGCACCGACTCTTAGTAAAGTTTCGACAACGTCTTCATGAGCATCTCGATCATGAATTTGTAAAGCAATGTTATTTTCTTTTGCGATTTCAATATGAGCTTCAAAACTATGTTGTTGCAGAAAGAGTTTTTCTGGACCCGTTCTAAAGTAATCAAGACCAGTTTCACCCACTGCTCGAACTCTAGGTTCCTTCGCAAGTTTGGCTATCTCGGCAATAGCGGCATCTAACTCTTGAATGGTTTCATATTCAGCTGCCACGTTTGGGTGAAGCGCAACAGCGGCTAGCAATCTTGGTTCAATAGCTGCGACTCTTGCTGACCATGCAGATGTCTCAACTGAGCCACCAACTTGGACGGCCCCAATAATTCCAGCTTGATTGGAAAGCTCTAGATGCTCTCGATAATCCATCGGATTCTCACCATCAGCTATTTCTAAATGAGTGTGATTGTCGTAGACGCCCATCTCTAGTGCTTCTGGGACCTCTGGGTAACTCAAGTCTCTAGATCCGCCATCTTCTGACTTACGGTTGCGAACTCTGATGTAGTTCTCGCTTGGTAGATCCGATTGAGCCTCGCTCATGGTTTACTGAGCGCTTTCAGTTTCAATTCTTGGAAAGAGAACATCAAGGTCACCGATGTTGGTGCCTGGAACCAATTGGTCCCAGTTAGCCGTTTCAGTTATTCTCTGGTCAGCCAGTTCACCCAGTTTGCCCTCAGTAAGTGCTGCCCAAAGCTTGGCAGTTGCCTTTGGGATAACAGGGTTTAGAAGCACCGATAGCACTCTCAGACCTTCAGAGGCAACATAGAGCACTGTTGCAAGACGTTCTCTGTTTACTTCATCTTTAGCAAGCACCCAAGGCTCTTGAACGGTGATGTAGTTATTTAGTTCATCAACTAATGTCCAAGTGGCATTTATGGCTTCGTGGATAGCCACCTCGTCAATTGCTCGATCAGCATTTAGCACTGCAGTTCTAGCAACTTCGATTACATGGTTATCGGCTTCGGTGTATTGGCCAGGGGCTTCAAGCACTCCAGCAAAGTATCTTCTGACCATAGCCAAAGTTCTTGAAGCCAGGTTTCCAAAACCATTAGCAAGCTCCGATTGGTATCTAGCAGATAAGTCTTCCCAACTGAATGAACCATCTTGGCCAAAAGCAATTGCTTTCATGAAGTAATACCTAAAAGCATCAGAGCCAAAGATGTCAGTAATCTGATTTGGCGCAATACCGGTGAGCTTCGACTTTGACATCTTCTCGCCACCGACAAGTAACCAACCATGTCCAAAGATTTGCTGAGGTGGTTTGATGTCTGCCGCCATTAGCATGGCTGGCCAAATCACCGCATGGAATCGAAGAATGTCTTTACCCACAATCTGAACTGTCGCTGGCCAGCGCTTATTGAATTCAACATCGTCCTGACCGTAGCCGATAGCGGTGATGTAGTTCAGTAGCGCATCAAACCAAACGTAGGTGATGTGTGAATCATCCCAAGGAATATCGATTCCCCAGTCGAACTTCTCTTTAGATCTCGAAATAGAAAGATCATCAAGGCCACGCTTTACAAAAGAGACAACTTCGTTCTTTGCTGATTCAGGTTGAATGAAATTAGGGTTCTCTGCAAAGAAGTTTAGAAGTGGCTCTTCGAATTGACTTAGCTTGAAGAAGTAGTTGTTCTCTTCTAGTTGCTCAACTGGCTTTGAGTGAATGGCACAAACATCCTGGCCTTCGAATTCTCCTGTGCCATCAACAAGGTCTGCCTTGTTTTTGTATTCTTCACAACCTACGCAGTATGCCCCTTTGAATGAGCCTTGATAGATAAAGCCAGTGTCATAGAGCTTCTGCATGAACTTTTGAACGTTGACCTCGTGTCTTGGTTCAGTAGTTCTAATGAAGTCCTGGTTATCGATGTCAATTGTTTCAAGGAGTGGTAACCAAGAATCGTGAACTAGTTTGTCGGTCCATTCCTGAGCTGATTTCTTATTAGCTGCTGCTGTTCTAAGAACCTTTTCACCATGTTCATCAGTACCAGTAAGTAGGAAGCTGTCTTCACCACGTTGACGGTGCCATCTGGCTAAGACATCTGCGGCTACCTCGGTATAGGCATGCCCAATGTGCGGCGCATCATTCACATAGAAGATGGGTGTCGTCACATAAAACGACTGGCCTTGAGGGTTGGTTGACATCTTTACAATCTTAACGCTTGGGTTTCAATCCTTGGCTCTGGCATCAAGGACTGCTTGATACAACTCACTCTTGCTCACTGAATGCTTGGCCGCAACCTCTGCTACCGATTGTTTCAGTGATAGCCCTGAACTCTTGAGTGTCTCAACTTCGGTGAGCAGATCGACACTATGGACATCAGGGATGACTACCTCGGTTGCACCGGAGATCACTAGCACTATCTCTCCCCTAGGTTCTTCTTCTGCCCAGATAGCTAGCTCAGTTAGAGTTCCACGAACTGTTTGTTCAAACTTCTTAGTTAGTTCTCTAGAGACACTTCCCCTTCTATCCCCGAAGACCGTTTGAGCATCTTTGAGGCTTTGACCAATGCGATGAGGCGATTCGAAGAATATGAGTGTTCTTGGATCACTGAGTAATTCTTGAAAGAGTTTCTTTCGTTCTCCTGCTTTTCGAGGCAGAAAACCTTCGAAACTAAATCGGTCGGTTGGCAGTCCTGAAACAGCCAAAGCTGCCAATACTGCAGAAGGCCCAGGAATGACTGTAACTTCAATTCCTGCCTCAATAGCCGCTCTAACTAAAACAAAGCCAGGATCTGAAACTGTGGGCATACCGGCATCACTGACCACCAAGACATCTTCAGTAAGAGCTATCTCAAGGATTTGAGCTACTCGATCTGCCTCATTGTGTTCGTGCAAACTAAACAACTTGGCGTCTAAGGTGACCTGGAGGCCCCTTGCCAGCTTCAGTAAGGTCCTTGTGTCCTCTGCGGCTATGTATTTGATTGTTCCCAGATGCTCGATGAGTCGAGCCGAGGCATCTGAGAGATTGCCGATAGGTGTTGCCGCCAAAATGAGCATGCTCTATTCTCGCAAACTAACATAGAAGAAGTGCTAACACTTTTCTTAAGGCTTACGGCAAACCCAGCTAGATCAGCCTTGTTCAACCGCTGGGCGCCCATCCTCGTGTTGGTAATAGCCGCTGTGCTCAGGATTTACGACCTTGCTTACCCAAACACCTTGGTCTTCGATGAAACATACTATGTCAAAGACGCATACTCATTACTTCACAACGGCCACGAATCGACTTGGGGAACTGGCGCTGATGCTTCATTTGCCAATGGCAACCCAACGGGTCTTTCAAATGCACCTTCCTTTGTAGTTCATCCCCCTCTGGGTAAATGGCTAATCGGTCTTGGAATGCTGGTCTTCGGCAGTGGCAATCCTTTTGGTTGGCGCATCATGGTTGCTCTCGCTGGTGTCGGAGCCGTTTGGCTGACCATGGCTTGTGCCAAATTGATTTTCAAATCAACAGTCTGGGCAGTGCTTGCAGGATTGCTTTTTGCAATTGATGGTGTTGGCATTGTGCTGTCTAGAACAGCACTGCTAGATCAAATCTTGGGATTTTTTGTAATTCTTGGTTACTACTTCTTCTTGAGAGACAGGGAATCTCTCTCAAGAAATTCCTGGCGAAGACCTTGGCTTGTTGCCATGGCTCTAGCTTTAGGATTTGCAACTGCAGTTAAATGGTCTGGCTTATATTTTGTTGCCGCGTTGCTAGCATTCATCATCATCAGTGAAGCCAACCAAAACTTCAGGATTCATCGCAAAATTGAAAAGCAATCTCAAGACAAGCTAGCTAAACGTCTTTGGATTTTGCCTTCCATCTCTCAGGCACTGAGATCAATTGTTTTAGTTATGGTTCCAGCAATCTTCGCCTACCTACTCAGCTGGTCGGGTTGGCTATTCACCAAAGGTGGTTGGGATCGAAGTTGGGCGAGTGAACCCGGTAACGCTCTCACCGGTTGGCTTTCCTGGATTCCTAATTCACTGCAATCCCTTTGGCATTACCACGTTGAGATGTATTCCTTCCATATCAATTTGCATGCGTCTCACCCCTATGCATCAAACCCATTTACCTGGCCATTCATGCTCAGGCCAACTTCCTTTTTCTGGGACGACAAAGCTGGTGGAAAAGTTGTCTCTGCTATTACGGCACTAGGGAATCCAATCATCTGGTGGGCTGCAGTACTGGCAGTTGGTGTTCTTGTTTCTGCTTGGTTTAGAACCAGAGATAAGACCACAACAATTATTGGCATCGGGCTTGTTGCCGGTTACGTTCCGTGGCTAGCTCTTACCAACCGAACATTATTTGAGTTTTATGTGGTGGCATTTGAGCCTTGGCTTATTCTCTTGCTCGTTGCTGGTCTGAGATCTTGGTTTAGAAATACTGAATACCGGTATCGAACCGCTAACTTCATTGCTGGCTTTGCGGTATTGGCCATTATTTCCTCAACATTCTTCTACCCAATCTGGACTGGTGAATGGTTGGGCTATGAGTTCTGGCGCTGGCGAATGTGGCTACCTTCCTGGATTTAGCCAAAATCTAGTTGTCTCTAGCCTCGGTTAGGCTTAAGACAAATGCGCACCTATATCGAACTATTTAGAGTCCACGGCGTAGCAGTCGTGCTCTGGTCGCAACTACTAGCCAGATTCGCTTTTGGCATGCAAACAATTACTTTTGCCATCTTGCTGCAAAATAAGTTCGACAACTACACAGTCGCGGGTCTTGCGATCGGAGCAGCGACTTTAGGTAGCGCGATATCAGCTCCAATACTTGGCCGCTGGATGGCTGTGATCGGAATCAAGCCAGTAATTCTGGCAACGAGTGTCATAGCTTCAGTTTGTTATCTTTTGATAGGTTTTGCTCCAATCACTGAAACTATTGCGATTGGAATTTCCCTAATCCTCGGACTTGGAAACCCTCCGATACAACCAGCGGCTCGCACCGTTTACCCGACTCTTGTTTCCGGTGAAGCCAAGAGAAATACTTTGTATTCGGTTGATGCAATCTTGCAAGAAGTCATCTGGATTCTTGGACCAGTTCTAGCCACAGTTTTGATTGCTACCACTAACACTTTGGTTCCCATTGTGGTTATGGCGGCCGTTCAGCTTTTTGGTGGTTTCTGGTTCGGCTTGCTCCCTATGGTTAAAGACGCTCCCATCCCGAGATCAACTAAACGTATGGGTTCAGTGCTCAGGTCGAAACTGGTCAAGTTTCTAATCGTAATTAATCTGCTTTTTGTAGGCTCTTTCTCCGCTCTTGAAATCGGAGCAGTTGCTGCGGTTGGCCAAGCACAGGCTGGATTTGTTATTTCAATGCTTTCAGTTGGATCAGTTGTCGGAGGGCTGGCTTTCGGACATCGTGCTAGATCACCGCTTGCACTTTCAAAGCAATTGGCTGTGGTGCTCTTGGGTGACCTTCTGATTTTCTTTAATGCATCCGATCCGATTTGGCTTGCTATCTGCTTGTTTATTTCAGGAATTGGCGTTGCTACTGCTTTCGCAACAATGGGTTCAATCATCGGTAAAGCAGTCCAGCTCGATGAGACCACTGAGGTCTATGGCTGGATTGGCAGTGGGCAAAACATCGGATATGGAGCGGGAGCTGCTGTCGCCGGTATTGTTGTGGACAAAATAAACAGCACAACTTCTTTTGGTTTTGCAGCAGGCCTTGATCTATTCGCTCTACTGGTAGCTATCGCAGCAATTTCAATCACCCCAAGTTTCTTATCTAGCAAAAATGAAAAGGAAGAAAAATAGTGAACACTTATGTTGTCACCTACGGCTATGCCGCCGATCCAATCGAGCTAAACCAGGTTCGCCCTACCCACCGGGAGTGGCTTGCAATGTTGCTGGCTGAAGGAAAGCTGTTGGCAAGTGGGCCGATGGTTGATAGACCGTCAGCGCTACTAATCTTCAAAGCTGAATCCATCGAAGAACTAAACACTCTGTTGGATAGCGACCCTTTTGAACTAGCCGGCATGATTGGTGAACGCACCATCGAAGCTTGGAACCCAGTCTTAGGTCCTTTCAATTGAGAATTCTGATTTCGGGTGCAAGCGGTCTTATTGGAACAGAATTGCAGGCGCAACTAAAATCAGCTGGTCACACCCCCGTAGTTCTTGTTAGAAGAGCCGCAAGCTCACCCAATGAAATTGAGTGGGATCCAACAACAGGAAAATTGGATCCTTCAGAACTTGAATCTATTGATGCGATTGTCAACCTAGCCGGCGCTACTACTGGAAAACTTCCCTGGACCAAGAACTACAAAAAGGAACTGATCCAATCTCGAATTGATTCCACGAGGACAATCGTCCAGGCCATAAAAAACTGCAGCAACAAGCCGAAGGTTCTTATATCGGGCTCTGCTTCTGGCTTCTATGGTGATACTGGAAATGCACTGCTTGCAGAAACTGCTCCAAACGGAAAAGGATTCCTTGCCGAACTTGCCAACTCTTGGGAACGTGAAGCCATGAAAGCCCCTTCAGGAGTTCGGGTAGTTCAAATCCGGACAACCATGGTGTTATCACGAACTAAAGGTGCGCTCGGTCGACTACTGCCCATTCTGCGTGCTGGTGTTGGTGGGAAACTCGGTAATGGCAAGCAGTGGTGGGCTTGGATTTCGCTGCCTGACCAAGCAAGAGCAATAATTCACCTAATCAACACTCCAACAGCAAGTGGCCCATACAACATCACCGCGCCTGAACCCGCTACTTGCAAGCAGCTAATTAGAGCTTTAGGAAAAGCGCTTCATCGCCCAACTTTAATTCCAGTTCCCGCCTTTGCGCTAAAACTCGCTTTTAGAGAAGGTGCACAAGAGCTATTGCTGTGTAGCCAGAAAATGAGTTCAGCCAGATTAGAGGCGACCGGATTTGTATTCCAGCACCCGACATTGCAATCAGCTTGCCAGTGGGTAGTTGGCAAAGACTAAGTCTGAATAGACCTGATAAAACGGATTGCACTTAGCGCTAATGCAGTCGCCATGCTTCCACCGACAATAAGTGGCAAAGTGAGATCTTGCTTTGCCAAGAGTCCACCTAGTAACCCACCAACTGGCATTAGCCCCCAAACAATAGTTCTTCTAGCCCCGTGAATTCTTCCGAATATTTCATTAGGAATCATCGCGTGATAGGTGGACATGAGCAAAATGTTCCAATGGGCTATAAAGAAACCTTGCATGAAGCATGCAGCCATAAACCAAGACACATTTGGCGATAGGCCACAGAGTAAAAGTGATAGCGCTGATCCAGGCAGTGAAATGGAAAGTGCAGTACTTCTACCCAAGCGCTGTGAGAAGCGAGCTGAGGTAACAGCTCCTAGAAGTGCTCCGACCCCAAGTGGGACCAACACCCAACCATAATTAGCCTCAGGCACTTTGAGGTGGTCAAGGATGAATAGCACTTGGGTAGCGCCGCCCATTGAATAACAAAATCCGATGAAACCAGTGGTCAGTACTAGGCGAAGCAAAACCTTTTGCCTCCATAGGTACTGCAAACCTTCCTTAATCTCGACTTTTAGTGGTGCTCGTTTCGGAGCTGCCGGATCAACCTTTGGCTGCAGCGCATCTCTAGAGATAGTAAGGACCAGGAGTATCGCGACTAGGTAACAGGCAGAGACCCCTAGGAAAGGAATGAAGGCCATGAGCGCAAAGACGTATCCACCTAGAGGCACTCCAACAAAACCTTGCATCACAGTGTCGGCTACCTGAAGTCTGGAATTACCTTTTTCTAACTGGTCGCCGTTGAGTAGTGAAGGAATAGCCGATTGTGTGGCTGTGTCGTAGACCACTTCTGAAACCCCAAAGACAAAAGTCAGTGAAGCTAACCAAATGAGGTTCATCTGTCCAGTGATAATCAAAGTAGCCAAAGCGGCCCCGATGATTACTCGACTGGTCTGAACCATTAGCATCGCTGCCCTGCGATTAAGTCGATCAAGTAATGCCCCAATAGGGATAGCAAATATCAGCCAAGGTAGCATAAATAGATTTGCCTGGATAGCGATAAGGATTGGGTCTCTTGTGAGGGAAGCTGCTAGCAGCGGAATTGCTGCGCCGATTAGACCATCTGCAAATTTGCTAAACATGGCCGCTGACCATATTTTGTTAAACGCACTACCCAGTTCTACTGTTGATTTGCTTCTCTGCACGTAAATAGCCTAGTCAAAAGAAAAGGCCCTGATCTTTCGACCAGGGCCTTAGTGCAAAAAGAGAATTACTTCTTCTTTGCAACAACCTTCTTTGCAGCAGGCTTGCGAGCTACAGTCTTCTTTGCAACAACCTTCTTCGGTGCTGCCTTCTTTACTGCAGGCTTGCGTGCAACAGTCTTCTTTGCAACAGCCTTCTTAGGTGCAGCCTTCTTAGCTACAGTCTTCTTTGCAACTGCCTTCTTAGGTGCAGCCTTCTTTACAGCAGGCTTGCGTGCAACAGTCTTCTTTGCAACAGCCTTCTTAGGTGCAGCCTTCTTAGCTACAGTCTTCTTTGCAACTGCCTTCTTAGGTGCAGCCTTCTTTGCAACTGCAGCCTTCTTTACAGCAGGCTTGCGAGCTACAGTCTTCTTTGCAACTGCCTTCTTAGGTGCAGCCTTCTTTGCAACTGCAGCCTTCTTAGGTGCAGCCTTCTTTGCAACTGCAGCCTTCTTAGGTGCAGCCTTCTTAGCAGCAGGCTTCTTAGCCGCAGCTTTCTTTACTGTTGTTGCCATTTGTTTCGCTCCTTTGTTTACGGTCTTTGCGACCTTAGCAGTAACAGCAGGTGTGCCTTTTTCAATGGCAGTCGCTGCTTTTACTACACCTTTAATTGTTGCTTCCTTGGCGTCTTCAAACTTATCGTCGAGATCGTGCTTCTCGATAAATTGGTTAACGTCCTTGGTGATTTCCGCTGCAGCTTTTTTAGCCTTGCGGTTAGTTCCTCTTACGAGGTCGTCTAACAAGCCCATGTGTCATCTTCCTTAAACTTAGGGTTAGTTAAAGATTAGTAGAACTTATAAAACACACCTAGTCAAAAACAAGATTATTTTAGGGTGAGTTTTAATTATTTTTTAGCCATTTGAACGTCTTCGACGCATAATTTCGTCGAGATTTTCAGAACTAATGTTCTCTTTTTCTTTACGTGCATCTTCGAGCTCGAGAATTTCGGCCCACTTAACACTTTCAATTTTGCCCAAACGAGCAGATAGCGGGTCTGGAAGTCGATTTACAACTGCCTTTTCTGCTACAGGTATTACTTCTGACAACGATTCCACTTCGCTAATCACTTCTTTTTCAAACCAGGGCGTAACTACTACCTTTGTTTCTTGTTTTTTAGCTTGAGCTACTGGAGCACGCCGACTTACTTTGCGATTTGCTCTAGCTTGATTGTGATCGTTGATGCCCCGTTTACCCGATGGAGTCATGAAGCCTAACCAGAGGACGGCAACGACAAGCAAGAGTATGCCACCGGTTCCAGTAAATTCCATACCTCTAGAGTATTTACCTAGTTGGAAATGGGTTGAGTGATAATGCGCGTGTCTAAAAGTGGTGTTTTAGTTATTTTTTGGAAAGTGATACAAAATTTTCGGAACTTTTTTCTGCAACCAACGATTTAGAACACCATCTTTGACTTCGTCATAGGTTAAAGCAAATATGTAGTGATCTCTCCAGTCACCATTGATGTGAATGTAATTCTTCTTTACGCCTTCATACCTAAGACCTAGCTTCTGAACGACGCGAATGCTGGCTCCGTTTTCAGGCCTGATATCTATCTCTACTCGATGGAGCCCAACTGCATTGAACATGTAGTCCATCGCTAGTGCAACCGCAGTTGGAGTAATTCCCAGCCCAGCCACTTCAGGTGCTATCCAGTAACCAATGACACAGGATGAGACGGAACCATGAAGAATATTTGCCACATTTAGCTGTCCAACTATTTCTCCCTGATACAGAATTACAAATGGCATGCCATCACTTGATTCAAGTTGCCTAAGCAATGATCTGATTTGAGCTCTAAAGTCGAAGGAAATTGGCCCATGAGGATTTGTTGCCTCCCAAGGGCGGAGCCACTCACGGTTACCCAATACCAGGCGTTCAATTGACTTGGCATCTTTGGTTCTAATGATCCGAAGACTAATGTCTCCATGGGTCAGCATAAAAGAGTTGCTCATGCTGGCAAGATTAGTGGCATGAATGATATTGCGCTTGCCAAGGCACAGCTACGAAGCAAAATACTTGCTGAACGCTCAAATCGCATAAGTTCAGAAGTTACTGAAATTGCTCTCACGCAGTTGCTACTAGAACTTGTTGAAAGGTCTAAGCCGACCAGAGTCGCAACATATATCTCATTCGGATCTGAACCCAGCACGCAGTTGTTCATCAATGAACTGATCACCCACAAGATCGAAGTGATAGTTCCTAAAGTAAGCGGAACAGACCTGAAGTGGTTTCGTTTTGATGGTCGTAGCACGGTTTATTCAGCTCTTGGAATGCAAGAGCCTGATATCGCTGCATTGGAAGAGGTGACACTTCTGCCAACAGATCTAATGATTATCCCAGCTCTTGCGGTGGACAGAATGGGGAACAGACTTGGTCGAGGTAAGGGATTCTTTGATAGAGCTTTGGCAGGTATGAGCAATCTGGTATTCGCTGTTTGTTTTGAAGCGGAGTATATAGAAACCTTGCCAAGTGAGGAGCACGATCGTAAGGTCCAGGGTCTGGTTACCGAACTGGCTATCCACGACTTAAACTAAATACATGCCTACCTATTCATACAAATGTGCCAGCTGTGCGCATGAGTTTGACATCCAGCAGTCGATTACCGAGACAGCGAAGTCAGAATGTCCAGAATGTGGTGGCGAATTACAAAAAGTTTTCGGCAAAGTTGGTATCAGTTTCAAGGGAACTGGCTTTTATAGAACTGACAACAATCAGAAACCGGCTGATCCTAAAACCGACTAACCCCAGTGTGGCGGTTTATCTTCTCTAAGCCTCTGGTCATTCGAGGTATTGGTATCCCCCCAGGCTGCGTCACTATCTTCAAATACTCTTGCCACAGGAACTGTGTTAAGCATTGTCGGAGTCACCTCGATACCAAACCTGGTGGCTATTCTTTCGGCAACTGCCTGCGGGTCACTAAATACTTCGAATGAATACACCCTCTGGTAAGTCCAGCCAAGGGATTTCAAAAGAGCTGGCCTTAGCCTGATGCGCTCTGTGTAATTCAAATCAGAGTTAGACCAATCTGGTTCAACGACTAGGAATTGATTTCCATAAGAAGCAATCAGTGGGATTCGCTTACCAAAGCCTTCAACTACCCGAACCCCGAAGCGCTTTAGCCTTCTAGCCAAATCGGCAAGCATTGGATCGCTGTCAAAAGTGTCCGATTCGATTGATTCGTTATAGCTAGGTTTTAAAAGCGTTGGCAAATACTCAGTAGCGCCTTCATTCCTGATTTCAGGTAAGTCATATGAGCTGAAGCAGCTGACGATGGTCATCTTGTATCGAGCGCTTACCAACATATTGGCTAACCAGCGTTTAGCCTCTGGTTCGTTGAGCAGTCCGAAATGGCTAAGTATTTTGCCCTGCGGGGTTTTGCCAAAACCGATACTGAAAATGATTCGATCTGCTTGACGGTGATTTAGATCGGACAAGCTGGTTATCTCAAACCGCTCACGGCCATGTTTTTCAAAGAACTCTCTGAGATCGGGGTTTGCATCAAGAGCTACGTCCAGAGCATCACGGATTGCTTCAACTTCGATGCTGCTGGCGCTAACTACTAGTAACGACTGTTCTGGATTGTTGGAAACATGCCCAACTACCAACTCGATTACTTTGTTCACTTCAGCAACGGGAGCTTCCGTGCTGGCAGTGACATTTCTATTAGAACGAGTATCGCCATCAACGATTATCAGTTCCAGGGAACTCTCACCATTAAACTCAGCGGCACTAGGTTCAATCTCTAACCTGCCTTGGTAGAACTCTTTGTTTATGAGAGGCCCAAACAACTGCCCCTTGCTTCGATAGGAGCGTCTTAGAGTTTCAACTCCGAACCGGCTAGCTATCATGTCATAAACACTTGGCGCTTCAGGAGCGCGCGGCTTAAGAGCTAATTGCCATTCAACTTCAAAGCCATTGGGATCTGCAATCACAGGATCACCAAAAACAACAACCTGCTTTGCTCTCACAAGAGCACTTAGGTTCTCGGCAACGGTAGTTCCAGCTGCATCAAGAACTAGGACAACATCGAAGTTAGTGTCCTTTTTTAGAATCTCCGCGACCTCGTAAGGAGAAACTCCAACGTGAGAGACCAACCGAGGCCAAATAATGCCAGCTCCGGTATTGAGCTCTAAGAATTTAGAAACACGTTGCTTCAACAATGCCCGCAAGCGCTCGGTTTCTTTAGGGAAGTCTTGGATAGCGGTTTTCCAACCATTTGCAGTCCGACTGGAAATCTCTTTCCTGGTTTCAGCTAGAACTAGCTGTTCAGCTTTGACGAAGTCTGCTTCTAGCTCAGCAAGAGACTCTGGGCTGTATTGAGCAAATGCGTTATCGCCTGCAAGCAGGTATTCAAGTGCTGATAGCCACCAGCACTGATCAAACTCTGCAACAAGGTGCTCATTACGAGAATTACTCGCAGCAAGTGATTTTACTAGAGCGTCTAGCCCAAGTGCGCTCACCCG
Source organism: Micrococcales bacterium (assembly GCA_947454255.1). Classification (GTDB taxonomy): domain Bacteria; phylum Actinomycetota; class Actinomycetes; order Actinomycetales; family Microbacteriaceae; genus Rhodoluna. The sequence goes on from CANGIU010000002.1 coordinate 12,863, forward strand.
TTTACGAAGATCGTTTCTGACCACCATGTTTTCAAGTGGCGCAGTATCTTCGTTTAGTCTTTGTAATTTACTACCTAGCTCAGGCAGTGGAAGTTCCAATAGCCCTAAACGAGATTTTCCTTGGTCTAGATGTGAATCGAGTTTGATTAGGTCAGCCACCAAAGATTGGTAGGTAACCTGGGCATCTTCAATTCCAACTGGAACTACCGGCGCAATCTGTTGAGCACTTAGCAGCTTCCAAGCTTTAGCCTGCTCCGATATTTGCAATAGGGCTGAATGTATATCTCCAACTGAAACTCCAGGTCGGACATACTCTTTAGCATGTTTGCTTAGTGCTCGTCTGGTCTTCCCCGACATGCCAGTCTTATCTTTTCTTGGCGAAGTGGCAGCAATCAGATCATCCAGTGGGCGATCGAATACATCTGGTATGAATCGGTCAAGTGTTGACCTAATGCTTATCAGCAAGCGAATATATTCGCCCCATTGAGCCACATTTTGAGCTGCGGGGAAACCAACCTGCTCAATAAATACATCCAGCTTTACGCTTAGCTGAGGAAGAACATCTTCACTGAGTCTTCTGGTTAGAGCAGTGAGTTTTGGAATCTCATTCGTTTCATCAAACTGAGCGTTGAACCAAGGGCTGTCGTTGGTTGCTTTATCAAATTCTCCAAGCGAAACCGCTTCATTTAAAAGTGCTAGGGCGGCCGTCCTATTTCTGTTTTCAAATAGTGCTGGACCGGTAATTCGAGCACTAGTCTTAGGCGGTTTTGGAAGAGCACTTAGCTCCGCCAATTTAGCCAATGCATCATTGACGCTGATTCCTAGGACCGGGTGTTTTCTCTCTAGTGAATCGAAGTAGTGATCTAGTTTCTCTTCGATGCCCGCCTTGTTTGCTCTAGCGGCTGGAAGATTGGCAAAGGTGGCTTTCTCAAAGCGCGATAGCGCATTCACGATATCCAGCCATGCATTATGAGTTCTAACTAACAAGCCGTTTAGACCCACCTGAGCAAGACGATTATTTAGTTCATTTAGAGTTTGCCTACGCGGAGCAACAACCAGAGCACGCTTATCAACTGCCGTTAGAGCCGCTAATAGATTTACTACAGTTTGGGTATACCCTGCACCTGGCAGCGTCTCAACAGCGAAGCTTGAACCCTGAAGTGCTTTATTGAGAATCTCTAACTGCACTGAGTCAGCATCGGCGACTACCAAAACTTCATCACTGGATTTTGTAACTGGAAGATCAGAGTCTGGGTCAGCTATTGCTGCGGCTAATTTTGGGGCAACTTTAGGAAGTTCATTCAACATATAGGTTGGTGCGAGAGTGGCATTGGTCAGCACCAACGTTCTTTGTATTTCAAGATCTGGAATGCTCTTGGTGGCTTCTGAAACAAAGCTCAGCAAACTGATTGGCACAAGGTCTGTTGCCTCGATATAGATTCTGGTTAGTCGAGCAGTATCTAGGCTCAATCCATAATGATTACGGAGAGTGAGAATTAGTTCTGGGTTGACAAATGGATCCCCAACTAGGCCAAGCTCATAATCTGACCCCTTGCGAATGAGTTCCGCTCTCCAGAGCATGACTGGGATTCTAAGATCAAGTTTTGCTGGATTGAAATCAACTGCACCGGCTAATAGGTAGAGAGTGTGAATCCCATAATTGTTCTGAAGTCTTTCGCTCTTGATTTTTACTCGCTTAGCTTCAGTTAGGGCTTTAGAGTATGCGATTGGATCGCGAACAAGATTTGCTAGAAGCCCTCGATGGCTCTTGGTAAACATGGAAAGGCCAACTGGGTGGCAACGTTCAAGATTCACTAGCCCAAGAACATCGAGGTCAAGGTTGGTCAGCGGATTCGCACCGCCGATGCCTCGAATTTCTTCAAGCCAGCGCAAGTATTGTTCTTGGGGAGCAGTTGACTCGGTCATTAGGGAACTAGCCTAACTTTGCACCTTTACCTTCTCTCGTAGGCAAGGCTGGATTCGGGTAAGTTTGAGACTTGTAAGCCCTCGTAGCTCAGTGGATAGAGCAGTGGTTTCCTAAACCATGTGCGGAAGTTCGATTCTTCTCGGGGGCACCTTAGGCAGCGTTAGCTAAACGCAAATACTCATCCCATTCAGGTTCTACTCGTTCTGCTCCTCTAACCATCCAAGCGCTTCCGGTGGGCATCTTTGGAGTAAAGGCTAGGGTCCAGCCAATTTCATGCAGAGTTTTATCTCCCTTAATGTTGTTACAGCGAAGGCAACAAGCAACTAGGTTTTCCCAAGTATCTCTTCCGCCTCTTGATTTAGGTTGCACGTGATCAACTGTGTTAGCACTTCGTTGGCAGTATGCGCACCGGTGACTATCTCTGCGTAGGACCCCTCGGCGAGACAAGGGAACATTGCGGGTGCCAGGGATACGAACATATCTACTTAGCAGAATCACTGAAGGTAATTCATACTCCCCCGTAGCGCTATGAACTTTTCTGGCAGCTGAACCTTCAAGCACAGTTGCCTTCTTATTTAGCACCAAGATGATGGCTCTCTTAAAAGAGACAACAGCCAAAGGCTCATAGCCAGCGTTTAGAACTAGTGTTCTCATGTTTCTTCCTTTCGAAATCACCTGCACGGATTGCAGGTTTTCGTGAAGCCACATCGGAGCACAAACAAAAAACGCGCCACTATCTCTAGTGACGCGTCTAGGCTTGCCAAACTTGGCAAGGAAATATGGAATGACGATGCTGGAATTCGTGCTTGGAAGGCACCACTCTAGCTTTCATTCTTCTCTCCTCTTCAAGGCACCTAAGTGACTTGGCAACAGGTTATTACTTAGTTGAGTCAAGTTAGATAAAACACACCGCAGATTTAGGTGAAGTTTTGGTGCCGTTTTATTACTTGATTACGCGAGCAATGTAATAGGAGTCGGTGAAAATAGGCGCAAGTTTGACTCGGTCACCAGAGAACGGTGCGTGGAAGAACATACCTGGTCCAGCGTAAATACCCTCGTGACTGTGGTTATTGAGAATAACTAGGTCACCTGGCTGCGCTTCAGATCTAGGGATACGCCTTAGATGTGGATCGTGTGATTGAGCATTTACCGAGTGCGGAAGCAGAATTCCAAATTCTGCAAACACCAATCTGGTGTATCCAGAACAGTCAAGGCCGTTAGGGTTTTCTCCACCTAGAACATAAGGAACACCAACATACTTGGCGGCTACCTTCATAATGTCGTCTGGGTTTAGCTCTCCGTAGGTTGGGTTAGCTGCATAGTCAAATGCAGTTAAGCCTTTATAACCTAGGTAATTGTTCCTGTTGTTCATTCGTTCAAGATCTGATGCGGACATTACTCCGTAGGAACCACGTTCGAAATCGATAGCACTCTGGCGCAGGATGGTGATGGTTTGTGAATCAGCTGGATCGAATGCACCGGTAAGGCCTGACATGGCAGTTACGGCTGGGGAGAATGCATAAGCCGGCAAAGCAGCACAAGCGATAAAACCTGCAGTGACGCTCATTACCAAGGTTGAGCGAACGGTACTGTTCTTCCGGAATGGAATGCGTTTCAAAGCTGGGATTACAGTTCCAGAGACCTGCTGGATTACCTGTGGGCTGGAGTTATTCTTACGAGCAAATTTTTCAGCTTTCTTTTGAGCTTTGCGATCTGCTCTAGCTTGACGTTTTAGTTGGCTCTGACGAACTGAGCTACGACTGCGAATTTCAAAAGATTCTAAGAGATTAATCTGGACGTCAGCACGGCGTCTACCTGATGGCTTTTTAGTCACACTGACCTCCTTTCATCATCGAATCAAAGATTCGACCCTGGCGCGAAACATTTACAGTCAAAAGTTCTCACCGCAGGCACTTGGATTAGTGAAAACTCGCAACTCACTCTTCGGTTGAGGGTGAGATGGTTCAATTTTACCCTCTACCTTGCGTTATGGGGTGCTCTCATTGCACACTTCAGAACGCCATTGACACCTAGTTCCCAGCAAATACGGGGCTTTAGAGGGGTTTTACGAATATATGGGCAACATCAAAGGCGGTGAGGCTAACTGAGCTTTGGCCATTTTGGGTTCGAACTTCAATCCGATCCGAAGCTTGGGTTGCCCTGACTATTGCGCCAGGGACTACTTCAGCAGAGGCAAGGTGGGCCAGGGCATCTGGATAAGACTGCAATGGTTCAGCAATTCTGGCTACCTCAACATCAACGTTGAGTAACTCAATTAAAGGAACTACCTTTTCGGCTATCGCTGTAGATGGTCCCCGGCCGAGATGTTCCAATCCAGGAATTGGATTACCAAATGGGGACTTTTCAACTTCTGTGACTAGTTCAAGAATTTTGCGCTCTACTTGCTCACTCATGACATGCTCCCAGCGGCAAGCTTCTTCGTGCACAAGATGCCATTCCAGACCAATGATGTTAGCTAGCAGTAATTCGGCTAGTCGATGCTTACGCATGACTTCAATAGCTAATGTGCGACCTTCACCGGTAAGTTCAAGATGGCGATCGCTACTTAGCGATACCAGACCATGCTTCTCCATTCGGGCAACAGTTTCAGAGACAGTTGGTCCAGAGTGATCAAGTCGTTCAGAGATTCTGGCGCGCATCGGAACGTGGCCTTCTTCTTCGAGTTCCAGAATGGTTCGAAGATACATCTCAGTGGTGTCAATTAAATCGGTCACGCACTAAGCCTAAATCTTATGCAGTGCTAGTCGGCTAAACTTTCACAATGGTAGAGATAAATATTCCTTCAGATTTGTTGCCGCTAGATGGCAGATTCGGCTGTGGTCCATCCAAGGTAAGACCTGCTCAATTGGCAGCCTTCGCTGGTGCTGGAGCAGAACTACTTGGAACCTCTCACCGTCAAGCCCCAGTTAAGAACTTGGTCAAGCGAGTCCAAGATGGGCTAATGGACTTATTTCATAACCCTTCAGGGTATGAAATTGTCATGGGCAATGGCGGGTCAACTGCATTCTGGGATGTGGCTGCCTTTTCTTTAGCTGAAGGAAAATCTCAACTACTTGTGCACGGTGAATTTGGTGCAAAATTCGCAACTGCTCTGAGTGCTCCTTGGCTAGAAAAGCCAACAGTTGTTCAGGCTGAGCCTGGGTCTAGATCTGAACTACGTGCCGAGTCTGGCGTTAGCGCTTATGCCTATCCGCAAAACGAAACTTCAACTGGAGTGATTGCCCCGGTCGAGCGTCTCAAAGGTGTCGACGATGGTGCATTGTTCTTTACTGATGCAACTTCTGCCGCTGGTGGCGTTGACTTTGATCCCACTGAAACCGATGTTTACTACTTCGCCCCGCAGAAAAACTTTGCTAGCGATGGAGGCCTATGGTTTGCGCTCATGTCCCCACAGGCTATCGAACGTGCGGAACGAATCGCAGCTTCTGAAAGATACATCCCTGAGTTCTTGTCTCTGAAGACCGCTATCGATAATTCAAGATTGAACCAGACGCTTAATACTCCAGCTATCTCAACACTGTTCCTACTCGCTGAGCAGGTTGATTGGATGAATGAAAACGGTGGTTTGGGCTGGGCTGATGCTAGGACGAGAGCCGCCTCTAATCATCTTTACGACTGGGCTGAAGCCAGTGCATTCGCTACCCCTTTTGTTTCTAATGTCGATCACAGATCTCAGGTGGTCAGTACTATCGATTTCATCGACTCTGTTGATGCAGCAACTGTTGCGAAGATTCTTAGAGCTAACGGCATTGTCGACACTGAGCCATATCGAAAACTTGGGAGAAACCAACTACGTGTTGCCACTTTCACAGCGACTGAACTCAGTGATGTTCAACAACTAACCAAGTGCATCGACTACGTGGTTGAACGACTAGGTTAAAACCAAATGCGTTGGATAGCCAAAGATTCCGAAAGAAAGCCTGACCCGGAACCAATCAAAGGAACCGCGAAAATCGCAGTTTATTTTGGCATGAGTGCATTCTTATTGGCTTTGATTCTAATTTTGGTTTTCTATAACCAGATAGATAATCCACACAAGGTTTGGTATCCATACACCTGTGTAGTGGGATTACTTCTGGGCGTCTTCGCTTTGTTCAGAGTCGGCGACCGTTAGGTCTTCTTCAGTCTCTTCTTCAGCATCAAGAGCCGCTTGCTTTTCAAGCTCTGCTTGCAGTGCTTGATAATCAGCAAGGCGTTCTGACCAAGGAACCCACTTAGGTGCTGCAAGGGAATCTTCCCCGGCAATTAATACAACTTCACAGAGGGTTGGTTCGGAGCTTGGATCAATCTGTGAAACCGTCACACTCCAACGCCAACCAACATAACCAGGTTGGGTTGCATTCCAGAAGTAACTGGTTATGCCTTCGCCATCTTCGATGCTCTCAATGAAAGTGCCGAGGTCTTTTGGCAGAGCCGCTGCTTTTGCTGCTACTTCTGCAAACGCCTTCACATCAAATTTGTTCTTTACCGGTTTTTCCGGCTTTACTAATTTGACGAACTTAGGAAGTTTCTTTATGCGTGCCATTAGCTGTGCAGTTGATCTGCCATAGTGCGAAGCAGTCTGGCTAGCTTCTCGGCTCCTGCACCTTCTGGAAGTCTGCCGTGTTCGATGCCAGGGCGGATGTTGTCCAAGGCTGAGATAAGACCTTCAACAAGGATTACTAGGTCCTCGTTCTTCATTCTTGAATTAGCGCGCTGCTTTTTCTCTAGGCTCTCAGGAACCTCAATAATGCGCATTGTCATCACCTGTGCGCCGCGCTTTGAGTCGACGATGCTGTATTCAATCCTTGTTCCAGGCTTGATGTCAGTAACTCCTTCGGGTAGGTTGCTGACATGAAGGAACGCTTCGGCTCCTTCATCTGATTGCACAAAGCCAAAGCCTTTGACGTTATCAAAGAACTTTACGTGTCCTGTTGGCATATCTACCTCTTTCATTACTGCAGGCTTCATTTTACTTTAGGTTTGCAAGTATCCTAAAAGGATGGCTAAGAATAAGCAGACTAACCCACAATCAAGCACCGCTCGGATCGAAACTATCCTTGGCTTTGCCTTTATTGCCTGCGTGGGTCTAACCGTACTCGCAGTCTTGGTTATCTTGCTAGCTGCCTTTACAAATGGCTCTTGGGTGCCAGTTGGATTGGGCCTGGTGCCAATGCTGGCAATGCCACTTGGCTTCCTATTCTTGATTGCTTTACTGGTAACAAGCAGTAAAAGGCGAAAAGCCGAAAAGATTCAGTCGCCAACCAAATGAGCGAGATTTTGCTTGTTGCCAAAGCGCTTAGCCAATCTAGCGATGAGGATTTAGTCCGAGTTGTTGGCATTCGATTGATGCCGACTGCAAATTTTGCTGACTTCTTTGATCTAGCAACGGCACTTATTAAACCGCAGAGCATAAATGGCGCCATTGCTGGTCTGACCAGATCTCAGCTAACTGCTTTTAAAAACCTTCTTGATGGAAAATCAACTACTAAAGACAAGCCATACCTAGAAGTCCTAGCAACACTTTTCCTAGTCTTGAAAAAAGTCACCGATGGGAAAACACAATATATCCCGTTGGAAAGTGCAGTTGAGGCTTTTAGACAGATTGCAGGAAAGGCCCAAGTTGGCAACGCATCTTCTCCAGAAGCTTTTCAAGTAGATCAAAAACTAGTAGATGCACAGGCTGGTATCGCTGCTTTCGAAACTGTTCAAGCACTTACCGAATTGCTTATCGATCTAGAGCAACGCTACGTTCGTGAGGTTGGACGTGCATCGGTGGGCTTACCTGAACTTAAGAGACTTGCTCTTCACTTAGGCAGAGAAGTTGACTACGCAAAGGCTCTCTATTCCCTGGGACAAATGGCGGGATTGATTACCCTCAGCGATAAGCGTTGGCGAGTTGGGTCAGAGTATTTAACTTGGTTACAGCAAGAACCGGCACAGCGCTGGCTAGTGCTCGCAACAACTTGGCGGATGCTATTAGGTGAACAGTCAGCTGCTGAATTTGTGAATGCAAAGGCACTGGATGTCGCCATGAATGAGATATTCCCGCTGGCTAATGATGGCATTACATCTCACATGACTCGACTTGTTTCATTTGCCGAACTAATTGGTTTAAGTAGCGGCAATAAAACCTCTACTTGGTTTAATCCGTTGATGCAGGGTGATCTAAGTTCAGCCGCAAAACTGCTAACTGCATCACTACCTAAAACCCAATCAAGAGTTATAGTTCAAGCAGATCTTTCAATCATTTCTGTGGGACCTCTTCCTACTAAAACAGAACTTGAACTACGAAGATTTGTTGAAACAGAGCGCATCGGAGTCGCCTCCACCTATCGCATCAACACCCTGAGCATCACTTACGGATTAGAAACAGGTTTGACAGAAGCCGCAATTAGAAAACTGCTTGCGGAGCTATCTGGAACAGCGCTACCCCAGCCAGTGGATTATCTGATTCGTGAAGCAGCCAGCAGGTTCGGCAGGTTAGTTCTAACCGATGGGGCAACTGGAACATTGATTAGTTCCAACGATCAGGTTCTTCTAACCCACATACTCAACGACACCGCTTTACGGCCGATCTCCATTACTCGACTGGATGAAACCACCCTGCAGACCAGATTTGAACTAGATATCGTTTATTACCAACTTCGTGAGGGAAAGTATGCCGCAATCCGTAAGGATGCCCTGGGTGAAGTAATAAGTAATTGGTCCGCAGCAGGAGGAAGAAAGCAGGCAAGCAAACCTGGTAATTCTGTTTTGGTAGATATCAAGCGCTGGCGAGACCATGAGACGCGCTTAGGCGAGTCTCCTGAAGGAAGCGATATCGTCAGACAGTTGGAGCTTTGCATAAAGAGTAAGGGCAGCATCCAGGTGGCAGTCCTTATCAACAAAGTTCCGAGGGAGTTCCTTCTAGAACCTACTGGTTTGGCTAACGGGAGACTAAGAGGTAGAGACCGCAAAGCTGACTGTGAAAGAGTCATACCGCTTAGCAGTATTACCGGTGTTCGCTTAGGCTAGAAGGATGTCTGGCGGACCATTAATCGTTCAAAGCGATAGAACAGCACTGCTTGAAGTTGATCACTATCAAGCAGCGGACGCTCGCCATGACCTATCAGTCTTCGCTGAATTGGAACGTGCCCCTGAGCATGTCCATACTTACCGCATTACCAAGCTAGGGCTTTGGAATGCCAGGGCAGCTGGGCACGACAGTGACTTCGTTCTAGGGGTCTTGGATAAATACAGTAAATTTCCAGTGCCGGCGAGCATCAGGGTAGACATTCAACAAACCATGTCTCGCTATGGCAGGTTGGTTATTCAAAAAGGGCAAGGCGGAGACCTGCAACTTTACTCGACAGAACCTGCAGTCTTGCTTGAGACAACTCGTCAAAGAAAAGTAAATGATTTACTCACTGGACGAATCGATGCCAACACTTGGCAGATTGCTGAATGGGCAAGAGGACAGATCAAACAAGAACTATTAAAACTTGGTTGGCCAGCAGAAGATCTTGCTGGATACACGCCAGGTAAACCGCATGAGATTGCTCTTGTCCAAGAGGGTTGGCAAATTAGGAATTATCAAGATGCCGCAGTGGAGAAGTTCTGGGAAGGTGGTTCCGGAGTTGTTGTCCTACCCTGTGGTGCGGGTAAGACAATTGTTGGAGCTGCCACCATGGCAGTAGCTAAAACTAATACTCTGATTTTGGTTACCAACACAGTTTCTGCAAGACAGTGGCGAACCGAAATATTGAAACGAACGAGTCTCACTGAAGAAGAAATTGGTGAATACAGCGGTTCGATGAAAGAGATAAAACCGATCACTATCGCCACCTACCAAATCTTGACTACCAAACGTAAGGGTGAATACTCACACTTAGCCTTACTAAATGATCACGACTGGGGTTTGATTGTTTACGATGAAGTGCATTTACTTCCAGCACCAATTTTTAAGATGACTGCGGACTTGCAAGCTAAGAGACGTTTGGGGCTAACTGCAACTTTGGTTCGAGAAGACGGTAAAGAAGGAGATGTCTTTTCTCTTATTGGACCTAAACGCTTTGATGCTCCCTGGAAAGAAATCGAGGCACAAGGGTATATAGCTCCTGCAGCTTGCTATGAAGTCAGAATTGATCTACCAGAGATTGAGCATCTTGAATATGCCATTGCGAATCAGGATGAAAAGTATCGACTGGCGGCTAGCTCTCCGATAAAGATTCCTGTTATTCAGAAACTGTTGAAGAAACACCTTGGCGAGCCGACTCTGGTAATCGGTCAATACATCGACCAATTGCATGCTGTGGCTGGGGCCCTAAATGCTCAGTTGATTACTGGGGATACCCCAGTGGATGAACGCGAGCGCTTGTTTGGTGAGTTTAGGGAAGGCCGTATTTCTGTCTTGGTTGTCTCTAAGGTTGCGAACTTCTCAATTGACTTGCCAGAGGCATCAGTAGCTATCCAGATTTCAGGTTCATACGGCTCAAGGCAAGAGGAAGCGCAGCGCTTGGGGAGATTGCTTAGACCGAAGGCGGATGGCCGAACAGCAAGCTTCTACACCTTGATTGCAAGAGATACCGTGGATCAGGATTTTGCTCAGAACAGGCAGCGCTTCCTCGCAGAGCAGGGCTATGCCTATGAAATCCTTGATGCAGTCGACCTTTAGGTTCAATTACTCTCAGGAAACACACAGCCAACCTTAAGGTTCTGGCTATCAACCAGTGGGATGGTTGAGGTATGAAGAATCCAAGAGTACTAATCGTTGATGACGAGAAGAACATCAGAGATCTGCTTGAAGCAGGTCTGAAATTCGCCGGTTTCAGTGTCTATTCAGTTGGCACAGGAACAGAAGCTGTTGCAGTTGCCGAGAAGGCTAAACCCGACATCATGATTCTCGATGTCATGCTTCCTGATCAGAGCGGTTTCAGCGTCACAAAAAAGTTACGCTCGATGGACATCGATCTACCAGTGTTGTTCTTAAGCGCAAGAGATGATCGCGGTGACAAAGTAACCGGTCTTACCGTTGGTGGCGATGATTACATGACTAAGCCGTTCAGCATTGATGAAGTTATCGCTCGCATTCAAGCTATTTTGCGAAGAACTAAGAAGCAGGATGTTGAAGATAGCATCATCGAAGTTGGGGAAATCAAAATCAACCAGGATGCCCACGAGGTATTTGTAAATGGAACAGAGATTGAACTATCCCCTACTGAATACAAACTACTCAGATTCCTGATGGCTAACGCAAACAGAGTAATGAGCAAAGATCAGATTCTAGATCACGTTTGGGAGTATGACTTCAATGGTGAACAAGGAATCGTGGAAAGCTATGTTTCTTACCTTCGCAAGAAAATTGACCCGTTGAGCAAGAACCAACTTATTCAAACCAAGCGTGGTGTTGGATACATTTTCCGTGTAGCTAAGAACGAAGAGTAAGGGTAGTAAATTGCCTGCAGCTCAACCTAAAAGCGTGATTGGTAAAACTTGGTCGCGAATCTCTTTGCGCACCAGGCTAACTGTTATTTCAGTTGGAGTAATCACCATGCTTTTGGGCATCAGCCTGCTTGGAACCGTTTCACTTCTAAAGACGTATTTGCAACAAAATACAGACAGCCTGCTGATTCAAACGGCAAGTGTCTTAGCTCAAGAAGACCCAACAACTATTAATGCGAAGTTGGCAACCAACGAGGTTACGCTTCCCCCACTACCTAGCGACTACTACATAGCGTTTCTAGATCCAGATGGAAAGATTTACCTTGGTTTAGTCTCAGCACCAGCCCAAAATAGTGCTGTGCCAAATTTGGCGCAATTCGATGTCGTCTCAGTTATTGCTACCCACGGCACTCCCTTCACCACTGAACTGGTTGATAAAAAGCACCCAACCCATAAATCTCAACCGTGGCGACTAGTAGCACTACCTGCGCCTTACCAATCTGGCTCAGTTGTGGTTGCTCTCCCGGTTGGTCTAAATAGCGCAATCGTGGGCCAATACCAAATCATCGGTCTAGGTTTCAGCGGATTGCTTCTTGCTATAAGTGGTTTAGCCCTATGGCTGACCATCTCTTCAGCCCTTCGACCACTTCGTGAAGTCTCAGCGGCAGCTGATTCTGTTCGCAGTGGAAAGTTAGATCGAAGACTTCCAGATGTCGCTGGTAAAACTGAGATAGCTCAGTTGAACCGTTCCCTCAATGAAATGTTGAGCTCGGTCGAAAGCTCCTTGAAGGCAAGAAATACAACATTAGATCGAATGCGACAGTTCATTGCTGATGCGAGCCACGAGCTTAGAACCCCTCTGGTTACTCTTAGAGGTTACGCAGAGCTTTATCGCAAAGGCGCCTTTAAATCCAAGGCTCAGGTAGATGACGCTATGCAGAGAATTGAAAGCGAAGCTATCAGGATGTCTTCCCTGGTTGAATCACTGCTAGCGCTAGCTCGGCTAGATGGAGATATCGAATTACAAATTGTTCCTGGCGATTTAGCTCAGGTAGCTAGATCGGTAGCGGTCAATGTCTGTACTGGTAATCCAACAGCAGCGATAAGTGTTATCGACGCTAAAGGTAAGAAGATAAGCGGAGAACTATTCGCTTCCTTTGATGAACCGGCTATGAGACAAGTCTTCACAAATTTACTTTTCAATGCGGTTAGCTTTGCTGGGGAAAAACCAATTGAGGTATTGCTAGACCAGACATCGGAAAACACAATCATTGAAATTAGAGACCACGGTGAAGGAATTCCTAAGGAATTGCGAAAGAAGATTTTTGAGCGTTTCTATCGCAGCGACAATTCACGCAACCGTGATACCGGTGGGTCAGGTCTTGGACTTGCAATCGTGAAGGGGATTATCGAGGGGCATAAAGGAACAATAGTTGCAACTGAAACCCCTGGTGGTGGCGCGACCTTCAAGATTGTAATCCCCAACTAATTTTTGTTGGTACTTACCCACAGCTCTCAAGAGACCCGATTACTTGCGCTGTCATTACTGCCACGATGTTTACCGAAGGAGGTAGACAGATATGGCACAGATTCAAGTAGACAGCGAACACGTGTTAGCTGCTAACAGCACGATTCAAGCGACCATCGCGAAAGTCCAAGCAGAAGTAGATGGACTTCATGTTCAATTACTCGGCTTGCAGGATGTTTGGCGTGGAAGCGCAGCTAGTAGTTTCCAAGAACTTGTAACGCGTTGGAAAGTCACAGCAACAACGGTTGACACTCAGCTTGGTGAACTAGGTCGAGCACTCTCAATTGCGGCAGCGCAATATAGTGAAATCGAACTAGCAAACCAGCGACTCTTCATTGGGTAATCCTGGGTAAAGGTAAAGGGTTGGGACTCTAAACAAGTCCCAACCCTTTTAGCCGGAGCGATCAGGCTAAGTTTTAGTAATCCATTCCGCCGCCCTGAGGAGCCGCAGGAGCATGTGGTTCTGGCTTCTCTGCTACTACTGCCTCAGTTGTTAGGAATAGACCAGCGATTGATGCAGCGTTCTGCAATGCAGATCTGGTTACCTTCACTGGGTCATTGATTCCAGCTGCGAGCATGTCAACATACTCACCGGTAGCGGCATTTAGACCGTGGCCTGAAGGAAGATTTGCTACCTTCTCAGCCACAACACCAGGCTCAAGCCCTGCGTTTAGAGCAATCTGCTTTAGTGGTGCAGAGATAGCAACGCGAACAATGTTTGCGCCAGTAGCCTCATCGCCAACAAGCTTTAGAGTTTCGAAGGCAGCCTTACCAGCTTGGATAAGTGCAACACCACCACCGGCGACGATACCTTCTTCAACTGCAGCCTTAGCGTTACGAACTGCATCTTCGATGCGGTGCTTGCGCTCTTTTAGCTCAACTTCTGTTGCAGCACCAGCACGGATAACAGCAACACCACCGGCTAGCTTGGCTAGACGCTCCTGAAGCTTCTCACGGTCGTAGTCACTGTCAGTGTTTGCAATCTCGCGGCGAATCTGTTCAACGCGACCAGCAATCTGATCCTTGTCTCCAGAGCCATCAACGATGGTTGTTTCGTCCTTGGTGATAACTACCTTGCGAGCACTACCGAGCATGTCCAAGGTTGTGTTTTCAATCTTTAGACCTAGTTCTTCAGTGATAACTGTTCCACCGGTAAGAATCGCAATGTCCTGAAGCATTGCCTTGCGACGGTCACCAAAGCCAGGAGCCTTTACAGCTACTGCCTTGAAAATTCCGCGCATCTTGTTTAGAACTAGAGTTGCCAATGCTTGACCTTCAACATCTTCAGCGATGATCAAAAGTGGCTTGCCTGACTGCATTACTTTTTCCACGACTGGAATAATTTCTGCAACCTGAGAGATCTTGCTGTTCACAATTAGAACAACTGCATCTTCAAGAACTGCTTCCTGACGCTCAGGGTCAGTTACGAATAGACCTGAGATGTATCCCTTGTCGAAACGCATACCATCGGTTAGCTCTAGGTTGATTCCAAAAGCATTACCTTCTTCAACCGTTACAACACCTTCGTTACCGACCTTGTCGATTGCATCAGCAATGATCTGTCCAATTACTGTGTCTCCAGCAGAAATAGATGCAGTAGCAGCAATCTGCTCCTTGCTTGAAACAGGCTTAGCCTGGTTAAACAATTCAGCGATAACAGCTTCAACTGCCTTTTCAATTCCACGCTTCAGGCTGATTGGGTCAGCACCTGCTGCAACGTTTCTAAGTCCTTCTTTAACAAGTGCTTGAGCAAGAACGGTTGCAGTGGTTGTTCCATCTCCTGCGACATCGTCAGTCTTCTTAGCAACTTCTTTAACCAATTCAGCACCAATGCGCTCAAATGGATCGTCTAGTTCGATTTCCTTAGCGATAGATACACCATCGTTGGTAATGGTAGGTGCGCCGTACTTCTTTTCAAGAACAACGTTGCGACCACGTGGGCCAAGGGTGACCTTTACAGTGTCGGCAAGGATGTTCAAACCGCGCTCTAGGCCACGACGTGCCTCTTCGTTAAAGCTAATGATTTTTGCCATGTTTGGTAACGCCCTCCTGGACGGAATTTGATTGGAATGATTAGCACTCTCCTATTGAGAGTGCTAATCCATTTTGGCACTTCACAGAGCAGAGTGCAAGTCTGCCTTAAATGACTAAAGCCACCCCCGAAGGGATGGCTCTAGTGGTTGAAAGTTGTTCTTAGAGAACGTGGACGTTGTCAGCCTGTGGGCCTTTGTCGCCATTCTTTACTTCAAACTCAACGCGCTGGTTCTCTTTAAGTTCCTTGTAACCCTCAGACTGAATAGCTGAGAAGTGTACGAATACGTCTGCTCCACCATCCTGTGTGATGAATCCAAAACCCTTTTCAGAGTTGAACCACTTTACGGTTCCTTGTGCCATTTATTGCTCCTAATGCTTTTGAATCAGATCCGGTACTTCCTTCACTGCAGCCTCACCAGAGATTTGACCCTCTAGTTTGATTTCGAGTGTTGTAGCAAACGAATCTTTTTCGACCTCGTTTAGT
The DNA here is from genome assembly GCA_947454255.1 of Micrococcales bacterium. GTDB lineage: Bacteria > Actinomycetota > Actinomycetes > Actinomycetales > Microbacteriaceae > Rhodoluna. Next base: position 28,259 of record CANGIU010000002.1, read on the forward strand.
CTAGGGCTGTTTAGTACAAAGCGTGCAAGTCAATATTTGCCCTATAACGGGACTGTTATAGAGAGGATTTAGCCCAGAGGGACGAAATCTAGGCCCAGCCTGACTTCTATTGGGTATTTGGCATCGAAATTGAGCTCAATTGGGATCTCTCCAAGGATTCGCTGCAAGCGCTTTGCGAGGGGTCTGTAGTCCTCTGATTTGATGTTGATCAAAGTTCTAGGCAACTTATTATCTAAAGTCCTTGAGTAAGGGACAACGTAGTTGGCATCAAGAAGAAGCTGACCTACGCTGGCTGCATACTTCCTGGTGCCAGTTCCATCCATAACGGTAATTGGAATAGAGATATCTACACCTTTGACAATGATCTTCTCTGGCGCAGGAGACGCCAATTGATTTACTGCGTATTGGAGCCCCAATAGTCCCCCGGTCGAGACAACAGCTGATGCGACAACAAGCCATAGCACTTCAACCCACCGCTGCTTGGCGGTTTTACGTGCACGGTGACGACCGACCTGCTCATAGTCTGCTTTTAGCAGATCTAGTGCATCAGTTTGCTTAGTCATTTTTCTCCCGAGCTCTGAATGTATTCAGATAACTGTTCTATATTAGGTACCTAACCTGTGAGATTTCTGAAGAAGGACCAATGACTGAACGTAAAGTTGAAAAAACTGAAGAGCAGTGGCGCGAAGAATTGACTGAATTTGAGTATCACGTCCTACGCGAGGCTGGCACAGAGCGCGCCTTTACTGGCGAACTGCTGGAAGAAGAGCGCACAGGAATCTTTCGCTGCCGCGGCTGTAATGCGGAGCTCTTTACTAGCACCACCAAGTTTGATTCACACTGTGGCTGGCCAAGCTTTTATGAGCCTAAAGAAGATCACGCAGTTGAGTTAAGAGAAGACAACAGTCACGGCATGAAAAGGGTTGAAGTGCTCTGCAGAGCTTGCGGCTCTCATCTTGGACATGTCTTTGAGGATGCCCCGCAGACCCCTACCGGAGACCGTTACTGCATTAACTCTGTGAGCATCACCTTTGAAGCACAATAATCGAGCCCTCATCGTAATCGATGTCCAAAAAGGGTTTAGCGAATACGACATCAAGGGTGAGCGGAACAATCCAGCTTGTGAAGAAAACATCGGCAAACTTATTGAGACTTGGCGATCAAATAACCTTCCCCTGGTTTATGTGAAACACAATTCGATTTTCGAAACATCGGTTCTTAGACCTAATCAACCCGGCAATGATTTTAAAGACGTTATAAGTGGCGAGCCCGATCTTTTGGTAAACAAAACAGTTAACTCAGCCTTCTATGGGACTCCGGATCTTTATCAGTGGCTCAAAGAGAATCAGATTGATTCTGTTGCCATTTGTGGAATTCAGACAAACCTTTGCTGTGAGACAACAGCTCGTATGGCAGGCAATCTTGGCCTGGACACTTGGTTCATCCTGGATGCCACTCACACATTCGCCAAGGAGTTCAACGGTAAGAAAATAAGTGCAGAAGAGCTGGCTCAAACCACTGCGGTCAACCTTTCTGGCGAGTTTACTGAAATACTAAGTACTGAAACAGCCATATCCAAGATCGAAAGAAAGTTAGGCTAATGACAGATTTTGACAGCAAAAAATTCAACAAGAAGCTGAAGAAGAAGATACAGAAGAGCGTAGGAAAAAACAAGAACTTGACCATCAAGACCAAGAGTGGTTTTTACTCACTCGGATTTATTGGAGCAGCTGTCTACTACGTATCAACTGCAACTGGGTTTTGGGTTGGTGTTCTAGGAATTCTCAAGGCAATTGTTTGGCCAGCATTCTTAGTATTTGAGGCTCTGCAAGCTTTAGCTGCGTAAATAACTGGAGCCGACCAGGGGACTCGAACCCCTAACCCTCGCATTACAAGTGCGATGCGCTACCAATTGCGCCAGGTCGGCTTGGACAGTTGTCCGATAAAAAGTTTAGCGGTGCAAGAGCACTCGTAAATCGATAATTCTAAAGTTCTTCAGATTAAAGCAAAACCGGGCCATTTCTGACCCGGTTTTGACTATTTAAATCTTTACTTCTTAGCTGCGTACTCCAAGGAGATTTCGGCAGAAGTGAATGGACCGTAGTTCTTTGCAGAAATGGTTGCGCGGTACTTGTATGTTCCGGCTTCGGTCTTGATAAGAGCAAATCCAACGCTGCTTGAAGAAGTGCCGGCAGTGAACTTACGGAACTCAGTCCATGAACCACCAGGAGCCTGTTCTTCAATTAGAACGTCAACTTTTGAGACCTTTGCATCTGCAAGATTTAGGTCACCGACGATGTTTGCACGCTCACCAATGGTGTATTTGCCAGTCTCAGTGCCTGATGGGTGCAAGCTAATCTGCTTAGATCCAGCTGTTGATGAACAAGCGGCAAGGGTAAAGGCTAAAACTACTGCAACCGCTGCAGCGAATATATTCTTCTTCAAGGGGGTCACTTCTTCTTTCTTAGTTGATTATTACTTTTGATTGCTTGCAAAGAACTGGGCGAACAGAGCTGGGTTAGTTAGATCAGAGTATTCCTTAAAATCATACAATGTCCCATTAACCAGAATGTATGGGGTTCCGCCTGGGATTGATGTACCCGAGACAGCAGGCTTAGATAACCCCTCTGTCGTGCGGTTTTCTATGAACTTGGCATATCTCTTTTCATCAATACAGTTATTAATCTCATCGTTGACGTCCACGCCCGCTCCAGAAAGAGTCGACTTGATATCGGCATCCGAAGGCCCTGAGGTATTTTCCTGAGGCTGGTTGGCGTATAGAGCAGTGTTGACATCAAAGAACTTATCCGGCTGAGAGTTAGCGACACAGAAGGCAGCGTTAGTAGCTCTAGATGAATAGTTGTTCAGAGAAGACCCATCAAGGAATGAAATTGGGTGGAATTCGACAGCCGCAAGACCAGACTGAGCCCAAGTCTTAATTTGGCTTGAGTTTGGCGATTCAAACATCTGACAAATTGGGCACTGGTAGTCCTGGTAAATCACAATGTGGTTGGTGGCTTTAACTTCAGCATCACTAACAACCTTCAGATCCTTACCAATAATCACTCCACCGAGGGCAGTTACGTTGGCAGGTACTTTCTTAGCGTTGACTACCTTGTCATTTGGAGATGACATGGCAAGAATTACTCCGCCGATAATTCCAACAACTACAGCTACGATACCGACTGAGATTCCGATAGTTTTCAGGGTCTTCTTTCGCTGATCGCCCTTAACTCGCTTCTCCCGAAGCTCTTTTGCCACTGCACGAGCTTGCTCACGCTGCTCGGAACGTGTTGGTCTTGGGGTGTTCGACATAATGCCCTACCTCTGGTATCTAAAATGGTATAAATTTTGCCCGCTGGGCTAGGTGTTTAAGTCTAAACGACTTAGACAAAATGCGATAATAGAGGAACCTAGGGCACAAGCCCAAAGGCACTAATTCACTACGGATCGTGCGGCTCGTTCCTGCCGCTGAAGGAGTTTCACCATGGCATCAGTAACATTCAGTAAGGCCACCAGGCTTTACCCGGGCGGTACCCGCCCAGCAGTAAACCAGATTGAGCTACTCGTAAAAGACGGGGAATTCCTTGTTCTAGTAGGCCCATCTGGTTGTGGTAAGACCACAACCCTACGTATGCTTGCCGGCCTCGAAGAGGTCAACGAAGGAAGCATCCTCATCGGAGACCGCAACGTAACTCAGGTTCCACCTAAGGACCGCGACATTGCGATGGTTTTCCAAAACTACGCCCTATACCCTCACATGACTGTTGCTGAGAACATGGGCTTCGCTCTAAAGATTGCTGGCGTTAAGAAAGAAGAGCGTGCAGCTCGCGTTCTTGAAGCAGCAAAACTTCTAGATCTAGAGCCATACCTAGAACGCAAGCCAAAGGCCCTCTCAGGTGGTCAGCGCCAACGTGTTGCAATGGGTCGTGCGATTGTTCGTAAGCCTAAGGTCTTCCTTATGGACGAACCACTATCTAACCTTGATGCCAAACTACGTGTTCAGACTAGAACTCAGATCGCCTCACTTCAGAGACGTCTAGGCGTTACAACTGTTTACGTAACCCACGACCAGGTTGAAGCTATGACCATGGGTGACCGCGTTGCCGTTATGAAGGATGGAGTTCTTCAGCAAGTTGACACTCCTCGCGCGCTATACGAGCGCCCAGCAAACGTTTTCGTTGCTGGATTCATCGGTTCTCCTGCGATGAACTTGCTAGAACTAAAGATCGTTGCTGGCGGAGTTCATTTCGGAACAGGAACAATCAAGGTTGACTCTGCTGTTTTGGGTAAGACCAAAGCTAAGTCCGTAACCGTTGGTCTTCGTCCTGAAGACCTAGTCCTCACTACTAAGGGCAATGGAATCGCAGTTGAGATTCAGGTTATTGAAGAACTTGGTGCAGATGCTTTCCTTTATGGAAACACCACTATTGAAGGTAAGAAGGTTGACATCATCGCTCGCGTTGATGCCAAGAACCACCCAAGTGCTGGTCAAACCGTTCACCTAATCCCACAGGGTGGAATCACTCACCTGTTCGATGTCAACTCAGGTCTTCGTCTAAACAACGATGCTGCACCAAAGACAACAGCCGCAAAGGCACCAGCAGCTAAAAAGGCTGCTGCTAAGCCTGCGGCAAAGAAGGCTGCACCTAAGAAGGCTGTTGCAAAGCCTGTAGCTAAGAAGGCTGCACCAAAGAAGCCTGCTAAGTAACTTTCGCTTAAACAAATTCGACCCGGTCAGAAATGGCCGGGTCGAATTGTTTTAACTCTTTATTTAAGTCTTGCTTTAGCAACTTCGTATAGAGCCACCGAAGCTGCGATACCAGCGTTTAGTGATTCGGTTTCCTTGGCGATAGGGATCGACAAAATTGCATCACAGTTTTCTTGAACCAAACGTGAAAGACCTTTACCTTCGCTACCGATAACTAGCAGAAGTGGTTCGTTTCCAAGCTTGAAAGTTGGCAAGCTCATATCTCCGCCACCATCAAGCCCCACTACAAATAATCCACGCTTTTGGAATTCCTTGATTGTGGCATTTAGGTTGGCGGCAAGTGCGACTGGAATTCTAGAAGCAGCCCCAGCTGAAGTCTTCCAAGCAGATGCTGTCACTCCAACTGATCGACGTTGCGGAACAATGACTCCCTGACCACCAAAGGCAGCAACTGAACGAATAATTGCACCTAGGTTTCTAGGATCTGTTATTCCATCAAGTGCAACCAGAAGTGGCTTCTGTCCACGGCTAAGAATCTTGTCCAGTAATTCACTTGGGTGTTGGTAGTTATATGGAGGGACTTGAAGAGCAATGCCCTGATGAACAGCATCGTGTCCAGTCATACGATCAATTTCTGGTCGTGTTATTTCGCCAACTGAAATACCCCGGGCATTAGCTAGCGAGATGGCCTCTTTAACTCGATCATCCATTTCGATTCTGGATGCAATGAAAAGCGCTGTTGCAGGCACTTTAGCTCTAAGCGCTTCAAGAACTGAGTTACGCCCAGATAAAACCTCGCTTGAATCGGCTGCCTTCTGAACACGGCGTCCAGTTCTAGCAGCACCTCCGGCGTTACCCGCAGTTCTAGTTCCAGGTGCTAAAAACTCGCCCTTCTTAGTTGTGGTTGCACCAGGCTTAGCCTTGGCGACCCTAGGACTAAGCGATGCTTTACGTTCTCTGAGGGCCTTTGCCTTAGCGGCTGGATGATACTTTCTATCTTCAGCCTTAGGTGTTGGGCCGCGGCCCTCTAGAGCCTGACGGCCTTTGCCACCGGTGCCAACCTTGGGTGCACCTTTAGAGCCACCCTTCTTAACACGTGCCGCGCCTGGGCGGCCTGGTTTCTTAGCCATTGATGCTCCATATCGTTTGGTTAGGTAAATCTTCTAAAGTCACACCAAAATCAGTCAGGGTTGCTCTGATTTGGTCTGCCTTAGCAAAGTCTTTGTTGAGCTTGGCTTCAGCCCTAAGTTCGATGAGTCCTTCAATTTTCGCAGTTAGCTCTGCTGATAATTCTTTAGGTTGCTCAAAGGTTAACCCTAAGACATCAACCATAGCGACCACCTGAGCTAGATATCTGTTCAGCGATTCCATGTCTTGGGCATCCAGAGCAGTATTGCCTGACCGAACGCACTCATGGATTACTGCAATAGCAGCTGGAATATTTAGATCGGCGTTCATGGCTAAAACAAAATCTTCAGGGAATTCTGTTGAAGTGACGGATGTAATCAGCTTTGCGCGTCTGACAAAACCACCGATTCTATCTAGTGCTGATTGAGCATCACGTAGTGAGTTCGCTGAGTAATCAAGATTAGATCGATATTGCGCACTTGATAACCAATACCTAATTGCTGACCACGAACCTACTTCTAGTAGTGCAGCAACTGAAATTCCATTGCCTAAACTCTTCGACATCTTCTGGCCTTCAATAGTCACTAGGGCATTGTGTAACCAGTAGTTAGCGAAAGCATCTCCGTTAGCACTGGATTGTGCTAGTTCATTTTCATGATGTGGGAAGCGAAGATCTAAACCACCGCCGTGAATATCAAATGCATTTCCCAAGAAATGTTTTGCCATCGCTGAACATTCAATATGCCAACCAGGTCTTGCCAACCCCCAAGGGGTTTGCCAGGCAGCAGATTCTGGCTCATCTGATTTATGAGCCTTGAATAAAGCAAAGTCATTTACATTTCTTTTACCAAAACTAACCTCTGACTCACCTTCCATGTTCTCAGGTTTCTGGTTGGTGAGTGAACCGTAGTTAGGCCAAGAAGAAGTGTCAAAGAACACATTTGCGCTGCCATCTTGCGCTTGGTAGGCGTGACCTTTACTTATCAAAGATTCAACCAGCGCAATCATGTCTGCAATGTGCTCAGTTGCATGAGGCGAATGTGTTGGTTCTAATAAACCTAAAGCTGAGTAAGCGTCATTGAAAGTGTCCTCAACTTCAAGAGCAAATTCTTTCCAGTTACGTTTGGCCGCCTCAGCATTTACCAACACCTTGTCATCAATGTCAGTAACATTTCTAACCATGGTTACGGCATAGCCACTAGCTTCAAACCATCTCCTCAACAGGTCATATACCAAAGCACTTCTAAGATGTCCTAGGTGGGGAGCAGACTGCACTGTTGGTCCACAAACATACATTGAAACCTGGTGAGGTTTCAATGAAACGAACTCGCGCACTGTTTGAGTCTTTGAGTCAAAGAGTTCCAGTGCCATTTCTAGAGCCTACCTTTGGGCTTTTGAATAAGAGCGGTAGCAACGGCGGCAACACCTTCACTGGATCCAAGGAACCCCAAACCATCGGTGGTAGTTGCTCCAACGGTCACCGGTGCCCCTACTAAACCAGTGAGAGCGGCCTGTACTTCGTCTCGTCTTGGTGCAAGCTTTGGCTTATTTCCAATCAACTGAACTGAAACATTCAGAACTTCCCAACCTGCAGCATGCAAGAGCTCGAGTGCTCCTTTGATAAACACCGAACCGTTAGCACCTGAGTATTCGGGTCTGTCCACACCAAAATTAGAGCCAATATCTCCAAGACCTGCTGCCGATAGCAGTGCGTCAACAACTGCATGAGCAATCGAGTCACCATCGCTGTGGCCAACAAGGCCTTGTTCATCTGGCCAAAGAATAGTTCCTAAATACAAAGGAGTTGGTGTGGTCGCAAAACGATGAACATCAGTTCCAATCCCACTTCGAAGTTCTTTCCCACTTCCAAGAAGCAGCTCTGCATATTCAAGATCTGCCGGAACAGTTATCTTGAACGCCATTGCATCACCAGGAACGGATCTAATAACGACACCGGTTGACTGCAACAGGCTTGCATCATCAGTGAAATCTTCAGTCGCGTTTGTGTACGCACCTACTAATGAGTCCTTTGTAAAACCTTGAGGCGTTTGAGCGACTCTCAGTTCGTCTCGATCTACGGTGCCCAGCACAACGTCTAGTTTTACTTGTTTGATGGTGTCCGCAACAGGGAGAACTGGAACAACGCCAAAACCTGTTTCTTGAACTGCCGCCGCCACTCGATCAAACACCACAGCTGGAGTAAAGCACCTAGCGGAATCATGGACTAGCACAACTGTTATTGAAGGATCCAACGCTGTCAGTGCATTTGCAATAGAGCCCTGCCTTGATAATCCACCTGGAGTAAAAGAAATGCTGATTTGATCGCCAACAGCTGCTTTCGCAATATCGCGGAATTCGTCAACTCGATCTTCATGAGAGGCAACGATGATCTGAGCTAGGTTCTTCACCTTAAGAATATTTGCCAAGGCATGCTCGAGAAGGGTTAGCTCACCAACTTTGGCCAAGGCTTTGGGGATTCCTGCGCCCAACCTTGCCCCATCACCGGCGGCAACAAGAATGACGGCTATTTCGCTCATCAAGTGCCTCCTACTAGGCGGAAATCTCTGGCTTTAGGCAATGCCCTTTGCAAGCACCTTCAAGATATGGGTTTCTGCCCCAGCATCATCAACTTTTAGGGCTAGCGCTAGTTCTGACACCAAGATCTGCATCGCCTTAGCAAGCATTCGCTTTTCACCAGCTGACAGACCACGATCTTGCTGTCTACGCCAAAGGTCACGAACAATTTCAGAGACTTTCATAACATCTCCAGAAGCAAGCTTTTCCTGGTTGGCCTTGAATCTTCTTGACCAGTTGGTTGGTTCCTCAATAAATTCTTCTTTTAGGGTCTTTTCGACCTTTTTGACGCCCTTGGCATCGATGACATCGCGAACACCAACTTCAGACTCAGCAGTGTCTGCAGGTACCCAAATGATTAGATTTCCTTGCTCAACTCTTAGCTTTAGGTAAAGCTTTTTCTCTCCACGGAACTCTTTTTTAGCTACTTCAAGAATTTCAGCTGCTCCGTGGTGTGGGTAGACAACTGTCAATCCCTTTTTGAATTCCATTATTGGTATTCCCTTCGCAAACCCTAAGTTTACCACAGGGCCCTCTAATTAGAGCCGATAGAATTGACTTGCAGTCAACAGGAGGAAAAGTGCACATTCGCCGCACAATCGTTGCAACTACCATAGCTCTAACAACTTTGCTAGGCACAACCGCCTGCAATCTAACCAGCCCAGTGGCTTCAATGGATTACTACGCTCCAAGTGATGGTGCTCAGGTAGATCTAGGAGCTCTAAAGGCCAGAAACGTCATGTATTTGGTTGTTGACGATGCCCACTGTGCTCTAGTCGGCTCATTCGCTAACTCATCTTCAGAGCCAATCACCTTTGCTCTCAAATTCACAACTAAGAGCGGTGCAGATAGCTACCGTGAATACACAGTTGCTGGATTCAAAGTAAAGAGCTTCGGTTTTGAGAACCAACCGCTTTTGAAGACCAACCTCAAGGTTGAATCAAGTATCGACCCCAACAAACTTTCTGCTACCCCATCGCTTATCGGTGGTAGCTCAGTCCCAATCCTGATATACACAAACACCGATCAGGCTGAACTTAATATTCCTGTGATTACTCAGTCTTCAAACATCGTTACTTACGACGAGCTATTCGCTCGTCTAGCTAAGAACTAAACCTCGTATTTATAGCCAAGCCCACGCACAGTTAGTAAGTGCAGAGGTCTTGCTGGGTCATCTTCAATTTTTGAACGAAGACGCTTGATGTGAACATCCAAGGTCTTGGTGTCACCAAAATAATTTGAACCCCAAACTCGGTCGATAATCTGACCACGAGTTAGAACTCTGTTTCTGTTTTCTAGAAGAAGCTCAAGTAATTCAAATTCTTTAAGCGGCATCGCCACTTTTTCACCATTGAAATAAACCAGGTGACGCTCAATGTCCATCTTCACCGGACCTGCTTCAAGAATTCCATTCTCAGCTTGACGAGGGCCCCCGTTGCGACGAAGCACAGCCTTCATTCTTGCTAGCAATTCGCTCTTTGAGTAAGGCTTGGTCACATAGTCGTCAGCGCCAATCTCAAAACCAATCACTTTATCTATTTCGGTGTCTTTAGCAGTGAGCATGATGACCGGAACATCTGAAGTTAGACGAATCTGCTTACAGACCTCTTTACCGCTTAGTTTTGGCAGCATCAGGTCAAGCAGAATCAGATCTGCTCCATGTTTTTCAAACTGATTAATCGCTGCTGCACCGTCTTCAGCTTCAATAACCTCATAGCCTTCTGACTCAAGCAAGAAGACAAGTGTCTCCCTCATGTTTTGCTCATCTTCGACTAGCAGAATCTTGGTCATTATTAGCCCTCTCCAGAACTGTTCTCGTCGATTGTGTATAGCGGTAAGCGAAGCGTAAAGGTTGACCCTAAGCCAACTCTTGAGAATACGTTGACATCGCCACCGTGGTTTAGAGCTGCGTGTTTGACGATGCTGAGGCCAAGACCTGTGCCACCTGTTTCCCTAGAGCGAGATGGATCGACGCGGTAGAAGCGCTCGAAGATACGTTCCTGCTGATCCAATGGAATACCTAGACCGTTATCCGAAACAGTAATCTCAGCAAAATTATCAACCTCTTTGATACCGATACCAACTTGAGTATCTTCATTGCTATAAACAATTGCATTTTCAATTAGGTTTTTCATCGCCATGGTCAACAATTCAGAATCACCAAGGACCACTAGACCTTCGGGAGCATTCACATTTAACTTGATGTTCTTGGCATCGGCCTGGAATTGGTTTAGATCAACCGCTTCAGAAATTACTGAACTCACATCAACTGGAGCAACTGTTGCTGCTAAATCTCCACCTTGAATACGAGAAAGTTGAATGATTTCCTTAACCAATGAACCAAGTCGTTTTGATTCACGTTGCAGGTTCTTCGCAAACTTCTTTACCTGTTCTGGATTATCAATAGCTACCTGAAGTGCCTCAGAAAGGAGTGAGATTGAACTAATCGGAGTCTTAAGTTCATGAGAGATGTTCTCAACGAAGTCTCGTCTAGTCTCGTCAAGACGTTTTGCCTCAGTTCTATCTTCAACAACGAGAATGATGTGTGAATCATCAAGTGCTGTGGCTTTAACCGAGAGTTCAACCTTTGCAGTGCGAAGGTTACGAGCAAAACTTATTTCCTCTGTGAGGGTTTCACCTGCTGACCTAGCTCTAACGGCCAAGTCCTTTAGCTCGTCACTGGTTAGGTGGCCGTATTCAACTAGGCCCATCTCGTTTGCAATTTCGGTATTGACGACCACCTTGTTCAGTCTGTCCAGTACTACACCGGCAACTGAGAGAACTTCTAGAAAGGCGATGGCATCGGCAGGAGATGTCTTGAGTGCAACTGTGGTTGGCACTTGATCCTCTCGCTTCCTGTCTCTCGTGAGCATGAACAAAATCAACCAGGCTATGGCTGCACCGATGCAGATACCTAGAATCAAGGTCTGAATATTGTTCACATGGTTAAGACTATTTCATTCTCACAGAACCTAGAATTAGAGCCAGAGGTAAAGGGGCTCGCTCCTTTAGTGTTCACTTAGTCTTCCCAATTGGTTAACTTCTAACTGAAAAGGTTGCCTGAAAGAAAGTAGTCCGAAAATGAACGAGATTTTCCGCAGCGACCTAGCCGAAGTGCAGGTAAGGCTAGTTGACCTATCTGAGCAAGTTACCGAGATCATGGAGAAGGCATCGATGGCCTTCCTGAACTCAGATGTTCGCAAGGCCGATGAAGCTATCGCCCTAGCCGAAGTTAATGAGGAAAAAGCTCTAGCAATTGACGAACTTGCAATCAGAATCCTGGGCAGGCAGTCTCCTGTTGCTAGAGATCTAAGAGTTTTGGTTTCAGCTCTTCGAATCAGCGCATCTCTTGAGCGCATGGGTGCGCTTGCCGGACACATTGCGACCATCTCTAGATTCCGCCACCCTGAATCAGCAGTTCCTGAAGCACTACGCAAGACTTTCAGTGAGATGGGTGCTTTGGACTGTGCTCTATCTCGCAAACTAACCCAACTGCTTAGAAACCCAGATGTTGATCTAGCCAAGAGCATTCAGGGCGAAGATGCCAGAGTTGACGAATTACACCGCTCAGTGTTTGAGGTTGTTCTAAACCCGAGCTGGAAAGAAAACGCGATGTATACCGTGGATGTGACTCTAGCTAGCCGTTACCACGAGAGATTTGCAGATCACGTTGTGGATATCTCCGCTAAGGTCGCTTACCTGACTACTGGCGACTGGTCAGAAATCGAAGCTTAAGAACTACTTCTTACCTTGATTAGCAACTGCTGCTGCACCTGCAGCTGCTGCCTCTGGATCTAAATACTCTCCGCCTGGAACAAGCGGCTTGAAATTAGCGTCTAATTTATAAACCAATGGAATGCCAGTTGGAATATTTAGTTCAGCGATCTCGTCATCACTAACCCCATCAAGATGCTTTACCAATGCGCGCAAAGAATTACCGTGTGCTGTTACCAAAACAGTTTTGCCCGTAACCAAATCCTGACTAATTTCTTTTTCCCAAAGCGGCATCATTCGAATCAAGACATCTTTTAGACACTCAGTTTTAGGAAGAGCTGTTCCTAGATCTGCATATCTTTCATCGTGCGCTTGAGAGTACTGGTCATTGTCGTCAATCGGCGGTGGCGGAACATCAAATGATCTACGCCAGATTTGGAATTGTTCTGGTCCGTATTCAGCCAAAGTTTGAGCTTTATCTTTACCCTGCAAAGCACCGTAGTGACGTTCGTTTAGTCTCCAGTCACGTTTGACATCTATCCATGATCGATTGGCAGCATCAAGAGCGATATTCGCGGTATTGATCGCACGCTTAAGTCTTGATGTGTATAGCAGGTCTGGCTTTAGGCCAGACGCAGCTAGTAACTCACCTGCACGTTTAGCCTCCTGGCGACCTAGGTCACTTAGGTCAACATCAACCCAACCGGTGAACAGGTTCTCCTGATTCCAAACCGAATTGCCGTGACGTAAGAGGATGAGTGTGTATTCAGACATAGTCTCAAGTTTACCGAGTCCAGCAACAAGTTCACTTTAGGTTAGTTAGCCTAGATAGCGTGCAGAGCAAGAAACCGATTGGGACCATAACTCGAGGGACCACTAACCCCAATCGACTAAGAAGAGTTGATAGATATATCGCTAACCTTCCAGAGCTTCGGACTGCAACCGAACCCATAGTGGTAGATCTTGGGTTTGGGGCTAATCCAACCACGGCAATCGAGATGCTCGAACGATTGTCTTCAGTTCAACCAAATATCACTGTTGTCGGCATTGAGATTGATCGTGAAAGAGTTACCAAAGCTCTTCCATTTCAAAAAACCAACCTCCTATTTGGTCTTGGTGGTTTTGAAGTTCCACTTCCTAGCCCACTCAAAGCCACAGAGAAAGTAACCGTCATACGTGCCTTGAATGTGCTTCGCCAATACGACGAGAGCGAAGTAAAGGGTGCTTGGGAATTGATGCAAGCGAGACTTACCGAGAAAGGCTCAATTATCGAGGGAACCTGTGATGAGATTGGGCGAATTGCAGCTTGGGTAACTTTGAACCAATCTGGTCCGAAACTATTCACTATTTCTTTGAAGCTTCGTGGACTGAATAAGCCGTCTAAAGTCGCAGAGCGATTACCTAAAGTTTTGATTCATCACAATGTTGAGGGGGAATCGATACATCGATTGCTTACCGATTTGGATGCCGCTTGGGCAACACATGCACCTTTAGGAATTTTCTCACCAGCACAACGCTTTGTTGCCTGTGCTCAGGATTTAAAAGCAAAAGGGTGGCCGGTAACACCTGAACCTAAACGTTGGCGACTTGGCGAACTAACTTTGAGCTGGGAAAGCGTTGCTCCCCTAAACTTCAGGTAATTCAGCCCTGGCATCATCTTCAGACATTCCTGAAGCACAGAGTAAATCAACAACCAATGGGCGAAGCAATAGCAAGACTGATGCTTCACGAATCTGATCGGCAATACCAAAGCGTTTTGGATCTAATTGCCTAATTATTTCCAACAGTTCTTGTTCTGCATTCTCGAGTGCTTCTGAATCATTTAGTCCTTCACGCATGAGCGACACAGCGGAATGTAATTGATCACAGAGGTCGGCAAGATAAGCCCTGGGGGTTCCGTCTTTGAGCAGGAAGTCGACTCGTCTAACAATTACCCTTAGGTTTCTGGTTGCTAGATCCATGCCACGCATTAGCCTGACCTGCCCTTTTAGTTCATCACGATATTTATTTAGAAATGGACTTATTCTGCTGATAGCAACTGCGCTATCAAGTGACATTCTCCAGTTATCGATCAATGGCTGTGATTTACGAACCTTTCTCAATGCATCATCAGCGACATCCATGTTCACATCTCTTAGCGCTAGACGCAATGAATCCAAGCTTTCAATAAAGAAATCAAAGAGCTTGTTGGCATCAGTTCTAGCAAGACCTCTAGGGTCTCTAGGGATTAGAGCGGTGACAATGATTGCTAGTAATCCGCCAATGAGTCCATCAGAAGTTCTGATAAAAACTCCACCCGGGGGAACTGGCAACAACTGCACCAACATGGCTTGGATTCCTGCAGTTAGTGCAAAGGCAGAACTACCAGAAATAAACCTTGCTGATAGTAAGACCACAATGAGAACTAAACCAAGCTGCCAAACCCCATTACCTAAAACCGATAAGGCTATGTCGCTTATCGCAACTCCAACAACCATTCCAATTGCTGTCTGCAATATTCTCCGTGGTCTTGCATCTCTTGAGAAACCTAGCGATGTAATGCAAACCGTTATGGCAAGAAGTGGTGTCTGATGACCAAAAATGTAGTGCGCTAAAGAGTAAGCCAACAGAGCGCCGACGGTGATCTGAATTGCAGGAGCAATAGATTCGATTACCCGCCGGGTTGACTCTTTGAGACTCCAATGCAAAGAGTTCTTAGTTTTCTTTGCCACGCTTAGCCCTAAACTCTCCTAAGTCAACAACTGCTCCTGCAGACGCCGGAACAATCTCTTCCTGGTGTGCTGAAAGTTTCTCACCACTATTTAGACAATGAACCATTAGCACGTCCGAAATAGGAACATTTCTCTTTACCAAGGCAAGTGCTATTGGTCCCATCTCATAGTGCTGACCTACTGTAGTGATCTTGCCAATTAGATTCTCAGCCTGGTAAAGCTCATCACCTATTTCTGGAAGCGCATGACCTGAACCATCTAAGTGAAGTAAGACCAATCTCCTTGGTGGATGCCCTAGGTTGTGAATCTTGGCAACAGCTTCCTGCCCCCTGTAACAACCCTTGCTCAAGTGAACCGCGGTTGCTAACCAGTCGTACTCGTGAGGCAAAGACTTTTCATCAATCTCATTAGGGCCAGTAGGTCGGTGACTTGCTACCCGCAAAGCATCAATGACCATTGTTCCTGCTTTACCAAAGTGATTCCAAACGTTTTCAGAATCAGCAAGCGGAATTAGGCTCTCTCGATAAAGCCAGCTCTCTTCACTTCCTTGCCCATAGCGGTAACCACCAGAAGTGATTTCTGGCCAAGGGTCAACCCACTGCAATGCAGAGCCTTGGACAGCTGTATTCCAGGTGGCTATTACGGCAAAATCTGCCGAACAATCAGCAATAACTACCTTCGCCCTGAAAACCATTCGTTGGAGTTGCGTGAGCAGCTCTTCAAACCCAGTTTTGAAAGTTATTAGCCAAGCTTTCTCACCATCATCAACAATATGAAAATCTCTAACAATATGTCCTTGTGGATCTAACCAAAGTGCCTCGACTGATTCGCCAAGCAATAACTCATCAAGTTTTTGAGAGAAAAGATCATTAAGCCAAGTCAACCGGTCTTCACCTGAGACAGTAAAGACAACTTTCTCTGATAGCAGGACCGCGCTCTTGCCAGCTAAGAATTCACGCTGTTCAACTAAGGGGTTAGCGAAACTCTGTGTCATTAGGAGATTCGTTCTAATTCAACCGACACCAGAGGAACCAAAGGCTCTCTAACACTTGCGGCGACTTCCATAACCCAAAGTAAGTTGTTGACGCCTTCTTTAGTTAGTGTTCCATATAATCTTTCGGCGTAACCCCAGCTCTTACCCGCTTCAACAAGATGGTTCGGCATATGTGAGCCGGCAACCGTGCGTAAATCAATTCGCCCAGCTTTGACTTGACCTGAGTAAAACTCATAAGCACCACTTGGATGAATAATTGACGCTTCAATATCAAAACCACCACGCTCATTGCGAAGCTTCTCTAGATCTTCAGCTGTTTTGATTGTTGGGGAACCAGTTCCAGGAAGCAATGAAGGTCCGTGATCAGCAGACTCTGTATCTCTAACTAACCGCCAAAATCCAAGCTCCGCTGGAAGTTCGATATCCTCTGAGCCATCCGATGTATTTCCTAGCAATCTAGAGGTTGCGTGATAGGTGAGGTAATTACCGGTGCCATAAGAGAAAGTAACCTGCTGTTGCAGTTTCTGCTCAACCGACTCTTCTTTGCTTACAAACTTATTTGAGACGACCCCAACGCCCTGCCATGATCCAACTAGGAAGGCCAGTGGAGTTAATTCAACTGGTAGCCCCTCGGGTAAGGTGAACAACTAGCGCTGACCCTTAAAGAGCTTGTATAGAACGAGGATGCTAACCGCACCAATGGCAAGACCTGCGATTACAAGCAGTCCTAAAAAGAAGATATCTAGAGGCATGGTTCAAGTTTATGGGGTGAGGAAAATATACAGACCGGCAACAGCCAAAATCGCGTAAGTGCCACCCGCTGTGTATATGAGTCTTCTGACAATGCCTTCAGCGTGGCTAGTAAAGAGGTTAATCAAAGAAACTAGTCCGATACCGCCAGCAGCTAAGACTCCAAAGGCTCTGATGGCATCGTTCTTTTCCAGGACGATGATGGCAAGAACTGCCCCAACGCTAACGAACCCCCAGACCAGGGCAATATAAAGCCAGTCTTTCTTCACAAATCCCATCATGCCCTATGGCAGGTAGGATTTAAGAACTAAAACAGGAGGCAAATTGGCACATTTGCTAGTTATATCTGAGCAGGCGGAGAACACCATCCTCCCCTCGCTAGCACTGCTGAGCCATAAGGTTCGCCAGATTAGCGCCGAGCCTGCCGCTCTCATGAACGCACCAGTTGCCGATCTCATCCTCCTAGATGCTCGTAAAGATTTAGTCGCTGCCAAATCTTTAGCCACTTTGCTAAAGACCACAGGGCTATCAAGCCCTATGTTCCTAGTCCTAAGTGAAGGTGGCTTAGCAGCCATCTCCAGCGACTGGGGTGCAGACGACTTTTTGCTTGATTCAGCCGGACCTGCTGAAATTGATGCTCGTATTCGACTAGCGCTGACTAAAACCACCAAGAGTGAATCCGGTAACAAAATCCAGGCTTCCGGCATCACCATTGACGAGGTCTCTTACTCAGCTAAGTGTCATGGTCAACCGATGGACCTTACCTATAAGGAATTCGAATTGCTAAAGTTCCTTGTGCAACAGCCAGGTCGAGTATTTACGCGCGATCAACTTCTGAGTGAAGTCTGGGGTTACGACTACTTTGGTGGTACTAGAACAGTTGATGTCCATATTCGAAGGCTTCGAGCCAAATTGGGCGATCTAGAAAGCTTGATTGGGACTGTTAGAAACGTTGGGTATCGATTCAACTCTGTAGCAGAATCAGATTCGGTGCAGGGTAGTTACTAACTGTTCACCAACTAGCAAACAATTACTGCGAGGATAAAGAGCATGTCTGAAGAGACCATGGGAATCACATTGCCGCCAACCGGCCATGATCTTCCCGTCGACCGTTTCTTGGATAGAGAACTCTCTTGGTTGTCCTTCAATGAACGTGTTCTTGAACTTGCTGAGGATGAATCACTTCCACTTTTAGAGCGAGTGAACTTCATGGGCATCTTTGCCTCCAACCTTGATGAATTCTTCATGGTTAGAGTTGCAGGTCTTAAGCGCAGAATCGCAACCGGTCTAGCAGTCACCTCTACATCGGGATTAGAACCTCAAGAAGTGCTTACCCAGATTAGCCAGTCTGCTCACAAGCTTCAGCAGCGTCACTCTCAGTTGTTTATTAAGACAATCGAACCTTCGTTAGAACAAGCTCGGATTAGCATCACTCGTTGGGCAAACCTTGATGAAACAGAGAAAAATACTCTTTCTGCTTACTACTCTTCACAAATTTTCCCAGTTCTCACTCCGCTGGCTGTTGATCCTGCTCACCCTTTTCCATACATCTCAGGGCTCTCACTTAACATCGCAGTAATGGTTAAGCACCCAGAACATGAAGACAAACTTTTTGCACGTCTAAAGGTTCCACCAACGCTGCCAAGATTCGTTAGAGTCCCAGGAGCAAGCTCTGGAGTCAAGTTTGTTACTTTGGAAGAAATTATCGGTGAACACCTAGGTTCACTCTTTGAGGGCATGGAAGTTCTTCAGCACCACACCTTCAGAGTTACCCGTAACGAAGATCTAGATGTTGATGAAGACGAAGCAGAAAACCTTCTAAAAGCTCTAGAAGAAGAATTAAAGCGCAGACGCTTTGGCCCTGCTGTCCGCCTTGAAGTTTCCAGCACGATTGATTCAGAAGTTCTAGATCTGCTCAAGCAAGAATTGGATATCGAATCTGAGGATGTTTATTCACTAGAGGGGCCTCTTGATCTAACTGGGCTTAGTGATATTGCGTTTATGAGACGTCCGGAACTTCACTACCCACCACACCAAATTATTACTAATCGTCAGTTGCAGTCAGCAAACGATGAGGGCAGAAGCATTTTCAGCGCTATGCGCCAAAAGGACATATTGCTGCACCATCCTTATGAATCATTTGCAACCAGCGTTCAGGCCTTTATCGAACAAGCAGCTACTGACCCTAAAGTCTTTGCCATCAAGCAGACTCTGTATCGCACTAGCGGTAACTCGCCAATTATCGATGCACTTATTAGCGCGGCTCGAGCTGGTAAACAGGTTCTAGTGCTGGTTGAAATCAAAGCACGCTTTGATGAAGAAAATAACATTGGCTGGGCGAGAAAGCTAGAGCAGGCTGGCGTTCATGTGGTTTACGGAATCGTGGGACTAAAGACTCACTGCAAACTTGCCATGGTTATCCGCCAAGAAGAAGGCAGACTCAAGCGTTACTGTCACATTGGAACAGGTAACTACAACCCGAAGACCGCTAGGTTCTATGAAGACTACGGACTACTTACCAGCCGTGACGAAGTCGGTGAAGACATCGCCAAACTCTTCAACCGACTTTCTGCTTATGCGGAAGATCTTTCATTCAAAGAACTTTTGGTTTCACCTGTTGGAGTCCGTCAGGGACTGACCGAACTTATTGAAGCAGAAGCGGCTAATGCTAAGGCCGGTAAAGCTTCTGGTATCCAGATTAAGTTGAACTCACTTGTTGATGAACAGATTATTGATTCCCTGTATCGCGCTTCTCAAGCAGGAGTGCCAATTGAGATCCTTGTTCGTGGCATGTGTTCTCTTCGACCTGGAGTTCCAGCCTTAAGTGAAACCATCAAAGTTAGATCAGTTCTTGGCAGGTACCTAGAACACTCTCGAGTCTTTAGATTTGAAAATGAAGGCGATGCGATCGTATACATAGGTTCAGCCGACATGATGCATAGAAACCTGGACAGAAGAGTTGAAACACTGGTTCGACTCCGTCAAGCAGACCACCTTGCTGAGATGAAGAATCTCTTTACCCTTGGTCTTTCTGATACCTCTCATTCTTGGCATCTATACCCTGAAGGTAATTGGTTGAAAAATGGTGGTAAGCAAGCCACTGCTGAATATATCGATGTGCAAGATCAAATTATGCGGAATGTCCTCTCCAAGAGAAGTGGCAGCAATTAATGATTGTTGTTGCTGCAGGCGCTTTGTTGTGGCGTCGTGAAAATGGTGTGCTCAAAGTCCTAGTTATTCATCGGGAAAGATACGATGACTGGAGTTGGCCTAAGGGCAAGCTTGACAAGGGTGAAAGCATAAGTGAAGCAGCCGTTAGAGAGATAAGAGAAGAAACAGGTCTTTCTGTTGCCCTAGGGGTGAAGCTTTACGAGCTGGAATACAAAATCGAACATGGCAATCGCAAGGTAGTGCACTACTGGGCAGCTCATGTCACAGATAAAATTTTGGCTCAACAAAACTTCGTTCCAGATGAAGAGGTTGCTGCTCTCGAATGGTTGAGCGTTCCAGAAGCTAAGAAACGCCTTTCATACAAGCACGATATTGATCCGTTGAAACTTCTGCAAAATTTAGACGAGAGTGAGCAACTAGACACCAAGCCACTGATTGTCTTACGTCACGCCAAAGCAACTCCAAGATCTGATTGGCCAAGGGGCGAATCGTCTAGACCACTGCTACCTATTGGCAGAATCCAAGCTGCAATTTTGACTAACATCTTGGCTGCCTACGGACCTAAGACAGTTCTGACCAGCCGCTGGTTACGCTGCACAGATACTGTTGCCCCGTTCATCTCTAACAATGAGGTAAGGGTCGTTCAGCGCTCTCTCTTGAGTGAAAGAGGAGCAAAACTCAGCCCAAAGCGGACTGCAAAGTTAGTGAGAAAATTTGCGAAGCGAAAGGGAGGGGTAGTTATTTGTAGTCATCGGCCAGCCCTCCCAACTATCTTGAATGCCATAAGTGCTTTCGGCGATGAGGAACAACAGGGCCTTCTAAAACAAGCCCAAGCCATGAAGCCAGGCGAGCTGTATGTGATTCATCTTGCGAAAAAACAAGCCGCTGGGTCGTCCATAGTCGCTATAGAGAGCCACATGCCACTATTTGAGGATTAGTCTTTTCTAATGAACAATATTCCTCAAGCATGGTCCGAATGGGTTGACTCTAGAAACAGAATCTTCTCAAACCCAACTGGTTTTCTATCCGTAACAAATCTGGTTTGGCTAACTAACGAACCTCAAGAAATCGCAGGCATTACTGGCCATTGGTGGGCTGATGGTGACACAGTCCATGTCAAAGATTCGAGTACCGGTGAACATGCCTGGACTATTCAACCTAGGGCTGAAATGACTTTTGACTTTGATGAAATCAAAGTTGAATTAGCCTCCCGCGCCGGCCAGTTGGTGGTGCGACCTAGAGATCCAAACTCCCCAATGCTGAAGAGCTTTGAATCTGTTTTGACTTTTGACTACGACTCTAATTTCAGGGTAAAAGCAACCCTTGAACTAAACAATGCGCCGAGTGAAGTTGTTGTGGGTTCAGTAGTTGAGGGCATGACTCACGCGTACATCTCTCCTGGCTCGCTGGTTTTTGAACTATTTGGTACTCCATGCAAACTGACCGCTTTTGATAAAGCGAATAGTGAAGACCTAACTGTCTACTTCAAAGATTCAACGAGCGGTGGTACTACTTATGGAACTGGTAGATCAGTTATAGCAACCCATCAAGCTGATGGTTCATACATTCTTGATTTCAACTTTTCAGGTAACTTCCCTTGCTCATACACTGACTTTGCCACCTGTCCTGTAGCACCATTTGAGAATAAGTTGACAGTTGAAGTGAATGCCGGTGAAATGAAGCCGATCTATCGTGTAACAGCAGATGGCATCAAATCGCAGGTGTCTTAAATGCATGAAGACATCACAAAAGGGCTGCCTTTAGCCGTAGGCAAAGATGGTAAACCTGCGCTGTGTCTAGTTACCGGTGCAACTGGTTACATTGGTGGTCGTCTAGTTCGTGAGCTTCTTAGGCATGGCTACCGAGTGCGAGTGCTTGCCAGACATGTTGAACGTCTGACGAATTACCCTTGGTTCTCCCAGGTTGAAATAGTCGAAGGTGACGCTAGTGACAAAGCAGCGATTGCTAAAGCTTTAAAAGATGTCGACGTTGCTTACTACCTCCTCCACGCCCTAATGGTTGCAGATGATTTTGTGCAGTTAGAACGTGAATGGGCAACTACCTTTGGTGAGTGCGCAAAAGCTGCCGGAGTTAGTCGAATCATTTACCTAGGTGGCATGGCGGAAACAAAGGTTAAGCTCAGCGCTCACTTATCTTCTAGAGAAGAAACCGGTGAGATTCTCCGAGCATCAGGAGTTCCAACCATTGAACTTAGAGCTGGAGTTGTGATTGGCTCAGGCTCAGCCTCATTTGAAATGCTCAGATATCTAACCGAGCGACTTCCGGTGATGGTGACCCCGAAGTGGGTAACTGTTCGAATTCAGCCAATTGCTGTGAGAGATGTGCTGCGTTACCTAGTAGGTGCTGCTGGAGTTAAAGAGAAACTAAACCGAGATTTTGATATTGGTGGGCCAGAGGTTTTCACCTATAAAGAAATGATGATTCAGTATGCAGAGGCAGCTGGGCTACGAAAGCGATTCATCCTGCCGCTTCCAGTGCTTACTCCAAGACTTTCAAGTGGCTGGGTTGGGCTGGTAACACCTGTGCCCATCACACTAGCTAGACGTTTAATTGACAGCTTAAGAAATGAAGTAGTGGCAAGAGATGAAAGTATCAAGGAATACATTCCAGATCCTGCTGAAGGATTGACTACATTTAGGCGTGCAGTTTCCCTAGCTCTAACCAGAATCAAAGAAGCAAACGTCGAAACACGTTGGAGCAACGCTTCAATGCCTGGCACTCCTAGCGAACCGCTACCGACTGACCCTAAGTGGGCAGGCGGTTCGCTATACACAGACATTAGAACTGAAATTACAACAGACCCTATTGAAACTGTTTGGAAGAGAATCGAGTCCATCGGTGGCGATAACGGTTATTCAACTGCTACCTGGGCTTGGGAATTACGCGGATTACAGGATCGTTTGGTCGGTGGAGTTGGCTTGCGTCGAGGAAGGCGTGACCCATATTTCCTGCTAGAAGGTGAAGCTCTCGATTTCTGGAGAGTCGAAGCTTTAGAGCGCCCGCATCTTCTAAGACTTAGAGCTGAAATGAAGATGCCCGGGCTTGCTTGGCTTGAGTTCAATGCAGAGGAAACCAAAGATGGTGGAACCAAGGTAACCCAGCGGGCAATCTTTGTTCCGAGAGGGCTCTTGGGTCAGATCTATTGGTGGACTGTTTTCCCAATGCATGGCTTGGTTTTCCCAAGCATGGTTCGTCACGTAGCCCACGGCACACGAATCAAACGTGGCAAATAGACTTAGTCAGTGAAACGTAATGGTTTAGGTGTTGCAGCCCTATTGGTTGTAACGATTGCTTGGGGTGCATCATTTGTGGCTATGAAACCTGCCATGGACAAATCTCCAGTATTCGATTTTCTAGCGATCAGATTTACCATTGCTGCGCTTTTGATGATCATCGCCAAACCTAAAGTCCTAAAGGCTTTTAGAGGGAAAACACTTTTCTATGGAATTATCCTCGGAGTGATTCTGGGATTCTCTTATATCACTCAGACAATCGGCCTCACTCTTTCAACTGCAGCAATCACAAGTTTCATAACTGGGCTTTATGTAATCCTCACCCCATTACTAGTCTGGGCAATTTTCAAAAAGAAGCCTCGAGGAATCGTGGCAATCGGTGCAATCCTGGCAACTGTCGGTTTAGGTTTCATTACTATCAAAGATGCTTCATTCGACTTTGGACAAATCTGGACCATACTCTGTGCCTTGGGCTTTGCTTTTCACATTGTTGGACTGGGCAGATGGTCTCCCGGCAAAGATGTCTATGCCCTAACAGTGATTCAACTCGCAACAGTTGCTGTGGTTTGTTGGATCGGGGCTATCCCTAACGGAATCCAGCAACCAGTTGATGGAGAGGTATGGTTCGCAATTCTCTTCACGGCAGTATTTGCAACAGCACTAGCTTTCTTCATTCAGACCTGGGCGCAATCCATCATGGATGCTTCACGAGTTGCCATAATTTTGACTATGGAAGTAGTCTTTGCAGCATTAACATCTGTTGCTGTTGGTCAAGAAGTATTGTCTTTCCAAGTAATCTTTGGTGGATCTCTGATGCTAGCTGCGATGTTGCTTATTGAATGGCCACGAAAAGATTCAACTGCTGAAGATGTGATTTACGAACCGATGGCCCACTAATGATTCTCGCTATAGATGCAGGAACTACAGGGGTAACCGCAATAGCGGTAGATGAGCAAGGCAGGATTGTTGCTCGAGGCTATCAAGAATTCCCGCAACATTTTCCGCAACCTGGTTGGGTGGAGCACGACCTTGAGGAGATCTGGAGTGCTGTTAAATCTTCTGTTCAACAAGT
This sequence comes from Micrococcales bacterium, assembly GCA_947454255.1. Lineage (GTDB taxonomy): Bacteria > Actinomycetota > Actinomycetes > Actinomycetales > Microbacteriaceae > Rhodoluna. The sequence continues at coordinate 52,338 of CANGIU010000002.1, forward strand.
CATTGATGCTGCGGGTAAAGATTTCAAAGCTTTAGGTATTACTAACCAGAGAGAAACGGTTGGACTCTGGAAAAAGGAAACCCTGAAGTCCCCAAGAAATGCAATCGTCTGGCAAGACCGAAGAACAACTGGAGTTCTGAAAGGTCTTGAGAATCACGCAACCTATGCAAAAGTCCAATCACTTACCGGTTTACCTTTAGACCCATACTTCTCTGCGGCAAAACTGCGTTGGATTTCTATCAACGAACCAGAGATCTGGAGTGATGTTCGCAATGGCACCACTGTTGTTGGAACAATCGACTCATACGTAATCGCAAGGGCAACCAATGGCGCTCACATTACTGATGCATCTAACGCCTCTAGAACTCAGCTCTACGACATTCATTCAGGTAACTGGTCCAACGAACTTCTGGAACTCTTCAACATTCCACTAAGAGCTTTACCTTCCATCGTTGACTCAAGCGGTGAAGTTGCAAGAACTAACCCTGCGTCTTTCTTTGGGCTGTCTATTCCAGTAGCGGGTATTGCAGGTGATCAACAAGCAGCGCTTTTTGGTCAGACGCAGTTTGATATAGGTGGAGCTAAATGCACTTATGGAACAGGTGCGTTCATCCTCCAGAACACTGGAACAACACCAGTAGTTCAAACTAATGGCCTAATCACGACCGTTGCCTGGCAGCTGAACGGAGTGAGAACTTATGCCAGTGAAGGTTCGGTGTTTGTTGCAGGGGCAGCTGTGCAATGGCTTAGAGACGAATTACAACTCTTCTCCTCTTCAGATGAAATAGAAGTCTTAGCAAGATCTGTTCCAGATAGTGCCGGAGTAGTTTTTGTTCCAGCTCTAACCGGTCTTGGAGCTCCTTATTGGAAGCCAGAGGCCAGAGGATCTCTTCATGGCTTAACTAGAGGCACTAGTAAAGCTCACATCGCTAGAGCGACATTAGAGGCCCTTGCTTTTCAAGTTAGAGACATATTCGATGCCATGGAATCAACTGGCATAAAGCTATCCAAACTCCGAGTCGATGGTGGAGCATCCGAGAACAACCTGCTACTTCAAATGCAAGCAGATCAGCTGGGAGTGCGCATCGAAAGACCAGTCAACATAGACTCAACAGCCCTAGGCGCTGCCTATCTGGCTGGTCTTGGCATTGGGGTCTGGGAAGACCTAGCGGCACTTAGAGAATTGAACCCAATCGCTCAATCCTTCACCAAAGAAGAAGAGGGTGAAGATGCTTATAAGGCTTGGAAACGGGCGGTTAGAGCAACTATTGCCTTCACTGAGAAATAGTAGGCAAGTAAAAGTTAGAATAGTATTTCTGCCTAAAGCAGATCAGGGCCTCTAGCTCAGTTGGTTAGAGCAACGGACTTTTAATCCGTGGGTCGTCGGTTCGATCCCGACGGGGCCTACTAGAACCTCACCCTCCACGGTGGGGTTCTTTCATTTAAGGACTACTTGACTTCAAGTAAATCGATAACGAATACCAAAGTTCTTCCAGACAACTGGTGGCCTGAGCCCTTAGGGCCGTAAGCAACTTCAGGTGGACAGATCAGCATTCTTCTTCCACCGACCTTCATGCCAGGGATGCCATCTTGCCAACCCTTGATCAGGCGGTTCAGTGGAAACTCTATTGACTCCCCACGACCCCAGGATGAATCAAATTCTTCACCGGTTTCATAGTCAACACCTAGGTAGTGAACTTTGACAACTGAATTGGCAGGAGCTTCGTCACCGTCACCGATGATGATCTCTTTGGTGGTCAGCACGGTAGGTGCTGGCTCTAGCATTGGTTCGATTTCTGGGCGGTCTAAATTACTCATAGTAAAAAAGCATACCTAACCTGGCCACTTGCTAATCGAGCCCCCCAGAGTCAAAGAGAATAGCGGTAAAAAACGTAGATGGAGGCGAATAGCGACCTTAAGTAAAAAATCATGATACAAACTGGGAATCTCAGAATTCAAATTTCTTAGAATCTCCAAGTCCTAATTGAGGGAAGGCTTTCCTACTGCTATTCTGTTCCCAAATTTTAAATGAGAGGTCCAGATGAATAAGACTGCCCTAGTGATAACTTGCGCTCTGCCACTTTTGCTAGGGGGATGCGCTCCAGCGACCCATGAGAAGGCAGACAACGAGTTTCGTGATTACTGCAATAGCATCTCTGAGAAGTCGACTACATGGGAACGAATGGAAGCCGCAACTTCTTATACCTCGCCAGAAGATGCAGATTTTCAAAAATATTGGAGCGACATAGTTTCAACAACAAGCAGCTATTTCATTGACATCACCTCAGGTGAATTCCAGGACGCTGATTCAAGTGACCCCGCCTACTCTGATTTTCTAAAGGCTTGCAAATCTGTTGGTGTAGAGGTTAGCTCTACCATCAGATTCTTTTAGAGGGCTGAAGGTTTCCATGCCTAGATACATAATCTCTTTCAATGATGGTGACATGAAGTTTCCTATGGATGAGTTGCCACAAGTTGCTGATGAATCACATGCTGTCGTTCGTGAGGCGAAGGCAGCCGGAGTGTGGATTTTCGGCGGTGGCTTCTTCGAAGATAAGCCAGTTGTCGTTAATGAACACGGAGAAATAAAGCCAGGACCAATTAAAGCCAGCGAAGTCAGGCTAGGTGGGTTCTCAATTCTTGAAGTTGCAAATGCTGAAGAAGCGTATTTCTGGGCAGCAAAAATAGCGAAGTCTTGCCGGTGCGATCAAGAAGTTCGCGAACTGATAGATGACCCGGAGTCAGTTAACTAACTTTTCTTTGTTGGCTCAGGTAGATAGAGACAACAACCCAGGTTGCATATGCCGCCTGTGAAACAGCGACTACTCTCTCCCAGATTCCAACATTTGTTGCAGCTGGGTCAGTCCAAGTACTTAGGAACCAAAGGGCAAGAGCTGCCTGGACACTTGTTCCAATGATTGTTGCTAGCGGGCGGATTGCAAATGGTGCGTCTTTAGATTTCCTCATGGCAAGTAGTGGCCAACCAGCAGAAATAGCAAAGGATGCAATAGCGAAAACTCTATGCATGGTTGAATACCCAATCAGAGGTGTCGGGAATATTGTTAGTCCGAATGTGCACAGCGCTGATACAAAAAGTGCGATGCGACCTGGCATTGCAAGTGTTCGAGCGTAGATTGCAACGATAAGAGTCAGGATTCCACCGAAGACGAAGAATGAAGACATGATCTCTTTGACTGGAGACTCAGGCGAAGCAAGTTCACTAATGGTTTGTCGAGCCTGGTCATATCCTGGCCACATAGATCCTGCGATGATCCAACCCAGCGCTGACTGTATTGGTCCAATGATTGCAGCATAGAAAGCTATTTTTGCAACTGGCTTCATGGTTCTACCCTTCGACGGTGGTCTTCATTTAGAGACTACCAACTGGGAAACATATAACTGTGATTAGCGAGTGAGCCACAGATTTACCAATAACCCAAGAATCAAAGCAGACAAAACTGCTGCGAGAGCAAGTGCTCTTGATTTACCAAGCGAGATCACAAAGCCTCCCAGGTTTGACCTTTGATCAATATCGATATCTGGTAAAGCATTAAAAATATGAGCTATGACTCCAACACTTATCGCAATGACCACAACTTGCCAGCTTGGCCAGAGGGCTAATGAGCTTGACTGCGTAACAAAGATGGAAAGTAAACCAAAGGAAACTGCATAGGGCAACCATGACCAAATGGTTCTAGCTAGATACAGGTTGTATAGCTGAGCACTGAATACTGCCAATATGTGGGCCAGGCCGCCCATGAAACCGGCTGCCAAGAATGAAAATGGAACCATAAAGGCCAGCGCAAGAATTATTGGAGTCTTTAGATCTTTCTGCCCTAAGCCAAACCTAACCACTGGTTTCTGGTTTCTATTTAGAGCTTTATCGTTTTCGTAATCGAGATAGTCATTTACCCAACCGATGGACGCTTGTCCTGATGCAACAGCCAAGAAAACAAAGAATAAGCCTGAACCGTGTTGCCCATAAAGCCAGCTAGCTGACAAGGTGAGCAAGACCATGGCAAGGGCTTGAGGGAAATGGGTGGCCAGCAATAGCGCCCTGAACACTGTTCTATTCTGCTTAGCCATTTGACCCAATCCCTTAGCCAAAGCCTATTAGGGACTTCTGGGGTTCTAGCCAACGGGCTAATAGAGGCTCTGATTAGTAAAATGGGGAGGAAACCTTCCCACTTCTCAAACTAAAGGCAAGCCTGATGAAATATCCAAAAATTCTGAACAAATACATCTGGGCGCTCGCCAAGGTTCCTGTTCCGTTGCCGCTTCAAAAGATCCTGGACCTTAGGGCTGCCAAGGCGACTATCAATGCGAACAGCCAAACCATAACTATGCTTCGTGACAAAGTGGAGAACCCTCCTGTGGTCGCTCTCGTGGCAAAGGGTGGGAGTTTTGAGCAGGGAGTTGTTGAATACGCAAGAACTGTGACAGGTGCGGACCGTCAGATTGCTAGGTCTTTTTTCCAATCCCTATCGGTTGATCCAGAATTCAAAGAAGTTGGATCGATAGCGTTTGCAGTGATGCTTTGGCAGTATGGCTTGGTTGAATCCACCTTCCATTACCTACAAGAAGTTGATCGCGACCGAGCGATTCGCCTTGCCCCGTTGGAGTATTTTGACAGCGTCTTCCATGACAACAGGGAAACAGGTCGCAAGGAACTGGCTGCCCACCTCGATAAGTATCGTGGCGAGTTAGCACCGGATGTGAAGATGTCGCTAATGAAGCTTTTGGCTAAATACGATCAAATTGCCGAACTGCGTAAAGAAACCGCAGAGCTTTTGGCAAGTGACACTAAATCTGCACTTTCAGAAGAGGATCTGGAACTTCTTACCTGGTTTAATACACAGCTCAACCACAAGGATGCAGTTGCTAAGTCATTGCCTGACACAATCAACATCGCTGTTATGGATTACAAACTTCTTGACCGTTCTAGGACTTCACGTAACCGCGGTGACTATGTTCAGACTTTGGCCGCCTTGTCGAACCTTCTTCGTTTCCAGGATGTTGACTACGTTGGGGATACCAAGCTTTCTAACTACTTGAATAACTTAAAGAAGGAAATTCACCCAGACCGTAAGATTTCTGGAACAAAGGTAAAGGTCCAACCAATCGCTATCGATAGAGATTTCTCTAGCGGTCGTGAATACCCAGAGAACACTTGGCTCATTAGCAACGGTTGGTTCATGCACCGAAACTTCAACGGTCCCGTTGATTTTCCATATCCTAAGAACGTCAAGCCCTTGATGATCTCATTCCACATCCAAGATCCAGATGTGCTAACTGAAGATGTTGTTGCAGAACTCAAGCGCATTGAGCCAATTGGTTGCCGTGACTGGACGACTCTGTATCGCCTGCGTGATTTTGGTGTCAAGGCATTCTTCTCTGGTTGTGTCACAACTACTGTTGGCCAAGTGCTGCCTAAGGCGACTGGCACCAAGGCCAAGAAGCTGGCTCTAGTTGAAACTGCCTGGAACCAGCGCAAGTATGGAGATTGGCAAGTAGACCGCTTCATCCAAATTGGTGAGTACGTTAGAGATCTAGATCTTGTTGATGGCATCGAAGATGCTAGACAGATGCTCTCTGAGTATGTCGACTACCAGGTTGTTGCAACCTCACGTCTGCACTGCTACCTTCCTGCTCGCTCAATGGGACTGCCGGTGGACTTCTCCCCAAAGAACCTCTCAGATGTTCGCTTTGAAGGTCTTATCAATCTTGATGAAGTTGCTTTCAACAAGATTAGAAATGGCATCGAGGACAAGCTAGAGATTACTTTGAAGGCCATTCTTGATGGTCAGTCCGAAGAGCAGGTTAGAAAGCTTTGGGCTGAAATCTGTGAGCCAGAGGTTCAGTTTGCTGAGACCTACGCAACCACTTTCTCTGCTTATACCGAATCAAATATCGATGTGGCTGCAAACGTGGCGGCTCTTGAAAAATCAAAGATCACTTTGGGCAATAACCCAAGAGGTAAGAATGCTGTTGATGTTGCACTTGCCCTTGACCAGAACTTAGAAGCGATGATTCCTGTGGTTCTTCAATCGTTGGTTGATCACACTACAAGAGAAATTAACGCCCATGTTATGACTCGTGGTCTGGGTAAAGAATTCCGTGAACGGATGGCAAAGCTTTTCCCTGAGATTAATTTCACTTTCTATAACTTTGATGATGTTTCTTACGGTGACGACATTGCTCTTCTAGCCCACATCTCTGTTTCGACTATGGACAGATTGTTCCTGCCTGAAATCCTCAAGGATCTAGACAAGGTGGTCTACCTAGACATCGACATCTTGATTCAAGGCGATGTCGGTTACCTTTACGATCTAGAACTTGGTGAAAATGTCTTCGCTGGTAAGAGAACCAAGCTAAAGACCTGGGCAAACATGATTCGTCCAATCACCAGAGCAACATTGAAGTTTGAGCCAGCAAAGGCCTGGGACATCAGAAGAAGATTGCACTCAGTTGCTGACCTAAAGTCAAGAACATTCAATGCGGGTATCCTCTCGCTAAACCTAAGAGTCATGAGAGAAGAGAACTTCACCTTCACTCACATGTATTTGGTTGAGCAGTGCAAGATGAATGACCAGGATGTCTTTAACATCTACTCACGTGACCGTGTTGTTGAAATTGGAACTGAGTGGAACCACGTTCCTTCTCAAGATTTCAATGCTGAACCGAAGATCATTCACTGGGCAGGGCCAGCTAAGCCATGGCTGCCAAACTATGTCCTACTCAAGGAACGCTTTGAAGCTACTAAAGCTAAGGTTGAGTCAAGACTCTAACTAGTCACCAAGAACGCCCTGAAAGGTCGGTCATGGATCAGAGCTTCAATGTGTCATCGGTAGCAGAACGCAGTTCTAGCTTTAGGGCAGACATCCAAGGGCTAAGAGCATTGGCCATTGTTCTGGTTATTGCACTGCATATGAACCTAACCGGCTTTAGTGCTGGCTTCATTGGCGTTGACATGTTCTTTGTTATAAGTGGTTACGTAATTACCCAGTCGCTCACTAGGCAGCCAGCGAAGCACACTTGGGCTAATTTAGGTAAGTTTTGGAGTTCTAGGTTTATCAGAATCTTCCCCGCAGCAGCTTTGGTCATTGTCGCAACTATTGTGGCCGCCTACTTTCTCCAAGGCCAGGCTTTCAACTCAGATCTAATTACTGATGCGAGGTGGGCAACCTTTTATGCAACCAACCTTCGACTAATTGATTCAGGAGCAAATTATTTTATTCAAGGCTTAGATCAATCGCTGCTAACTCATTACTGGGCACTAGCTGTTGAACAGCAGTTTTACCTCATATTTCCTGTTCTAGTTTTTGCATTGACTTGGTTGAGTGCGGAGAAATATAGAAAGCAATTGCTTCAGATGCTCCTAGTCATTGTGGTTATCGGTTCAGCAGTCTGGAGTGTTTTAGAAACTCAAGCCAATCCTGTTAGCGCATACTTCTCCCCCCTTACCAGATTCTGGGAACTTGGGTTTGGCGCATTGGTAGCAACTTTTGGAACGACTAGGTTCAAGAGTTTGGGTTACGCAGGCCTAGTAATACTTTTGGTCTGCATGTTTACTTTCAACTCACAGACTGCTTATCCTGGCTACCTGGCTTGGCTACCGGTATTAGCCACAGGCATACTGCTTTACTCTCCGTTGCCAGCTTTAGGAGTTCGCCCACTTAGATACATTGGGGATATTTCCTACTCGCTTTACCTTTGGCATTTCCTTTGGTTAGTACTGCCTACCCAAACAGAAGAGCCCCTTACCGATGGCTTCTGGCCTTGGCTATTCTTGCTCGGTGCGATAGTTACCGCAGTCATCTCTTACCACTTTGTTGAGCGACCAATCCATCGCTCCATAAAGCTTAGAAACGATAGGTATTCAACTTTTATGATCGGGGCAATCTGTATTGTTGGAGCGCTGCTCGCAATTGCAGTAATTGAAAATCTTTACTTGCGTTCTATTTCTTGATATACCAAGAAATATTCGGGGTCAGCTTGACGTGAAATAGTCGGTTGATTTTATTGATCGTGTATGTGGCGATAACCTCTTGCCCAACTGAAGAGAAATGTATTCCATCCCCACCTCTAAAGACTTGGTATTTTCCGTTGATTATTGCGCTCTGCTGATATTTACCGGAACCATCTGCAGTCAATTCTCTAAGCGAAATATATTGCGCTCCAGTTGTCTTTGGCACTGCTGCCGCAATCAACTGATCAATTAGAGTTTCACCTTTTGCATAGTTATAAGGTTTCATGATTGGAAGCCCTACCCAGAGCACATACGCTCCAGATGCCGTTGCTGCAGAGGCAAGTCTGGTGACATTACTCTGATAGGTCTTTTGCCAATCTAGATTGCCGAAGGTCTGGATCTTGCCATTGACGACAAAGTTCTGTCGATCATTTGCCCCCATCAAGACAATGACGAGGTTGGGTTTATAGGTTTTGATAAATGCAGCTTGGTTGACATGCCAGTTGTAGAACCAAGCATTTGATAAACCGGTAGAAGCTTTAGCTTTCATGGTGACTGTAAGGCCCGGTTTGTTTCGAAGCTGTCCCAGTAATCCATAGCCTAAGTTTTGCCCTAGCGAATCACCGATGACTAAGACTTTACAAGTTCCTAAATCGTGTTGAGTGGCAGTCGGTGAAGCATTTAGGTTGCAACCATCAGCTAGAAGTTTCTGAGTGATTGGGTCAGTTGGTGGAGTATCAACAGCAGGTGGATCTATTTCTGCAGGAATATCAATTGGCGGATCAATCGGAGTTTGTGCAACCGGGATTAGCGCATTCGCTAACTCTGAGTTCTGAATTTGGATAGCAGTTGTTGCAACAATTAGCAGAGAAAGAGCGCTGCCCAAGAAAATTCTTCGTTTTCTAGTGCTGGAATCGATGTTTTTCATGTTGCTCCTCACTTAAAGGCTATATGCCAGCGGCATAACATTTACCTGATAGTTGGCTGAAGACGGTAAAAGCGCTTTCACGGGACCACCTACAGGCTTAGGCTAAGAACATGAAGACTTCTCGCAAGCGTATGTTCACTCTTTCTTTAGCCCTAATGATGGGCTTTGGTGCAACCTTGCAGGCACAAGCTGTCACTATCCCAACCACCACCATTACCTTCGCCCCGCTTACCAAGGTGACGTATGGGAACCCAGATATTTCTCTAACTATTACCCAGAGTGCTGGAGTGACCACAACTACCAGCGTTACTCCTACCATTTGCTCTTTGGTCAATAACACGACTGTCCACATCATCACCTCAGGCATCTGCAAGATCACAGCTAGCAACCCAGGTGACCTAACCCACAAGCCTGCCAGAGATGTCACTCGTTCATTCACTATCGCAAAAGCCGCAAACCTACTTACTATCTCTGATTTCAGTTGGCTTTCGCTGGCAAACCCAACTGCAGATCTAACTACCACCCAAACCGCCGGACTAACAACCCTAAGCACCCTTTCAACCAAGTACTGCACCCTTATCGGTAACCGAGTAACCGCAATCAAGGTTGGAACTTGTACTATCAGGGCAACTAATCCAGGCACTGCCAACTACCTTCCTGCCAAGACCGTTTCTGTGGCCGTAAAGATTGCTTTGACTTCAACTGTTGCCCCTCCTGTTGTTCCACCGGTAACCCCGCCAACTACTTACGTCGGCCCTTGGAAAATCAAGCAGACCACTTTTGACGACTCAAACTCATTCAACGATGTGAACAATGCCAACAGTTGGGTTGCCAACAACTGGTACCACGCAGGACTTAGATTCCAGATTGCTCAAGTAATGGCTAAGTCCACTACCCACATCAGCTACCTGGTCACAGACAGCCTTAACCGTCCTACCCCTAACAAAGTAGTCAACTTCAGCGTGGGTAAGCGCGACGGTGGGTCGAATGCAAAGGTTCAAGTTGGCACTCAAACTACTACTGGTATCGACAGAAGTCCTCAAGATCAGCTGCTTGTAACTGGGACCACAGACTCTAACGGTGTAGTTAGCTTTGATGTTATTGGCCTTGATGCAACTGCTAGGGGCGGTCTATACACCCAGCTAGCAGCTTGGATCACTGACCTAGGTGTTGACACCATTGACATCACCAACCTTGAATACAGCATCCCTGTTGGGGGCTCAAACGGTGGTGGTGTTGTTACTCCTCCAGCTCCGAATACCAGAACACTGCTCTGGTCAGATGAATTTGACGGTGCCCTTGGAAGCGCTCCTAGCAGTGCTAACTGGAGCCCAGACCTAGGAGATGGCTGTAATAACCCTGCCGGTTGTGGGTGGGGTAACGGCGAAGCAGAGGCTTACGCGGCCTGTGCTAACAAGGCTGACGGTGCTGGCTCAATGATCATCACAGCCTCTACTACAGCTGGTGATGCCACCTGTACTAGCAATAAGACTTGGACTAGCGGTAAGTTCACTAGCTACGGTAAGAAGCACTTTAGCTACGGATACTTCGAGGCAAGACTAAAGATGCCTTCAGGTGGAGGCACTTGGCCTGCATTCTGGACACTTGGCTCAAACATCAACTCTGTCCCATGGCCAGGCTGTGGAGAGCTCGATATCGTTGAGTATGCAGGTAACAGCCCCTTCATCAATACTGCTGCAGCGCATTACCCAAACACCAGCGGTGTGCATGACTACCAGATGGGTGCTCTAAACAGCACAACAGTTCTCTCTGCCGGTTACCACACCTACGCCTTGCTTTGGTTGCCAACTGAAGTAACCTTCTTCATCGATGACCGTCAAGTGGCTAACATCAAGAAGTCAGATCTAGGGCTTACTTACTGGCCATTTGGACCAAACGCTTCTGGCGTTGCCCCAAAGATGTATGTCATCTTCAACCTAGCAATGGGTGGCAGCTACGGTGGCGGAATTGCAAACGGACTAACCAAGGCTCAGTTCAGCATTGACTACTTCCGTTACTATAGTGCCAACGGTTACGGTTCAGCTCCTACCAACAACTAATCGGTAAGCCTGAGGCGAACCTCAGGAAGAATATGTCATCTCCTAGGCTTAGTGTTGCTGTGTGCATCCAACGCGCACCTGAGCATGGAGAACTATGGAAACCACAACACTATTTCTGATCATCAACCTGGTAGCAACACTAGGTTTACTGTTTGTAGTCATCACCCGCAAGGGTAATTCACCTTCAATGGACATCTCAAAGGATCTCCTCACGCACCGAGATGAATTGAGAGCATCCATCTCAGCAAATCACGAAGTTATCGAGAAACGTCTAACTGCCATTAGAGATGCCTCTGATGCATCGGCTAAGAGCAACCGTGAAGAGGCAACACAAAGTCGCCTTGAGCTGCAGAAGTCACTAGGCGAATCTCTAAAATCTCTAGAATCTAAGGTTTCCGAACTGACAGATTCCAATGCCAAGAAACTTCAGGAAATCCAAGTCACCCTGCAATCAGAGATGGAAAAGATGCGCAAGGGCAACGAGGAGAAGCTAGAAAAGATGCGCGAAACCGTTGATGAGAAGCTTCAGGGAACCCTGGAAAAGCGACTTGGTGAGTCCTTCAAGCTTGTCAGCGAGAATCTAGAAGCCGTCCAACGAGGTCTTGGTGAGATGAAAAACCTAGCTACCGATGTTGGCAGTTTGCAGAAGGTTCTCTCCAATGTGAAAAGCCGTGGTGGCTGGGGTGAAGTCCAGCTAGAGCGTCAGCTTGAAGATGTTTTAGCCCCTAACCAGTACGCCAAAAACGTCAAGATCAAGCCTGATACCAACGATGTCGTTGAGTTCGCAGTGAAGCTTCCAGGTCGTGCCGATGGCGAGTATGTCTACCTGCCAATCGACTCCAAGTTCCCTCAGGAGGACTATGAGCGCTTACAGCTAGCCCAGGAGACTGGAACCCCTGATGAGATTCTCAACGCCACCAAAGCGGTGGAGAAGGCTATTCGTACCCAAGCCAAACTAATCTCTGACAAGTATCTCCACGTCCCGGTAAGCACAGACTTTGCAATCATGTATTTGCCTACAGAGGGCCTGTTTGCTGAGGTAGTTAGACGTCCAGGACTGACAAGTGAACTTCAGAACACCTACCGAGTACTAGTGACCGGCCCAACAACCCTGATGTCCCTTCTAAACAGCCTGCAGATGGGCTTCAAGACTCTGGCCATTGAGAAGAGTGCTTCAGATGTCTGGAAGGTTCTAGGGGCCGCCAAGACCGAGTTCACCAAGTATGCAGGGGTCATGGACAAGCTTGCCAAGCAGCTCGAAACAGCCCAGAACACTGTTAGTGAAGCAGGCCGCAGAACACGCGCAGTTCAGAAGACCTTGAAGGATGTTGAAGGTCTGGAGCTAACAGCAAGAACGGATTTGCTAGCCATTCCGTTGGCTTCTGATCTAGATGAAGAAGACCTAGAAGAAGCAGAGTAGTTCTTCCAGGCTTAAAGAAATCTGCCCCGTCCAACTTAATGGACGGGGCAGATTTTCGTTTAGCTGACTAGTTAGTAACTGTCAGGTTTGTAGCTGAGCTAACTGTTCCACCAGCAGTGGTTACGTTGATCTTGCCGGTAGATGCACCTGCAGGAATAACGAACTTGAATGATGTGTCAGTAGCACCAGCAGATAGTGTCACAGCAACTGAACCAACAGTTACTGTTGCACCGGTTAGGTACTTACCCTTTACGGTTACGATTGCAACACCCTTCTTACCAGTAGCTGGTGTGAATGAGGTTACAGTCGGTGTTGGTGGGACCACGGTGAATGAGTTGGTGTAAACCACTCCACCACCAGTTGTGATCTTGATTGCACCAGTAAGCGCACCTGATGGAACTAGGAATGTCAAGGTGTTGCCATCGTTGATGACAGCCTTTGCAGTCTTGTTTCCACCGAATGAAATTGCTGTTGCCTTTAGGTTCTTACCAGTAACAGTAACTGTTGCTCCAACCTTGCCGCTTGCAGTTGCAGTTGTAACAACTGGTGCCTGGAAGAGTAGCTTGGTTGTGGTTACTGTTCCACCAACGTTTGTAGCGCTAATGGTTGATCCAGAAACTACGGTGTCTGGGATTACTACTGAAACAGTGGTTGCGTTCACAACAGTGAACGGAACACTTACAGTACCTATCTTGACTACAGTAGCTGAACCTAGGTTTGCTCCAGTAAGAGTCAAAGTAGAGCCAACTTCCTTCACCAATGATGCAGGGAAGGTAATTGCGGGCTTGCTGGTGTTCGAAGCGCTTGCGCTGAAAGCTGTTGCAGCTGTCGGAGCAAATGCGCCTACGGTCACTCTGAAGTTACCCTTTTGAGTCTTGTTTGGAGAGCGAACGGTCATTCTGGTTCCATCTGCACTTACTGAAATCACTGAAACAGCTGTTGTTACAGCAGCTAGCTTCGATGTTGCAGGAGTGAATAGGGAAACAGTGGTTGCACCAAGAGCATCAGCAAGGTTGGTTCCTACGATGTCAATTGCTTGACCATTCTTACCTGAAGTTGCAGATACAGAAGTGATAGTAGGAGCAGCCGCAGCCTGGGTAGCAACAATGTTGATCCAGTCCTGCTGAGTGATGAAGTTACCTTCAACGTGAGCCTTAATCTGCATGAATAGCGGGTTAAGACCATCTGGGTTAGCAGTTGCGCTTCCTGGGTTAGGAGTTGCATCTTCAGCCACGTCAAGTGATGTAACTGGAACGGTGATGTATCCACCCTGAACAGTTGCAGTTGTTGTTGCCTGGTCAAGCTGACCGTTGGCACCCCACTTGGTTAGACCTGAAACAGCGACACCGTTTACAGAGAACTTCGCGTTAGAACCTGACCATGCAGATCCCAAGTAGAGAGTTACTACTGTGCCGTTAGGAGCAGCAACACCAGCAGCAGTTCTGACACTGTACTTTAGGTTGAATGTTGAACCAACTGCTACGTAGTGAGCAAAGTAACCAGTAGTTGCGTCGAACCAGCTTCCTAGACCGCCATCGCCCCAGACGTGGGTACCATCAAACGAGTTGGTGGCGTTCCAGTCAGCAAGACGAAGGTTTAGAACAGTTGGAGGTGTTGCAGCCTGGTTTCTGTAGTAAACAAGGTCAAGAATGTCTAGGACATCCTGGTTACCCTTTTCACCAACAAGAGCTAGCTGTGCGAACAGGTGCTTACCAGCAGCCGGGTGTAGCAAGTTTGCTGCCTGGTAAGGATCTGCATCTGCAGTTACGTTGGTGTTAGCAACATCGAATTCTACAAGACCATTAGCGTCAGTTGTTAGATCAACAACAACTTCAGCACCTGTGTATGCATGTCCGTTGACGCTTACCTTTGCAGATGAGCCTGAGTACTGCTTACCAAGAAGCAAGTGAACAGTCTTGTTTGCGTAAGGTGCACCATTTGCAGTAACTGTGTAAGACAGGTGAGTTGTGGTTCCAACTTCTACACCGCGCTCGAAGTACTGTAGTCCGGCAGCGTAGTACTGTGCCCAACCTTCAGTGCTTCCAACAGCTGCATTGTCCGCAGTGATTCCGTTTACACGAGAAACAACCTGAGGAGCAGGAACAACTGTTGCAGGTGCGAAGAAGTTGAAGTCAATAACGTCAACTGAGTCTTCTAGAACGTTGGTAACGTATGCAGTTACCTGGCTGAATAGGTGCTTACCGGTAGGAGCAACCGCAAGGTTGGTTCCTGGGTAGTCAGCTGCATCAGCTGCAACGTCATCGCTTACCATGTCGAAAGATACAAGACCTTGTGAGTTGGTTACACCGGTAGCAATTGCCTGTGCGTTTCCACACCAGCACTCAGTACCTGCACCGCCAGCAACTGCTGAGCCTACGTGAAGCTTTGCAGTTGAGTCAGCGTATGCCTTACCAAGAACCAATGAAACGGTTGTGTTGGCAAGAGGTGATCCATTTGCAGAGTCGCTAACAACGAATGTTAGGTGCTGGGTTGAACCTACTGGAACGAGCTTGGTGTGGAATGTTGCGCCACCGCGAGCCCAGCCCTGAGATACCCAGTAGTCTGCGTCACCCTGGCGATCAACTGAGTTAGTTGCATCCATACCAGCTAGACGAACAGTTGCGTGACCTGTGAATGGCACTGGAGTGCCGCCCCCGCTGTTAGTGTCCAGAGCAGCTGAAGTTGCGCCGTTGAATGCAATGTCATCGATGTACCAAGTAGATGCAGTCTTTGGAGTGCCAACACCGTTGAAGTCAGGGAAGAAGATCAACAAGTTGTAGTCCATAGAAGCGTCGTAGTTGTTGAAGTCGTAACTGACTGACTGCCAACCCTGAACGCTTGTAGCGTGCTTCTCAATGAAGCCACCAGTAACAGCGCTCTGAATTTTCATCATCATGTCAAGACCAGCAGCTGGAGCATAAATGTTCGCAGTAATCGTGGTGTGACCTGCTGATACAACCGAAGCCTTAGCGCCCAGCGTTAGGAATGTTTCGCCAGACCAGCTCGCTGCATTGACAAGGTTATCCAGTTTCAATGCACTGGTTGATCCTATTGATCCGCCTGCAGGAGCATTTGAAACCTTAGTTCCAATAGTTCCGCCGAAGTCAGCTGAGCCACCGGCTGTGTAACCAGTGGTGTCGTTTGCTTCGAAGTTAACTAGGCCAGAAGGTGAGGTACGAGGGATAACAACATCAGCCTTGGTTGCACCAGGGAACGAGATGTTGTCAAAGTACCAAATTGTCTGAGACTTTGAAGCCCAACCACAATTGCCTCCACCAATGTTTGGCATCAAAGATGCCTTGTAGTAGTTAGCTGTCGAGCTGAAAACGTCACTGAAGTCGAAGCTCAGGGTCTGCCAGCCAGAGCCATTGACGTGAACAGTCTTTTCTGCAACTGCCCCACCTTCAAGCTTCAAGTCAACACAACGCTCAACTGCGTCGGGTGAATAGACAGACAAAGTCGCTGTCTTATTTGCTGCAGATAGAAGGCTTGAACCTGGGTCAATGGTTAGGAAAGTAGTTCCAGACCAAAGCTGACCCTGGTTGTCTTGTTTCATTGCAACACCAGATGTGAAGCCAGCCCCATCAGGAGCTGATGAAGTTGTGGAAGTCACAGCACCGTCATAGTCGACGAAGTTGTAACCTGATGTGTCATCTGCCTCGAATGTGACGTTGATCGGTGCTGACGATGCGTTTGCAGCAGTAGCCGATAGACCAACGATCGAAGCGCTCATGACTAGAAGAGATGTCGCAAGTGACAATACTCTAGATTTTTTGAGGTTCATCCCTGTACCTTTCAGTATGTATTGGGCCTTCTTAGCTGAGCGGTTCAGCTAAATAGGTTAAAGCACGCCATAGATATGGCTTGTTTAGACTTTATGCCTGAAATGGGGTTCTAGAAACCGCTTTCACCGAGTCTTTACAAACTTGTTATGAATCTCTCAATGCTTACTGAAATAGCCCCAAATACCCCTGATTGTGGCCACCCTCCAGAGATCTGCTGGATTGTAGAGGCTACGCCAAAGCCCGCCGTGGACAGCTAATTGGCTGTAAACCTGCTCAAACCCCTGATTAATTGGGGCCTGCAGCTGGGCTATGAGCAATAAGGCTGAAATCCTGACTGCTTTATGGGTCTCATAAGGGAAAAGCCCAAAATGTGGAGCCCCACGGTAGGTTGCCCGCAATATACGGTGGCTGAGCACTGAATCAGTAGTTGCTGGAGGTGCTACCTGATAAGAAACAACTCTGCCTGCCGCAACCTGCTGGTAGGCCATCCACCTCTGGACTCTTTTTGCCAAAGCATATGATGAGCCCTGCATGGACGAGGTCGGATCGATTAGTGCATATTCAATGCCCTCTGCACTATTAAAAGTTTCTGGCTTATGTTCCCTTGCGGAAAATACAAAGTCTCTAATTTTGGTGAATCTTGACCGTTTGGTAAAACGAGTAGCTATGTCATTTGCAAATTCGACTGAAACAACATGGGAATCAGTTGGTGTTGCAAGCCAACTTAGAACAACTCTGCTTTTAGGAAGCGCTTCAGTAATAGTTCTAGCAATACAGTGCTGCACTGCTTGCACCTCAATATGTTTTGCACCTGGTGCATATGCGTAGTTACCGAGAACAATACGACGGGAATCTGTTCTTGCTAATTCTGCAATCCATCCAGTGATCGCTTCATAGTCCTCAACTAGATCTAGACCAGCAAGACTTGCTAATTCATCGTCAGAAAGTGAGTTTACGTCTTTAGTAAGTTTTTTTGCCAAGACAGGAACATATAAAGTTCCAGAACTCTTTCGTGCTCTAGTAATTAGTTCAGACCAAAGCTCTTTTCTACTTCTAGCGACAATCGCGACATCACCGCCCCAATCAAGCCAAAGCCGTGTTGGTGAATACTCTGCTCCACCGGCAAGTGCGACTAAGAGATCAGCATTGATTGCATGCCCTGTTAGTCCTTGAACTGCATCGATGATTCCCTTTTCTGCAGAATGGTTTGCAACCATTTGTTTTAGATCCAGTTCATCAATACCAGGAATCTGTGACACTCCACTGCCATGAATCTTTACAGTGAGCACATTCCCCTTGTTATTGCGCCAAGAAGTTCTGATTAGTTCAAGTAAGTTCTCCCCAGAACTAGTTGCTATTCGTTGTTCGAATGAGGCAAGTCCGTAATTAGCAACTTCTAGAGCAGAGTGTTTAGTTGCAAATTCAGCTTTTGCAACACGAGCAAAAAGTGATTGATAAGTTTTCCTCCAATTACTTTGCAGCGATATTTCTTCACTTAGTTTTGGATTTACGACACTAACCGCAGCGCTAAGTACTGCTCTGCCAAGCTCAGTTGAACCTGTAGCAGTACCTGTTTCAGGGTTTATAAAGCTAAGCGCCATTTACTTTTGCTTACTTAGCTGGTCTTTTAAAAGGCGCTCGCAACGTAGGCATAATCAGGGCTCTGTTTCTCCAGAAATACCAAAGAGCAATGACTAAGTGAACACCACCGAGGATGTTTCTAAAAGTTTCATCTGGAATAACACTCACTAGGAATAGCCCAAGCATCAAGAACGAAGAAGCTAGTCCCCAACGAAGTGTCAGGAGAATAGCAACACCGAGTAGCGTTTGTGCTGTAGTCAACCAGAGCTCTTCTGCACCTCTTCCATCAACTGGTAAAGCGGCATTTGCTCCTCCACCAATTACATAAGCAATAGGCATTGAACCTGCGAGCAGAGTCCACTGGTTTAGTTTGCTAGAGATCAAGATTGCTAGGGCTGCGGCTTCTTTACCTCGAGCAGCAAATAGGAACGCCAAAGTGAACTCAGGTGCTTCTGATGCAATCGGAGCAAGCCATTGAACCAAGATGTATTCATCGATACCAAGCGACTTGCCTGCCTCGATCAAGCTGTCACCAAAGGGATGAGCACTTAGGAAAATTACAACAGCAGCAACTGCCAGCATGAGGATAATGAAGATTCTTCTACCCCATTTAGGTAGTGCACCAACATAGGCAGCCGTTCCCTCTAGTTCTGGTTCTTCTCTAGAAGAACCTGAAACGCGCCACAGGTAAACACAATAAATAACAACCAAGAGGACACCGACTAGCAAATGCATTGCCGAACTTACTGGAACAATCAGCATGACAATCGAACCAAAGATTAGGAACCCTAGATCAGATCTAGTGTCTTCTTCTAGCTTGATACCGAACTTCTTTTCACTGCCTGATTTTCTAGCCTTGATTGCTCTAACAGAGAAGAATGCAATCATTGCAACAATTGGCCAACCGAAGCCCTGAACGATTCTGTTTGCCCCGGTTAGGTTCGCAGTTGCATACTCAATCATCTTCGGGTCTTTTCCAGCAGCCCATGAGAAGTAAATAGAGACAACATACTCAGGCAAGATTGCAACCAATGCCAAAATGCTTACCGCTAATCCTCCGGAGAGATCTAGTTCAGCCGCTTCACCAATCCAGCCCAAGATAAAGGCCGCAGCCACAATTGCAAGACCAAAGTAAATAAGAGATTGGATTGGGTTCTCATGAGAAGCGCCAGTGGCTAGCAATACCATCGCAGGGACACAAGCTGAAATAGCTATTGCGAATGGCAGGATTAGCTTTACCCAGTAACTGGTTCCGCTGTTAAAAACTACGTGCTTAGTCAATGTATTTACTTTCTGCTCTCTAAAGACTTGGGTCTGGAATCATTACATACTTGGTTTCCAAGTATTCGTGAATACCTTCTAAGCCACCTTCGCGACCTAAACCTGATTGCTTGACTCCACCGAACGGAGCTGCTGCGTTGCTGACCAGACCAGTATTTAAACCAGTCATACCAGTATCTAATCTTTCTATCAGGCGCAGTCCTCGTTTTAGATCTTGTGTATAGGCATATGAAACTAAGCCATACTCAGTGTCATTAGCCAAACGAATCGCTTCGTCCTCGTCCTTAAAACGAACAATAGGAGCAACTGGTCCAAAGATTTCTTCGTTCAAAATTGTTGAACCTGGCTTCACATTTGCAAGCACCGTTGGTGCAAAGAAATATCCATCGCCAGCAACAGCTGAACCACCGGTGACTATCTCTCCACCCTCAGCAACAGTTGCATCAACCAAACGCTTTAGATTCTCTCTGGCTTTTTCGTTAATAACAGGACCAATCTTGGTGTCTGGATTCAAGCCTCTTCCTAGGGGCATCTCTTCCATACCCTTGGCGATGCGATTAGCAAATTCGTCAGCCAGAGAATCATGCACAATGAACCTGTTTGCAGCTGTGCAGGCCTGCCCAATGTTTCTTAGCTTTGCCAACATTGCGCCATCAACTGCCGCATCTAGATCTGCATCTTCAAAGACTAGGAACGGAGCATTGCCACCTAACTCCATGGAAGTTCTTAGCACCTGTTTTGCCGATTGCTCTAATAAGCGAACCCCAACAGAAGTTGAACCAGTGAAAGTGATTTTCCGCAATCTAGAGTCAGCAATAATCGGAGCACTAGTTTCAGCTGAAGTGCTAGTCGTAATCACATTTAGAACTCCAGCTGGTAACCCAGCTTCTTCGAAGACCGAAGTCAAGAGCAAAGTTGTCAGCGGAGTTAGCTCCGCAGGCTTGATGACGATGGTGCAGCCGGCAGCAAGTGCTGGACCAATCTTTCTGGTTGCCATAGCCAGAGGAAAATTCCACGGAGTGATTGCAAAAGCAGGGCCAACTGGACGTTGGGTAACCAGCATTCTTCCGGTGCCCTCCGGAGACGAACCATAGCGACCTGAAATTCGAACAGCTTCTTCCGAGAACCATCTCAGGAACTCATTGCCGTAGGTAACTTCACCTCTTGCTTCAGCAAGAGGTTTACCCATCTCAAGGCTGATAAGCATTGCGAATTCTTCACTACGAGCCTTTACAAGTTCAAATGCTCTGCGCAAGATTTCGCTACGTTCACGAGGAGAAACCTTTGCCCAAGAAGAGCTGGCCTCATCAGCGGCAGTGAGAGCGGCTAGGCCATCGGAGGCATTTGCATTGCTGATTTGAAGCAGAGTCTTACCAGTGGCAGGATCCTCGACAGAGATAGGGTTCTTGCCATTGCCAGTAACCCACTTGCCAGCGATGTATAGCTGCGTTGGAACTTTAGCGAGTAGTTCGCCTTCGGTGAGCGTCATTGCTACCTTCTCTTAGTTAGTTGGAGTTGTTTCTGCGGAAAGTTTGTTACCACAGCGATAGATGCCTGTGGCTAGATTATCGATTGCCTGCTTGGTTGTGTCTTTAAGTTCACCGATAGTTGCGATGCTGAAAGTCAGATTGGTACCATCTTTGGCTTTGATGATTCCGGCTAGTGAATACTCGTGTCTAGTCCAACCAGTCTTTGCAAAGATGTGTCCAGCAGCATCGATGTTATCGCCGTTGAATCTGCTGGCTAAGGAACCAGATTCTCCTGCAACTGGGAGCCCCTGGTAAATGACATCGAAGTGTCCGTCTCGGTTTAGAACTTTCTTCAGAAGCGAGTTAATGAAAGTTGCTGAAACTTGATTTTCTTCGTTTTCACCTGAACCATCTTTTAGATTCAAACCATCTGTGACTAAACCAGCACTTGCCAAAGCGGTCTTAAAGGCCATATCAATTGACTCTCTAGAGCCATCGAAACCAAGTTGCTTAGAAACTAATCTTGCTAAGAACTCAGCCTCAGTGTTATCGCTAACAGACAACATGTGTGTAATCCACTTGCTGATTGGCTGTGACTTAACAACACCAATTTGCTGCAAATTACTTCCGGCCACTCCTTGGCTAATTACTGCGTTGACCCCCAGCGGACCAATTGCCTTCTTTAAAGCAACCCCTACTCGGTTAACCGGGTCAGTGCTTCTAGGTGAAGTTTCTTGAGTTGGGTTATCTCTATCGCCATCGACCTGTAATGCGGTCACAAGAGGTTGATAACCCAAAGATCTTTCTGAATCCGAAACAGCAGGATCCCAAGCTGGTCCGGCAAAATACGAGCTGTCTAAAACAATGCTGGTAATTGGGGTAGCCCTTGACCAAGCATTAATCTGCACCGCAAGATCTGCAATCTTTGGAGCATCTTTATAGATTGACTGAACACCAACTCTTGATCTTGAAAGAGTTGGATCTCCAGCACCCACAACAACAATCTGACCCGGGACATCTAAATCTGCATAGACCTTTGTCTGGACCCTAAAGTTGGGACCTAACACTTGCAAAGCAGCCGCCGCAGTTAGCAGTTTCATAACTGAAGCAGTCTGAGTTGGAGTATCACCCAGGATGTCGAATAACACCTCGTTGGTCTCAGGGTTAATGACCTGGGCATGAAGACCGATGAGCAATTTGTCTGCCGCTAAGTTGGCAATTGAACAGTCTCTACCATCTGCGGTTGGTGTCACATTCGGGCTATCCGTTGGAGTTGATGAGGTTTTGGTTGCAACCGCTTTACCGGTTGAAGCCAGTGTGAAACCACCAATGATTAGAACCAAAATAAGTAGGCCACTTCCAGCGCCAATGGCAATCGCCCTAAGGTGCTTGATAGGTGAGCTGGACTTTGGCATTTCTTCTCCGAACGAGGCTGTTACTCAATTTTAGACTGCTACCACTAATTAGACTTAGTGCATGAAGAAAACCCTCAGAATTGCGCTCTTTACCGCTGTTTCAGCAATCTTCCTGATTTCGGTAGCCCCACCAGCCTTAGCCCACAATGAGTTAATCACAACCTCACCTGAAGCTGGCACAACAGTTCAAGCTGGAATGATTCCGATCACCCTTCATTTTGAAGAAGCACCGCTAAACCTAGGTCTAAACCAAGGAAATCTAATTGCTATCGCAGATGTGGTAACCCATGAACAATATGGGGCAGCCTGCGCTCAGGTAGTAGGGACAGACCTAACGACCACGGTAGAGCTAGCAAAAGCTGGTGAATACTTAGTGCTTTGGCGCTCAACCGCAGATGATGGGCACGTTGCCTCTGGAGATTTCCTCATCAAAGTTGAGAACAATACCAACTTCAAAACTAGTAACCCTGGTAACCAATGCTTCGATGAGCAGGGAGTACGCATTAACCCAGCAGATCAAGAACCACTATCAACCAAAACCCCAAGTGGGCTAAGCGCTCTTGATGGATTATTTATTGGAATCGGATTTATTGTTCTTGGCAGTGTTATTAGCGCAGTGCTAATAAGGCGAAGACAAAACTCAAACCCTGACCTATACGAGTAGGACTATTACTTCTCGATATTTGGTCTCACCAATTTATCGACATCGCCGAGGATGCTGTCAAACTCCGCTTCAGTCATAAGTCCCAGTTTCAACACAACTTCTTTGACTGTACTATTTTCAGCTTGCGCTGTTTGAGCCACCAGAGTCGCATTCTCATAACCAATCAATGGTGATATAGCAGTGACTGTTCCAATCGATCGCTCAACATCAGTTCTCATCTTCTGCACATTTGCAGTGATCCCACTGACACAACGGTCGGCAAGAGTGTAACAACCCTGACGAAGATAAATGATGCTCATCATCAATGCACGACAGATTATTGGCTCAAAGGCGTTGAGCTGAAGTTGGCCACCCTCAGCAGCCATTGTCACAGTCATGTCATTACCTATAACCGTGAAGGCAATTTGATTCACTACTTCAGGGATAACAGGATTGACCTTGCCAGGCATGATTGATGAACCAGCTTGGCGAGCTGGAAGATTGATTTCCCCGAAACCAGCTCTGGGTCCGCTAGAGAGTAATCGCAAATCATTTGCTGTCTTAGACAGCTTTACTGCAACACGCTTTAGAACACCACTTACTAAGACAAAGACTCCGCTGTCCTGCGTTGCTTCAACCATGTCTTCTGCAACAACGAACTGCCAGCCAGCTAATTCACTCAAGTGCCTGCAAGCAGCTTCGGTATAACCCTTAGGAGCATTCAGTTGAGTTCCAATCGCAGTTCCACCAAGGTTGATTTCGCTTAGCAGTGGAATAACTTCCAGAAGTCTCTGCTCATCTTCTGAAGTCATTCTGGCAAAGGTAGCAAACTCCTGACCCAATGTCATTGGCACAGCATCTTGTAGTTGGGTTCTACCCATCTTGATGACGTCTCGGAATTCAACTGCTTTATCTGTGTATGCATTGCGCAGATATTCCATTGCCTTGATAAGTTCTCTGATCTCCAGAATCAAAGCAACTTTTAGTGCCGTTGGATAAACATCGTTTGTGGACTGCGACATATTCACATCGTTCAATGGGTGAATCTTTTCGTAGTCACCTTTTTCAAAGCCAGCAAGCTCTAAAGCCCGGTTAGCAATGACCTCATTTGCATTCATGTTGGTGCTAGTTCCAGCACCACCCTGAATGGCATCAACAATAAATTCTTTATCAAACTTGCCAGCGGCCACTTCATGGCAGGCCGCGATGATTGCGCTAGCAACATCTTTATCAAGATGGCCGACTTCTAAGTTGGCTTTAGCGGTTGCCTCTTTAACTATGGCTAAAGCCTTGATGAGCGATCTGTAATGACCAATTGGGACACCTGAAATGGGGAAATTCTCCGCTGCCCTAGCTGAATGCACCCCCCAATAAGCACTGGCAGGTATCTCGTAATTACCGAGCAGGTCATGTTCTAGCCTCATTGCTGACATGGATTTAGTTTTTCACTTTCCTTTAGAGTTTGCTTTAGTTTTCTTAGTCATTTCCAGTGATTCCGACTGTTCCCTGAATAACATGAGCCATCTTCTTTTGTAGAGCCTCATAGAACATCGATAGTGGAAACTCATCATCGAGCACTTGGTCAGTTAGTTCTGATGTGGTCCCCAGTAGAGGAATATCTCTTTTAGCCCACTTCGATGCTGGGTGTGGAGCTAGCACACTTGAAACCAAATCATAAGCAGCCAGCCAGTGGACGACCTTAGGTCGATCTATTGATCTCCAATAGAGCTCATTGATTTCATCAGAGAGATTCACCACGACATCAGGTAAGTTCTCCCAATCAATTGAAAGTGCTGTATCAGTCCAATGCAGCACTTTGTGTTGATGCAAATATGCAAAGAGCATCTGACCAGAGACCGAGTCATAGTTTCTGGTTCTATTGCCACTTAGTGGGAATCTAAATATACGATCAAATAACACCGCATACTGAACCAGTTGAGCATGCTTTCTTAGCTTCGGCTCGGTTTCCTTAGCTCTAGAGAGTTTGACGGATTCTCTAAACGCAGTTAGGTCGCAGCGGAGTTCTTCCAAGCCATAGAGGAAGAAAGGCATGCGCTGCTTAATCATGAATGGGTCAAAAGGTAAATCTCCACGCATATGAGTGCGGTCATGAATCAGGTCCCACATGACATAAGTCTCTTCAGCAAGCTTTTGGTCAGCAAGAAGTTCCTTAGCGCCTATAGGTAGATCAATATGTGTGATCTCTGCGGCAGCTGAAACTACTTTTCTATACCGAGCTGCCTCTCTATCGGCGAAGATACCTCCCCAGCTAAAAGCAGGTAGTGAAGGCTTTGTTCCAGGGTCAGAGCCTTCTGGAATTCTTGGAGTAACAGCAACTGACTCTGGGAAAAGTACTGCTGAATTAGTGACATAACCTGGTGTGAAATCTAGGAAGCGAATAGGCACGAATGCCGGATTTGAATAATCCCCTGCTTCAAGTTCTGCAACAAAATCGGGCCAGATAACTTCAAGCACAACTGCTTCAACAAACCGATCGGTTGAACCGTTCTGGGTATACATCGGAAACACAACTAGGTGTGGGGTTCCATCGACTCGCACAGCCTCGGGATGAAAGACTGAGAGTGAATCGTAGAAATCTGGAACAACAAAACCATTGTTAGACCAATTATCAAAGTCTTCAGCGCAAGCTAATAGATATTTCTCATCATGGGAGATTCTTGATGCTAATTGCCTAAGTGCTCCTGAAATGCCAGCAACAGCAATAGAGCAAATCTTATGAACTGATTTCTCTGGGATACTACCGTCATGGACTTGATGCCCTCTTAAAGTCAAACAAGCAGACTTGATTATTTCCCATTCCTGGGATTCAACTATCTCTAAACCGGATAGACCAACACCAACAGTTGCCACGCAAACCTCCTTGTTCGCAGCGGACAAATTACATCCTTACCTTGAGCCTACATCTAGAAAATCAAGCGCTCCAGCCCAAGCGTTGAGGCGTTTTGGATTGTGAATTACCCAGTGGTAACAAGCACTCCTGAGCAATTCCTAGGGGATTCTGATGAAACGAACCAGAACTGCTGAAACGAGGAAAGCCAGAGAAGCAGCTCCTACCGATCGAGCAAGGGTGTATGCCATCAGGGTTTCTACCCCTAACAGGCCGATGCAAATTATCGAAGTAATTTTGAACTTCTTCGTTTTCCTATAAACGATTGAGAAAGTAACAGCGGCTAGCCCAATAAGTGCCTGAACAGTCAGAATAGTTACAACAACATAAGCCAAAGACTCCATGCCCTAAGTATGTCAGTGCGAAGCCAATGCAGAGCCGCCTAGCAGAATCGAACTGCTGACCTGCTCTTTACGAGGGAGCTGCTCTACCAACTGAGCTAAGGCGGCTAGTGAATCTGAACTTATTTTAGTTAGTTTGGCCAGAGACCTAAACGGCGCAGTCTTCTAAGCGCTCCGTCTTCAATGGGCGAATCAGGCCCAATAATTACTCGAATTGATCTGAGAGTAAACCTAGTTAATGGAACGACAAGCCAAGCTGGTAAAACTCTGAGGTTCAACATCTTTCTGTGCTCTGGAGCAAGGGAGATTACTGCTGCTGCGAAGAGCAGTTTGTATATCGGCATGACCGCAAGCGGTAAGCCAGGCTTGCGAATAAAACTAATGACCTTCTTGGTGGTTTCATCAGCGCGCAACTTGTTACTGTCGGTGAAGCTTTTGATTTCTGCAACAAGTTGGGCTTTTGAATGTGGAGCGTTTATAAGTCCCAAGGGTTCAACTGACCTTGCCCATTGATCAACATAAGCATCAGCACCGCCTGGTAGCTCTCTCGAGGCAAACATCTCATGGCAAGTAAGGAATGAATCAGTGAAGGCAATGTGCACCCAGAGGAGTAAGTCTGAGTCTTTAGCTTGATACTTTCTTTCTTGCCCTACATTGTCCCGATACTCTCCTTTGACTCGATCGTGAAGTCGATTCACTCGAAAGGCCTCCTCAGCAACAGCTTGGTGTGAACCAAATGTTGTTACTGTTAGCCAACGGATAGTTCCGGCTAGCCTTCCAAGTGCGTCTTGTTCATATCTGGAGTGCTGAGCGACTCCAGCGAGGGTTCCTGGGTGAAGTGCTTGCATTAGTAAGGCACGTATGCCGCCAACGAGAGTTCCGAAATCCCTGTGAACAACCCAAGGTGCATCACTGGGAAGAAATAATCCGCCGGTTTCACCCTTAGCTATTGTCTCTAGCCAAGGTGGTGTTCCGCTTGGTTCATTGGACAGTAAACTTCTGAATCGTTTGGAGAAGAACTCTTGAACTCTGTTGTTAGGCATGCCTTCTAACAGGTCTTCTCTTTGGAAGGAAGCTTGTTGTTGATTAGAAAATCGTCAACTGTGTTAGCAATACAAGCATTAGACATTCCGTAAGCTGCGTGACCCTCCCCTTTGAAGGTAAGCAGCCAGCCGTGAGCTAGAACATTGTGTGCGACGTTGACAGCCTGAACATAGGGTGTGGCTGGATCATTAGTTGTGCCAACAACCATGATTGTTGGTGAATCTTTAGCAGAGTAATCACTTGGACCTGGCACAACTGCAAAAGGCCAGTTCTCACAAGCTAAGCCGCCATACTGCCAGTAGTGACCAAAGACCTTGCTAGTTTTTAGCACTCGCGCGTTCTGAGCTTCCATGTCACTTACCGAATTAGATTCTCTGGAATCCAAGCAAGTAATAGCTTTAAATGCCTCGTTGCCATTGTTGCTGAATTTTCCAGTTGCGTCGTCATACTCAAAATAGGAATCTGCTAGCAATAGGAAGACTCTGCCATCTCTTGCCACAGGGTCAAAGAACTCATTAAAAGCTCGCGTCAAATACTGCCAGCTATCTTTTGAATATAAAGCTGCAATCATGCCTGTGAAGCCAGAACTTATTGTGAGTTTTCGATTGTTTTCCGTTGTCGTAATGGATTTCTTTTCAAGTACCTTCAAGAAGTCATTACCGACTTTATCCATTGCCTGATCGACGGTTAGGCCAACAAACGGGCAGTCCGAAACATTCTTAATGCAATCAGCTAGATATGCCTTCATTGCTGATTGGAAGCCAATCAACTGATTGATTGAATCATCGGATGGGCTAAGTGTCGGATCAACAACACCATCTAAGACAAACTGACCAATGTTCTTAGGGAAATAAGCGGCATAAGTGGAACCTAAAAGAGTTCCATAAGAGAAACCTAAGTAGTTGAGCTTCTTGCTACCCAGAACAGCTCGAATTATGTCCATATCTTTAGCCGCTGAAGAAGTGTCAACATGTCCCAGTAGCGCTCCGGTGTTCTTTAGGCAGGCTGCTCCAAATTCAGAATTTGCTTTCTTGGTGAACTCAATGTCTTTAGTTGAACCAGTTTCGTATGGAGAAGGGTTATAGAAGAAGTCCAAAGTCTTTCTTGTGTCGTAGCACTTGATTGCAGTGCTAGCGCCAACACCTCTTGGGTCAAAACCGACAAGGTTGTAGTGGGAGCGAAGTTTTTGAGTACCAAGCGAATCTATGTTCTCGGTAATCCAGTCACGACCACTGGCACCAGGGCCTCCTGGGTTCATGAGTAGGTAGGGTGCATTCTTAGGGTCAGCAGCTGGATTGATTGCGACAGCAATTTTTATTGTTCCTTCTGCTGGCTTATCCCAATTCAACGGAACTTGGATATCGCCACAGCGAGCCTGAGTGTTTGAGCCGGTGCAGTCACTCCAAAGTGGTTTTTGACTATAGAAGCCTTCAAGATCTTTAGGGACAGAGCTAATGTCTGTCGAAGTTGGAATCGGTGATGCTTGGTTGTTTCCGTTCAACATGGGAGCGGCAATAACCCCAAGTGAGATAAGTCCAAGGATTATTCCCCCGGTTAAAACAATCTTTGAAACTTTACTCATCTAACTTTCTTCCTTCTCAGCGTCACAGCCAATGAATCTAACAATAATGACTCTTTGACGTTTCGCTCCATGCGAATGCGTACCTTCTCAATTTCTTCAATGTTTCTAAATATCTGAGCCTGAGTTGTTTCACTGGCTAGAGCCCGTATCTCGTTTTCCAAGTCAGGATTGATAAGCGCTTCTTTAGCGCCTAGCTGAACTGTCAAAACATCTCGATAAAGACCCATCAGGTCAATCAGGATTCGGTCTAGTCCGTCACGTTTTGATCTAGTAGCTCTGCGCTTCTGTGCCTCTTCAAGTCTTCTAAGCGAAGCTCTTGCCGTCGGTGTCATCTTCTGGTCTTCGCTAAGCCCCAATTGAACCATTAGGTCTCTGCGTTCTTGCTCGTCCTGCTCACCAGAGAGTTGAGCACCGTCACTCTCCGCAAGTTTAGAAAGGAGCTCTGAAGCTTGCATTGCAGATGGGATGTCAACTATCGACAGCGCAGCTTGCAATGCTTGTTTGCGTCTATCCCTTGCTCCCGCGTTTGTAGCTAGTCTTCTTGCCATGCCGACATGCGACTGTGCTTGAGCTGCCGATAGGTTGGCTAACTCAAATGGAATTCCAAATTTTTCAACGAGTAATTGGGCGACTGATTCAACAGTTGGAACTTTGAGTTGGACTCGTCTAACCCGAGAGCGAATTGTTGGTAGAAGATCGGCTTCGCTAGGTGAGCAGAGCATCCAGATAGTTCCCTTTGGTGGCTCTTCCAAAGATTTGAGTAGCAGGTTGCTTGTTCGTTCGGCCATACGGTCTGCATCTTCGATAACCATAATGCGGTATTTTCCAACAGCGGGCATGGTCAGAGACTTATCAATAAATTCAGTAACCTCATCAATGCTTATCTGAACGCGCTCAGTATTGAGCACCTGAACATCGGGGTGAGAACCAGCTCGGATCATTTCGCAAGAATTACAGATCCCACATCCACCTTCAGCACACAGTAATGCTGCAGCAAATGCTAGGGCAATCTGAGACCTGCCAGATCCAGGTGGGCCTGTGAAAAGCCATGCATGATGAATTGAAGATTCTTGTCCCATTGAGCGGAGTAATTCAGCAACCGCCTCCGGCTGTGAAATTACATCTCTGAATACTCGAGGAGGTGTTTGCATAAGACTAAATCAGCCCTGCAACTCGGTTCACTATTTGCTCCTGCATAACCTCTACCGATGCAGCCGCATCGATAACTAGGAAACGTTTTGGCTCTGCCTTCGCAAGATCAAGATAGGCCTGTCTGGCGCGTTCAAAAAATTCAATCTTTTCACTCTCCAAACGATCTGGTTCAGTTCCTGAACCATTCCTTCTGTTCCTTGCAACATCAGCTGGAAGGTCAAGCAAAACTGTCAGATCTGGCAATAGCCCGCCAACGGCCCAGAGAGATAAGTCGCGAACTTCAGTCTGACTAAGTTCACGCCCAGCACCTTGGTAGGCAACTGAAGAATCAAAGTACCGATCGGTAATTACGATTTCGCCGCGGTCTAGAGCTGGTCTAATCTTGCTAGCAACATGGTGAGCTCGGTCAGCTGCAAATAGTGCTGCTTCGGCTCTGGGGGCTAAGTCGCCACGGTGGTGCAGAAGAATCTTTCTGATCTCAATTCCAACATCAGTCCCACCTGGCTCCAAGGTTCTAACTACAGTTTTACCCTGAGCTTGCAGCCATGTTTCCAGAAGATCTGCTTGAGTAGATTTTCCTACCCCATCAATTCCTTCAAATGAAATGAACAAACCAGACACTATTCGGACTTCTTTCTGGTTGCACCCTTTTTCACAGTTCTAGCTGGCGCACTACTTCTTCTACCTGCTTTTGATGCCTTCGGCGCAGGTTGACCTGGCTCAAGGCCCAGCTTCTCACGGCGGATAGCTAAAAGTTCGAATGCTCGTTCCGGAGTTAGTTCATCTAGCGGTTCATCTTTTGGAACAGTTGCGTTAATAGCACCATCTGAAACATACAAACCGAACTGGCCGGACTTAGCAACCACGTTTGTCTTTGCTGCTGGATCTTCACCAAATTCTTTCAACGGAGTTGCCGCTGTTCGTCTGCCACCATATTTAGGCTGCGCAAGAATCTCTAGAGCGCCGGCTAAATCTAAATCAAAGATTAGATCTTCGGCGGGAAGACTTCTAGATTCTTTTCCTTTGAGAAGGTAAGGACCAAACTTTCCGTTTTGCGCCGTGATGTCAATTCCTGTTTCTGGATCTTGACCAATAACTCTAGGAAGTGAAAGCAACTTCAAAGCGATCTCTAAATCGATACTCTCTGCACTCATAGTTTTGAACAGCGATGCCGTCTTGAATTTCTTTGCATCTGGATCATCTATCAAAACATAAGGACCGTAACGACCATCTTTGAACAAGATGTTGTGGCCCGATTCAGGGTCTACCCCAAGCACTCGATCAACCAATACTGGAGCTTCAATAAGTTCATGAGCCTTAGCCAGAGTCAGTTCATCTGGAGCCAAGCCTTCAGGAATGTTAATGATTCTTCTACCATTTTCATCAGCACCTTCATCACCTGGGTTGATGAAAATCTCAAGGTAAGGGCCATACTTTCCGGTTCGCAACGTGATTCCATCGCCCATGTCTCTTGAGTTCAGAGCTTTAGGATCAATGTCCCCGATATTCTCTACGATTGAGTGCAGGCCTGGGTTATCGCCCTCACCGAAGTAGAACTGCTTCAGCCAAGTGCTTCGGTCTAGATTGCCGTTTGCAATCTCATCCAGATCCTCTTCCATTCTTGCTGTGAAGGCATAGTCAACAAGTCGAGAGACGTTTTCCTCTAAGAACCGAATAACTGTAAATGCAATCCACTCAGGGACAAGGGCCTGGCCACGTTTGATGACATAACCCTTGTTCTGGATGTTGCTAATAATCGCGGCATAGGTGGAAGGTCTTCCAATACCGTCTTCTTCTAGTGCCTTGACCAAGGTGGCTTCGGTATACCTAGGAGGAGGAGAGGTCTGATGATTCTTTGCAGTTACCTCAAGAGCATCCAAACTCTGGCCGATTTCTAGGTTAGGAAGTTTGCTTTCCTTCTCCTGCTCATCTTCATTGCGAGGTTCATCTTGGCTTTCCTCATAGGCTGCCATAAAGCCTCTAAAGGTCACGACTGTTCCGCTTGCTGTGAATTCAGCTCGGTCACCATTAGGCAGTGGGAATACCGCAATCTTCGCAGTCGTGGTGGAAACCTTGGCATCTTGCATTTGGCTTGCGATAGTGCGCTTCCAAATCAGATCGTAAAGTTCAAAAGCTCTACCGTGGAGCTCGCTTGCAACTTCGCTTGGTTTTCTAAAAATCTCTCCTGCTGGACGAATCGCTTCGTGGGCTTCTTGAGCATTTTTGTTTTTACCTTGATAGACGCGAGGAGCGCTTGCAACGTATTCATCGCCAAACATTTCTTTAGCTTGGCTTCTAGCTGCATTGATTGCCTGGGTTGAAAGCGTCGGTGAATCGGTACGCATATAAGTTATGTATCCCTCCTGGTAGAGAGACTGTGCAACATCCATCGTCTGCTTTGCAGATAGCCGTAACTTACGAGAAGCTTCCTGTTGAAGTGTCGAAGTGGTAAATGGGGCAGCTGGACGACGAGTGCTCGGCTTTGAATCAACTGAAATAACTTCGATTGGAATATTTGGAGACTTAATCGCATCTGCTAGCGAAGTTGCGGTTGCCTCATCAAGCAAAAGCACCTGAGCGGTTAGCTCACCTTTGTCGTTGAATGAATCACCAGTTGCAATTCGTTGACCGTTGTAAGTGTGCAGTTTTGCTTCAAATTTTGGTTCTGAAGAAACACGAGTATCGAAGATTGCTTTGACGTCATAGTAGGCGGCAGAAACGAAAGCCATTCGCTCACGCTCACGTTCAACTACCAATCGAACAGCAGGTGATTGAACTCGGCCTGCACTGAGTCCTCGAGCGACTTTTCTCCAAAGTACAGGCGAGATCTCGTAGCCGTATAGACGGTCGACAACTCTTCTGGTTTCTTGAGCTTGGACTAGATCATCATCAATTGCTCTGGTGTTTGCTACGGCGGCCTGAATGGCTTCCTTAGTAATCTCGTGGAAAACCATTCTGTGCACTGGCACCTTAGGCTTCAAAACATCTAGCAGGTGCCAAGCGATAGCCTCACCCTCGCGGTCCTCATCTGTTGCAAGGTAAAGTTCATCGGCATCCTTCAAAGCTGCCTTTAGTTCAGAGACAGTTTTGTTCTTACCGGCAGAAATTGCGTAATAGGGCTTGAAATCATCATCAACATCGATAGAAAACTTACCTATCGTGCCCTGCTTCTTAAGCTCCGGTGGCAAGTCTTTTAGGTCGATCAGGTCGCGGATGTGGCCGACTGAGGCGAGCACGCGAAAGTCATCACCAAGATACTTGGCGATAGTCTTTGCCTTTGCTGGTGACTCTACGATGACCAGTTTGTGACCTGAACTCACTACTTCTCCTACCTTGCTGGGTCCATACCCGAGCCTGCTCGAGCATTAACCCTATGAACTATACCCATAAGTTGCTGTGATACACCTATATAGATGTCAGAACTGACTTTATGGCATTCTTCCAGTGTTGCACCAAACTCTTTAACAATCTGGTCAGCACTTTCACAGGGAAACCCCACAGCTAGTCCTAAATACCTGTCTTCCGCAGCCAAAACAGCTGTCTCAGCGAGTGCTTGGAGTCTTTGAACTCCAAGGTTCTCACTAACAACTATCAGGCCTAAACTCATAACCCCTAAAAGGGAACATATTATTCCCAGCCCAAGAATTGTTCCTGATCCTGAATCCCTCATAGCCCCGATTTCCTCGCACACGCTCTCTCAATAACGGGAATTTCTACCAGTCCACCAATCTTGCTATCGCTAGAGATAGAAACACAGACACTCAAATCTAAGAATTCGACCAACGCTCTCGAACCAATTGCACGTTCAGCAACTAGTGCATCAACTATTGACTGATCTTCGCCCCTGGCAATTGCTCGTGCACTCTCGGCTGCCAAACCAATTAGCTTTACTCTGCTGGACTGAATACCAAGAACTTGAATTCCAGCGAACAGAATCAAAATCACTGCCGGCAAAATTATTGCAAACTCTGCTGTTACAGAACCTAGTTCCCACTCACACTCAATGCCGAACGAATTAGATCCAATAGCATTCCTTTGACTTCTTCGCTTCTGAGAATGGCCAGCAGAATTCCAGCGAAGCCAACTGCTGCGAGAGTGATGATTGCATACTCCGCAGTAGTTGCGCCGCACTCGTTCTTCCAATCTATTTCTTTCACTTTTTCTTCCTTTCAATTTGGGCCAAACATAGTAGCCATTAGTGGAATTACGGCAAGACAGACAAACGCAGGTAAGACGGCCAACCCTAGAGGTAACATCAGTCGAACCCCGAGTCGCTCAATCTTGAGTTCATTCGCAACTGCAATCTCCTGCTGTAGGTTCAGTGCTTGTGCTCTAAGCAAGTCACCGACTCTAGCCCCGGTTAGCTCAACAAGATTTGTGATCTCTGCCATCGCAATCTCTTCGGCCTTAGCAGGAGGCTTAGCAAAGACCGACACGAAGATTTCGTATGCAGATTTCTGCGCTTGGTTAAGGTTTGAACCGGCGGCTACTTCTAGAGCAACTCCCATCAGGTAAAAACCTAGGTAGCTCTCCGTAGGTAATGCCTTACGAATTAGCTTGGAGCTAATCAATCGAGCAAGTAGCAATAGCAATGCGCCTAGGCCAATACTCAGGAGAACTATTGGTCTAGCGCCTAGCGCTCCAAGTAAATCCAACCCACTAACTTGACCGAGAACTAAAGTCATTACGGGTAACCAGAGAACTAGGCGAGCACTCGCCTTTGGCCCTGCGTGAGCTACGTGGATACGTTCAATAGATCTTTGCCTCTGATAGCAAAGGTCTGCAACCACATCAATCTCATTGGCAACCTTTGCCCCTGAGTGCATAGCAACGCAAAGGAGGTACTTCAATCCGGATTCATTTTCAGGAACTCCACCAATGAAATGAATAGCTTTATCCATCGGGACACCTGATCGCAATAAGCCAGCAAATTTATTCAGTGTGATTGATTCCGTCATTATAGGAACTTCTCAATTGCAACTATTTTTCTACCCTGCTCGGTTCTACATATCTCGATCACCCAATGAATAGCAGAGGCTATTAAGTTAGTTGCTAACTCAGTCTGTACACCTGACATATTCAGCATGGCAAGCATTCTGCTCTTTGCTTCACTGAAGGAATTGGCATGCAATGTGAAGCCAGCACCTGAGTGTCCTGTGTTTAGCGACTGTAATAGTAGCTTGAGTTC
Source organism: Micrococcales bacterium (assembly GCA_947454255.1). Lineage (GTDB taxonomy): Bacteria > Actinomycetota > Actinomycetes > Actinomycetales > Microbacteriaceae > Rhodoluna. The sequence goes on from CANGIU010000002.1 coordinate 87,104, forward strand.
TTCCCCTCTAGCTTCTCCAATTACTAAGCGATCCGGACGCATACGCAACGCTTCCCGCAGTAATCGGGCAAGAGATATTTCTCCGACTCCTTCGTGGTTATTGCCTCTTGTTTTCAGGGATACAGCTCTGCCTGTTAGTCCTAACTCGTAGTTCTCCTCTATGGTGATTATTCGCTCATTCGATACCGTGCTAAGCATGGCTCGAAGCAAAGTAGTCTTTCCAGCTCCAGTCCCACCAACAATTACAAAGTTTTCTTTTGATTTAATGATCTGCTGAAGTTTTGACTTCTCTTCGAATGCCAGAGTTTGCCTCGACTCTAATTCATCGAGGCCAAGGGACTGGGTTGCATGCCTGCGGATCGAAATCTCTGTCCTTTGAGCACACTCCCCTGCCAAGACAGCATGAACCCTTAGTAGTCCATGGTCAGTGATTATGCTGACTTCACTTATGGGTTGGGAAATGTCAATGCGGCCAGCGTTTTCACTGAACACTTTTTGAATAAAGCTTCTAGTTTCTTGTTCATCTTTGAATGGGTTCTCTAGCTCTTTTAGAGCAGCATTACTTTCAACTGTGCAAGTTGAACCAATCAGAATGTCAGTGATGCTTTGGTCTTCTAAAAGGTCTGCGATTCGGTCTATTTCAGGCACTTGCTAATGATGCTTGATGGCGGATCTGAGCAATATTTCAATGTTCTTATTTGTGCAGAAGATAGGTCCACTTAGGTTGTGAATAAGTGCAAGTTAAATTAAGGGGCCCCGGTCTCTGGGGGGAGTGACCGGGGCCGGCAATATATGATTGGGGGAATCAAAATATTGCAGGTCAGCCGAAGCTGACTAGAAAAGCATAACAAGAACTGAAGCCTCCTGGGAAGAAGATTTGGAGATTTGCGGGCATACTTACATTTATGGACAGACCCGAAATGGCGAATCTTTATTCGCAGGCCGAAGCCGATCGGCTTGCCTTCTGGTCTGCACAAGCACACAAGCTTGACTGGCATAAACCCTTCACTCAAACTCTCGACTGGAGCCAAGCGCCGGTTGCCAAATGGTTTGCTGATGGTGAGATAAACGCTTGTTTCAATGCCTTGGATAGGCATGTCTTAGCAGGGCATGGAGACAGAGTTGCACTTCTATTTGAAGGTGAGCCCGGAGATACCAAGACCTATACATATTCAGATTTGCTTGTCGAAACCAAGCGAGCTGCCAACGCACTTCTAAACCTTGGTATCAACGCCGGTGACAGAGTCGCGATATACATGCCTATGATTCCTGAGACGGTGATTGCCATTTTGGCTTGTGCCCGAATCGGTGCCGTACACAGCGTAGTCTTTGGTGGTTTCAGCGCTGACTCATTGAGAAGCAGGATTGATGATGCACAAGCCAAGCTAGTAATCACAGCCGATGGCGGTTACCGCAAGGGAAAGGCTCACGCCTTAAAGGAAGCAGTTGATCACGCACTGAGTGCTGAAAACTGTCCAACTATTGAGAACGTTCTCGTTGTCAAGAGAACCGGAACTGAGGTCGTTTGGAACCCCAAGGACATCTGGTGGCACGAGGCTCTTGCAGAGGCATCTGCTGAACATGTAGCTGTTGGCTTTGATGCAGAACATCCATTGTTTATTCTCTACACCTCAGGAACTACCGGTAAACCTAAAGGCATCCTGCATACAACCGGTGGATATCTAACCGGTGCTTCATACACTCACAAGACAGTCTTTGATCTAAAGCCAGAAACAGATGTGTACTGGTGTACAGCAGATGTTGGTTGGATAACTGGTCACACCTACGTAATCTACGGCCCACTTGCTAATGGCGCTACTCAGGTTATCTATGAAGGAACTCCTGATAGTCCAACATTTGAACGTTGGTGGCAAATCATTGAAAAATACAAAGTAAGCATTTTCTATACCGCTCCCACAGCCATCAGAACCTTTATGAAACTAGGTAAGGAAATAATTGAAGGTAAAGATTTATCTAGTCTTCGCATACTGGGTTCAGTCGGTGAACCAATCAACCCAGAAGCTTGGCAGTGGTACCACGATGTAATTGGTAATTCGCGTTGTGAGATTGTTGACACCTGGTGGCAAACCGAAACCGGTTCAATCATGATCTCCCCTGTGCCTGGAGCTTTCAAAACTAAACCTGGGTCTGCTCAAAGGGCACTCCCTGGAATAAAGGTTGGCATCGTAGATGAGAATGGCCGGGCAGTAGAAGTCTCTACCGCTGGATCAGTTGCTGGCTATCTAACCATCGATGAGCCGTGGCCTTCGATGCTTAGAGGTGTCTGGGGTGACCATGACCGCTTTGTTGAAACATACTGGTCCAAATTCACTGGCAAATACTTCGCAGGTGACGGAGCTCGATTCGATGAGGATGGTGACATCTGGTTACTTGGCAGAATCGATGACGTTATAAAAGTTTCAGGCCACCGACTCTCAACAGCAGAAATCGAATCAGCTTTAGTTGAACACCACTGGGTAGCAGAAGCTGCGGTTGTTGGAGCTAAGGATGAAATTACTGAGCAAGCGGTAGTGGCATTTGTAATTCTTCGTCAAGATGAAATCGCTGATGCACCTGATGAAGAATCAATTGGCAAGATACTTAGAGCTTGGGTCACAGAGAAGATTGGTGCAATCGCTAGACCCCGTCAGATCATGGTTGTAACAGAGCTGCCAAAGACCAGATCAGGCAAGATCATGAGAAGACTGCTTAGGGATGTTGCAGAGGGAAGACCAGTTGGAGATGTCACTACACTTGCCGATTCAAGTGTGATGACTGCCATAAACGACAAATTGTCTTTAGGGGCTAACGACTAATTACTTGAATTCAACAATCAGTTCGACTTCAACTGGTGAATCCAAAGGCAACACCGCAACCCCAATAGTTGATCTCGCGTGAATTCCCGCGTCACCAAAAACTAAGCCTAAGAATTCTGAAGCCCCATTATTGATAGCTGGTTGACCAGTAAAGCTTGGGTCGCAGGCGATAAAGCCATTCACCTTTACAACTCTGGTAATTCGATCTAGGTCACCGATAGCAAATTTGATTGCTGCTAAGCAGTTCAGCGCTGCAATTTGAGCCAGTTCCTTGGCTCGTTCAGGAGAGACCTGGTTAGGTACCTTTCCAGTTTCAACTAAGACACCTGAAACGAAAGGTAGTTGCCCTGCAGTCATCACTAAGTTCCCTGTTGCAACAGCTGGAATATAGGCGGCAACAGGTGGCACTAGATCTGGTAACGGGTGACCCAATTCGATGAGTCTGGCTTCAATTTTTCCGGTCATCATTCAGCCTTTGCTTTCTTCATGTAAGCCACATAACCACCTTCAGGGGTTGCCACAATCTGAACCAGTTCCCAGCCCTGAGCACCCCAAAAGTCCAGTATTTGCTTAGGGTTATGCGGTGGAAGCGGGCTGACTGTGTATTCCCAGATGGTCATTTATAGGCATCCTCTCAGAGTTTGAAGGTAACCTAGAGTCTATGTCTGAAAAGGGTAAAAAGTCTAAGCGCAGCGGTGGGTGGCTCTCACTACTGGGCCTGAGCTCATTGGCTTCAGTACTGAGCATTGCCCTGCTACTACCTTTAATTTGGCTAGGTGGCCTCGGAGCCAGCGCAACAGTTTCCATTTTTGAGAACCTTCCTGATTTCATCAAGCCTGTTAACGCTGCAGAAGCTTCAAATATTTACGCCATGAAAGATGGCAAGCCAGTTCAAGTTGCGAGATTCTTTAACGAGAACCGTATCTCTGTTGGCTTTGATGAAATTTCTCCAGTCATGGTCAGGGCTGCCATCGACACTGAAGACCCTAGATTCTATGAGCACGCTGGTGTTGACTGGGTGTCATTCACTAGAGCAACACTGACTAACATTCTCAAAGCAGGTAAGGGTCCTGGTGGATCTACCATCACGATGCAATATGTGAAGAACAACTTGTTAGAAGCAGCTGTGCTCAGTGGTGACCCAGAGGCTATTGCGATGCAAACCGATAGTGCCCATGCCTTGCAACGTAAGTTCCAAGAAGTTCGCCTGGCTCTAGCGCTAGAAAAGAATTACAGCAAACAGGACATTCTTGCCGGTTACCTTAACCTTTCCTTCTTTGGAACAAACATCAACGGTGTTGAGGCAGCCTCTGAGTATTACTTCGGTATCCACGCTAAAGAACTCGATGTGCCGCAGGCGGCGATGTTAGCAGCGATGCTAAAAGGTGCTGAAGACTACCGTCCGGATGTGAAAGACAATGCTTCTCGTGCGCTTTCCAGAAGAAACTATGTCATTCAGAACATGGCAGATCAGGGAGACATCTCCCAATCTGAAGCAAACGCTTATAAAGCAACTCCAATTAAATTAGACATCCACAAAGTGCCAACCGGTTGTGAAGCAGATCAACAATTTGCTTACTTCTGTGACTATGTTGTTTGGACAATTCGCAACTCCCCTGAGTTTGGCCCTACCCAGACTGACCGTGAAGCTTTGCTTCGTAAAGGTGGTCTAGACATATACACAACTATGGATATCAAGTTGCAGAAGGTTGCCGATAATGCAACTAAGGCTTGGGTTCCACCAACCGATAAGAACAAGATTGGTGCTTCCAGCGTTTCCGTTGAGGTTGGCACGGGAAGAATTCTTGCTCTGACCCAAAACAGAATTTATGACCAAACCGGAGCTGACATTCCAGGTCACACATCGGTTAACTACTCTTCCGATCGAGCTTATGGCGGCTCATCAGGTTTCCAAACCGGTTCGACCTACAAGATCTTTACTCTTGCAGAATGGCTTTCCAAAGGTCACACATTAAACGAACACGTTGACGGACGAGTTAGGGAATGGAATGCAGCGACAGATTTCTCATCTCGCTGTGGTGAATTAACCGGTACTTGGACTCCTGGAAACGATGCTAACGAGCCCGAAGATCTAAATGCCATTCAAGCTACCGCGCTGTCAGTGAACACTGCCTTTGCATATATGGCAAGCAAGCTTGACCTCTGTGACATTAGAGACATGGCGATGCGCTTTGGAGTGCACAGAGCAGATGGAACCGAGCTTGTTTCTTATCCAGCATCGGTTCTCGGTATTAATGAAATAGCTCCGTTGACAATGGCCGCGGCAGTTGCAGGTATTGCCAACAAGGGAGTCTTCTGCACCCCTGTCGCAATCGACAAGGTTGTTATTAGAGAAACAAACACTGAAATGCCTGTCCCAAAGACTCTTTGCACTGAGGCAGTTTCTCCTGAGATAGCAGCCGGTATGACCAAGGCTATGACCGCAGTTATCAACGGCGGTACTGGTGCAGCTTCCTCTACTGGAGATGGAACACCACTGGCTGGTAAGACGGGTACTACTGACTCTGCTGTCCACACTTGGATGACCGGTTTCTCAACTGCAGTAGCAACCGCAGTTTGGGTCGGTAACGTCTCGGGAGATGTCTCACTTAGAAAAATAACTTTGCACGGTAAGAAGGGCAGCACTGTTCGCCACGAGATTTGGCGCGCAATCATGAAAACTGCCGATAAGACATACAAGGGTATTGCCTTTGATGAACCGCCGCAGAGCATGATTGACGCCGCCAGTGTAATCATCCCTAAGGTTGCGGGCCTTGTTCCAGATGCTGCTAACCAGAGTCTTGCCGCGGTAAACCTGAATGTAAAGATTATGGTGAACCAGGTTGGTTCTACTATGCCTGCTGGAACTGTTGCATACACCAGCCCAAAAGCTGGAACTTCTGTTCCAATCGGAACTCAGATCAAGGTTTATGTCTCCAAGGGTGGATACACCAAGGTCCCTAATGTGAAGGGCATGACTGTTGCCGAAGCAACCAATGCCCTGAACTTAGCTGGATTCCCAACTGTTAGTGCTCCACAGCCTTCGCAATTCCTTTACTTTGTGCACGACGCTACCGTTCCCGAAGGAAGCGTTGTAGGGACTGACCCGCCAGCTGGCAAGGCTGTTAACTCTTCTTCCGCTATTTTGCTGATAATCAGCAAAGGTCCATAAGTTTTAAATGCAACTCCTTCTGCCTATATTTCTGACCGCCGCAGCGTTAGTGATCGTATACGCAACACTGATTGAACGTTTTTGGTTTGCTGTTCGAAAAGTGAATCTAGCGATACTCCCTAAAGGTTCAGAAGACTTGGTGATTCTTCACATCAGCGATATCCACATGGCTCCATGGCAAAAGAGAAAGCAGCGCTGGATAAGCAAACTCGGTTCTCTTCAGCCTGACCTAGTAATTGACACTGGCGATAACCTCGGTCACAGAGATGCCATTCCGGCAACTCTCCGATCATTAGAGTCGCTAACTAAAGTTCCTGGAGTCTTTGTAAATGGGTCTAATGATTTATTTGCTCCAAGCATACGTAACCCTTTCAAATACTTCAGCACTCCTTCTAAAACACATGGAGCTTCGCATTCAAGACTTAATACAGGGTTACTCACCAAAGGATTTCTCGATGCAGGTTGGCTGGACCTAAACAATCAGACTGCAACACTAGAGCTACGAGGAAGCACAATTAGTTTTCTAGGAACTGACGATGCCCACGAAAAGATGGCTGATCTAAATAAAGTAACAAGGCCGAAAGGTAAATCAGATTTAGTTATCGGTGTCACTCATGCGCCATATCTAGAAATCCTTCAAGGTCTAAATGACCAAGGTGCAGAACTTATATTTGCTGGCCACACTCATGGTGGTCAAGTTTGTTTGCCTAATGGAAAAGCTCTAGTCACCAACTGTGACTTGCCAACCAAATATGCCAGAGGTCTAGCAAGATTAGAAATTAAAACTGGTAGTCCATTTTGGCTAAATGTTTGCGCTGGATTGGGGCACTCTATTTATGCGCCGGTTAGGTTGTTTTGCCGTCCAGAGGTAAGACTTGTGACACTTAGCGCTAAGAACTAAATCCAAAAATATCGGCACCAAGGACAATGTATTTGCCATCGGTGTTATCACAGCGAGCAATCTGTTCTGCAGCAAAGCAGGTAATGTCACCAACGACTATCTTGCTACCGTTTGGTAGGTCGTAAATGCCTTCAGGATCTGAATACAAACCACCCGCGCAAAGCCAATCGGCTTCTTTACCCTGTGAAGGCTGGAAACCCCAAAGTCTTGCCTGGTAACCCCAAGCACCCTGACAATCTGGCGGCGTAGTTGGAAGTTTGTATGCAACATCAACTTCCCGATGTTCGCAAACAGCCTGGCCAGGGTTTTCATTGATGGTGCACCAGATGGTTCCTCCACCAATTCGGAAGACATAGCCACCGTAAGAGTTGCTGTAATCAGCTGCATTTACAACAGGTGCTTCAGCAGGTGGTTTATCTGGCAGTTTCGCATCTGGCGTCGCATTATTTGAAGCGCAAGCGCTTAGAAAGAGGACAGTTGAAACTGCCAAAAGAGTAACCCCGAACTTACGCATAGTTTTAGGTTAGCCGAGGCTTCTAGAATTCACTGGCAACGAGCTCAGCAATTTCATATGTGTTTAGGGCTGCGCCTTTGCGCAGGTTATCCCCCACCACGAACATCTCAATGCTGTTTGGGAAATCAAGCGACTGGCGAACTCTGCCAACGAAAGTTGGATCTTGCCCTGCTACCAAACTTGGAGTTGGCCAGAGACCATTGACTGGATCGTCCACCAAGCGCACAGTTGGTTCTTCGTTCAGGGCTTTGTGAACGTCTGCAACAGTGAGTGAGTTAGCAAAAGTAGCGTGGACGGCCAAAGAGTGGCTAACCAAGACCGGCACACGAACGCAGGTAACAGCAACCTTTAGTTCTGGAATACCAAGAATTTTTCTGCTCTCATCGCGAACCTTCATCTCTTCGCTAGAGAAACCACCTGCCTTGAGAGAGCCAGCAAACGGAATAACGTTTAGCGCAACTGGATTAGCAAAGGGCGAATCATCAAGGCCGAGTCCTGCTGCCTCTAAAGTCTTCAGCACATCGTCACTTGCTTCACCAGCATTGGTACCAGCCACAGCACTAATTTCGTGGCGCAGCCGCTCCATGCCTGAAACCCCAGCACCGGAAACCGCCTGGTAGCTAGAAACAACAAGTTCAGTCAAGGTCCAACCACGGTGCAATGCTCCCAGAGCAGCCATCATGGTTAGCGTTGTGCAGTTTGGATTAGAGATTATGCCCTTAGGCCTATTTCTAGCCTGCTCAGGATTTACTTCAGGAACAACTAGGGGAACTTCTGGATCCATTCGGAATGCACCTGAGTTATCAACTGCAACAGCACCACGAGATGCGGCTATCGGAGCCCAAATTTCAGATACTTCATCTGGAACATCGAACATTGCAATATCCATGCCATCAAAAGACTCAGGAGTCAGTTCAACAACAGTTAGCTCTTGGCCATGAACAACAATCTTTTTACCGGCAGATCTAGCTGATGCGATAAGTCTTATTTCACCCCAAATGTTAGGTCGGTTGTTGATGATGTCAATCATCACAGTACCGACAGCACCGGTAGCGCCAACAAGAGCAAGATTTGGCTTAGCCATTAGCGACCAGTTCCTGCGTAAACAGTTGCCAAGCTATCTGAATCAAGATCAAATGCCTTGTGCACAGCGCGAGCAGCATCATCAATCTGTTCAAGGCTAGTGATCACAGAAATACGAATCTCAGAAGTCGAGATCATCTCAACGTTAATTCCTGATTCAGCCAGGGCTCGAAACAAAATTGCTGAAACACCCGAGTGTGTGCGCATACCAGCACCGACCACGCTCAACTTACCAATCTGCTCATCACTTTCAAGTTCACGGTAACCTAGGACATCTTTGTTTTGAGCCAAAGCATCAAGCACAAGCTTGAGATCTCCCTTTGGCAGAGTGAAGGTGATGTCGCTAACAGAATCTGTGACGTCTGATCCAGTAGGAGTGTTCTGGACAATCATGTCAATATTTGCTCCAGCTTCAGCAACTGTTGTAAAGACAGCTGCTGCTTTACCAGGCACGTCTGGAATACCGATAACGGTAATCTTTGCCTGCGACTTATCGGTGGCAACACCAGAAACGATTGATTCTTCCATTTGCTTTGCTCCATTTTCATCAGAGATAACGACAGTGCCCGGGTCAGTGCTAAAAGTTGATCTAACAACCAAATTAACTTTGTGCCTACGTGCGAATTCAACAGCACGAATATGCAAAATCTTTGCGCCAGCGGCGGCTAGTTCCAACATTGACTCAACATCGATGACATCAAGTTTTCTTGCTGTTGGAATAATTCTTGGATCAGCGGTATAGATACCATCAACATCACTATAGATTTCACAAACATCAGCATTTAGAGCAGCAGCAAGAGCGACAGCAGTGGTATCCGATCCACCTCTACCCAATGTGGTGATGTCTTTGCTGTCACGATTGAAACCTTGGAATCCTGCAACAATAGCGATGTTGCCAGCAGCTAAAGCTTCGGCAACACGATCAGGCGTAACCTCAGCGATGCGAGCATTACCGTGAACCTCATCGGTGATGATTCCAGCCTGAGACCCAGTGAAAGATAAAGACTTCGCACCTAGGTCGTTAATGGCCATTGAGACCAAAGCCATAGAGATTCGTTCACCAGCAGTCAGAAGCATGTCTAGCTCTCGACCTTCTGGTCGACTTGCTACTTGGTTGGCAAGATCCATAAGTTCGTCGGTAGTATCACCCATCGCAGATACGACAACACAAACCTGGTTACCAGCAGCTTGGGTCTCGATGATGCGTCTAGCGACGTGCTTGATTTTGTCGGCATCGCCTACTGACGAGCCGCCATACTTTTGGACAATAAGCGCCAAGTGTTATCTCCTGATTAGGAAAAATGGGGGGATCTTCAACGATGAATAGTTCAAGTTTAGCCCTGATTAGGGCCTTTTGTTACTGCTGGCTTACGATCCGACGACCTTCAAAGGCGCGTCCTAGGGTGACTTCATCAGCGTATTCAAGGTCTCCGCCAACTGGGAGCCCAGAAGCCAAACGGCTGACAGTAATACCCAAAGGGGCCAGCAATCGGGTCAGGTAGGTCGCGGTTGCCTCACCTTCGAGGTTCGGGTCAGTTGCAATGATTACCTCTTTGATTTCAGGGTCATTCAACCGAGCCATCAATTCCCTAATCCGCAGGTTATCTGGACCAATCCCATCAATAGGACTAATCGCGCCACCTAGTACATGGTAGAAACCTCTAAATTCACGAGTTTTCTCAATGGCTTGAACATCCTTAGACTCTTCAACCACACAAATTGCTTCTTTGGTTCTTCTTGGATCGCGACAAATATTGCAAAGTTCAGCTTCAGCAACATTGCCACAGGTTTCACAAAAACGAACACGTTCTTTAGCATCTAGAAGAATCTTCGCTAGTTCACTTGCCTGATCATCATCAGTTTGAACTAAATAGAAAGCGATACGTTGAGCAGACTTTGGCCCCACTCCGGGTAAACGACTTAGAGCATCGATAAGGTCTTGAACTACACCTTCATACATTATTTGCCGCCATCGATTGGCTCAGCACCAAGAATGTCTCTGAGCACTGATTCGCCAACTTGACTGCTTTCATCAATGAGCTTGTTTCTATTCTCATTAACAACTACCTCAGGAGCCTTTTCAATCTTTTCCTTCGGTGCAGCTTTTGCAGGCTTCTCAACCTTCACTGCAGACTCGCCCTCAGGCTTCGACAATGCGCGATACTTCACCCGCACACCTAAAACCTCAAAGATAGCTTTGCGAAGTTGCTCACTTGGACTTGTTGTTCCACCTTCTTTAAAGACAGCCATATCGTGTTCATTAGCAAAGGCAATATCTAGAACTTCACCATCAAAACCAACTGGTGTTTGAGGAAGCACAACCTGCCAGGCAGATCTCGAAATTGCAGCCAGTTTAGTTTTGATATCTGGCCATGATGCTTGGAAAGTTTCCCAACTAACTGCAGGGGCTGAAACGATTGGGGCAGCACCAGTTGCTGGCGCACTGCTAACAGGCGAGCCGGCTTGTTGCGGAGCTGAAGTTGGCACAGCATTTGCACCTAAGCCCATTCTTCTTTCTAAGCGGTCAATACGAGCTAACGAACCAGTCTCGGTATTATCCTGAGCGGGGACTAGAACCTTTGCAAGCATAAGTTCTAGTTGAAGTTTGGGACTGGTTGCTCCGTTCATTCGAGTTAGGCCTTCAGCAATAACTTCTGCAGCGTAGTTCAGCTCTGCTTTACCAAAGCGTTCAACCTGTAATCTCATGCGATCAAGCTGGTCTTGAGGGATATCTCTGAGGACATTCTTAGCAGCTAAACCAACTGAGCCAACCACAATTAAATCTCTGATGCGTTCTAGTAAATCTTCAACAAAACGGTGCGGGTCTTGCCCACTTTGAATAACTCTGTCGACGCTTGAGAATACTTCTGCAGCATCTCCTGCACCAAAAGCATCTACGACAGAGTCTAATAATGCTGAGTCGGTGTAACCGAGTAAGCCAATGGCTCTTTCGTAAGTGACATGGTTCTTCTCAGAACCTGCGATTAGCTGATCTAGAAGTGAAAGTGAATCTCTAACTGAGCCGCCACCAGATCTAACAACAAGGCTTAGAACACCCTCGTCTATCTTGACTTTCTCAGACGCTGCCATCTGCGCTAAGTACTCAAGCATTTGTGCCGGTGGAACCAATCTGAATGGGTAGTGATGCGTTCTAGATCTAATAGTGGAAATAACTTTTTCAGGTTCAGTTGTGGCAAAGATGAACTTGACGTGAGCAGGTGGCTCTTCAACTACTTTTAGCAAGGCATTGAAACCATCCTTAGTAACCATGTGTGCTTCATCAAGAATGAAAATCTTGTATCGGTCACGAGACGGAGCAAAAGCAATGCGCTCTCTTAGCTCTCTAGCATCTTCAACCTTGTTATGACTAGCAGCGTCAATTTCAATAACATCCAGTGACCCAGACCCATCTCTAGACAGTTCAATACAAGATGCACACTTACCACAAGGAGTATCGGTTGGGCCTTCAGCACAATTCAAACAACGGGCAAGGATTCTTGCCGATGTAGTCTTACCGCAACCGCGAGGACCACTAAATAGGTAAGCATGGTTTACACGATCACTCTTGAGCGCGGCCATAAGTGGCACAGTCACCTGAGACTGACCGATTAGCTCGGCAAAGGACTCTGGGCGATAACGACGATATAGAGCGGTGGACATCTATTGAGCCTAAACCTCTCTGCTGACAAAATAATGAGTTGTGTAAAGACTCCCCGCACACCCGCCAGAGCCCAGTTACCCTTGCTATCTTTCGATCCTGGGGGAGTTAGCCGAGGTGACGCCGCACGGGGAGTCCGAGGCAATTCTATCGCCAGAATACTCACCACAGATTCGCCTCAAAACTCCTATAGCCATTGCTAAAATAGTCATCAGACCAATCAATCTATGGGGGTAAAAATGGCAAAGCAAGACAACGTTGTAGAAGCAGCTGGCGAGAACGAAGGTTCTCTAGAAAGCACAGCAGAGAAGACTTCACTAATTAAGAAATTCAAAGCCGCACCTAAGCGCACCAAGCTAATCATTGCCGGTGTTACTGGTGCCTTACTTATTTCAGGTGGCGCAGGAGCTTACGCGGTCTACCAGTCACCGGACACAGTTGTCGCTCAGGCAGTTGTTTCACTGGTCACTGCTCAGAACCCAAGTTACGAACTAGATCTGACTGGTGCTGCATCTGGACTAGATGGAACCATCCAACTGTTCACCTATGAGTCAGATAAGGGCACAGCTCTTGAACTAAACATCAAAGCAAAGGTGGGCGGTCAAGACGCTGGGGCAACTCTTAACGCTGTCTCAGACAAGAACGGCGACTACTACCTAAACCTTGCAAACTTCTCAACGCTTGCTTCGATTCTGGAACAAACCGGTTACCTTCCAAGCTCTACCATCCAGTCGCTTTCAGCCGCGTTGACTGACACCTGGGTAAAAGTTAGTGCTACCGATCTGAGCCAAGCAACTTCTGCACTGGGTAACACTGGTAGCTGCCTAAGTGAATCAGCTACCAAGCAGATATCTGAAGATATTCAAGGCAATTTAAGAAGCAACTTCTTCGTAAAGGTCAAGGAAGAACTTGCCCAAGAAGATGGCAACAGAGTATTTTCACTTACCTTGGATGCCGGCAAGCTAAAGAACTTCTTGAATTCATTCAAAACTTCAAAGGGATTCGCTGAACTTGCAAAGTGCCAACCAGGACTTGCAATCACAGATGCAACCCTAAACAGCATCACTCAGGAAGTAATTGATCAGGCTGTGGCTAGCAGCGGAACTACAGTCAAGCTCTATGCAACAGCTTTTGACCACAAGTTCGTCAAGCTCTCTGTTGATATTAGAAGCGAAGGCTCAGGCCAAAACTTGAACTTAACCCTCAAGGCAAATGGCTCTCACCCTGAAAAGGTAGTTATCCCAAGCAAGTCTGTTACTTTCACCGAGTTCGTAACGACTTTCTACTCAGCAATTTTGGGTGCCGGAACTTACTAATAGAAACTAAAGTTACTTAGCTTTAGCCTTCGCTGCTGCAATTGCAGCGCGAAGTTGAGAAGCCATCTCTTTAGCGTCTTTAATTGCAGCCTTCTTGCCGCCATCATGCCAAGCCGTTCCAAGGCTTACCGCCATACCTGGAGTTAGATCATCCATATTGGGGCTAGCCAGACCTGAGGTGCGCTCTCTATTTGAGACAGAAATAGACACAGTTAAACCGTTATCGCCGGCCTCCATGTTCACAACTTTGTCTAAGTCAAATACTCTGACTTGATTAGCCCCTGAGAAAACGACTCTTTGGTTGGTAACAGTTACTGCGCCAACGTCAATCGGTTGGGATTCCTCTGGATTTCTAGTTGATGTCCCACCGGTTTTACCAGTGTTTAGTCGAACACCTTTTGCCACTCTGAAACTTACCCCAGCATATCCTCCCGAGTAGGTTGATCCAGTAGATCTGTATTCCGTCAGAAGGACTCCCTTTAGGTGGTAGATAAGAATTTCGTCTTTTTGAGTTGACAGCATGACATCTTCAATTTTGAAGTCATTCTCTACTAACGCGTCAAGAATCTTTGCCTGTGCTTCCAACTGCTCAAGTATTTTCTTTGCTTTAGCTTTGTTGTTGTATATAAAAGCAATAACCAGAAAAACAAACATGGCTACAACCGCGATTAAGTAGTATGGCGCCGTTTGAAAGTTTTGTACGGCATATATCAGTACAAAAAGAATGACAAGTAATAGGCAGCTTTGCCCCGTTGTAATTTTCATGAAAATCCCTTCCGCCAGCAAGACTATTCCCAACCGTCGACATCTAGCCCTAGACATCAGCACTGGCAAAGAACAAGAACCCTGAGGCCATTTTCAAAGTAAACTTCAAAAGTCCCCTTTACTGGAGACAACCCAGGAGAATTCGCCTAGTGGCCTATGGCGCCAGCTTGGAAAGTTGGTTGGGTGCAAGCCCTCGGGGGTTCGAATCCCCCATTCTCCGCAGTTGATACAAGTCGGCATAGCCTGCCGCCTTGCTAATGAGACAGTGAAAAACCCTCTGAGAAATCAGAGGGTTTTGTCTTTTACGGGGCTTTATTCTTGAAGAATGAAGGGGAAAATAGTCACACTTCGACCGCTAACACTCGATGACGCCAAGTTGCTTTGGGATGAGATAGGGGACGATCCAAACACTTGGCGTTGGGTTGGCAGTGGCGCACCAATTCCCACCTCAGCCTCAGATCTTCGAGTGGAGTTCGAGCGGAAGATTACTCGCCCAGGTGCTGAGTATTTCGCTGTAATCGACAACAAAACCCAAAAGGTCATAGGTTCGACAGCGTTCTTGGACATTCGGCCGATTGACCACCACTTTGAAATCGGCAGCACTTTCATTGCCCCATCATTCCGTGGAGGAAATCGTAATGTTGAAGCCAAACTCCTTATGCTCACTGAAGTTTTTGAAAACCGTGATGGAGTGCGAGTAACCATAAAAGCCAACTCAAACAATGTGGCATCCAGAAGGGCGATTGAAAAGATTGGGGCCAAGTTAGAAGGCCTACTTAGGAATCAACGACTTGAGCGCGATGGCACCTGGAGAACTGCCGCTTACCATTCGATAGTTGTCGAGGAGTGGCCCGAGGCGAAGGCAAAACTCCTTCACCTTCTGGCCGATTAGATAGGCAAATGGCGTAGAAAGATGGCGTAGAAACGATTACAAGGATCCAACTTCCCATCCAGCATTGGCGAGTAGACGCTTGGTGCGTTCCTCGTATTCTCCGCGCTCAGATTCACCTCAGTTACTGAACTGGGGCAGCAATTATGACCTTGCTGATTTCTCCATCTGACTCATCTTCTCGATAGAGTTCTAGGTCCGTACCTGGTCTACGAGTCAGTCCGCTATCAGGAAGAGACTTGGTGTAGAAATCTACGACCGTCTTAGAGAGCTCTGACATTGGGCCTAGGTGGGTTACGCACGCATACTGTCCACCTTCAAGGTTCAAGACCTCTAAGCCACCAAGATCTGCTGGCACTTGGCTAACTTCATATCCTGCAAAGTAATAAAGAGACCCTGGGTTACCAGATTCATCTGGCCACATCGCTCCAACACCATTTGGGTAAATAGAACTCTCTGGCTTCAAACTGAAGAACAACTTTGACATATCCTGCCAAAGTGGGCCAATTACTAAGTGAGCATTTGAACCTTTATGACTTGCAGAAATGAACTTAGCCTTCAAGCCCAAAATGATACGAGATTCTAGTTCTTGAACTTCAATCATTTACAAATGCAAACTCTTTAGCTCAGTGAATTCAGGGCTTCGTTGGTCGCCTCATCTGGAGAGAACACGTGCATGTATGCAATCTTGTCGTTGATGACCTTGTAGATCCAAACGGTGTCAA
>CANGIU010000003.1 GCA_947454255.1 Micrococcales bacterium
GAGCCAACACTGGACTACGTCGTTGTGAAGGTTCCAAGGTTTGCTTTTGAGAAATTCCCAGCAGCAGATGCAACATTGACCACCACAATGAAATCAGTCGGCGAAGCTATGGCTATTGGTCGTAACTATCCACAAGCACTGCAAAAGGCCCTGCGTAGTTTAGAAAAGCGGGGGTCTTCGTTCTTCTGGTCTGACGGCCAATTGGATAAGGCAAGTCTTATCGAGAAAGCTAAAACTCCAACTGATGGTCGCATCGTGACGGTTCAGCAAGCACTTCTTGCTGGTGCAACAGCAAAAGAGATCTTTGATGCTACGAAGATTGATCCTTGGTTTGTTGATCAAATAGTTCTTATCAACGAAGTTGCAAGCGAAATCAAGCAGGCAACCGCTTTGGATACAGCTCTATTGACTTATGCAAAGGAATACGGTTTCAGTGACATTCAGATAGCTCAACTCAGAGGAATCTCTGAGGTAGAGGTTAGAACTCTCAGGTACCAATTGAATATTCGTGCTGTTTATAAAACAGTGGATACCTGTGCCGGCGAGTTCCCTGCATTAACTCCCTACCACTACAGCACCTATGAACAAGAGACAGAAGTGATTCCCTCGAATGCCAAAAAGGTCGTGATTCTAGGATCCGGCCCTAACCGTATTGGTCAAGGTGTGGAATTTGATTATTCATGTGTGCATGCCTCGTTTGCCTTGCACGATGCTGGCTTCGAGACCATCATGATTAACTGCAATCCAGAAACTGTATCTACCGATTACGACACCAGTGACCGACTTTATTTCGAACCATTGACCCTTGAGGATGTATTAGAAGTTATCAATGCTGAGTCCGCTTCTGGAGAATTGGTTGGAGTTGTAGTTCAGCTAGGTGGACAAACAGCCCTAGGCCTCGCACAGGGTCTGAAAGAAAATGGAATTCCGATTTTGGGAACCACACCAGATGCTATCGATCTGGCTGAAGAGCGCGGCGCTTTTTCAAGAATTCTTGACGCTGCTTCTTTGATTTCTCCAGCAAATGGAACTGCAACAAATCTAAGTGAGTCTCTTGAAATTGCTGAGCGAATCGGCTATCCAGTTCTGGTAAGACCATCATTCGTTCTCGGTGGACGTGGCATGGAGATTGTCTATGACTCAGAAGCACTTGTCGATTACTTCGACAGAATCGCAGACCAGGCTATTGTTGGGCCAAATCACCCACTCTTGGTCGATAGATTCCTCGATGACGCAATTGAGATTGACATTGATGCGATCTTTGATGGCTCAGAGCTTTACGTAGGTGGTGTGATGGAACACATTGAAGAGGCTGGTATTCACTCTGGCGATTCTTCATGCACACTCCCGCCAATTACATTAAGCGCAGCTCAGATAGATCGCGTTAGGGAGGCGACCTTCCGCATTGCTCAGGGTATCGGTGTGGTTGGACTACTCAATGTTCAATTTGCCCTAGCCCACGACGTTCTATATGTTCTAGAAGCTAACCCGAGAGCTTCTAGAACAGTTCCGTTTGTGTCTAAGGCACTTGGCATTACGTTAGCTAAAGCTGCTGCCTTGGTTATGGTTGGAAAGACTGTGAAGCAACTCATCGCCGAAGGTCACCTTCCAGCAAAGGATGGCACACATATTCCTGCGAGTTCTGCAATCTCGGTTAAAGAAGCAGTTTTGCCATTCAAACGTTTCGCTACTAAGGACGGTCGATTCGTGGATTCACTTCTCGGCCCAGAGATGAGATCTACCGGTGAAGTAATGGGAATCGACGTTGACTTCCCAACAGCTTTTGCTAAGAGCCAAGCTGCAGCTGGCAGTTCACTTCCCACTACTGGAAAAATCTTTATTTCGGTAGCGGACAGAGACAAACATCAGGTTATTCTCCCGGTGAGAAGGCTATGGCAATTGGGTTATGAAATCTTGGCTACCTCCGGAACTGCTGCAATCTTTAATCGTCATGGAATACCAAACCGAATTGTTCGAAAGCACAGCGCCGACGATAATGCTCCAGCCGGACCATCAATTGTTGACCTGATTTTGGATGGGGAAGTTGATGTAGTTGTGAACACTCCTTCTGGAACAGATGCTCGTAAGGATGGTTATGAGATTCGAGCAGCGACTACAGCGGCTGATATTCCAATCTTTACAACGATTGCTCAACTATCAGCGGCTATTGGTTCCTTCGAAACAGTTATAGCTGGACCGTTCACCGTTCGTTCTCTTCAGGAGCATGCAAAGGATAGGAGAGAAGCAATTGCCTGAAACTTTCTCCAAGAAACTTGAAAAGGCTTTTAATACCTCTGGTCAACTATGCGTTGGGATTGATCCTCACGAAGAACTTCTGGATGAATCGGGCTTGCCTCAGAGCCCAGAGGGGTTGCGCAGTTTTAGTTTGACCTTGCTCGATGAGCTAACTGGAACAGTTTCAATCATCAAGCCACAGGTTTCCTTCTTCGAAAGATTTGGTTCAGCAGGATTCAAAGTCCTTGAAGACTTATGTTCGGAAGCAAGTGCAAGAGGTTTACTTGTAATAGCTGATGCTAAACGCGGGGACATCGGTACAACAATGACTGCTTATGCTCAGGCTTGGCTAGGTAAATCTGCACCATTTCTTGTCGATGCCCTGACAGTTAGTCCATATCTCGGAGTTGGGTCATTAGCTCCTGCTGTCTCGATTGCCAGTGAAAGGGGTAAGGGATTGTTTGTCCTATGTGCTACATCTAACCCTGAAGGTAGCGTTCTGCAGAATTCAGTAAATGAAGGAATTTCAGTTGCCAGGCAGGTAGCAGACGAAGTTGCTTCACTCAATCAAGTGTCAGCGCAAAGCAAAACCAGATTTGGTACAGCAGGTTTAGTCATTGGCGCAACAGTTGACCTCAATGACTTCGGCCTGAGTAGCCTCAATGCAAATGATGCAATCAACAGCTCAGCTATTCTGGCACCCGGGTTTGGATATCAGGGGGCGCGCCTTTCAGATGCAAGGAGGATTTTCGGTCGGAATGCGGACAACGTGATTTACACGATCTCCAGAAGTGCCCTGCGAGATGGCCTCTATTCAGTCCAATCAGCGGTAGCAGCAGACCAGAGAGAGCTTTCTAAGGCTCTTAGCGAATAGGCTTGTTTCATGAGTAGATTGACTGTCATCGCTGGACCAACAGCAGTTGGTAAGGGGACAGTGGTCCGCTGGATTTTAGAGAAGCACCCTGAAATCCAAGTGTCTGTTTCGGCAACTACTCGCGAGCCAAGACCTGGGGAAGAGGATGGCAAATCCTACTTTTTCGTTTCGGATACTGAATTTGATCAACTCCAGGAATCTGGTGCTCTCCTTGAATACGCGGTAGTTCACGGTTCACACCGCTATGGAACGCCTCGCCAGCCAGTCGAAAAGGCTCTTTCCGAGGGGAAACAGGTCATTCTGGAAATTGACCTTCAGGGAGCGCGACAGATAAAAAGGAGTATGCCTGAGGCGAATTTGATCTTTATTGCCCCTCCAAATTGGGATGAGTTGGAAAGACGTTTGGCCCATAGGGGTACTGAAACAGCCCAAGACATTGCCGTGAGACTTGCCACAGCTAGGGAAGAAATAGCAGCAGTTGGTGAGTTTGACCACGTAGTTATCAACGCTGAGGTAGCGGAATGTGGGCAACAGGTCTTAGACTTAATGCAAGCTTCGTAATCCTCTAAGGATTCAATCCAAATAATCAACTGAAAGCAAGTAATCCATGTCTGAAAAGCTCGAAGGTATCGTTTCACCATCTATTGACTCACTAATGTCAAAGCACTCTTCTAAGTACGGTTTGGTAATCTTCGCTGCCAAGCGTGCGCGTCAGATCAACGATTACTACTCAGCTCTTCACGAAGGCTCCTTGTTCACCAACGTGGGTCCGCTTGTTGACGCAGCTGTGGATGACAAGCCACTTTCGATTGCTATGCGCGAAATCGTCGCTGGAGCAATCACTGCTGAAGAAACCTCTAACTAGTAGAAAATAGCTAGCTTGCGAATTATCGTTGGCGTCACTGGTGGTATTGCAGCCTACAAGGCTCCTTCAATAATCCGCGCCTTTTCTGAATTAGGCCATGATGTCAAGGTAGTCCCAACACAAAACGCTTTGCGTTTCATTGGAGTGGCAACGCTGGAAGCCATTTCTCACAATAGCGTTGATGCGGAATTATTCAACGATGTTGAAAATGTAAGGCACATAGCACTAGCCCAGGAAGCAGACTTGATTGTCGTAGCTCCAGCTACAGCAAGCTTTATTGCACGGTACGCAGCTGGAATAGCAGACGACTTGCTAATGAATGTTCTACTAGCAACAAAGGCCAGTGTTGTCATCGCTCCAGCTATGCACACTGAGATGTGGGAGCATAAGGCTACTCAAGCAAACATCGCGCTTTTGAGATCTAGGGGAGTGAAGATAGTTGAACCCAGCATAGGTAGATTGACTGGCGATGACACCGGCGTTGGCAGGCTTGCAGAAACGGAAGATATTGTTTCTCAAGCTCTGGGACAAACTTCAACATTGGATTTTGTTAATATAACCGTCTTAGTAGTTGCGGGAGGGACAAGAGAGCCAATCGACTCCGTTAGATTTATCGGGAATCGTTCTTCCGGAAAACAAGGGCTGGCTCTCGCGGATGCAGTAATTGCCAGAGGTGGAAAAGTTCGTTTGATAGCAATCAACCTTGAGCAAGATGTGACGCGATTCAGCGAAGTAGTCCGAGCTGAGACAGCTTCTGATGTTGAAAAGTTGCTACCACTGAATCTAGAAGGTGTGGATCTAATACTCATGCCAGCGGCTATTGGAGACTTCAAATCAGCTGAAGTAAATCCTGGAAAGCTGCATAGATCTGAAAATGGCACACTCAACATCACTCTAAATAGCAACCCTGACATCATTCATGGTCTTGCAACGAGGATAAGTGGGATGCCTGCAAGGCCCCTTCTCGTCGGTTTTACAGCCCACGCCAGTAGTTATGAATGGGATTCCATTTTGGATTCTGCAAAAGCAAAGTTAGCCGCGAAAGGTTTGGATGCCATTGTCGCAAACGATGTTTCCGATGGCGCAGTATTCGACTCAGATAATAATGAAGTTCTGATTCTCAGCAAGGCTAGCCAAACCACCTCAAAGGGCTCTAAAGCCGAAATTGCTAACGCCATATTGGATTTCATTAGGCCACAGATGGATCAAGGCGCTTAATCTCAATCAAACTGGGATTGTCGGACTCGAGAGATATACTTAGGGTCATATGAACGACATTCGATACTTCACTTCAGAATCAGTAACTGAAGGTCATCCAGACAAGATTTGCGATCAAATCAGTGATGCTATTCTTGACGACTTGCTCAAGCAGGATAGATCGTCAAGAGTTGCCGTAGAGACACTTGTGACAACTGGCCTAGTTCACGTTGCCGGAGAGATCACAACTGAGGGCTACGCGGAGATTCCGGACATCGTTCGATCCAAGCTTCTTGATATCGGCTATAACTCTTCAGAAATTGGATTTGATGGAAATTCGTGTGGGGTTTCAGTTTCAATCGGAAAGCAGTCTCCAGATATCGCAATGGGAGTTGATACTTCAGCAGAGGCTAGGAATGCCGAAGGGGAAAGCGACTACGACAGGCAAGGAGCTGGCGATCAAGGTCTCATGTTTGGATTTGCCTGCAATGAGACTCCTCAGCTTATGCCTATGCCAATTAAGTTGGCCCACTCGTTAGCGGAAAGATTGGCTGAAGTAAGGCATCAGGGAGTTATAGATTTTCTAAGACCCGACGGAAAGACTCAGGCAACAATAGGCTACGAAAAAGGCATAGCAAAATCCGTCAGCACGATAGTCGTAAGCACCCAGCACAACCCAGGTGTCTCACACTCAGAAATTCAGGAGGCTGTCACCAAATTTGTGATAGCGCCAGTTCTTGAAGCCTTCAATTTTGACATCAATGATTCTCAGATTTTGGTAAACCCGACTTCACAGTTTGTCATCGGTGGACCTCAAGGAGATGCAGGTTTAACCGGTAGGAAAATCATTGTAGATACCTACGGTGGATACAGTAGACACGGTGGTGGAGCGTTCAGCGGAAAAGATCCTTCAAAGGTGGACAGATCAGCTGCATACGCAACTCGTTGGGTCGCAAAAAACATCGTGGCTGCTGGATTAGCTGAAAAAGTTGAGATCCAAGTTTCATATGCAATCGGTCGGGCTCGACCTTTAGCTGTATATGTTGAAACATTTGGTACTGAAACAGTTGATAGCAAGCTAATTGAGAAGGCTATCAGTGAGGTATTCGATCTAAGACCGGCAGCAATCATTGAAGCACTTGATTTGCTGCGTCCAATTTATTCAAAAACTTCAACTTACGGGCACTTCGGAAGAGAGCTGCCGGAATTCACTTGGGAGAAGACTGATCGTATTGCAGATTTGAGAACCGCTGTCGGGCTATAGAAATGGAAATAGCCTCCGTCGTATTCAATTCACCATTACCTCAGCTAAACAAGCCTTTCGATTATTCAGTTCCAGAACGACTCCGAAGTTCTCTAGCTTTCGGTATGCAAGTATCAGTGCCCTTCGGCGCTGCTAAGAAGCCAAAAATCGGCACTGTTGTTGCTCTAGAGGAGTCCTCTAGTTACCTTGGGACGCTTGCAGAGATCTCGGGGATAGTGTCGGCCACTCCAGTCTTAACAAAGCAACAGTACAACTTGTGTAAAGAGGTTGCACTAAGACAGATGGGACAGATTGGGGAGCTCCTCGGAACCGCTGTCCCAAAGCGCTCGGTTCGAGCAGAAGCTTTATACGTCAAATCTGGACATCAAGGGTCTACGGTAGCCTTCGAAACAAACTCTTCATTACAGAGAACCCCTACCCGAAGGTACATCACCCCAGGAACTTTGGACTCTGATAGTCAGAATCATTGGGCTAGCTTGATTGCCACTAACGCAAGGAAGTTGGTAGAAACTGGACGAAGTGTATTGGTTGTTCTGCCTGACTTTAGAGAGCTCGATACATTCGAAAGAGCCTTACAATCTTTCGATTTGATGGCGCATTCTGTTAGGCAAAGTAGCGAAGACTCGTTGAAGGACCGTTGGACAAACCATCTCGTTGCAACAAACCAAGTAGGGGTTATCGTCTATGGAACAAGATTGGCTAGCTTTGCACCCTGCAACAATCTTGAAACCATCTATCTTGTTGACGATGGTGACGAATCCCATCAAGAACAAGGCTCCCCATACTGGCATTCTAGAGAAGTTTTGCTGCAAAGAAGCCAGCTAGAAAATTGCAACATTGAAATCATCTCTCATTCTCCAAGCTCTGAAGTGGCTCGCTTGTGCGAAATAGGTTACTTGGAACACGTTGTTATCAAATCGGCTAAACCTCTTGTAAGAATTACGAGTGACACTGAACGTGTTGATCAGGAAACTTATTCGCTAATTTCAAGAACTTTGAGTGATAACAAACCCGTCCTAATTCAAATAGCCAACCTAGGATATGCGAGCGCCCTTGCTTGTGTTAAATGTAAGGAAATTCGTCGCTGTGATTCATGTCAGGGAACGCTTTGGCTGGACCCTTCTAAAACTGCGCGTTGTAGAAACTGTAAGAAGACATTCACAATCCAGTGCCCCTGTGGAGGCTCTTCCGTAAAGCCAATATCACTTGGAAGCAATGCCCTCGCTGAGCAGCTTGCAAGAAGTTTCCCCAACGCAAACATCGTGCACAGTTCTGGACTTGAACGTGTTACTTCAATCGAGTCTGCTGGAACTCTAGTAATAGCGACACCGGGAGCGGAGCCAACTGCAGCAAACGGCTTCGCACTAGTAGTTCTTGCAGACAGCCTCACGATGCTAGGTGTTCCAAAACTCCGAGGGCTTGAAATGGCCTGTCAAAAGTGGTCGAATGCCGTTGCAAAGAGCTCAAAAGACGGTCTTGTTGTTTTTGTTGGACTTTCAGGAACTATTGCACAGCAACTACGGGATTTGAATTTCACAGCGGTCGTGAGGGACGACATGTTGGAGAGATCAGAACTGGGTTTACCACCCTCTACGCGCATCCTAAGCCTGACCGCTTCTAACCAACATGACCTAAGTCGAATTAGCTCTTCCATTGAAGAACAGTTGGTTGAATTGTCACCAATACCAACGTCCGTAGCCAATACGATTGTGTATGGCTATTCAATTGCATCTGGAAGCGATGTGGCAACGAAACTTAGGGTGTTAGTTAATTCAGTTTCAAAGAGTAGCAAACACAAATTGCCTGGGCAACGAGTCCTGTTTGTGAACATGGACGATCATAAGGTGATCTAAAGAAGGGAGTTCTAATGAAGATTATTTTTGCTGGAACTCCTAGAGTTGCTGCCTATCTGCTGAAAGGTCTCGTGCAATCGGGTCATGAAGTTGTCGCCGTTCTTACTAGACAAGACGCTTTAGTCGGAAGAAGCAAGGTTCTTTCTCCTTCTGAGGTTGCTGTTGCGGCAAGCGAGCTGGGAATTCCAGTAATCAAAGCCAATCGCATTGGTCCGGCTGAAGTAGATCTAATTGTGAACTCAGGGGCTGAACTTGGTGTGGTAATTGCCTACGGATCAATTCTGAATAGGAACGCACTAAATTCACTTTCTGCTGGATGGTACAACTTGCATTTCAGCCTTTTGCCCAAATACCGAGGTGCAGCGCCAGTCCAAAGAGCCTTAGAAGCTGGTGAGTCCGAAACTGGCGTCACAATGTTCAAACTTGATGAAGGAATGGACTCCGGTCTCATTCTCGGGGTCACTAGTACAAGCATCGGCAGTCGAGAGAATTATGGCGAACTACTTAATCGATTAAGCGCCTTGGGGCTAAAACTAGCCCTGGAACTCCTTCCGCGCATTTATAGCGGGATGACTATGTTCACAGAGCAGCAGGGTGAACCAACGTTTGCTACTAAGCCAACTCGGGATGATGCACGCATAAATTTCAATTTGTCGGCTGGCAAAATAGAGCACCTAGTTCGAGCAATGAATCCAGAACCAATGGCTTGGTGTCTAGTGGGCGAGGAGCCAATGCGAATAATCGAAGCATTTGAAGTCAAATCGTCAGCGCTTTTTGAGGACATGGAATCCCTTGTTGCGGGTCAACTTTGTTCCGTTGAAGGAAAGCTACTGGTGAAGTGTGGCGAAGGTACTCTCTTGGAAATGTGTGAAGTACAACCAAGCTCAAAAAGAGTTATGCAGGCGAAAGATTGGTATAACGGGAACCGAAATATTGAGCGCTTGACATGAGAGCAGCTATTACAGCCAGAAGCGTGGCACTAGACGTCCTAAACAAGGTCTACCGAGACGATGCATATGCCAATTTGGTTATGCCAGCTTTACTGAGCCAAGCTCGGTTGCCAGAAAGAGACAGCGCGTTTGCTCAAGAGCTTGCCTTCTCCACAATAAGATGGCAGCTCACCTACGACTTGATTATCGACGAGGTTAGTTCTCGACCGGTAAGTGAAATTGAGATCGGTCTGCGCAATGGTATTCGGTTAGGTGTTCATCAGTTGCTTCAAATGAGGGTTCCGCCTCACGCAGCTATTAATGAAACAGTGAACCTGATTCGTCAAAACTTCGGAGAGAAGGTTGTCGGCTTTGCAAATGGTGTGCTGCGCCGAATTAGCGAAAAGGATTTTGCAGACTGGGTTGCATTCATCGAGTCAAAGCAACAGAGTCCAACTGCGAAGCTCTCGGTTAGATACAGCCATCCCGAATGGATTGTCAGAGCTCTACAACAATCTCTAAAAAGCGACGGAATAGAAGATTCGATTGAATCTCTACTTGCTGTCAACAACATCCCTGCATTAGTTACACTCATTGCTCTTCCAGGTCTTAGCAATCGAAAGGACTTCCTAAGAGACGGTGCGGAGGTGACTCCTGTAAGCCCATATGGCTTTACACTCGCTTCCGGCGACCCAAGTTCTTTAGATGAAATTCGAATCGGCGAGGTGAGAGTCCAAGATGAAGGATCACAAATTGCGGCCTTAGCGCTTGGCTTAGGTAAGGAGATCGAATCAGGTGAGCAATGGCTTGACATGTGTGCAGGGCCTGGGGGAAAGGCAGCACTGCTTGCAGCCATGGCCAAAAACAGCGGCGCTAAACTAACCGCAAATGAACTTCAACCACATCGCCTTGAGCTCGTTAAGAAAGCACTTCGTCCGTTCCCAGAAGTAACCTTGACGGGCTCTGATGGTAGGACAATTGGAGGATTACACCCAAATCACTTTGATCGAATACTTCTTGACGCTCCCTGCACAGGACTTGGTGCTCTACGAAGACGTCCCGAAGCTAGGTGGCGAAAAAGTGCAGAAGACCTAAAGGAACTTTCGGAGTTGCAGTACGGTCTGTTTGAAAGTGCCTACGCAGCGCTAAAGCCTGGTGGATTATTGCTGTACGTAACCTGTTCACCTCATCTTTCTGAAACAACAGCACTAATTAGCAAGGCCGCTAAGAACATGGACCTGCAGGTACTAGACCTATCAAAGATGTTGAACGACGAATACTTTGATGGCGTTTTGCCTGTGAACCGTAAAACAGTGCAGCTATATACGCATCGTGATGGAACTGACTGCATGTTTATGGCTTTGGTAACAAAGTAGGCGTCTTTAGTTAGGCTTTAGATTATGAGCATCCGAATTCAACCGAGTATTCTGAGCGCCGACTTTGCCAATCTAAAGTCTGAGTTCGAGAGCATAAGTTCAGCCGATGGCATCCATGTTGATGTTATGGATGGTCATTTTGTGCCAAACCTCACCTTTGGGCTTCCAGTCGTTCAGCGCATGCAAGAGATCTCTACACTTCCCTTGGATGTCCACCTTATGATTGAGGACCTAGATCGATGGGCAGTCGAATATGCCAAGCTCGGAGTATTCTCAGTTACTCTGCATCTTGAAAGCTGCGAGGAAGTGGCGAAAACCATTTCCGCTGTTAAAGCAACTGGCGTACGAGTGGGCTTAGCCATTAAGCCTGGAACCCCTATTAGCGAGATTGAGCCATTTATATCGATCGTTGACCAGGTCCTTGTCATGTCCGTCGAGCCTGGGTTCGGGGGACAAACCTTTATTCCAGAGACTATCCAGAAAATTCGAGACCTCAAATCCTTGATTCGTAGAATCTCACCTGATACTTGGATACAAGTAGATGGTGGCATAGGCGTGCAGAACATCGAAGATGTTGCACGCGCCGGAGCAGATACCTTCGTTGCCGGCAGTGCGGTCTTCAATTCTGGAAAACCAGCTGAAAACATCGAAGCGCTTCGCAATCTAGCAATTAGAGGTTCATCCACCTCATAGCCTGACTAGTTTTTAGTAAAATGGCTTAATGAAATCCTTTGAACAACTCTTCCTTGAAGTATCAGGCAAAGCATCTGCTGACCCAGGATCATCAAACACTGCGCAGCTGCTGAATGCGGGTGTTCATTCCATAGGAAAGAAGATTGTTGAAGAAGCTGCCGAAGTATGGATGGCCGCGGAATTCCAGAGCAAAGACGAATTGTCCCTTGAGATTAGCCAGCTCATATATCACCTCCAGGTACTGATGGTCGCAAAGGGCATTTCAATTGAAGACTTAGAAGAGAAATACTAAATGACTGAATTATTAAAGGTTGCAGTTCCTAATAAGGGAATTCTTAGTGAGTACGCTACCCAAATGCTTGAAGAAGCTGGATACAAGGTCCGCAAGGACACGAAGACCCTGCGGGTTTTAGATTCAGCCAACGGAATCGAATTCTTTTATTTACGGCCAAGAGACATCGCTACATATGTTGGAACTGGAGCCTTGGACTTAGGGCTTACCGGTCTTGACTTGTTAGCAGACAGCAGGTCAGACGCAGTTAAAGTCGCGGATCTAAACTTTGGAAAATCCACCTTCAGATTTGCGGGAGAGCCGGGTCGCCACTCAGAGCTAAATGATGTATCCGGTAAGCGCATAGCAACTGCCTACCCAGACCTTCTTCAGGACTTCCTAACTACAAACGGGGTAGTTGCTTCAATCGTGAAACTTGATGGTGCTGTTGAAACTGCTGTGAGCTTAGGGGTTGCTGACCTAGTTGCTGATGTAGTTTCAAGTGGCAACACCCTTCGCCAAGCAGGCTTAGAAATTTTTGGTCCAGTCATTCTGGAATCATCTGCCTATTTGATTGCAAACCATTCTTCCCTTTCAAAAGCTTCCACGCTGCTGAGGCGTCTAAATGGAGTATTGGTTGCACGTGAATTCGTAATTTTCGACTATGACTGTCCAACCGCTTTGGTAGAACTAGCATCGAAAGTTACCCCAGGTATTGAATCACCAACTATTTCGCCAACCAAAGACGCCGAGTGGGTTGCTGTTCGCGCTCTAGTGCGACGAGAACTTACTAACGCGAAAATGGATGAGCTTTACGACTTAGGTGCTAGGGCCATCTTGGTTTCAGCAATTCATGCAGCCAGGATCTGAACTTGACTTTAGCAATCAGAATAATTCCTTGCCTAGATATCAATGACGGCAAGGTTGTCAAGGGAATCAAATTCCAAGACCTGAACGATATTGGTGATCCTGTCGAGTTAGCTCAACGTTATTACGCACAAGGTGCAGATGAGATAACGTTTCTGGATGTGACCGCCAGCACTGAAGATCGGCTTGCGATGCTCGAAATTATCTCAAGAACCGCGGACACTATCTTTATTCCACTGACTGTTGGTGGCGGAGTGAGAACCCTAGCTGATGTTAAGTTATTACTCGCTGCTGGCGCTGACAAGATAAGTGTTGGGACAGCGGCTATCGCTAATCCTGATCTCTTACGGACAATTTCTGATGCATACGGAGATCAAATACTCGTTGTCTCGTTGGACATCAAAAGGTCTAATCTCACCCCATCTGGTTTTGAATTAACAACTCACGGTGGCAGAGAAACAACTGGACTTGATGCATTTAGGTGGATAGAAACCTATCAAGGTGTCGGTATTGGCGAGCTGCTACTGAACAGCATGGACTCTGATGGTACAAGATCAGGCTTTGATATTGGACTCATTTCGGCTGTGAGAGATTTGACCGGGTTACCTCTAATTGCCAGTGGAGGCGCGGGTTCTGTCGCAGATTTCGTTCAGGCAGCCAATTCAGGAGCTTCGGCTGTTCTTGCTGCATCAGTTTTTCACACCGGCGAAATTACTATAGAAGAAGTAAAACAAGAACTACGTGATCAAATGATTGAGGTGAGATAGTGATTGATGTCGACCTTTTGGCTTTTGATGCCTCTGGGCTTATCCCTGCAATTATTCAGGATGATGGCGATGGTGAAGTTCTGATGCTTGGCTACATGAACCATGAGTCGCTGGCGCTGACCATTTCCTCTGGTCAATGCCATTTTTGGTCACGCTCTCGCTCAAAGCTTTGGCACAAGGGGGAGACAAGCGGAAATCACCTCAACGTAGTCAGTATCAAAATTGATTGCGATCACGACACTTTGCTTGTGAGAGTCATACCAGTCGGTCCAACTTGCCACACCGGTTCCAGTACTTGTTTCAGCCCGCTTGAGGCAGGTAAACCTTGACGAATACATACAATATAAGTTTTGAAGAGCTGGCAACCCACGCTCAAGTTGGTAAAGTGATACCGCTTATTCAAACTGTTTTCGCTGGTGATGAAACTCCTGTTGGCCTTTACGAGAAATTGGTAAAAGGTAGATCTGGAACTTTCCTTTTAGAGTCAGCGGAGCAAGGAGTGTGGTCGCGTTATAGCTTCATAGGAGTTCAATCAAGAGCCTCAATTCGACAAGTAGAGGGAACCCTTAGCATTGATCAACCCGACGCTGTGCTCCCAACTAGTGAGGAGCTTGATACAAATTCCTTACAAGCTATTCAACAGATTCAGTTAGCTTGGACTACCGCTGAACTTAGTGAGCTCCCTCCGCTAACCTCAGGGCTAGTAGGTTTTTTCGGCTGGGACATTATTCGGCAGTTGGAGAAACTTGACGCTGCACCAAGAAGCACCTATGACTCACCAGCCTTACAGCTTGAGTTGGTGAGAGATCTCGTTGTTGTGGACCATTTAAAGAGCAACTTATTGCTTGTTTCAAACATCTATGTTGGAAGCGGAACAAATTCTGCAACTGAATACCAAGCCGCACAGTCAAGAATTTCAGACATGTATTCTGCAATTTCGAGTGCGGCAAATCCTGTCCTAGCAGCCGAAACAAGTGATAGTGATTCAGAAGTTTCAGCCTTAACAGCGAAACCCGAATTCATTTCAATGGTTGAAAAGGCTAAGGAGCACGTCGTCGCTGGTGACGTCTTCCAGGTGGTGCTATCTCAACGCTTCGAAGTTGAACTAAAAGCAAGACCGATCGATGTCTACAAGGTTTTGCGTTCATTAAATCCAAGTCCATATATGTATTTGTTGAACTACACGGATGATCATGGTGAGTTCGCCATTGTCGGATCATCACCTGAAGCCCTTGTGAAAGTTACAGGGAATCATGTTGTGATGCACCCGATTGCTGGATCGAGACCTCGGGGTATCGACGACGCAGCAGATTTAGCCCACGAGCAATCCTTGCTTGCCGACGCTAAAGAGCGTGCCGAGCACCTTATGTTGGTAGATCTGGCAAGAAACGATCTCCTAAAAGTGTGTAAGCCTGAATCCATCGATGTCACAGAGTTCATGAAGATTGAACGATTCAGTCACATAATGCATCTTGTGTCTACTGTCGAAGGATCCCTCGCCTCTGGGAGAACACCGCTTGACGTCTTTGGCGCAACATTCCCAGCAGGCACTCTCTCCGGAGCCCCTAAACCACGAGCGCTAGAGATTATTGACGATTTGGAAGCATACGGACGTGGAGTTTTCGGAGGTGTGGTTGGATACCTCGACTTCAGCGGGAATGCCGATCTTGCTATTTGTATAAGAACAGCCTTTATGCGCGGGAACGTAGCTCACATTCAAGCTGGCGCAGGAATAGTTCTAGATTCAGTTCCTGAACTTGAATATGAAGAAACAGTTCACAAAATGGGGGCAGTGTTGGCGGCAATCCAAAAGGCCAACAGGCTCTTTGGCCAGTAAGGCATTTGGCTCGACCCGATAACGGTTAAGATTAGAGAGTTGAAAGGTATCAAAATGGCTCATGGAACAGAAGAATTAGGTCACGGACACTCGGTAGCAGCTTGGAGTGCGGTACTTGTCGCCATCCTTGGTGTAACGGTGCTTACATTGGGCGTTTGTCTTCCAATGGATTCACTAACAGTAGTCGGCGCTGTGATTACTGGTGTATCAGTTTTCCTAGGCCCAGTATTAGCCAAGCTTGGCTATGGCGTTAAAGGTAAAAAGTAGCCCACAAACATGCTGGAAGACCTATTCGCTGGTTCACTCAAAGATTCACTCGCTAGAGCAGAACTAACCAGCCTTAGTGAGTTAGATGCCCAAATCTCAAAGCAAAAGCCTGCACTTGATGCAAAAACTGCGCTAGCAGCAACGAACAAGATTCGAGTCATCGCAGAGATTAAGAGAGCAAGCCCATCAAAAGGTGACCTTGCAGCAATCCCGGATCCTGCATCCCTTGCCAAAATTTATGCAGACAATGGTGCAGCTGCAATCAGTGTTTTGACAGAAGAACGAAGATTCAAAGGCTCACTGGCGGATCTTGCTGCTGTTAGAGCTGCCGTTGACGTCCCGATTCTTCGAAAAGACTTTATTTCCACAGAGCACCAAGTACTCGAAGCCAGAGCAACCGGTGCTGACATAGTGTTGCTCATCGTTGCTGGGCTGGCTCAATCTGAGCTACAAAAACTATTCCGTTTTATCGAATCCCTTGGGATGACTCCATTTGTAGAGACCCACAATGCCGAAGAAGTCCATCGCGCAATTGATGTAGGGGCTGAACTCATTGGGATAAACGCTCGCGATCTCTCTACATTCGAAACTGACCGCTCCTTATTTGCTGGTTTAGTAGACCTACTGCCTAGGAATTCGATTGCGGTTGCCGAATCAGCGGTCAGAAGCATCCCCGATGTCCAGGATTACGCTTCTGCTGGTGCAGACTGTGTCCTTATTGGCGAAGCTCTAGTAACTGGGGACCCTGTGCGACTTTTGCAGGATATTCAACTAATTCCAAAGATTAGACTTTAGGTTATGAGCGAGCAAACTAACCTAAGGTCTCAAGAAGGCCCATACTTTGGTGAGTATGGCGGTCGTTTCGTACCTGAGTCACTAATTGCAGCTCTTGATGAATTAGATGCAACCTACAAGACCGCTAAAGCTGATCCAAGCTTTGCTGCGGAACTTGCAGAACTAAACAAGACCTACGTCGGTAGACCTTCCATCATCACTGAAGTTCCTAAATTCGCCAAGCTCGCTGGCGACATCAGAGTATTCCTTAAACGCGAAGACCTAAATCACACTGGGTCACATAAAATCAACAACGTTATCGGCCAGGCTCTTCTGGCTAAACGAATGGGTAAACGCAGAATCATTGCTGAAACTGGTGCAGGGCAACACGGTGTTGCTAGCGCAACAGCCGCCGCACTATTTGGACTTGAGTGTGTCGTATACATGGGCGAAGTAGATACTCAACGACAAGCACTAAACGTGGCCCGAATGCAATTGCTTGGTGCCACGGTTATCCCAGTAACAACTGGGTCAAGAACCCTAAAGGATGCCATCAACGAAGCACTTCGCGACTGGGTAACCAATGTTGAAGACACACATTACCTTTTGGGAACCGTTGCTGGACCTCATCCTTTCCCAACAATGGTCAGAGATTTTCACTCAATCATCGGGATTGAATCAAGACAGCAAATGCTCGATGACTATGGATTTTTGCCTGATGTACTCGCTGCCTGCGTGGGTGGCGGTTCTAATGCGATTGGTTTATTCCACGCGTTTTTAGATGACGCAAGCGTTAAATTATGGGGGTTCGAAGCGGCCGGTGAAGGTATTGATACACCTAGACATGCTGCAACTTTGTCTAAGGGAAAAGTTGGCGTTCTTCACGGCGCAAAGAGCTACATGCTTCAAGACGAAGACGGTCAAACCGTGGAATCACATTCAATCTCGGCCGGCCTGGATTACCCAGGTGTTGGCCCAGAGCATGCTTGGCTAAAGGACATTTCAAGAGCAGAGTATTTCGGCATCACCGATGACCAAGCAATGCAAGCCCTAAAGGCACTGTCGCAAACCGAGGGAATAATTCCTGCAATTGAAACAGCTCACGCATTAGCTGGAGTAATTGAATATGGACATAACCTGCCAGCCGGTTCATCAATCCTCGTAAACCTAAGCGGTCGCGGAGATAAAGACATGGAAACTGTTGGCAAGTATTTTGGATTCTTGGGATCGAACTAATGAGCAAAACCGCTGACGTCCTAAATGAGCTTGACTCGAAAAATGAGCCGGCACTTATCGGGTATTTCCCGGCAGGCTTCCCAACTCTAGATGCATCAATAGCCGCTTGCATTGCAATGTGTGAGGCTGGCGTTGATGTATTGGAACTTGGTGTGCCATACAGCGATCCAGTGATGGATGGCCTAGTAATTCAGGAAGCGACTGAACAAGCACTATCCAATGGCTTCAAGCTCAAGGATCTGTTTCCTGCACTGAGAGCCATAACTGCGGCAGTAAAGACCCCAGTTTTAGTTATGAGCTACTGGAACCCAATTTTGCAATATGGGGTTGAGAAATTTGCTCGTGATTTAAAGGACGCCGGGGGAGCTGGACTTATAACTCCTGATCTAATTCCTGATGAGGCAAAGCAATGGCTCGACATCTCTGACGAACTTGACCTAGATAGGGTCTTCCTAGCCACTCCATCATCATCAAAAGAGCGGCTAGCAACTAGCGCAAATTTGAGCAGGGGATTTGTATACGCTGTTTCCACCATGGGCATAACCGGCGCTCGAGAAGACCTAGACCGTAAAGCAAGAGATGTTGTTGCAGGTGTCAAGGATTCAGGAACAAGCACGCCTGTTTGTGTCGGAATCGGAATCTCAACTGCGGCTCAGGTTGCTGAAGTAAACTCCTATGCGGATGGTGCAATCGTAGGATCCCTTTTTATCAAGGCATACCTTGCTGGTGGCATTGCGGTACTTTCATCAACGGTAACTGAACTCAAATCAGGAAGTAAATAATGAATCTAATTAGCTCGATTCCATCTCCAACAATCAGCTCATTCACTCTAGGTCCCGTTACAGTTCATTTCTACGCACTTTTCATTCTCGCTGGAATCATTGTTGCGACTGTGGTGACTGCTGGAAGAATGCGTTCACGCGGAATGGAAGCTGGCGCTGCAATAGATATTGCAATCTGGGCAGTCCCTTTTGGCATTATCGGTGGAAGACTTTTCCACGTGTTCACGCACGCTAGCGACTACTTCGGAGAAGGTAAGGACTGGGTCTCCATGTTCAAGCTTTGGGAAGGTGGCCTTGCGATTTATGGCGCACTTATCTTTGGAGCAATCGGGGCATTCATTGGGTCTCAGGTTGACATCAAGTTTGGCAAGAAAGTTATTATCCGTTCAGCAGGAATTCGATTCCTAAGTTTCGCTGATGCTTTAGTACCTGGTCTTTTAGCTGCTCAAGCTCTAGGTCGATGGGGAAACTATTTCAATGTTGAACTCTTTGGCGAGCCAACAGATCTTCCTTGGGGACTTGAAATCCCTTATGCTAACCAGGCCTATCCAATTGGATTGCCTCAAGGAATACTCTTCCACCCAACGTTCTTGTATGAATCGCTGTGGTCCCTTCTGGGCATAGGCGTACTTTTGCTCCTCGAACAGAGGATGAACCTGCGCTGGGGACGTATGTTCGGTCTTTACCTCATTTGGTACTCGACAGGACGCTTCTTCATCGAGGGCATCAGACTCGACCCAAGCGATGTATACCTAGGTTTGCGCACAAACCAGTGGTCTGCAATCCTAGGATTCCTGGCCGGTCTTGCTCTAATCGTCTACCAGAACTCTAGGCATTCTGGCCAAGAAATAACTGGATACTTAGAAGGTAGAGGGCCAAGGGAGCCTAAGAAAGCAACTGCCTCTAAAGAAGAGTCTGCGATAGAATTGGCAGAGTCTGAGGATCTACCTGAGTAGTTAGCCTTTGGGCATTTAGGGCCACTGTCGTCCCCGTTTATTTCTTATTTCATGAATGGAGTTCGGCATGTCTGGTTTGTCAGCGTTCGAGCGGTTTAACACCGCTCCTGACGCGTCAGGCTTATACGACCCAAGCCGAGACAAAGATGCCTGTGGTCTTGCCATGGTCGCAACTCTCCGTGGAACTCCTGGCCACGACATTATTGATACAGCGTTAGACGCGCTTAGAAATCTAGAACATCGTGGAGCGGTTGGCTCTGACGCTGGTACTGGAGATGGCGCTGGAATCATCACACAGATTCCGGATAAGTTCCTCCGCAAGGTAGTTAGTTTTGATTTACCTGCCAAAGGCAAATATGGAGCGGGTTTAGTTTTCATAGAGCAGGGCACTGACGCAAGATCGTTTATTGCTGGTTTCGAAGCTCTTGCAAAAGCCGAGAGTTTGAACCTTTTGGGTTACCGTGAAGTTCCGGTGAATCCGGATGTTCTGGGTGATCTAGCTAAAGCTGCCATGCCGCAAATCATTCAGGTGTTTGTAACTGGGAATTTCTCTGACGAAATGTCCTTGGAGCGAGCACTGTTTAGATTGAGAAAACTCTCAGAAAAGCAACTTGCGGTTTACCACCCCTCCTTGTCATCAAAGACTCTTGTTTACAAAGGTATGGTTACCACACTCCAATTAGAGCCATTCTTTCCAGATTTATCAGACGAAGATTTTGAATCGACACTGGCTCTTGTACACTCGCGCTTTTCTACCAACACTTTCCCATCATGGCCATTAGCGCATCCGTTCAGAATGATTGCGCACAACGGTGAGATTAATACAGTAAAGGGAAACCGCAACTGGATGCGCGCCCGCGAGGCAAGACTGCATTCAGATCTACTAGGTGAACTTGAATCGCTGAAACCTATTCTTACTCCTGGTGCTAGTGACTCGGCTTCTTTTGATGAGGTACTTGAACTTCTGGTGCTATCAGGAAGATCATTACCGCACGCAATGATGATGATGATTCCAGAATCTTGGGAAAAGCAGTCTGAGATTAGCCCTCAGCTAAGAGACTTTTATGAATATCATTCAATGCTCATGGAACCATGGGATGGACCGGCTGCAGTAATCTTCACCGATGGGTCACTAGTTGGGGCAACCCTCGACCGAAATGGATTACGGCCTGGACGTTACATCGTTACCGAAGATGGACTAGTAATTCTTGCCTCTGAAATTGGTGTAGTAGATATTGACCCTTCTCGAATCGTTCGTAAGGGCAGACTTCAGCCAGGCCGTATGTTCTTGGCCGATACTGCAACTGGTCGACTAATTGATGATGAAGAGATCAAAGCTGAGATAGCAGCGGCTGAACCTTGGGGTTCTTGGCTGAGCGAGAATCGTATCAACCTAAAGGACTTGCCTGACCGTGAGCATGTCGCCTATACAAAGAACTCAGTAAGTCGTAGACAACGCACGTTTGGATACACCGAAGAGGAACTGCGCATCCTGCTAGCACCAATGGCAAGAACAGGAGCAGAGCCTCTAGGTGCAATGGGTTCTGACACTCCTATAGCGGCACTGAGCGATAAGCCACGTCTGCTCTTTGATTACTTTGCGCAACAGTTTGCACAGGTAACGAACCCACCTTTGGATTCAATCCGTGAAGAGATTGTTACGTCCCTCAGCGTTGGCATCGGGCCTGAACAGAACTTGCTGACCGCAACTCCAGAGCATGCACGAATGGTGATTCTAGACTTCCCAGTTATTTCAAATGACGAGATTGCCAAAATTAAATACAGCGAAGACTCTGGTATCGGCAAGTCTCATGTTGTGAAGGGTATTTACCGAGTCGACGATGGGGAAGCCGGCTTAGCTGAACGTATCCAAGAGATCTATCTTGAACTAGATGAGGCTGTTGCCTCAGGTGTTCGCTATGTGGTTGTTTCAGACAGAGACAGCAACAGAGAACTTGCACCTATCCCAAGCCTTCTGCTAACTTCGGCCGTCCACCACCACCTCATCAGAACTGGTAACAGAACTCGTGTGGGACTTGTAGTTGAAGCAGGAGATGTTCGCGAGGTTCACCACGTAGCCGCATTGATTGGTTATGGCGCAGCGGCAATCAACCCTTACCTAGCCATGGAAACTGTTGAGCTCATGGTTCGAAATGGTTCAATCCAGGGCGTAACTGTTGAGAAGGCAACCAAGAACCTAATTAAGGCTCTTGGTAAAGGTGTTCTTAAGATTATGTCGAAGATGGGCATCTCTACAGTCTCTTCATATTCAGGAGCGCAATGCTTTGAAGCCATCGGTTTATCACAAGAGTTCGTAGATGCATATTTCACTGGAACAACTAGCCAGCTAGGCGGAATTGGTTTAGCCGTTATCGCTGAGGAGGTGCAGCGTAGACACTCGAGCGCATATCCTGTGGAACGAGCCACTAGACCTCACGAAGAGTTGGAAGTTGGTGGAGAGTATCAATGGCGTAGAGAAGGCCCACCGCATCTATTTAACCCTGAAACTGTTTTCAAACTTCAGCATGCGACTCGCACTAAAAGTTTTGAGATCTTCCGTGAATATACGAAGTTGATTGATGACCAATCCGAACGGTTGATGACACTCAGAGGTTTGTTTAGTCTTCGCGAAGGGGTTCGCCCAGCTGTTGCTATAAACGAAGTTGAACCGGCCAGCGAAATTGTGAAGAGATTCTCTACCGGCGCGATGTCTTATGGCTCTATCTCACCAGAAGCTCACGAAGTTCTAGCAATCGCAATGAACCAAATCGGTGCCAAATCTAACACTGGAGAAGGTGGAGAGAATGTTGAGAGACTTCTAGACCCACAACGCCGTTCTGCCATCAAGCAAGTTGCCTCTGGTCGTTTTGGTGTGACAAGCATGTATTTGACTCATGCCGATGACATTCAAATCAAGATGGCTCAGGGTGCAAAACCAGGCGAGGGAGGACAACTTCCGCCGAACAAGGTTTATCCATGGATCGCGGCGACCCGTCACTCAACTCCAGGTGTTGGACTGATTTCGCCACCACCGCACCACGACATCTATTCAATTGAAGATCTAAAGCAACTTATCTTTGACCTAAAACGCGCCAACCACAAAGCCAGAATCCATGTGAAACTTGTTAGCCAAGTTGGCATTGGGACCGTTGCAGCAGGTGTTGCGAAGGCCAAGGCAGATGTAATTTTAGTTTCCGGCCACGATGGTGGAACAGGTGCATCACCATTGAACTCACTCAAGCACGCTGGTACTCCATGGGAGTTGGGACTAGCCGAGACTCAGCAAACGTTGATGGTCAATGGTCTTAGAGATCGAGTATCGGTCCAAGTTGATGGTCAAATGAAGACTGGCCGAGATGTGGTCATCGCTGCTCTATTGGGTGCTGAAGAATTCGGTTTTGCAACTGCTCCGCTGGTTGTTTCTGGCTGTGTCATGATGCGCGTTTGTCATCTAGATACCTGCCCAGTTGGAGTTGCGACACAAAACCCCGTGCTTCGTTCTCGTTTTACCGGCCAGGCTCAACACGTCGTTAACTTCTTTATGTTCTTAGCCGAAGAGGTTAGAGAGTATCTAGCTGCCCTAGGTTTCCGATCGCTTGATGAAGCTATTGGGCACAGTGAGCTACTTGATGCCAATAGAGCTATCAACCACTGGAAGGCTGATGGTTTGGACCTGACTCCAATACTTTCCGCCCCCGCTCCAAGCTCTGGCCCGCTTAGAAGGTTTACCCTGCAGGATCACGAGCTGGACAAGCATTTTGATCATCAACTAATCGCTCTTTCATCTAAAGCTCTTGAAGATGCTCAGTCGGTTCTGATCGAGCTTCCAATCACTAACACTGCTCAAGCTGTTGGAACCATGTTGGGGCATGAAGTAACCAAGAGATATGCAAGCGAGGGGCTACCTAATGGGACCATCGACATTCGTGTTTCTGGATCAGCAGGTCAGTCATTTGGAGCCTTTATTCCTAAGGGGATAAAGCTCACACTCTCTGGAGATTCGAATGACTATGTCGGTAAGGGTCTTTCTGGTGGAGCCATTGTTGTGAGACCAAATGATCTCTCTGTCTTCCAGGCTGATCAAAACGTTATTGCAGGTAACGTAATCGGTTATGGTGCGACTAGTGGAGAGCTATACATCAGCGGAATTGTTGGCGAACGCTTCCTCGTTCGTAACTCCGGAGCAACAGCGGTTGTTGAAGGTGTTGGCGATCATGCGCTTGAATACATGACTGGTGGAACAGCACTAATTCTAGGAAGAACGGGTCGTAACATCGCAGCAGGTATGTCGGGGGGAGTTGCTTATATATACAAACTTCGCGCAGATCTAGTTAACTCTTCAGCCCTAGCAGAATCTGAACTTGACCTCCTCGAGCTCTCTCCTGTTGATAGAGAAACTGTGGCTGAGCTTCTTTCGAACCACCTGAAAGAGACAGGTTCAAAGCTTGCAGAGCGATTGCTTTCCGATTTTGATGTAGAAGCAACACACTTCACGAAGCTTCTTCCAAGAGACTATGCAAAAGTCCTTGAGATTCAAAGGAGCGCTGTCGCAGCGGGCGAAGATCTAGATTCTGCTGTTGTTTGGAACCGCATCTTGGAGGTGAACACTCGTGGCTGACCCTAGGGGATTTCTAAAGATTACCGACCGTGAAAGCGCGCCTAGACGTGAAATTGAAGTTCGCATCAAGGACTGGAAAGAAGTTTACGAACCTTTTGACCAAGGCGTCCTTAGCTCTCAGGCAAGTAGATGTATGGATTGTGGCATTGCATTCTGTCACCACGGTTGTCCACTTGGGAATCTCATTCCTGAATGGAACGACCTAACTTGGCGTCAAGACGGAAAGGGAGCAATCGAAAGATTGCACGCAACAAATAACTTCCCTGAATTCACCGGAAAACTTTGTCCCGCTCCATGTGAGAGTTCCTGTGTTCTTGGTATCAACCAACCTGCTGTTACCATCAAACAAATTGAAGCATCAATCATCGATCAAGCTTTTGATCGCGGCTGGGTGCAAGCACATGCTCCAGAGCGTATGACAGGTAAAACTGTTGCAGTTGTTGGGTCTGGTCCTGCGGGTTTGGCAGCGGCTCAGCAACTTACTAGGGCTGGCCACACTGTTGCAGTGTATGAACGAGATGACCGTATCGGTGGTCTGCTGCGCTATGGCATTCCAGATTTCAAAATGGAAAAATACCACCTAGATCGAAGACTTGAGCAAATGGAAGCCGAAGGAACTCGATTTAGAACTGGTGTATCCATTGGTAAAGATATGACTTGGGAAGACCTTCTAAAAAGGTACGAGGCCGTGCTTATTGCCACAGGAGCTTCTAAGCCGAGAGACATCCAGTTACCAGGCCGTGAGCAGACTGGTATTCACTTCGCTATGGACTATCTGACTCAGGCCAACAGAGTTGTAGCTGGAGATAGCGTGAACGATCAAATCACTGCGGCCGGCAAACATGTCATCATCCTCGGCGGAGGAGACACGGGAGCAGATTGTCTTGGGACCGCAACACGTCAAGGCGCGCTATCCGTAACCACACTTGCTATTGGTGCACAGCCTCCAACTGAGCGCAAAGCGGACCAACCATGGCCAACATTCCCAAATCTTTTCGAAGTTGCCAGCGCTCACGAAGAATTCGGTGAACGTAAGTATCTTGCGAACACTGTTCGTTTCTTAGCTGAAGAAGGCAAAGTGACTGGCATTGAAGTTGCCGAGACAGAGTTCGTTGATGGAGCAAGACGCCCTAAGGCTGGTACTGAACAAGTTATCCAGGCAGATCTAGTGCTTATAGCCTTAGGTTTTACAGGGCCTGAGAGTGAAATCGCTATCGGCCAGGACAAATTGAACACAGACTCCAAGACAAATTTGGAACGAGCAGATGACTATTCGACCAACATCGATGGAGTCTTTGTCGCAGGAGACGCAGGTCGTGGTCAGTCACTAATTGTTTGGGCCATCGCCGAAGGTAGAGCTGCTGCCTCGGCCATTGACCGGTATTTAGAGGGAACCACTTCACTGCCTTCACCAGTGAAAGCATCAGATAAGGGAATTCACGCCTAACCAATCGGTAGGCTGATAAGCGGAAATCACACAAAGGAAAATATGAGACGCGCAAAAATCGTCGCAACCCTAGGCCCAGCAGTTTCGACCTATGACTCAATCAAGGCAATTATTGAAGCTGGTGTCGATGTCGCCAGAATGAACCTAAGCCATGGTAGCCATGAAGTCCACGAGGGCATCTACCAAACGGTTCGTAAAGTAGCTGAAGACCTCGGTAAGCCTGTTGGAATCTTTGTTGACCTACAGGGTCCAAAGATTCGACTTGGTAGATTCGCTGACGGTCCAGTTCAACTTGAAAAGGGTGCGACCTTCAAGATCACTATTGACGACATCCAGGGGGATGTCAATATCTGTTCAACCACCCACAAAGGTCTTCCAGGCGATGTCAATATCGGCGATGTACTTCTAATCGATGATGGAAAAGTTGGGCTAAGAGCAACGGCTGTTGACGACCGCACTGTAACAACAGTTGTTGAAGTTCCAGGTCCAGTTAGCAACAACAAGGGAATTAACCTGCCTGGTGTTGCTGTCAACGTGCCAGCGCTAAGCGAAAAAGATGAAGAGGATCTTCGCTGGGGTATTCGTCTCGGTGTTGACATGATTGCACTGTCATTCGTTAGAAATGCTTCAGACATAATCCGAGTCCATGAAATCATGCGCGAAGAAGGAAAATTCCTTCCAGTTATTGCAAAGATTGAAAAGCCACAAGCAGTTGATGCTCTGGAAGAAATCATCGATGCATTCGATGCAGTGATGGTGGCTCGTGGAGATCTAGGAGTTGAACTTCCTTTTTGGCAGGTTCCACTGGTTCAGAAGCGTGCAATTGAACTTTCACGTCGATGGGCTAAGCCTGTGATCGTTGCAACACAGATGCTTGAGTCCATGATCACGGCCTCTCGTCCTACCAGAGCGGAAGCTAGCGACGTTGCTAACGCTGTTCTTGATGGAGCAGACTGCCTAATGCTTTCAGGTGAAACCTCAGTAGGAGAGTTCCCAGTTGAGACAGTTGCGGCTATGGCTAGCATCATTAAATCAACTGAAGAGAACGGTCTAAACAGGATTCCACCGCTTGGAACAAAGCCACACACTCACGGTGGAGCTGTTACCTTAGCTGCTGCAGAAATTGCTGAACTACTTGGTTCAAAATACATTTGCGTCTTCACTGAAAGCGGCGACTCACTTAGAAGAGTTTCCCGTCTGCGCCATGAGATTCCAACTATCGCTTTTACCCCAAACGAGGAAACACTTAGAAAGCTCTCGATTGTCTGGGGTTCAGATGTTCACCTAGTTGAGAATGTCAAGCACACTGATGACATGATGCACCAGGTAGATGAGATCTTGATTTCTAAAAACCTAGCCAAGGTAGGCGATGAAGTTGTTGTTGTTGCTGGAACACCACCTGGCATCCCTGGTTCTACCAATTCGCTAACTGTTCATCGTGTTGGCGATGCGCTAAATGGAGCAGCTCCGGCTTACGCCAAATAGTAGAAAACCCCCGATTGTTCGGGGGTTTTTACTTGGTGCCGAAGGTGGGAGTCGAACCCACACGCCTTGCGGCAAAGCATTTTGAGTGCTCCGCGTCTGCCATTTCGCCACTTCGGCAATAAAGAAAAGTCTAAACCATCCGAGAATACCTTGGATGCCCCAGTATCGTATTGCTATGGAGACCAAAAGCGAGGCTAGACCTAGGGTCGTAGTCGCCGAGGATGAGGCCATTATTCGGCTAGACATTGTTGAGACTCTAACCGAAGGTGGATTCGAAGTTGTCGGCCAAGCCGGTGATGGCGCACGAGCCATTGAACTAGTTATCGAGCTAAAAGCCGATCTTTTACTAACTGACATCAAGATGCCTGGGACAGATGGTTTGCAAGCAGCGGAGGCTATGGCTGAGCTTAAGATTCCGGTCGTGCTTCTTACAGCCTTTAGTTCTCCTGATTTAGTCGACCGAGCTAGCGCGGCAGGTGTCTACAGCTATGTTGTTAAACCATTTAATCCAAGTAATTTGCTTCCAGCATTGCGAATAGCACTTAGTCTGCATTCAAGAATGGCAGAAGCTGAGCAAGCCATTGAAGATGCGCAAGAAAAATTGGAGACTAGAAAACTTGTCGATCGCGCCAAAGGTTTGCTGACTGAGAAAATGAAACTAAACGAGCCTGAAGCCTTTAGATGGATTCAGAAAGCTTCTATGGACAGACGACTCAGCATGAAGCAGGTTGCTCTCACAGTCATCGAGCAGCTTGCCGATAAAACGGATTAGTCCCGGTTATCTCTTAAGAAGTTCGTAAT
This sequence comes from Micrococcales bacterium, assembly GCA_947454255.1. Lineage (GTDB taxonomy): Bacteria > Actinomycetota > Actinomycetes > Actinomycetales > Microbacteriaceae > Rhodoluna. The sequence continues at coordinate 27,395 of CANGIU010000003.1, forward strand.
TCTGATTGTTGAAAGTCGGTTACCTTTATCGTCATCGACAGCAATCTCATGTGTGGTCAGAGTCCTGCCAATACTCACAGCTTTTGCAGTAGCAGTGACGATGCCACCCTTAGCGCTCTTGGAATGAGAGGCGTTGATTTCAATACCAACAGCGTGACGGCCAACACCAGCAGCCAAGGTTGCACACATACTCCCAAGGGTTTCAGCTAGGACTACATAAGCTCCGCCGTGAACTAGACCCAATGGTTGACGGTTACCCTCTGCAGGCATAGTTGCTATGCCTGAGGTAGGAGTTAGCTCAAGGATCTCGATTCCCATTTTGTCAGCGAGTTCACCTAGGCCGCGATCGCGAACCCAAGCCATAATCTCTTCGGGGGTTTGCTCTGCCATGGAGTTTCCTTGCTGTTGCTTAGCTGTTGATACAGGTAGTCCCAGTTAGGCTTAGGACATGTCCAAGCCTACCCTTCTGCTTATCGATGGTCATTCATTGGCATTTAGGGCTTTTTATGCGCTGAGCCCCGACTCCTTCAGAATCCCGAGTGGTCAGCACACCAACGCTGTGCACGGCTTTATTTCTATGATGCTCAACATCCTGCAGAACGAAAAGCCAACCCATCTTGCAGTGGCTTTTGACCTCTCCAGATCGTCATTTAGAACTGAGGAATATCCCGAATACAAGGGAACTCGAGGAGAGACGCCCCCTGAATTCAACGGACAGACAGAGCTACTTGAAGAAGCACTTCAGGCGATGGGAATTATCACTCTTACCAAGGTGAACTATGAGGCGGACGATATCATCGCAAGTCTTGCCGATCAAGGAGCGGCAGCTGGCTACCGAGTTCTAATCGTGTCCGGAGACCGGGATACCTTTCAGCTAATCCAAGACGATGTGACAATCTTGTACCCGGTAAAAGGTGTCATGAATCTTAACCGCATGAATGATGAAGCGGTAGTTGAGAAGTATGGAATTCATGCCAAGCAATATCCAGATCTCGCAGCGCTGGTTGGCGAAACTTCAGATAACCTTCCTGGCGTGCCAGGGGTCGGGCCTAAGACGGCAGCAAAATGGTTGGTGCAATATGGAGATCTTGAAGGTGTTCTAAAAGCTGCCCCAGAGATTCCAGGCAAAGTTGGGGAGAGCCTTAGAGAGCATCAAGGCCTCGCTGTTAGAAACCGCAGATTGAATCACCTCGTTCGTGATTTAGACATCGGATACAGCTTCGATGCCTTCGTACTGAAACCAGTTGAAGAAGATAAGGTTCGTGAAACCTTCGCGAAACTTCACTTCAGATCGCTTTTGGAAAGAGTATTAAAAGCGCGGGGGACTACTGGAGTTAGAACCGAACCGACTGTTACCGAAGACTACACAACTCCAGTTGCGGTTACTAGGGTTGCAAAACCCGCAGGCAAAATGCCAGCGGAAAGTTCGGGCGATTTGAAGAGCATCTCTTCGAGTAAGAATCCAGTCGCAGTTTTGCTCAGATTTGAAGAAGAGGGGGATAGGGCACTTCTTGAGGTAGGAATTTCTTGTGAATCTGCTCGAATCTCTCTCCACGGTAAAGATTTAGAGAGCGCACTTATATTTCTGGCTTCTGATAAAGAGAAGATCGTATACGATTCAAAAAACGCAGAACGCTCTTTAATCGAATTAGGGCAGGCGCTAAACGCAGTTGTGGCAGACCCACTACTTGCCGCATACGTTGATAACCCCTTGCGTAAAGGTTATGCAATCGAGTCGCTTGTTGAGGAGTACCTTGGAGTTGCAATAGCAGCACCTTCGGATGAAATTGGGGCAGCGCTTCCAACTGCATCAGAATTAGCTTGGTACCTTCTCCAGTTGAATGATTCGATTCGCGATCGCCTTGAGGAATCCAAAGAAACCGAGGTTTACGCAAATGTTGAACTTCCGAGTAGCCATACTCTTGCCCGGATGGAAACTGCTGGAATAACGCTCGATGTAAAGACTCTCGATGGCATGATGCGTGAACTAGACACAGAGATTACTGGCATCGCTAAATCTTGCTACAAGATAATCGGTAAAGAAATTAATTTGGCGTCACCGAAACAGCTTCAGACTGTCTTATTTGAGGACCTCGGCATGAAGGGAACTAGCAAAGTTAAGACTGGTTTCTCTACTAATGCTGAGGCCCTAACTACATTGTTTGAGCAGACCGCTCATCCATTCTTAGAGAAACTTCTTCAACACCGAGAGCTAACCAAGATCAAGCAGATCGTAGAAACGATTATCAAGTCTGTTGCCGCTGACGGTCGTATTCACACCAGTTACGTTCAAACTGGAACCTCTACTGGACGTCTTTCCTCTGAGAACCCAAACTTGCAGAACATTCCGATTCGCAGCGAGCGAGGTCGCAAGATTCGAGATTCGTTTGTTGTTGGCAAGGGTTTCGATCAAATTCTCACAGCAGATTACTCGCAGATCGAAATGAGAATTCTTGCCCACCTCTCCGGTGATGCTGGTTTGATTGAAGCTTTCAAATCCGGCGAAGACCTCCACAAATTTGTTGGTTCTCGTATTTACGGTGTTAAGCCCGAAGAAGTAACTTCAGCCATGCGATCCAAGGTGAAGGCGATGTCTTATGGCTTGGTTTACGGTTTGAGTGAGTACGGTCTGGCAAAGCAATTGCGGATAGCCAACGCGGATGCCAAGCAGTTGATGGCAGATTACTTCGAGCGTTTCGGTGGGGTAAAGCGATACTTAGCTCAAGTTGTTGACGAAGCAAAGCTGGATGGCTTCACTAAGACAATATATGGTCGCAGAAGGCCATTCGATGATCTAAACAGCAAGATCTTTGCGATTAAGGAAAATGCCAGAAGAGCAGCACTGAACGCTCCAATCCAAGGCACTGCAGCCGACATTATGAAATTGGCCATGATCAACGTCGACAAGGCACTAATCAAGGCTGGTGTAAAGAGCAGGATTTTGCTTCAGGTACACGATGAATTGGTTCTCGAAGTCGTCAAAGCCGAGCTCGAGCAGGTTAAGGCCATCGTGATTCAGGAAATGACCAATGCCAGCAAGCTTGATGTGCCGCTGGAAGTAAATCTTGGAGTGGGAAAGAGCTGGGGAGAGGCAGCCCACTAATGGCGAAAGCGCTCGTAAAGGTTCTGACCGAGGTGGGATTACATGCCAGACCAGCAGCGGAATTCGTAAAAGCTGTAGCTGCCAGCGGTCATTTGGTTCATCTGAGCAATCGAACTGGCAAAAAGGTCTTGGGAAACAGCATTTTGGGGATTCTAAGCCTCGGAGTCAAACAGGGTGAAGAGATAACCATAGAGGTCTCAGGACTCAATGAAGATGACGTTCTTCAGACTCTAATAGCGGTTGTTTCAGGTCTTTAGTAGGCATTAGACTAGCGGAGGTCCATTTTATGGGCCAAAATCCTATCCATGTTCACCCTGGGATTGCCTATGTCGAAAGCAGAAGCAGCTTGGTGTGACCCGAGTAAAAACAAGATCGAGATATCATCTCTATGACAAGTACTGAAAAAGCTCCTGCACAAGTAGCAATCAATGACATTGGCTCTGCAGAAGAACTATTAGCAGCAATCGAACTAACCCTTAAATCATTCAACGATGGTGACCTTATTCAAGGAATCGTTGTAAAGATTGACCGCGACGAAGTGCTCCTAGACGTCGGATACAAAACAGAAGGTGTAATCCCTTCACGCGAACTTTCAATTCGCCACGATGCAGACCCAAGTGAAATTGTCACTGTTGGAGACACCATCGAGGCTCTTGTTCTTCAGAAAGAAGACAAAGAAGGCCGCCTAATTCTTTCTAAGAAGCGTGCACAGTACGAGCGTGCTTGGGGCGATGTCGAAAAGATCAAAGAAGCCGACGGCGTTGTTCAGGGATACGTTATTGAAGTTGTTAAGGGTGGCCTTATCGTTGACATCGGTCTTCGTGGATTCCTTCCAGCTTCACTTATAGAACTAAGACGTGTTCGCGACCTAACTCCTTACCTAGGGCAGACAATTGATGCCAAGATTCTTGAACTAGACAAGAACCGCAACAACGTTGTTCTATCTCGTCGTGCACTTCTTGAAGAGTCACAGTCAGCTAACCGCACAACCTTCCTAGCAGATCTTGCTAAGGGTCAGATTCGTACGGGTGTTGTTTCATCTATCGTAAACTTCGGTGCATTCATTGACCTAGGTGGCGTTGATGGTCTTGTTCACGTGAGCGAGCTTTCATGGAAGCACATCGAGCACGCATCTGAAGTTGTTGAGATCGGTCAGGAAGTAACTGTTGAGGTTCTAGAAGTTGATTCTGAGCGCGAACGTGTTTCACTTTCATTGAAGTCAACTCAAGAAGACCCATGGCAGGTATTCGCAAGAACTCACGCAATCGGTCAGTACGCACCAGGTAAGGTGACCAAGATCGTTCCATTCGGTGCATTCGTGCGCGTTGCAGATGGAATCGAAGGCCTAGTTCACATCAGTGAGTTATCAGCCAAGCACATCGACCTTGCAAGTCAGGTTGTAACAGTTAACCAGGACGTATTCGTCAAGGTTATTGACATCGACCTAGACCGTCGTCGTATCTCACTTTCATTGAAGCAGGCAACTGAAGAAGTGAACCCAGAGAGCGCTGATTTCAACCCAGCCCTATACGGATTGGCAACAGACTTCGATGACCAGGGTAACTACAAGTACCCAGATGGTTTCGATGCTGCTACCAGCGAGTGGAAGCCAGGCTTCGAAGAGGCTAAGGCCAAGTGGGAGAAGGAATACTCAGAGGCCCAAACACGTTGGGAAGAGCACAAGAAGCAGGTTAAGGCTTTCCACGAGCTAGAGGCCAGCCTTCCTGACGCTAAGCCTGAAGACGCAGCTGCCAGCACCACTTCATCTTCTTCTGAAGGTGCCAATGTTTCAGCAGGGACACTTTCTGCAGATGAATCATTGAGCGCTCTTCGCGACAAGTTGAACGAAGCAGAATAGTTCTGAAAAGTATTGAGGGGCTGAGAGCAATCTCAGCCCCTCAGTCATTTAATAGTTAGGCTTAACACGTGTATTTGATAGGGCTAACCGGCGGAATCGCAGCAGGTAAAACAACTGTTGCCAAGCATTGGGTGAGCCGTGGGGCAATAGAGATTGATGCAGATCAGTTGGCAAGGGAAGTCGTTCTCCCTAATACCCCAGGAGCTTTAAGAGTTCGCGAAGTATTTGGAGACTCGTTCTTTGACCACGATGGAAATCTGGACCGCAAAGCGCTCGGAAAGTTAGTATTTGGATCCAAAGAGGATCTTGCGAAGCTCGAGACTATTGTTCATCCATTAGTGCAGGCTCGAACAAGGGAATTGCTTAGTGCATTACCTGCAGGCACTATTGCTATTTATACGGTTCCGCTTTTGGTTGAAGCAAGCGTCGCTCTTGATTTTGATGTTGTGGTCACAGTTGAAGCCCCCGAGGCTGAACGAGTAAAGCGGTTGATGCAATCTCGTGGTTACTCTGAAATGGAAGCCAAATCCAGAATTGCTAATCAGGCTAGTCCAATCGAACGTGCTGCACGAGCCGACTTCATCCTGAATTCCAATCAGGACATCCTCCTATTGCTTCGTGATGCAGATGCTCTTTGGGAAAAATTTCTTTTGGCCAGCAAGGAAAAGAATTGAAAGGCCCAACTAGAACCTTTGCACCTTTCGAGGTGATAAGTGATTACAAGCCTTCGGGAGACCAACCGCAGGCCATTGGTGAACTAACTCAAAGAATTCTCGCTGGCGAGAAGGATGTTGTTCTACTTGGTGCAACTGGTACAGGTAAGTCTGCAACAACGGCCTGGCTGATCGAGAAGTTGCAGAGGCCAACATTGGTATTGGCTCATAACAAAACACTTGCAGCTCAATTAGTAAATGAGTTTAGAGAACTTCTTCCAAATAACGCTGTTGAATATTTCGTTAGCTATTACGACTATTACCAACCTGAGGCCTACGTCCCGCAAACAGATACCTTTATCGAGAAGGACTCTTCTATAAACGAGGAAGTCGAACGTTTGCGCTATTCAGCGACGATGAGCCTACTTAGTCGTAGAGATGTTGTCGTAGTGAGCACGGTGTCTTGCATTTACGGGCTAGGTGCGCCAAGTGAGTATCTGGACATGTCTATTCCTTTGCATAAAGGTCAAAACATTGATCGCGATGAACTCATTCGGGAATTCGTCGCTATGCAGTATCAGAGAAACGATTACGACTTTTCTAGAGGTAACTTCAGGGTCAAGGGGGACACTATTGAAATTATCCCCGTCTATGACGAGTTGGCTATCCGCTTAGAACTATTTGGAGATGAGATTGAGAATATTTACCAGCTTCACCCGCTAACAGGTGAAGTGGTAAGAGCAATTGACACCATTTCAGTTTTCCCTGCTAGCTACTACGTAACATCCCCGGAACGAATGGGAGTTGCTCTAGAAGCTATTGAGGAAGAAATGGTAGCTCGGGTAAAGGAATTCGAAGTTCAAGGGAAACTCTTGGAAGCACAACGCATCAAGATGCGGACAACTTTCGATCTCGAAATGATTAGAGAGTTGGGTTTCTGTAGTGGTATTGAAAATTACTCTAGGCATCTAGATGGCAGAGAACCAGGGTCTTCACCTTCATGCCTCTTGGATTATTTCCCCGAAGATTTTCTCACTGTTATCGATGAGTCTCACGTCACTGTGCCGCAGATAGGGGCCATGTATGAAGGAGATTCATCTCGAAAACGTACGCTTGTTGAGCACGGGTTCCGCTTGCCATCGGCTATGGATAACCGACCACTAAAGTGGACAGAATTCCTGGATAGAGTTGGCCAAACTGTCTATCTTTCAGCAACCCCAGGTAAATATGAACTTGGAGTCGGCGATGGGGTAGTTGAACAGATTATTCGACCAACCGGTTTGATTGATCCAAAAATTGTCGTCAAACCATCCAAGGGTCAAATTGATGATCTTTTAGAGGAAATTAAGGTTAGAGCAGCTAAGGATGAGCGTGTCCTGGTTACCACTTTGACAAAAAAGATGTCTGAGGAACTAACCGATTTTCTAACGGAAGCTGGGGTTCGGGTCCGCTACCTTCACAGCGATGTCGACACCCTACGACGAGTTGAGCTGCTTCGAGAGCTCAGATCAGGAGTCTATGACGTCCTAGTTGGAATTAACCTTCTTCGTGAAGGTCTTGACCTGCCGGAAGTGTCTTTGGTCAGCATCTTGGATGCGGACAAAGAGGGATTCCTTAGATCAACTACTTCGCTAATTCAGACCATCGGTCGAGCCGCTAGAAACGTAAGCGGTGAAGTGCATATGTATGCGGATAAAATCACCGACTCGATGGCCAGGGCTATCGATGAGACTAACCGTAGAAGACAGAAACAAGTCGATTACAACACTGCGCACGGGGTTGACCCGCAACCGTTACGTAAAAAGATTGCCGATATAACTGACAGTATTTTGCGTGAGGAGCAGGACACAGCGAAGCTCGTTGAACAGAGCAAGGGCAAACGGGGTAAGGATAACAAGCAAATTGTTGGGGCTAGATCAAGACCGAACCAGAATGCAAGCTACGACGAGCTTTTAGCTCTCGTTGTTGATCTTGACCAGCAAATGAAGGCGGCTGCTACCGAACTGAAGTTCGAGCTGGCAGCACGGCTTAGAGACGAAATCAGTGAACTTAAATACACGATTAGGCAGATAGACAAGGTCTAGAGTCGATGCCGCTGGTCTACCAGTAAGTTAAACTAGGTTGATGCCACACATAGCCATTCCCACCAAAGACAAGCTCGTAATCAAGGGCGCTAGGGTTCATAACCTTAAGAATCTAACCCTTGAGATACCTAAGAACGCCATGGTTGTCTTTACTGGTCTGAGTGGTTCGGGAAAATCATCTCTTGCCTTCGACACTATTTTCGCTGAAGGACAACGCCGATACGTTGAATCACTTAGCGCGTACGCTAGACAATTCCTGGGACAAGTGGATCGGCCTGATGTTGACTTCATTGAAGGCCTCTCTCCAGCTGTTTCGATAGATCAGAAGTCAACAAACCGAAACCCTCGCTCAACTGTTGGAACAATCACTGAAGTTCACGATTATCTACGTTTACTCTGGGCACGAATTGGAATCCCACACTGTGCTGAGTGTGGTGAGAAGATCACCAAGCAAACGACCCAACAAATTGTTGATCAGATTATGCAGTTGCCTGCTGGAACTAAGTTCCAGGTTCTCGCTCAAATCGTAGACCAGAAAAAGGGCGAGTTCTCAGATCTGTTTCGTGATCTTATCTCTCAAGGTTTCGCAAGAGCAGTTGTTGATGGCGAAGTAATTCAGTTAGCTGAAGCCAAACCACTTAAGAAGACTTTCAAACACGACATTTCAGTAGTTGTCGATCGACTTGTTGCTAAATCTGACATTCTTCAACGCCTGACTGATTCTGTTGAGACAGCACTAAAACTTGCCAATGGAAGATTGACTCTAGATTTGATCGATGCAAAAGGTGATGGCAGATTCAGGAATTTTAGTGAGAAGATGTCTTGCCCAAATGAACATCCTTTAGCACTAACTGAGATTGAGCCTAGAACTTTCTCATTCAACGCACCATTTGGCGCATGTCCTACCTGTTCAGGCCTTGGAACAAAGATGGCAGTGGATAGAGAACTTGTTATTGGTGACGTCTCGGAATCCATAAATGGTGGAGTCATAAGACCTTGGTCAACCCAAGGAAAAGGTTTATTCACCTACTACACAAGACTGCTAACTGGCTTGGCTAAGGACATGGACTTCTCGCTTGATACAGCCTGGCAAGATCTCCCAGAAGAGATTCAGGATGCCGTCCTATTTGGAAATAACTTTGATGTTCAAATGAAGTGGAAGAACAAGTATGGGCGCGAACTCAGATACACCACTGGTTTCGAGGGTGCACTAAATTACATCGAGCGCAAGTACCTAGAGGCGGAGAATGATTACGGTCGTTCACGTTGGGCTGAGTATCTGCGTGAGACTCCATGCCCAGATTGCAAAGGTGCAAGACTGCGTCCTGAAGTCCTTGCCGTTAAGGTTTCCAACACTTCAATAGCTGATGTTTGTTTTATGTCATTGGCTAACTGCTTGAGCTTCTTTGAGAAACTCAAACTAGACAAGCGTGATGAGAAGATCGCTGCTCAAGTGCTGAGGGAGATCAAAGCCAGACTCGAGTTCCTAGTCGCAGTTGGTCTGGAATACCTCAGTTTGGAAAGAGCTGCTGCCACTCTTTCTGGTGGAGAGGCACAACGAATCAGGCTAGCCACCCAGATAGGTGCTGGTTTAACTGGTGTCCTCTATGTTCTGGATGAGCCAAGCATCGGACTTCATCAACGTGATAACCGCAGACTTATCGAGACACTAATAAAACTCAAGGAATTGGGAAACACCCTGATAGTTGTGGAGCACGACGAAGACACCATCAGGGCAGCGGATTGGTTGGTCGACATTGGCCCAGGCGCCGGCGTCCATGGTGGTGAAGTTGTGCACAGTGGAAGTTATAAGGCGATTCTGACGAACAAAGAATCCATAACTGGAGCTTTCCTAAGTGGTAGAGAATCCATCGCCACTCCTAAATCGCGCAGAACTGCTGATATGAAGCGCGTAATCAAGGTAGTGGGAGCGAAAGAAAATAACCTGAAGAACGTGGATGCAGTTTTCCCTCTTGGTACATTAACTGCCGTTACTGGCGTTAGCGGTTCAGGTAAATCTTCACTGGTAAATGATGTGCTTTATGAAGTATTAGCTAACAAACTCAATGGAGCAAAAGGTGTTGCTGGTAAACACACTCGTGTTGAAGGTCTAGACCAGCTAGACAAAGTCGTTCACGTGGATCAGAACCCAATTGGTAGAACTCCTAGGTCTAATCCTGCAACCTACACCGGTGTCTTTGACAACATACGAAAGCTTTTCGCCGATACTCCAGAATCAAAGGCTAGGGGATACCAGCAGGGTAGATTCTCATTCAACGTTAGGGGCGGTCGCTGCGAGGCATGCAGTGGTGATGGAACTCTAAAGATTGAGATGAACTTCTTGCCAGATGTATACGTGTCTTGTGAAGTCTGTCATGGTGCTCGATACAACCGTGAAACCCTCCAAGTTCGATACAAAGGAAAAAATATTTCTGAAGTACTCGAGATGCCAATCTCAGAGGCAGCTGAGTTCTTCGCTGCCATAACTGCTATCTCAAGGTATCTAGATACTCTTGTCGAGGTTGGGCTGGGCTATGTTCGGCTTGGCCAAAGCGCAACTACTCTATCTGGGGGTGAGGCGCAACGAGTTAAGTTGGCGACGGAACTTCAAAAGCGCTCTAATGGTCGAAGTATCTACGTCTTGGACGAACCAACAACGGGTTTGCACTTCGAAGATGTGCGTAAATTGTTGATTGTCCTAAATGGTCTGGTTGAGAAAGGTAACACCGTAGTTGTTATCGAGCACAACCTGGATGTCATCAAGTGTGCGGACTGGATTATTGACATTGGTCCAGAAGGTGGATCTGGTGGTGGGGAAATAGTTGCCACTGGAACTCCAGAAGAAGTCGCTAAATCCACTAAGTCTCACACCGCTAAGTTCCTAAAGGAAATCCTAGGTTCCTAGATGGCCAACGATGTCGATTTTCGACCAAAAACCGGAGAGATTCCAACCAACCCGGGGGTGTATCGGTTTATCGATGAGAACGGTCGAGTGCTGTATGTCGGAAAGGCAAAAAACCTAAGAGCAAGACTCAGTTCATACTTCGCTCCTCTAGAGAGTTTGCAAGAGAAGACCAGACGCATGGTGCAGACCGCACGTGATGTGAATTGGACCATCGTAAAGACAGAATTTGAAGCCCTCCAACTTGAATTCACTTGGATTAAGGAATTTGATCCGCCATTCAACGTTAGGTTCAAGGACGATAAGAGCTACCCATATCTTGCGGTCACACTAGGGGATGAGATTCCTCGCGCTTTCATCACTAGAAACAAGGACATCAAGCAAGCTAAGTATTTCGGTCCATATACGCAATCCTGGGCCGTTAGAGAGACTCTTGATACTCTGCTGAAGGTTTACCCAATCAGATCTTGCACTAGCGGAACATACCAGCGAGCAAAACGAACAAACAGACCATGTCTGCTTGCTGACATAGGGAAGTGTTCAGCTCCATGTGTTGGGAGAGTCTCAGCTGCGCAGCACAAAGCAATAACGAAGGACTTTGTTGATTTTATGAATCATGGCGATGAAGGTCACATCGATTCATTAAAGCAGCACATGGCTGCAGCATCCGAAACTCAACAGTACGAATTGGCTGCTTCCTTGCGGGATGATGTTTCTGCTCTTGAGGCTGTTTTGGAAAAGAGCACTGTCGTTTTCACAGACAACACAGATGCAGATCTGTTTGGTATTGCGGATGATGAATTGACTGCTGCGGTTAGTCTGTTCAGGGTTCGTGGTGGCCGAATCAGAGGTGTACGAGCTTGGGTAGTAGATAAGGAACTTGAAAGAGATACCCGAGAGTTAGTGGAATACCTGCTTCAAAACGTTTACGGAATCGACTCGACATTCGCCTCAGATGTTCCTAAAGAAATTCTCGTTCCACTCTTGCCAGAAGATGCTCAGGCGCTGAGTCTTTGGCTTTCAGAGATTCGAGGTAGCAAGGTTGATCTGCGTGTTCCGCAAAGGGGAGATAAAAGAGCTCTGGCAGAGACTGCCGCAACCAATGCTAAACATGCGCTCTCGCTATACAAACTGAGAAGGACTGCTGACTTCACCGCGAGGACCGAAGCACTAGGGGAGATACAAAGGTATTTGAACCTAGAGTCTGCACCGCTTCGAATTGAGTGTTTCGATGTTTCTCATCTGGGGGGTACTGGCGTTGTTGCGTCAATGGTGGTATTTGAAGATGGTCTGCCCAAGAAAGATCATTATCGAAAATTCAATATCGACGAAACTACAGATGACACAGACTCTATTTACCAAGTACTAACCAGAAGACTGAAATATCTAGTTGCTGCAGAAGATGAACTGACCGGTAAATTCAGTTACCGCCCTGGGTTACTGATAGTTGACGGTGGCCAGCCACAGGTTAATGCAGCACAGCGGGCTCTTGACGATTTGGGAATAACTGATATCCACATCGTTGGGCTGGCTAAACGCTTGGAAGAGATTTGGCTTCCTAATAATCCGTTCCCTACGATCCTCCCGCGAGGAACAGAAGCACTTTTTCTCTTGCAAAGGGTCCGTGATGAAGCTCACCGATTTGCAATCACTGCTCAACGACAGAAGCGCAAGTCCGCTATCGCAACAGAATTATTGAACATCGAGGGGCTAGGAGAGAAGAGAGTGACCGCACTTTTACGTCGCTTTGGTTCAGCGAAGAGACTAAGAGCTGCCTCGGTGGAGGAAATTGCAGAGGTGGCTGGTATTGGAAAAGGCCTAGCGGAGGCAATTATTGAGAGTATTGAACCTTCCGAAAGCCTCTAGCAGAGGTTGAAGCTTTTGCAACTCGGGCGTGTCGCAAAAGCATTAGAGTTGTACCAACAACTTTGGAAAGAGTCACATTGAGCGATAAAAACTATGAACTACTCATAGTCACCGGCATGTCTGGTGCTGGCCGTTCAACGGTCGGTAAGGCGCTTGAGGATCTTGATTGGTATGTCGTGGATAATTTGCCACCACAGCTAATTCAACAGATGGCGGAACTCTTTTCACACTCCGATCGAGAACTACCAAGATTAGCCGTAGTGGTCGATGCGCGAGGCGGCGAACTTTTTGATGATCTAACTGCGCACTTGAATTCACTAATGAAGAACAACATCCAGGCTCGAATTCTGTTCTTGGAAGCTAACGACGCAACCCTGATCAAACGGTACGAGCAGGTTAGAAGACCGCACCCATTGCAAGGGAATGGCACTATCAGCGATGGCATTGCTAGCGAGCGTAAGACATTGCTACCACTTAGAGAGCAAGCCGATGTAATCATCGACAGCAGCGATATGAATGTTTACCAATTAGCGGCGAAAATCTCGGAGAATTTTTCGACAGCTGAAAACCGAAAGCTTAATCTTTTGATTCAAAGCTTTGGATTTAAATATGGAGCCCCTAGTGACGCCGACCTGATTGCGGATATGCGCTTCTTGCCGAACCCATACTGGGATGAAAAGCTGAGACCGTTCACTGGTGAAGATAGCCAGGTGGCTGATTATGTTTTAGCCCAAGAAGGTGCTGATGAATTTATTGTTAGCTACATCGCTGCTCTTCAACCAGTTATTCGTGGTTATCTAAAGGAGAACCGCAAACATGCTTCTATCGCACTTGGTTGCACCGGGGGAAAGCACCGATCTGTAGCAACAGCGATTGAAATAGCTAAACGATTAGCTAATAACCCAGAGATAACTGTTCGAGTCAAACACCGCGATTTAGGAAAAGAGTAATTATGGCCTTAACTGCTGAACTAAAAGATGAGCTCGCCAGGGTAGAAGTTAGCAAGAGCAACATCAAGGCTGCTGAGATATCAACCATTCTGAGATTTTGTGGTGGGCTTCATCTAGTCGGCGGAAAAATTGTTGTTGAAATCGAAGTTGACACAGCAGCATTGGCTAGAAGAGTCAAGAAAGAACTAACAGATGTTTATGGTGTGAGCAGCGAACTGGCGATGATTTCAGCTGGCGGAATTAGGAAAACCACTAAATATCAGCTAAGGGTTACACAAAACGCGGAAATCCTTGCGCGCCAGACAGGGCTTATCGATACCAAGAACCGACCTGTTCGTGGTTTACCAGCAGCTCTAGTTTCTGGTAGCAAGGCAGAAGCCGCTGCAGTGTGGCGAGGAGCAATTCTTGCTCACGGCTCACTAACCGACCCTGGGAGATCTGCAACTCTAGAAATCACAGCTCCTGGGAATGAAGCTGCAATGGCCTTGGTTGGTATTGCCCGAAGACTAGATGTTATTGCGAAAGTTCGTGAGGCACGTGGGGTCTACCGTGTTGTTGTTCGTGAAGGCGATGCGATAGTAGAAATTCTGAAACATATTGGCGCACACGGTGTGGTTCTGAAGTATGAAGAATTGAGAGTACGCAGAGAAGTACGTGGAAAGCAAAACCGCCTTGCTAATTTCGATAATGCGAACCTAATGAGATCTGCTCAGGCAGCAGTAGCTTCTGGCATGAGGGTCAGGCGTGCAATGGAGATTCTTGGAGATAACATTCCCGAACATCTAAAGCTAGCTGGAGATCTTCGACTTCAGCACAGAGATGCGAGCCTGGACGATTTGGGCAGATTGGCTTCTCCGCCTCTGACCAAAGATGCAATAGCGGGTCGCATCAGAAGATTGTTAGCACTTGCTGACAAGGTTGCAGCCGAGCAGGGCATTCCTGGTACAGAATTAGACCACGAGCAAGATTAGAAACAGACAGGGACACATAAATGACTAAGTACGTATTGCCGGATCTTTCATATGACTACGGAGCCTTAGAACCAAACATTTCTGGTCGGATCATGGAACTACACCACGACAAGCACCATTTGGCTTACGTAAATGGAGCTAACACAGCTCTGGATGCTTTGGCTGAGGCCCGAGAAAAGAATGATCTCACGATGGTGAACAAGTTCCAGAAGGATCTCTCTTTCAACCTTGCTGGCCACGTAAACCACACAGTTTTCTGGAAGAACATGTCTCCAGAAGGTGGAGATAAGCCAACGGGAGAACTAGCAGCGGCTATAGATAACTTCTTTGGCTCTTTTGATGCCTTCAGAGCCCATTTCACGGCTAGCGCGCTTGGAATCCAGGGCTCTGGTTGGTCAATCCTTGTCTGGGACATTCTGGGTCAGAAACTGCTTATCGAACAGCTATACGACCACCAGGGGAACCTGTCGGTTGGCTCAATACCTCTTCTAATGCTAGATATGTGGGAACATGCGTTCTATCTGGATTATCAGAACGTAAAGCCTGAATATGTTAAAGCTTTCTGGAATATCGTCAATTGGGCAGATGTTCAAGCCAGATTTGACGAGGCTAGCAAGAACACGGCCACTCTTCTGCTACCCTAAAAGTAGGTATTCCACCCAGTGCTGAGTGGAGATAATCCACATAAATCCCCTCAACTAAGCGTCGTTCGTGGCGCCTGAAAAATTATGGAGTCAAAATGACAACACGCGTTGGAATCAATGGTTTTGGACGTATCGGACGTAACTTCCTAAGAGCAGAACTTGCTAAGGGAACAGACCTAGAAATCGTTGCAGTAAACGACTTGAGCGATCCTGCAGGCCTTGCTCACCTTCTGAAGTATGACTCTGTCAACGGCCGCCTAGACCAAGACATCACCGTTGACGGTCAGAACATCATTGTTGGTGGCAACGTTATCAAGGTGCTAGCCGAGCGAGACCCAGCAAACCTAGGCTGGGGAGATCTAGGGGTTGACATCGTTATCGAGTCGACTGGTCGTTTTACCAATGCAGATGATGCTAGAAAGCACATCGAAGCTGGTGCCAAGAAGGTTATTATTTCTGCACCGGCAACAGGAGAAGATGCTACCTTCGTTATCGGTGTGAATGAGCACTTATACGACCCTGCAGCACACCACATCATCTCTAATGCATCATGTACAACAAACTGTCTTGCACCTCTTGCAAAGGTATTCAACGACACCTTCGGTATCGTAAATGGTTTGATGACTACTGTTCACGCGTACACCGCTGACCAGAACTTGCAGGATGGACCTCACTCTGACCTACGTCGCGCTAGAGCTGCTGCAATCAACATTGTGCCTTCATCAACAGGCGCAGCTAAGGCTATCGGACTTGTTCTTCCAGAACTAAAGGGTAAGTTGGATGGTTTTGCACTTCGCGTTCCAGTGCCAACCGGTTCTATCACTGACCTAACTTTGGTCTCTAAGGTTGAGGTAACTGTTGAGCAGATTAAGGCTGCCTACAAGGCCGCTGCTGCTTCTGGTCCTCTAAAGGGAATCTTGAAGTACACAGAAGACGAAATCGTATCAAGCGACATCGTTGCTGACCCACATTCATCAATCTTTGATGCAGGTTTGGTTCGTGTAGTTGGCGGAACAACAGTGAAGCTATCTTCTTGGTATGACAACGAGTGGGGTTACTCAAACCGTTTGGTTGACCTAACTGAACTTGTTGCTAGCAAGCTCTAAACCTCATGCGCACACTCCAGGATTTGCCTGAAATATCCGGCCAGTCAGTAATACTTCGCTGTGACCTAAACGTCCCGCTTGATGGCGAAAGAATCACTGACGATGGAAGAATCATCGCATCGGTTCCAACCATCAAGGAACTGCTATCCAGAGGTGCAAAGGTAATCATCGTCAGCCACCTGGGCCGCCCAGAAGGTGCTGTTGAGCCTAAGTACTCACTTGCACCTGTTGCGAAGAGATTAGCCGAACTACTCAACCAACCAGTGTCATTTGCGTCAGATACTGTCGGTGCAAGCGCTGAAACAGAGGTAGCAAAGCTTGAGGCTGGACAGGTTCTTGTTCTTGAAAACCTCAGATTCAATCCAGGGGAGACTGCAAAGGGTGAGCAGGAGCGCATTGCATTTGCCAGCGAACTTGCAAAGTTCGGCGATTTAGTAGTCAGTGATGGATTCGGTGTTGTCCACCGCAAGCAAGCTTCTGTTTATGATCTAGAGAAGTTACTTCCTAGCTTTGCTGGATTGTTAATCGAGCGAGAACTTCATGTCTTGCAAGGCTTGACCAACAACCCAGTTCGTCCATACAGCGTAGTTCTTGGCGGCTCTAAAGTTTCTGACAAGCTAGGGGTAATCGACCATCTCCTGCCAAACGTTGATTCACTTTTGATCGGTGGTGGAATGGTCTTCACATTCCTAGCGGCTTTAGGTCACAAGGTTGGCGGAAGTTTGCTTGAAGTTGATCAGCTAGACACAGTTCGAGGGTATCTAGCCAAGGCAGAGGAATTGGGAGTAAAGGTTATTTTGCCTACGGACATCGTTGTGGCAAGTAAGTTTGCTGCTGATGCTGAATTCTGTGTCACATCAGCTGATGCAATCGAAGATAGCCCCTGTGGACCAACCGGGCTCGGGCTAGATATTGGCCCAGAGAGCGCAAAACATTTTGCACAGGTGATTTCTGCTTCTAAAACAGTTTTCTGGAATGGCCCGATGGGCGTATTTGAATTCGAGAATTTTGCCAATGGCACGAAAGTTGTTGCAGAGGCATTGGCTGCTGTTGATGGACTATCGGTAGTCGGTGGAGGAGACTCAGCTGCAGCCGTTAGGGCACTTGGCTTTAGCGATGATGCTTTCTCTCACATTTCAACAGGTGGCGGCGCAAGCCTTGAATACCTAGAAGGTAAAGTTATGCCGGGTCTGGAGGTCCTTAAATGAGCAACGAACGAGTACCCTTTATCGCCGGTAACTGGAAGATGAACTTAGATCATCAACATGCCATCGCACTAGTCCAAAAACTCTCTTGGACTCTAAAGGATGCCGACCACGACTACTCCAAAACTGAGGTGGCTGTGTTTCCGCCGTTCACAGATCTACGTACCGTCCAAACTCTGATTGACGCTGAAAAGTTTGAATTGAAAATTGGCGCTCAAGATCTGAGCAAATTTGACTCAGGTGCATACACTGGTGAGATTTCAGGTGCTTTCCTGAAAAAACTTGATGTGAAGTATGTATTGGTTGGACACAGTGAAAGACGTTCTTATCACTTCGAAACGGATGAGGTTGTCCAAGGCAAAGTTGCCGCTGCCTTCAAACACGGCTTGATTCCCGTAATTTGCGTAGGGGAAACCCTGGAGCAATTGGAAGCGGAAGGCCCATCTGCTGTCCCTGTGCGACAGATCTTGGCCGCCCTTGATGGTCATGCTCAGTTGGGCGAATTTATAGTCGCATATGAGCCTGTTTGGGCTATCGGGACAGGTCAGGTGGCAACACCAGAGCAGGCAGCAGATGTCGCTCAAAAGATTAGAACTGCCATTTCAGGGGCTTTCGGGCCAGAAATAGCTGATAGTACGAGAATCCTCTACGGTGGTTCTGTCAAGGCTGCTAACGTAGCTGGCTTCCTCAGAAGCCCAGAAGTAGACGGAGTTTTGGTTGGCGGGGCTAGTTTGGACGTCGATGAGTTCTCTGGCATAGCTCGTTTTCTCAAGCACCTGACCTTATAATTGCCTAAGTAGGGTTTTAAACCCCCGAATCTGAAGAAAGTTCATCAAAATGACCGGAATTTTTATTGCTCTAAGAATCTTGCTTGGAGTTACCAGCCTTCTTTTGACCTTGCTTATCCTTCTTCACAAGGGTCGTGGAGGCGGTCTTAGCGACATGTTCGGTGGTGGAATCAACACCACAATGTCATCTTCAGGCGTTGCTGAGCGAAACCTAAACCGAATCACAGTAATTCTTGGCTTGGTCTGGGTAGTCACCATCATCATCTTGGGGCTTGCCTCAACCTATTCTTGGGCGTAACTCTTGAGCGGTAACGGAGCAGCAATCAGAGGATCACGCGTTGGCGCAGGTCCAATGGGTGAGCAAGATAATGGTTTTCAAGCCGAGCGCATAACTAGAACTTTTTACTGTTTCAACAATCACTCTTTCAGCCCATCTTTTGCTGCCACTGTAGAAGCTGCTGAGTTGCCTAATGAACTTGATTGCCCGCACTGTGGATTGCCTTCAGGCTTGGACAAAGACAACCCACCAACGATTGCTAAGCACGAGCCATACAAAACACACTTGGCTTATGTAAAGGAACGTAGAACTGAAGCTGAAGCAAAAGCCTTGCTTGAAGAGGCTGTAGCTGCTGTTCGTGAAAGACGTGAACGTCTGCTAGCAGAAGCGAAAGCTGAAGCTAAGAGAGCAACCGCTAAAGCAAAAAAGGCTTAGCAACTCCAAAATTCTGCGCCAGCAGCTTGATCCACAAACCAAATGGTCTCTCCAACTGCGGAGATTTTCGCAGCAGGTAGTTCACAATTCTCATCTGTGTGCACTTGAGTAACTGCATTTGATTTATCTAATCCAGAGACAACAAACACAATCTTCGATGCTGCATTTATTGCTGAATAGCTAAGGCTAAGTCTTTCGGCAGGTGGTTTAGGGGAGTTTGACTCTGCAACGATAATTTGATCTGCCGTTTTGTCCTCATGACCTGGAAATAAAGACGCGACGTGACCATCTGGCCCCATACCCAAAGTAACCAAATCAAATACTGGATTAAGAGATCCAAAATGCCTATTAATTTCTTCTGTGAAAATTTCCTTGGCGTCTAATAGATCAGCGGAATTATCTGTTGACGGAAACTCGTGAATGTTGGCTGCAGGAACAGCAATACTCTGAAAGAGCGCTTGCCTAGCTTGAACGGCATTTCTATCTTGGCTTGAAGCATTCACATAGCGCTCATCACCCCACCAGAAATGCACTGAGTTGAGATCTAGTCGTTCTAAGTCAGGTTGCTCAGCAAGCGTCGAGAGTGTCAGAATTCCAACTGTGCCACCAGTAAGTGCTACGTTAGCGATTCCATTCTTGGCAACGACAGAAACAAGAGTTTCAAGAATTTCCCTTGCCGCTTGGGCAGCCACATCCGCAGCATTGATTGCCCGCCTAATTTCAGTGATGTGCTCCACCGTTATTTAGCCTTTTTTGAAACTTTTGGAGTCTGACGGTTAGTTCCGAAACCTTTTGTTATGAGTTTGCCAAAGGCATCGTCACTGTCTAGTCTGCGGAGATCTTCGATCAAACAATCTCTAGGCGAGCGGCGAGGAAGGCTGATATCTCTCGTTGGCTGACCTGGTTGAATAAGGGTGGCAACATCTGGAATGTTTCGAATAATCTCGATGTCTCCAGATTTACGCAGAAGCTTCACACCCTTAATCCCTGCGACAGCTTCACCTCTGATAGTTCTGACCAATTTCACTTCAACCTTTAACTTGAGCTCAAGCCAAGCAGCTAGAAGATCAGTGCTAGGGGAGTCGACCGCACCGGTAACCGTAACACTTGTTACAGGATCATATGGAGGCTGGTCCAAAATAGCTGCTAGCTGTGCTCGCCAAAGGGTCAGTCTTGTCCAGGCAAAATCACTATCACCCGGGGCATAGTTCTTAGCTAAGTTTGATAACCAGCCATGAGGGTCTTTCTGCGAGGCAGCATCTGTGATTCTTCGCTGTGCAATTCTTCCGATGGCTGAAGTAGAAGGCTTCTCAGGCGCTGTACCTGGCCACCATGCAACCACTGGGGCATCTGGAAGTAATAGACCAGTAACTAACGACTCTGGGTCGCTGGCGGCTTCTCCATATGCCTTCAGAACAATGACTTCCGAAGCGCCGGCATCTCCACCAACACGAATTTCTGCGTCAAGCTTGGGTTTCTTTGTAGCCTTATCGTCATTGGCCAGAACAATTATTCGGCAAGGGTGAGCCCTTGATGCTTCGTTAGCTGCAAGGATTGCTTCTTCTAGGTCTATAAAGTCAGTTTGGATCAGAAGAGTGAGAACTCGACCAAGTGCAACTGCGCCACCTTCTTCTCGAATCTGAACAAGTTCCTTAGAGACCTTAGAAATAGTGGTATTCGGTAAATCCTTAATCATGGTCGTCTCCAAGCTCTGCCATCAATTTGCATCATTCGGTCAGCAGAAGCAGGTCCCCAAGTACCAGGTCTGTATGGTTCAGGCTTTCCTGAATTTGCCCAGAATTCTTCAATCGGGTCGAGAATCTTCCACGAAAGTTCAACTTCTTCATGACGAGGAAATAGCGGAGGATCACCGAGAAGAACATCCAAAATCAAACGCTCATAAGCTTCTGGAGATGCCTCCGTAAAAGCATGTCCGTAACCAAAGTCCATGGTCACATCACGAACCTGCATACCCACACCTGGAACCTTGGAGCCGAATCGGATTGTGACACCTTCATCTGGTTGAACTCTGATTACCAGAGCATTCTGTCCTAATGCCGAAGTTTGAGACTCACCAAAAATTTGCTGAGGAGCACGCTTGAAAACTACGGCGATCTCAGTAACCCTTCGACCTAAGCGCTTCCCAGCTCTTAGATAGAAGGGAACTCCCGCCCATCTTCTAGTGTTTATATCCAGTCGCATAGCGGCAAAAGTCTCAGTAACAGATTTCGGGTTCATGCCTTCTTCTTGCAGGAAGCCTTCAACCTTTTCACCACCTTGCCAACCACCTGTGTATTGACCTCTTGCAGTGTGCTTTGCAAGATCAGTTGGGATTCTTACTGCAGAAAGTACTTTTTCTTTCTCTGCACGTAGATCTGCGGCATCAAAAGAAACTGGCTCTTCCATGGCAGTTAGAGCTAACAATTGGAGAAGGTGGTTTTGGATTACGTCTCTTGCTGCACCAATTCCGTCGTAGTAACCAGCTCTACCGCCAACACCTATATCCTCAGCCATAGTGATTTGCACGTGATCGATGTAGTTGTTGTTCCAAAGCGGTTCATAAAGTTGGTTGGCAAATCGCAACGCCAAAATATTTTGGACTGTCTCTTTACCTAAGTAATGATCGATACGGAATATTGAATCTGCTGGGAATACAGATTCAACCACCTCATTCAGCTCACGTGCGGACTGCAGGTCATGACCAAATGGCTTTTCAATTACTACCCGACGGAACTGATTAGGTTTTGGATCTGCCAATCCCGAGCGCGAAAGTTGCTGGGTTACTAATGGGAAGGCTTTTGGGGGAATGCTTAGGTAAAAAGCATGATTACCGTTTGTGCCACGCTCTTGATCTAAAGTCTCGATAGTCTCACGAAGCTTGTCGAAAGCAGCATCATCGCCAAATTCTCCTGAAACGAAACGGATGCCCTGCGATAGCTGTGCCCAAACTTCTTCACTCCATGGGGTTCTCGCATATTGCTTAACAGCTTCAAGAACGACTTGACCAAAATCTTGGTCTTCCCAGTCTCGTCGGGCAAATCCAACCAAAGAGAAACCTGGCGGAAGTAATCCACGGTTAGCCAAGTCATAAACAGCTGGCATAAGTTTCTTTCGACTCAGGTCACCCGTCACACCAAAGATGATCAAGCCAGAAGGGCCTGCGATTCGGTTTAGTCTCCTGTCAGCTGGATCCCGAAGCGGGTTCTGACCTGGGCCTATCTTTACTGGGCTCAATTACGTTCCTTACGCTAAAACTTTCAGAATACGAACAAAATCAATTTCTGGACTTCTCAATGTCAGACTCAACACTGGTCTACCCAGATCAGCCAGCACTTGGGCATCACCCGCTGCTTGTGAAGCGATCAGCTGACCAAGGGTGAAATCGCGACCAGGAACTTGAACATCAACGTCTGAGTGAGCAATTAACTGGAGGAACACTCCCTGCTTAGGGCCGCCCTTGTGATATTGACCCGTTGAATGAAGGAACCTAGGTGCCCAACCAAAAGTTGTCGGGCGGGAAGAGTTCTTGGCAACAGCGTTTCTCAGCGCCTCAGTTTCGTAGTGGCCTGTGCGATCGAGATAAGCCTGAATTGAGACATAGCCATCGGCCTTGAGCTCACTCAACAATGTTTGCACTACAGCCTTAACGTCGGCTGAATCGGAAAGGTCAAGATTGTGAGCTCTAACCTCGATACCACTGTCTTCAAAAAGAGGCTCAGCTATTGCTGCACGCTTTTCCAACATTCCACGAGCAGCAATTTTGGCTGATTCAACATCAGGTTGGTCGAATGGATTAACTCCAAGTAAGTAGCCAGCGATGACAGTTGCATACTCCCAGAGCATGAACTGAGCACCTAGAGTGCCAGAAACTGCCAAACCTTGAGTATTGGTGACCTCGTTAGCACCTACGTGAGCAATAAGCACATCTTCTTGCCCTGCAGTTGTTTCAAAACTATCTCCGGTCAAAACAACCGGCAAAACGCCTCTATCGATTTTGCCTGTTGATTCAGCAATGAGTTGCTCAGCCCAGTCACCGAAACCTGGGAGGCTAGCATCGGCAAGGATGCCCAACTTGTCTCTGTAGTCAACTAGTCCAGGAGTGCGAGCCATAGCGGCACCGAGAATCACTGCTGGATTAGCAGCATCATCTGCTGCCAGCTGATCGCTTGCAGCTATCGCCTGATTAACAAGTTCTGAAACATTGGCACCAGCGAGACCGGAAGGCACGAGACCGAAAGCGGTTAGCGCTGAATATCGACCACCTACATTTGGGTCTGCATTGAAGATTTGGTAGCCGTCTGCCTTAGCAGCAACTTCCATAGGTGACCCAGGATCAGTGACAATGATTATTCTCTGAGTCTTTTCAATTCCTGCGTTAGTAAATGCCTCTTCAAAAATACGTTTTTGAGAATCTGTCTCAACAGTTGAACCTGATTTTGAGGAGACAATGATTGCAGTTCGTTGAATGTCAGTAGAGACAACTGCCAAGACCTGTTCTGGTTCAGTTGAATCAAGTACAACTAGGTCTACGCCATAGTTCTTTGTAATAACCTCTGGCGCTAATGAAGAGCCACCCATGCCACAGAGAACGAAACGATTGACACCCTGAGCAATGAACTTATCGCGCAGAGCAAGGATTTCAGGAATTAGGGGAGCGGTGTCAGAAGCAGAATTAACCCAGCCCAAACGGATTGCAGACTCGGATTCAGCATCCTTACCCCAGATCGTAAAGTCCTTCGCCGCAATTCGACTGGCAATACGGTTACTAATCAAACTTTCGATTGTTTCGGCAACAGCTTTTTCAGCTTCACCGGTAGCAACTACTCTGAGAGCCATTACTTCGCAGCCTCAAGTGCAGCAGCGACAGAAGCCACTAGTTCATTCCAAGAAACAATAAACTTTTCAACACCTTCAGTTTCCAAAAGCTCGGTCACCTGGTCGTAGCTAATACCTAAAGCTTCGATAGCTGCTAAAGCTCCGCGAGATTCTGAGTAATGAGCCTGAATACTATTAGTAGGTACGACGCCGTGATCAAAAACTGCTTCCATAGTCTTTTCTGGCATTGTGTTTACCAACTCTGGTGCGACTAGCTCAGTTACATAAAGCGTGTCACTCAATGCAGGGTCCTTGACCCCTGTCGAGGCCATCAAAGGACGCTGTCTGTTAGCTCCAGAAGTTTCCAGTTCTGCCCATTCAGCAGTTGCAAACTCTTGTTCAAACACTTCATAGGCAAGACGAGCATTAGCAAGTGCGGCTTTACTCTTCAATGCAGTTGCCTCAGGTGTTCCTATTTCGACCAAACGCTTGTCAATCTCAGTGTCGACGCGAGAGACAAAGAATGAAGCAACGGAGTGAATCTTGCTTAGGTCATGCCCATTTGACTTGGCTAGTGCAATACCTGCCTGATAGGCAGCAATTACTTCACGATAGCGCTGCAACGAGAAAATCAAAGTCACGTTAACACTGATTCCGTTTGCGATGACTTCTGTTATTGCAGCAAGGCCCGCTTTAGTTGCAGGAATTTTGATCATTACGTTTTCACGGTTGACTTTAGCGAAGAGTTCTTTTGCTTGAACAACTGTTTGAGCTGTGTTATTCGCAAGGCCTGGCTCAACTTCGATTGATACTCGTCCATCAAAGCCATGGCTTTTTGCATAAACAGTCGCGAACACGTCACAGGCATCGGCAACATCTTTGGTAGTGATTTCAAAAATTGCTTCAGCGGCAGTTGCGCCAGCGTGTGCCAACTCAGTTACTTGTTCAGCGTAGCCCTCGCCTTTACCAATGGAACCCGCAAAGATAGTTGGGTTAGTGGTAACTCCGGACACACTTCTTGAATCAATTAGCGCAGCGAGTGCACCTGATTGAATGCGGGTTCTTGAAAGGTCATCGAGCCAAATGCTCACACCGTTAGCAGCCAGTTGTTCAAGTGGGGTAGTCATTTACTTTCCTTTGTTAGTTCTTCAAAGATTTTTGAGCAGCTAAAACAACTGCTTCTATTGTTATGCCAAATTCTCTAAACAGAGTTTTGTAGTCTGCTGATGCACCAAAGTGTTCGATTGAGACACTCTCACCCTTGCCACCGACATATTTCTGCCAGCCCAGAGAAAGTCCTGCTTCAACAGATACTCGTGCAGTAACAGCCTTTGGTAATACCGCTTCTTGATAATCCTTCGATTGCTCTTCAAACCATTCAAGGCAAGGAGCGGAGACGACACGGGTAGCTATGCCTTTAGCTTCAAGTTCAACCCTTGCGTTTACGGCAAGCTGCACCTCAGATCCAGATGCAATAAGGATCAATTCTGGCTTGCCGTTAGCAGCATCAACTAGAACGTATGCGCCTTTGCTGGTGTGCTCAGCTGAAGCATAGACAGCACCGGTTTCATCTGCTTCACCACGCTTGAACACTGGAATGTTTTGACGAGTCAGCGCAATTCCAGCTGGGCCTTCGCGACGCTCAAGCATTGTCTTCCAAGCTTGTGCGACTTCATTTGCGTCTCCTGGGCGAACAACATCAAGTCCTGGTAATGCTCTCAACGTCGCCAACTGTTCAATCGGCTGATGAGTAGGACCGTCTTCACCTAGAGCCACGCTGTCATGAGTCCAAACGAATATTGATGGCACCTTCATTAGCGCTGCCAATCTGACTGCTGGCCGCATGTAGTCGCTGAAGATAAGGAATGTGCCACCGAATGCGCGAGTCTTGCCGTGCAAAACAATTCCGTTAAGAATTGATGCCATAGCGTGCTCTCTAATACCGAAGTGCAGGACTCGACCATATTGGTCACCTGACCATTCATGGGTTGACCACTTTGCAGGTACGAAAGATTTCGCTCCTTCGATGGTCGTGTTGTTTGATTCAGCAAGATCTGCAGATCCACCCCATAGCTCAGGCATTACCTTTGCTATGGCGTTGATTACTTTTCCGCTCGCCGAACGTGTCGAAACTTCTGTTCCAGATTCGAACACTGGTAGCGATGATGAAAGCTCAAGGGGAGTAGACCCTGATTGAACCCGATCAAAAAGAGTTGTGTGCTCAGGATTATTTGCAGCCCAAGCATCAAACTTGGATTGCCACTGAGCTCTCGCAACGCTTGCTCGAGTTGCTGCATTGTTTCGGGTGTGCTCGATTACCTCAGTAGAAACTTCGAATGTCTTCTCTGGATCAAAGCCTAAGGCTGTCTTTAGGCCAGCTAGTTCTTCCGCTCCAAGCGCTGACCCGTGGATCTTGCCGGTGTTTTGCTTCTTAGGTGATGGCCATCCAATGATGGTTCGCAAGGTGATCAAAGACGGCTTGTCTGTTACAGCTTTAGCTTTTTCGATAGCTGCGTATAGTTCAGCTATGTCTTCGTGGTAGTTGCCAGTTTTCTTCCAGTCAACGGTTTGAGTATGCCAACCGTAAGAATCGTAACGAGCTGAGAGGTTCTCTGTGAATGCGATATTGGTGTCGTCTTCAATAGAAATCTGGTTGGAGTCGTAAATAACAACTAGATTGCCTAGCTGTTGGTGTCCAGCAAGTGAAGCAGCTTCGCTGGTGACACCTTCTTGCATGTCTCCATCACCTGCAATGACGAAGATGTGGTGATCGAAAGCACTCTGACCTTGCGGAGTTTCTGGATCAAACAGCCCACGCTCGTATCTTGCAGCGTAAGCAAAGCCTGTTGCAGATGCCAATCCCTGACCGAGTGGACCGGTAGTAATTTCAACACCTTTAGTGTGACCGTATTCAGGATGGCCTGGGGTAAGTGACCCCCAAGTTCTAAGAGCTTTTAGGTCATCTAATTCAAGACCAAATCCTGCTAGGTACAACTGGTTGTATAGGGTAAGCGATGAGTGCCCAACACTGAGAATGAAACGGTCGCGACCAACCCAATGCTCATCCTTAGGGTCGTGATTCATGACCTTCTGAAATAGGAGATATGCAACAGGAGCTAGCGAAATAGCTGTACCAGGGTGGCCGTTACCGACCTTTTCAACTGCATCTGCAGCCAGAACTCTCGCAGTATCTACTGCTCTCGAATCAACTTCGTCCCAAATTAGTGACAATGGACTTTCTCCTTATCGATGTGCAAACCCAAACACAGCTCTGCTTCATCGCCCTGTGCATTTTGCTCTAGAAATAGCCAGAAATAATGATTTCTGGACTCGAAATGGTGCCTTTGAAGTCTATACCCGATAGGACATTTGATTACGGACATGTAACGGTTGGTGGTTCTTGGCTTAGACTTGAGGGGATGAATCCCCAGACAAAAGCCCCAGATAAAGCCCTGCCGAGGGTTACCGGCTTTACCTTGGCTAAGGCATATTTGGCTCTAACCAAGCCTCGGGTTATCGAATTATTGCTGATCACAACCGTCCCAGTCATGATTTTGGCCCAAAAGGGGCTGCCTAGCCTTTGGCTGGTCCTGGCAACCCTAGTTGGTGGGGCTATGAGTGCCGGCTCCGCAAATGCGTTTAACTGCATAATCGACGCCGATATAGACAAAATCATGGGAAGAACCAAAAACAGGCCATTGGTCACCGGATTGCTGACTCTAGGTCAGGCAAAGGTTTTTGCTTCGCTTCTGGGCGTTTTATCTGTTCTTTGGCTGGGTCTCTTGGTCAATCCGCTTAGCGCGTGCCTTGCCCTTAGCGCAGAGCTGTTCTATATCTTCATCTACACCCTGCTACTAAAGCGCAGAACCTCACAAAACATCGTCTGGGGAGGGGCAGCTGGGGCCATGCCTGTCTTAATCGGCTTCAGCGCCGTGACAAACACTCTTACTTGGTCGGCAGCTGTGCTATTTCTGATTATCTTTTTATGGACACCACCGCACTATTGGCCACTTTCAGTCAAATATAAGGACGACTACCAGGCAGCCGGTGTCCCAATGCTTCCGGTTGTTGCCAACCCAAACAGAGTCGCTCTTGAAATCGTGCTCTATAGCTATGCGATGGTACTAAGCACATTCCTTTTGATACCTATTCACCCGATGGGATTGGTATACACAGCGGCTGCAGTTTTTGGTGGCATTTGGTTCATCTTCGAAGCTCATCTACTGCAAAAGAGAACTAGTGCTGATCAAGAAAACAATCCAATGAGGCTTTTTCACATCTCGATTACTTATTTGACCGTGTTGTTTATCGCGGTTGGCTTAGACCCTCTTCTAAACATTAAGTTTTTCTAAGAAATATTCTTTAGCTCTTCTAGTCTTGCTAGGGCTTCATTTCTTTCTTCTGCGTGATCAACAATTGGTGCAGGATATGCAAAGTCATAGCCTGAGAAAACATTCCATGGCTCATGAACATCTTCTCCGTCTAAGTGTCTAAGTTCTGAGACATACTTGCGAACATAGTCTCCATTTGGATCAAACTTCAGGCCCTGCATAACCGGATTAAAAATTCTGTAATAGGGAGAGGCGTCAGTTCCACATCCTGCAGTCCACTGCCAGCCATGGGCATTTGAGGCTGGATCAAAATCACTGAGGTGTTTCTCAAAGTGCGCTGCACCTAAAGTCCATTCGAGATGTAGGTCTTTTACTAAGAATGAGGCAACAATCATTCGAACCCGATTGTGCATCCAACCTTCAGCAAGCAACTGCCTCATTCCTGCATCAACCATCGGGTATCCAGTTTTACCTTCGCACCAAGCTTTGAAACGCTCTTGTGCCTCAGAACCCTCGTCATAACGAAGTTTTTTGAATCTAGGTTCGTAGTAATCAGTTAGCGTGTGCGGGTAGTGGTGGAGGACATCTGCATAAAATTCACGCCAGGCGATCTCTTTACGAAACACGAACGATCCCTCATCATTACCGAGTTCCGCAAGCAAGGATCTAGGGTGAATCTCACCGTGGGCTAAGGCATGGGAGAGATGGGAAGTGCCGCTTAGGTCAGCCCTATTCCGGTCTTCGCTGTATTTTCTTACAGCGCGCTTTTTGAATCGCTCAAACGTTCTAAGAGCAAACGCTTCGCCAGCAATTACCCTGATAGGAGAAGCTTTGCTAGGCAACGGGATTGCCGAGCTCCCAGGCAAAGAGAGCCAAGAAACATTGTCCGTTTCAACTTTGATAGGGGCGTTATCAGCTAACTGATCCCAAGATTTGAAGAACGGAGTGTAGACACGATAGTTAGTTCCATCAGGTTTCCTGACCGTGCCCGGTTCGACTGCATAGCCCGAGCCAATCAGTTTGAGCTCGAAACCCTTTGAAACTAACGCCTTAGCGACAGAATTTTGCTCAAGCACTCCTTGCGGATCAAATCTTTTCATAGCAAAGACTTTTGAAGCCCCAGCGGCTAGACAGATTTCGGATAGCTTTTCAATGAACTCTGAGAGTTCCTCAAATTCAACTATGTTCAAGACATTTGCCAAGGATTGCCTTAGCGAATTAAGTGATTCTGTCAGACTGTGCTGACGGATACCTTCGAGTGCTGAGTATTCATTGGTATCAAATGCAAACAGAGGATACACCTCAGGGGAGGTGTCTAGCGCTGCAGCTAAAGCCTCGTTGTCCTGAATACGAAGATCTTTGCGGAACCAGAAAACAACGCTCATTTCTTATGAAGCAGGTTTCTAGTAATGAGGAGTTGAAAAGTTAGCATGCTAGCTAAAAGTGATGCTCCAAACATGTGAAGCGCTACAAGCCCTAGTGGTAATCCAATGCGTGCCTGCAGAATTCCAACACCGGCTTGAAGAGCAAGAACGCCAAGAAAAACAAGGCTCATCACTTTTGCAAATTTTGGAGTGCCGTTAGATCTGAGATACAGCACAGTTTGTAAAAGAACAAGAGCGATAAGGAGATAGGCGGGGTAACTATGGATGTGAACAAGAAATTCTGAATTCAAGCCGTTTCTAGGAGTGTCACTATCGCCAGCATGAGGCCCCGAACCTGTCACTATTACCCCAACTATGACTGCCACTAATCCGATCGGAAAAATTACCAAAGACATTAGCTTTGAGAATTTTGTGGATTCAAAACTCCATTCCCCGTAAAAACGCCAGACAAGCACAGTAGCTATCCCGATCAAAACACCTGAAACTAAAAAGTGAGCACCCACTATCCAAGAATTCAAGCCTGTAAGAACTGTGATGCCGCCAAGAACAGCTTGAGCAACGATTCCCAAACCAAGTGCGAAAGCTGGCCAAACTAGACCAGTTCGCTCTGACTTGGAGAGTCTGAGTACTGTCAAATAGGTCAAGATAGCAACAATCAGGAGCACGAAGGTCAATAAACGGTTAGCAAATTCAATGACACCGTGGAAACCAAGCGCAGGAACGGTTGTGTATGAACCTGATTCACATTCTGGCCAGGTCGGACAGCCCAGACCCGAGCCAGTGAGTCGAACAGCACCGCCGGTAACAACGATTAGGATTTGGCTGATCAGGGATGCCCAAACATAAAGTCTTAGACGCTCTGCTCCTAGAACGGAATTCAACAAAAACAGGACCTCTCTGGGCATTTCGGGGGTTACACATTGGGTAACGTTTAGATAAACTTAGACTACTCGCGATGCTAGAAATCACTTAACTGGCACTCAGATTTTCAGTAATTTATTGAGAAAAACTCTCTACTTAACTGTTTGTTCGTGAACCTATGAAAGAGGCTATATCTTGACTGACGCTGCAGTTTCACACCCAGAACTAGAAGGCCTTGGCGTCTATGAGTTCGGCTGGTCAGACCAAGATGATGCTGGCGCTAGTGCTAGAAGAGGTATCAACGAAGAGGTTGTCAGTGACATCTCCGGCAAGAAGAGCGAACCTCAGTGGATGCTTGATCTTCGGTTGAAGGGTTTCTCCTATTTCCTGAAGAAGCCAATGCCAACCTGGGGAAGTGACCTAAGCGGAATCGATTTTGACAACATCAAGTACTTTGTTCGTTCAACTGAAAAGCAGGCAAGTACCTGGGACGACCTTCCAGCAGATATCAAGAACACCTATGAGAAACTCGGTATTCCTGAAGCTGAGAGACAGCGACTGGTTTCTGGAGTAGCTGCTCAATACGAGTCTGAAGTTGTTTACCACCAGATCAATGAGGAGTTAGAGAAGCAGGGAGTCATCTTCCTAGATACCGATACTGCTTTGAAGGAACACCCAGAGCTATTCCAAGAATATTTCGGAACTGTTATTCCTGCCGGCGATAACAAGTTTGCATCCCTAAACACAGCTGTTTGGTCAGGTGGGTCATTTGTTTATGTGCCTAAGGGTGTCCACGTAGAGATTCCATTGCAGGCATATTTCAGAATTAACACTGAGAACATGGGGCAGTTCGAAAGAACCTTGATAATTGCAGATGAGGGTTCGTACGTTCACTACATCGAAGGATGTACTGCGCCTATTTACAAGAGTGATTCTCTTCACTCTGCAGTTGTTGAAATCATAGTTAAGAAGAATGCTCGCGTTCGATACACGACCATTCAGAACTGGTCTAACAACGTATACAACTTAGTGACCAAGCGAGCGATTGCTCACGAAGGTGCAACCATGGAATGGATCGATGGCAATATCGGTTCAAAAGTAACCATGAAATATCCAGCAGTAATCCTTGCTGGTGAACATGCTAGGGGAGAAACCCTTTCCGTTGCTTTCGCTGGTGAAGGTCAGCACCAGGATGCTGGTGCAAAAATGATTCACTTAGCCCCATACACTTCTTCTTCGATTGTCTCTAAATCGATTGCTCGCGGAGGCGGAAGAACTTCATACCGAGGTGAAATCAGAGTAAACCCAGGTGCCCACCACTCTGCAAACACAGTTCGCTGTGATGCTTTGCTTATCGACACAATTTCTCGAAGCGACACCTACCCAGCTGTTGATGTTCGTGAAGATGATGTCACAATGGGTCACGAAGCAACTGTTTCTCGAGTGAGTGATGAGCAGTTGTTCTACTTGCAATCCAGAGGTCTTGCGGAAGATGAGGCTATGGCGATGATTGTGCGTGGGTTCATTGAGCCAATAGCAAAAGAATTGCCAATGGAATATGCGTTGGAGCTAAATAAGCTAATTGAAATGCAAATGGAAGGCGCTGTAGGTTAATGGGCGCTCCCGTTCAACATGGATTAACTGAGCACAGCCACGGCGCTGGTGTTCCTCTGCAGATTAGAAGTGACCGGCTTCGCTCAAGTTCTGTGGCCGATTTCCCTGAAATCACCAAGCAACAAGACTTGTGGCGCTATCTGGATGCCGATCAGCTAAAGGGTTTGGATGCTGATGTATTGGCTGAGTACTCTGAGCAGGTAAGTTTTTCTGGTCCTGCCGGTGTTGATTTCGAGTGGATTCTAAGTTCAGCTGCACCAGTTGGCTCAATCGGATTGCCTGAAGACCGTGTTAGTGCAGCTGGATACACCAACGCAAGCAAGACTCTCTTGGTAAAGATTGCTGACGAACTCAACAGCAGCGAAGAAATCAAGATTTCTGTTCATGGAGATTCCACTTCCGCCTCAGCTCTACACGTCTTCATTTCAGCAGGCAAGTTCAGCAACACAACCTTGATAATCGAACACACCGGACTGGGTGTGTTGAGTGAGAATGTTGAGATTGCTGTTGCTGCCGAGGCAAAGCTCAACCTGGTTACACTTCAAAACTGGGATAAAGGTTCCGCTCACGTCTCAGCTCACTTCGCAAAGCTTGAAAGAAACTCTTACTTGAAGCACACGGTCGCTTCATTTGGAGGAGACCTTGTTCGAGTAACTCCTATCGCCACATTCTCAGGTCCCGGCGCAGAAGTAGAACTTAACGGTGTTTACTTTGCTGAAGCAGGGCAGCATTTGGAGAATCGCCCATTCGTAGATCACGCTGCACCTAACTGCAAGTCGAGAGTGACCTATAAGGGTGCTCTTCAAGGTGAGAAGGCTCACACAGTTTGGATTGGTGATGTTCTGATTCGAGCAATTGCCGAAGGAACTGACACATACGAACTCAATCGAAACCTTTTGCTAACCGATGGCACACGTGCTGACTCGGTTCCAAACCTTGAAATTGAAACAGGTGAGATCGAAGGAGCAGGGCACGCAAGCGCTTCAGGTCGATTTGACGATGAGCACCTTTTCTACCTGCAGGCTAGAGGAATTACTCCAGATGAAGCTAGACGATTAGTTGTTCTAGGTTTCTTAGTTGAAGTAATCCAAAAAACAGGAATACCAACTCTTGTCGATTCACTAACTTCATTGCTCGAAGAGAAACTGAACAGGAACTAAGAAATGGCACTCAGAATTTGTAATGTCAGTGACATAAAGCCTGGTCGCGCAATACGTGTGAAGATCGGAGATCACGCATTAGCCATCATCCACAGCCCAAATGGTGAGATCCACGCTATGGACGACAAGTGTTCGCATGGTGAGATTTCTCTAAGCGAAGGTTTTGTTGATAACGAAACTATCGAATGTTGGGCACATGGTGCAAAGTTTTCTCTAGAGTCAGGTGCACCGCTTTCGCTTCCTGCATATGAACCTGTCAAGGTTTATGAGGTTCTAGTAGAGAACGACGAAGTTTTTATTGAATACGATCAGGCCTAGGCCACAAGGAAAGAGAACATGTCCATTCTTCAAGTAAAGAACCTCCACGTTTCAGTTGATACCGACCAGGGTGCAAAGGAAATCCTTAGAGGAGTTGATCTGACCATCCGCAGCGGGGAGATCCATGCAGTGATGGGGCCAAATGGTTCGGGTAAGTCAACCTTGGCTTATTCAATTGCTGGACACCCTAAATACACCGTCACCGATGGAGAAATCCTTTTGGATGGAGAAAACGTTCTCGAGATGAGTGTCGATGAGAGAGCTCGAGCAGGACTGTTCCTAGCGATGCAGTATCCGGTTGAGATCCCAGGTGTTTCAGTTTCTAACTTCCTTAGAACTGCGAAGACAGCAGTCACCGGGGAAGCTCCAGCACTTAGAACCTGGATCAAGGATGTTCGAGAGGCTATGGACAATCTAAAGATCGATTCGACCTTCTCGGAAAGAAATGTTAACGAAGGTTTCTCCGGAGGAGAGAAGAAGCGCCACGAAATCTTGCAGCTTGAACTTCTAAAGCCGCGCTTTGCCATCCTGGACGAGACTGACTCTGGCTTGGATGTTGATGCACTGAAGATTGTTTCTGAGGGCGTAAACCGCGCTCACGCAGCCTCTGACCTCGGTGTGCTGCTGATTACTCACTACACCCGCATCCTTCGATACATCAAACCAGATTTTGTGCACGTGTTTGTGGCTGGAAAAATAGCTGAAGAAGGTGGCCCAGAACTTGCTGACCGTCTAGAAGCTGAAGGTTACGACCGTTACGTGAAGGCTTAGTAGTTGACCGAGATAGATCTAACCCCAGAAAGATACGATCAAGTCCTTGAGGCAATCAAGGAAGTAATCGACCCTGAAATTGGTGTCAACATAGTTGACCTTGGCTTGATTTACGATCTAAAGCTCTCTGAAGATCAGTCGCTCCTGATCCACATGACATTAACCTCAGCGGGTTGCCCACTGACCGATGTCATTGAAGAGCAAATGGGTCAGGCACTAGATGGTGTTGTTGAAGCATTCAGAATTAACTGGGTTTGGATGCCGCCATGGGGTCCAGAGAAAATTACTGACGACGGCAAAGAACAAATGCGAGCAATAGGTTTCGCTATTTAGCTCTACTTCTTGAGTTTGTTAACTAGAAGCCATGCTCCCGGAATTAGTGCAGCAGCGATAGCGGCTTTAGCAGCATCCCAAATCAAGTAAGGCAACATACCCTGGGTTGCAGCTAGAAGATCTGAACCATAAGCGTTCATTGCTAGAACTGGGATACCAAATCCGTAAATCACTACTGTGCTGAGCACGAAACTAGTAAGTGCCTTCAAGGCATGTGATGACCAGTTCAATTCCGCAAGGCGTCCAGCAACTGCTGCAGCGAATATAAAGCCGATAATGAATCCTCCAGAGTAACCAAACAAAACGTTGAAGCCTGAGCTGGCATCTGCAAAAACAGGTAGCCCAAGGGCTCCCACAAGGGCATATACAGCCATTGTGATTGAGCCTCTAGCCGCACCATAAGTTGATCCGATTACTAGGACTGCAAGAGTCTGGAATGTGAAAGGAACTGGCAACGCTGGGATGCTCAATTGTGCTGAAAGTGCAGTAATTGCAACACCAGCTAGGACCAGAATGACGTTGTTGATTAGAGTTCTCTGAACTAATTTGTCAATAAGGGTGATGTTTTGAGCTTGAGCGATAGACAAAGCTGGCCTTTCGTTTAGATAACGTTTTGATTAATACTAGGGTAGAACCTGCAATCAAACAGTCATGAGTTTGAATTTATGCAATCAACTATTGGAGCCCGATGATTAATGTGCGCGATCTGGAGATTACCATTGGGCCTCGCGTACTGATGTCAGGTGTCACCTTTCAAGTTTCCAAAGGGGACAAGGTTGGGCTTGTTGGTCGCAATGGCGCAGGAAAGACCACGTTAACCAAGGTGATTGCCGGTGATTTTCAAGCCAGCGCTGGGAGTATTGACCGAGTTGGCGAAATTGGCTACCTTCCGCAAGACCCTAGAACTGGCGATTTACACGAACTAGCTCAAGACCGAATTCTTAATGCCAGAGGATTGGGCACCATTCTCAAGAAGCTCGAACAGACTCGAGAAGAGATGGCATCGGTGGATGAGAAGGTTTATGACGCAGCAATGGCTCGATACGAAAAATTGGAAGCTCAGTTTGAGGCTAATGGTGGATACGCAGCAGAAGCAGAAGCTGCAGCTATTGCCGGAAACTTAGGTTTAAAACCCAATGTCCTATCTCAAGAGATTGGGACACTATCTGGAGGCCAAAGAAGACGCATCGAATTAGCAAGAATTCTCTTTTCAGCAGCCACCACAATGATTCTTGATGAACCAACCAACCACCTGGATGCCGACAGTATTATTTGGCTGCGCGATTTCCTAAAGAATTACCAAGGTGGCTTGATAGTCATCAGTCACGATATCGAAATTGTAGAAGAGACAGTTAACAGGGTTTTCTATCTAGATGCGAAACGTGCTGTTATCGACATCTATAACATGGGCTGGAAGCAGTATCTAAAGCAGCGAGAATCGGATGAAGAGCGTAGAAAGCGTGAGCGCGCGACTGCGGAAAAGAAGGCCAGCGTTTTGCAATTTCAAGCTGCAAAATTTGGGGCTAAGGCGTCAAAGGCTTCAGCTGCCCATCAGATGGCTCGCCGTGCAGAGAAGCTATTGAGTGGACTTGACGATGTTAGAGAAGTTGATCGTGTTGCGAAGATTAGATTCCCTGATCCTCAGTCATGCGGAAAGACACCACTGTTTGCTCATAACCTCAGCAAGAGTTATGGCTCTCTAGAAATCTTTACTGCAGTTGATTTAGCAATTGATAGAGGCTCGAAGGTAGTAATTATCGGGCTAAATGGTGCCGGTAAAACAACTCTGTTACGAATCCTCGGTGGAATTGAAGAAGCTGATACTGGTTCAATTGATCCAGGGCACGGTCTAAAAATTGGATACTACGCTCAAGAGCACGAGACTCTTGATGTGACAAGAACCGTTTTAGAAAATATGCAGGATGCTGCTCCCGAACTTGCAGATACTGATGCGCGTAAAACACTCGGTTCGTTCCTATTTAGTGGTGACGATGTCAACAAGTTGGCTGGAGTTCTAAGTGGCGGTGAGAAGACGAGATTGGCCTTGGCTTCGCTGGTAGTTTCAAAAGCTAACGTACTACTGCTTGATGAGCCTACAAACAACCTTGACCCAGCCAGTCGTGGTGAAATTTTGAATGCTTTGGCATCATTTACAGGGGCAGTCGTGTTGGTATCCCACGACGTCGGTGCTGTTGATGCCCTAAACCCAGAGCGGGTTCTTGTAATGCCCGATGGCCAAGAAGACCTTTGGAATGAGGGCTACAGAGACCTAATTGTTCTTTCCTAAGCGGGATTTAGCACAAGTGCTAATAGGGTGGGATTAGTTATCCTCCCCGAAAGGAACACATTATGGATTTAGTTACTATCACTCAGGCAATGTTCATGCTCGGCTTCGTCGCAATGGCAGCCGGTACCTTTTACTTCGTAATGGAACGCGGTGAACTTAAAGCTGAAGGACGCACTAGCGCTACCTATGCTGCTTTGATTACCTTCATCGCAGCAATCTTCTACTGGCAAATGAAAGACATCGTTGCTTTTCCTAATCCAGGTGATATTTCATTTATTGCTCACACCATGCCGGTTAGGTACCTGGATTGGGTTCTAACTACTCCACTTTTACTAATTGAATTCGGTTTGATCGCCGGTTTAGCTGGAGCAGAAAAGGGTTTAACCTACCGACTAGTTCTTGCCGATATCGTGATGATTGTCACTGGATATTTCGGAGAAATTGGTGTTGCAGGTTCTGCAGGAAACTATGTGAACTTTATTATCTCGTCTCTTGCATGGGGTTACATCGCATACACACTTTGGCAACTTAAACCAACTAAAGGTAGTGCAGCAGTTAAATCGGCTGTTGCCAACATGAAGAAGTTCGTTATCTTCGGCTGGTTGGTCTATCCAATAGGAACTGCAATTCAGGAATTCTTAGGACTGAACAACTCAGATACAGAAACAGTAAAACTTGCTGTTTGCTCAGCTGCAATTATTTATGTGATTGCAGATATCATCAACAAAGTTGGTTTTGGAATCTTTGCTCTGAAGGCATTTAAGAAGGATTAGTCCAGTAGTTGGTCTTCTGCTTCGGCGTCGGAATCTTTAGTTAACAACTTGAGCCTTCTTGGGGCGAGCCCTGCCGTTCTTCTGCGATCTTGAGCAATAGTCCAATAGACCGCACCAAAAGCCATCAATGCAAACAAGATCCACTGCATTGCATAACTTAGGTGATTGCCTTGATTGAGTTCAGCCATTGGCATTGGTTCACCAGCAGCTAATGCAGGGGATTCAGTTACTAACCTCCCATATGCCTGGGTGTATGTTGATTTATCTTTTATCTCAGCGCTAGCGGTCTTTAGGTCGATACTTGGTAATTGACCAGTTGGTGCTGTTCTATCCAATTTTGGTTCGGATGGCCTTAACCGCAAAGTCAACTGTCGATGGGTTGTATTCAACTCAGGAACTAGGTCAGGGGAGTCCTGAACATTTCCAGTCGGCAACCAGCCACGTTCAACCCATATGATGTTCTCACTGTCTGTTTTGAAAGCAGCGAGTTGAAGAAACCCAGGATTTCCCTCGTAAGGTCTATTCCTGATTAGAAAAGTGTTTTCAGTAAGGTATTGACCTGAAACTAATACCTGTCGATATTCAAGCTCAGGATTCCATTGTGAATCTGGATTAAGAATTTCCTCTAAAGCAACGGGCACACCGTCATAGTTTGCTAGAACTATTTCATTGGCTTTTTGCACCTCGGCTGCTCTGGAGAATTGCCATTGTGAGAGAAACCAGCAAGCTGTTGCAAAGACTGCTGCCAAGGAAATCCAAGACAACCAGCGAACTAGGTTTTGCTTACTTGCCATTTTCCGCTGGATCTTTAGCCCTGAATGCATCAGCGGAGATACTTAGTGTTGGAGCTTCTAAGACTGGGGTTCTTTTTGAAGGCGTGCTCGGCCCTTGAGCGTTAGCTATAACTACCGCGAAATAGGGGAGGAAAATTGCTCCAGCCACAAAGATAAATGTGACCCAGCTGACGGGAACTGTGACAGCCAAAATGATGCAGATTACCCTAATCACCATGGCTATTGTGTATTTGATGAATCGAGACCGGCGTTCCTCTTGAGGGGATTCCTCTACCGAGGTAACTGCTTGCGGATGGGCCAATTCTGTCCTTCTGCCTGGCACATAAATAAGAGCCAAATTCAAAGCAGGCAATAAACTTTAACCTGCACGCCAATTATCTCTTAACTACAAAGGCGAAATCTAATATGACTCAATCAAGGACAGTTCTAGTTACCGGTGGTAACCGCGGAATCGGCAAAGCTATCGCGGAAGCATTTGTTGCTCAGGGACACCGTGTTGCGGTGACTGTGCGAAGCGGTGAAGGACCAGCTGGAACGCTAAGTGTCAAAGCTGACGTGACTAACGCTGAGTCACTAGATCTTGCTTTCGCCGAGATCGAGGAAAAGCTTGGCCCTGTTGAGATTTTGATTGCGAACGCCGGCATCACCAAGGACACTCTTTTGATGAGAATGACTGATGAAGAGTTTGAGGATGTCATAAACACCAACCTCTCCGGCGCGTTTCGTGTTCTAAAACGTGCGACTAAGGGCATGATCAAAGCCAAATATGGTCGAGTTATTTTTATTGGATCGGTAGTTGGGCTTTTGGGTAGCGCTGGCCAAGTTAACTACTCAGCGGCCAAGAGCGGGTTAGTTGGGATGGCTAGATCTCTAACCCGCGAACTAGGTGGACGCGGCGTCACAGCCAACGTAGTGGCTCCTGGTTTCATTGATACTGACATGACAGCTGAACTAAGCCCAGAAACTCAAGTTGAGTACAAAAGAAAGATTCCAGCGGGCAGATTTGCTTCACCTGAGGAAGTTGCGAACGTTGTCACCTGGTTAGCCAGTGACGCTGCCTCATACATCTCTGGTGCTGTCATTCCGGTTGACGGCGGACTAGGCATGGGTCATTAGCCTAGAAACATCGCCTTCACTGGCAGAATAAGACAAGTAGAAGACTTATAAAAAGAAAGATTGACAGCATGGGAATCCTTGAAGGCAAGAAACTACTAATTACTGGAGTGCTAACTGAAGCGTCTATCGCTTTCACAGTTGCCCGCCTAGCTCAAGAGCAGGGTGCGGACATTGTGCTTTCTTCTTATGGCCGTATGCTCCCAATCACTGAAAAGATCGCTCTGCGACTTCCAAAGCCATGTCCTGTCATCGAACTAGACGCAACCAGTGACGAGGACCTTGCGGCTTTGCCAGCGAGAGTTCAAGAACACCTGCCATACCTAGACGGAATTGTGCACGCTATCGCTTTCGCTCCAGGGACAGCATTAGGCGGTAACTTCCTATCTACAGAGTGGCCAGATGTTTCAACTGCGATTCAGGTTTCTGCATACTCTCTGAAGTCGATCACAATGGCCGCTAAGTCAATCCTTCGTCCAGGTGCTTCCATTGCTGGTCTTACATTCGATGCATCAGTTTCTTGGCCAGTGTATGACTGGATGGGTGTTGCTAAAGCTGCGTTTGAATCAACCTCAAGATATTTGGCTCGCTACTTAGGTAAAGACGACATTCGTGTCAACCTAATCTCTGCAGGACCGTTGAGGACTCCAGCGGGTAAGAGCATTCCAGGTTTCTCTTCTATGGAAGACATCTGGGTTGATCGTGCACCGTTGCACTGGGAGTTGGCAGACACTGAACCAGCTGCTCGTGGAATTGTCGCATTACTAAGTGATTGGTTCCCTAAGACAACAGGTGAAATCATTCACGTTGATGGTGGATTGCACTCAACCGGTCACTAATAACCGATAAGTGGAATTAGATCTCTAAGATCATTTCTGGCAATCAGTACATTTGCTTTCGCTCTAACCCTAGGTTTTGCATTAAAGCCAACGGAAAGCCCTGCGATTTCCATCATGTCTAAATCATTTGCACCATCACCAACTGCGATGGTTTGAGTAAGAGTTAGCTTCAACTCGTTAGCCCATTCACTCAACGCAGTCGCCTTAGCGGATTTATCAATTATTTCTCCAGTGACCTTACCCGTTAGATAGCCATCCTTTATCTCTAACTGGTTAGCTCGGTAGAAATCTAGATTTAGTTTTGCGGCAAGCGGTGCCAACAATTCAATAAAGCCACCAGAAACAGCCGCCGCCTTGCCTCCAACACTGTGAATGTATTCAATTGTTTCCAAGGCACCCGGAGTAAGCGTTAACTTGCTAAGAGTCTCAGTTATTACTGATTCAGGAAGACCCTCAAGAACGGCAACTCTGGCTTTCAGGCTTCCCGTGAAATCTAATTCACCGGCCATTGCTCGGGCCGTCACAGCTTCAACTTCAGCTCGCTTTCCAGCGTGATCGGCCAGAAGTTCAATAACCTCTTGTTCAATAAGTGTTGAGTCCACATCAAAGACCACAAGCAGTCGAGTATTGTGCGGGTCTTTAGTCATAAGGAAACTTTATTGCCAAAAGTTGGTTCATTAGTTCAGCTCTCGCCTTTGAGTGTCTTTTCATTGGCTTTAGCAATCGTCGCTTAGGCTAAAAAACTATGAACGTAGTTCTAAATTTCGAGCAGGTCTCGCTCATTCGTGGCGGCCGCAATATCTTGTCCGACATTACCTGGCAGGTTGAACCAAACCAGCGCTGGGTAATCATCGGACCTAACGGTGCTGGTAAGACAACTTTGCTCAGAATTGCTTCGACTCACCTTCAGCCAAGCTCAGGAACAGTACAAGTGCTTGGCAACACCCTAGGTGAAGTGAATGTCTTTGACCTTAGAACGAGAATCGGCTTCGCTTCAACAGCCATAGCAAATCGAATCCCCAATTCTGAAAACGTACTAGATGCCGTTATGACGGCTAGTTATGCCATAACCGGGCGATTCAAAGAAACCTATGAAGAAGTCGACATTAAGAGAGCTAGACGGGTGCTAGGAGAGTGGCAGCTCGCAGAGTATGCGGAGCGACCTTTTGGAACTCTCAGTGATGGCGAACGCAAGCGGACCCAGATAGCCCGAGCAGTGATGCCGGACCCAGAACTGCTCTTACTGGATGAGCCAGTTGCAAGTTTGGACATCGGTTCAAGGGAGGCAACCATAAAGATTCTTGGGGGATACGCTTCTCACCCAGATGCCCCCGCCATCATCATGGTCACTCATCACTTGGAAGAGATCCCAACTGGCTTTACCCATGCGCTAATCCTCAAGGATGGCAAAATCTCAGCTGCCGGGCCGATAACACAGACTCTAACCACTGAAAAGCTAAGCGAAGCCTACGGAATACCTCTAGAAGTGGTCTTCTTTGGTGGCAGATTTGCAGTTAGGGCCAAGTAGGCTCTGGCTAAGCGTCCAACACTCTGGTATAGTTTCTAACTGGTGCTAAGAGCACTAAATCCCGTTTGAATTGAAAGATTTTCCTATGAAGGCTGACATCCACCCAAAGTATGAAGCAGTGGTTTTCCGTGACCTAGCTTCTGGCGTAGCATTTTTGACTCGTTCGACTGTTACCAGTGCTAAGACAATCGAGTGGGAAGATGGCAACACATACCCTGTTTTCGATGTTGAAATTTCATCTGCTTCGCACCCGTTCTACACAGGTAAGCAGAGAATTCTTGACTCAGCCGGTCGTGTTGAGCGCTTCAATGCTCGTTACAAGAAGTTTGGTGCTCAGAACTAAGTTCTCTAGTACAAAAAATGGACCTCAATCGAGGTCCATTTTGCTTTAATCGAACTTCTTTACCGGCCAACCAAATACAGGTTTGTAATCTGGCACATCAGTTTGACGCCATTTTGCATAACTGGCTTCGATAGCGTCAGACCACTTAACCTGCAGATCATGCAGTTCTTGGGCAGAGGTTGGAAATGGGACAACCGGTTTATCTTGAGCAAAGAAAAATCGCAGCATTGCTAAACCAACATGGCCAGCCGCTATGGCGTCATCTTTAGCGGTATGGGCATTGTCTAGTGAGACATTGTATCTTTCAGCGGCGGCTCCAAGCGTGCGCTTACCTTTGCGATACTTATCAATTGTTTTATCGATAACCAGCGGGTCTATCACATTGCCAAATTCAATGGGATGTAAGCCATAACGTTTAGCTTCGTAGTGCAAGATAGTGAAATCGTAAGCTGCATTGTAGGCGAGGACGGGAATGCCTTCAGAGAAGCAGGCATTTATTGAATCAAGGATCTCTGGAATTGACACTTCAGCCGATGGCGCATCGGCAACATCTTTGTCGTAGTAACCATGAACACTGCTAGCAATCGCTGGAATCGGAATCCCTGGGTTGATTACCCAGTCCTTACCCCCAGGAAGGATTTCTCCAGCTGTATTCATTCGTTGGATAGATGCTGTGACTATTCGATCGCCACGAAGGTCTAGACCTGTTGTCTCGGTATCGAATACTGCGATAGTACTAAGCCATTCGGGCAACTCTAGTTTTTGGATGTTTTCATTCACGGTCTCAGACTAGTTGCCACCATAGACAAAGACGATTAGAAACAGGGTTCATTAGACTAGTTATCAATCAACAACATCTATAAGGACTAGGCATGAGTACAGCTGCAGAGCTAATGGCACGCGCTGAATCCCGCGCAATCAAGAGATCCGTAGAGGTAGGCGGAGTCACCACCGACTACTGGTTCTATCCTGCTGAAGTTACAAATCCTGAATTGGCAACTAACATCGTTTTAGCTCATGGATATCGGGGGACCCACAAGGGACTTGAGTCTTTTGCTGGAGGGTTGAGCCAATTCAACGTTTACTCACCTGATCTGCCTGGTTTTGGTTCTTCTAAACCATTGAAGGCCAAACACAATCTAGAAAATTATGTCCTTTGGTTGAAAGGTTTTCTGGACTCAATCAAGATTAGTAATCCTGTATTAATTGGTCATTCATTTGGCACCTTGTTAGTTACTGCCTGCGAAGCTCAGTTCGGCGTAAGCCAAGCTTTGATCTGTATAAACCCTGTTGCTGGAGGTGTTACCAAGGGGCTTTCTAGATTCTTGCTGCAGTTTGTAAAAGGTTTCTACTGGGTTGCGCACATTCTGCCGCTACCAATAGGTATGCGCATGTTAAAGACTTGGTTGCTAGTTGATGGTATGAGCGCATACACAACTAAGTCAAAAGATAAAGCACTTCGTAAGTGGATCAAATTGCAGCACGACAAATACTTCAATAGTTTTGCTAACTCAGATGTGATTTGGGAATCATATATTGCATCGGTTTCTCAT
Source organism: Micrococcales bacterium (assembly GCA_947454255.1). Classification (GTDB taxonomy): domain Bacteria; phylum Actinomycetota; class Actinomycetes; order Actinomycetales; family Microbacteriaceae; genus Rhodoluna. The sequence continues at coordinate 71,055 of CANGIU010000003.1, forward strand.
ACCATTCACCCATATGTAGACAGACTGAAGAAGCCAATACTTTTGGTTGCTGCGGAGTTAGATGAAGTAACACCAGTTAGCTCAGTTATTGCAGTTTCCGAGCAAATGCCAAACGCTCAAGTTCATGTCATAAAGAACTGTGGACATCTGGTGCATTATGAAGCTGCAGATGAAACTGTTTCCGTTATGGCTAAATTCATAGGCGAGCTAAAGTAATGAAGGTTTTGCATTTTGATGCAAGATTCATTCGACTCGATCACCATGATGGAATCAGTCGGTTCTCCGTTGAGTTGATTAAATCTCTTGCGAAAAAAGTGAAAGTTGTAGCAATAATCTACGATCTGCGGCAGCTTGAGCATCTTCCTATGGACATAGAGTTTGTTGTTCTAAACAACACTCAATCACCTGCAGAGCTGTTCATAGCTAGCAAACTGAACAAGCTTGGCGCTACTCATGTATTCTCGCCAATGCAAATAATGGGAACGGCAGGTAGGAAATACAAGCTGATCCTTACTCTTCATGACTTGATCTACTACCGACACAGAAAGCCTCCGCAAGATCTCAATTTCTTTGTTCAACTGATATGGCGCACATATCACCTTTCTTACCTTCCTCAGCGACTGCTCTTAAACAGGGCAGACGCAATTGCCACCGTATCTAAGACCACTAAGAAACTTATTGAGGAATACAACCTAACCAAGCGTGAAGTTGGTGTCGTCTATAACGCTGCTCCTGGAAAACCAGCATCCAGTGCGCGAGTAATGCCAACTTCTAAGAAACTGCTTTACATTGGCTCGTTCATGCCATACAAGAATGTTGAAACCCTCGTGAAAGCCTTAGGACTGCTTCCTGAGTATGAACTTCAATTGCTAAGCAAGATTGATGATTCTAGAAGGTTAGTGCTTTCTCAATTGGCAGAGAGAGTTCAAGCGAAGATTGTTTTTCATTCAGGAGTCAGTGATGAAGAATACACCGCTCTGCTACAGGAAGCGTTCGCATTGGTTTCTGCCAGCAAAGATGAGGGTTTTGGTATTCCCTTGGTTGAAGCGATGCAGCAGGGGACACCGGTAGTCGTCTCTGATCTAGAGATATTCAACGAAGTTGCGGGAAAAGCAGGCAAATACTTCTCGACCGATAATCCAGTGGATTTCGCCAAAAGAATTAGTGAACTCGAAGACAAGAGCATCTGGACAGAAACCTCAAGACTTTCGATTATTCAAGCAAAGCAATTCAACTGGGATTCCTCAGCCGAATTTCTACTAGAGCTATTTAGAAAGCTCGGATAGAGAAATCGGGTTGTAGTCGAATACCGTCCAGATACCATCTAGATGGGTAAAGGTATTTAACGAAACGTTGCCTAGACGGTCCCCATCCAGCGGATATTTGTCTTCGCTGATTATTCTCATGAGTTTTCTAATGAGCGCTCCATGAGACACAGCGAGAATTCTCTTTCCATCGTAAACATTGGCTAGTTGGCTCAATAGATTAACACTTCTGACTTTAAGATCTTCAAGGGCTTCTAGGCCTGGAATATCGGAATGTGATTCATAGAGTTTCCTCCACTCACTGTGACTCATTCCTTCAGCGACTCCGAAAGACCTCTCGATAAGTTCCGGAATTATGACTACCTCTAACCCAAGTGCGGTCGCAACAATCTTGGCAGTTTCATGAGCTCTGGACAGAGGAGAAGAGAGAATCAAGTCCCAATCAGTTCCAAGCAAGTGCTCAGCTGCTAGCTGCGCCTGCTTGATTCCAGTTTGATTCAATGGAATATCACTTGAGCCTTGGAGACGTAAGTCAATGTTCCAGTCAGTTTGTCCATGGCGGAGTAAACCAAGATGAGTCTCAGTCAATGAGTAGCCTTTCTAAAGCAAGTGAGGTGTTAGCTTCTATCTTGGCAATTGCCAATTCGTCAGCCCTAGTCGGACCGATGTTCACAATGACAATAGGTTTAGATGATTTGGCTGCCTGCTTCACGAAACGATAACCAGAGTTCACAGTAAGTGATGAACCGGCTACCAGAATTGCATCGCTGTCAGCTAACTGACTTAGCGCTAATTCAACTCTTTCTGTTGGCACAGATTCTCCGAAGAAGACAACATCTGGTTTCAATACACCAGAACACTTTTGGCAATTCGGAACTTTGAAGTCTTGAGTTCCTTCAATCTCTGCGTCACCATCCGGAGTAAATTCGACATTTGTGTCTTTTGAGATGCTTGGATTGAGTTCTTTCAGCAATCCATCCATATCGATGCGCGAAATAGCATTTCGACAGCCCAGGCATATGACTCGGTCTAGGCGACCGTGGAGATCAATTACTGATTTACTTCCCGCATCCTGATGTAATCCATCCACATTTTGAGTAACTAGAAACTTTAGAGTTCCTTCAGACTCAGCAGTTGCGAGAGCGAAGTGACCAGCGTTTGGTTTTGCTTGGGAAATTCTCGACCAACCAACATAGCTTCTAGCCCAGTAACGCTGCTGAGCGGCGAAAGAGCCCATGAAGATGTCATAGGTCATCGGATGCCTAGCAACTCTTCCTTGACCACGGTAATCAGGAATTCCAGAGTCCGTGCTGATTCCAGCTCCAGTCATCACGAACAACTTCTTTCCAGCCAAGATACGTCTAGCGGCCTCGAGAGAATATGAAGCCGCGTCAGTTAACTCGATTGGGTTTGAAGGATCGGAATGTGGCATTGCCTAAAGTCTAACTTTTTAGGGTTATCAAAAAGTTATAGCCCCGACTTTGGTAAGTCGGGGCTATAAAGGTAGCTGTCTCAAACTACGTGTCCGAGAGGGGACTTGAACCCCTACCCTCGAAAGGACTAACACCTCAAGCTAGCGCGTCTACCATTCCGCCACCCGGACTGATGGATATTTTGAGCAACAGTTCTAAATGTTACTACTAAAGACTGAAATCTGAATTTGGTCTAGCCTCTGCCATTTTTCGGGAAGTAAGGGTAGTTTTGGCATATGCCGAACGCTAGAAATGAACTAAGTAAGTTTGTAGCAGCTCTCGAAAGACACTACGAGGCTGCTTCATCAGGCCGAGGGGCAGACGATCCTGCAGTTGTTTCTGCCTATGAGCACCTAAAAACCGCATTCTTAGATTACGAAGAAGCCCTCTCAGACGAGTTTGAAGAGATTCTCCCCATGGAGCTAGTCGAAGAAGACGAAGACTGGTCATGAACCTAATCCAAGCCATTGTGCTTGGAATTGTCCAAGGACTGACCGAGTTCCTGCCAATTTCATCCAGCGCTCATGTACAAATCGTTTCTGAACTTCTTAAAGTTCCAGGTATTTCTGACAAGAATTCGGCAACAACCGCGTTTGTTGCGACCATCCAGCTAGGCACCGAAGCAGCGGTGTTGCTTTACTTTGCGAAGGACATCTGGCGACTACTTTCGGCATTCTTCAAAGGGTTATTTAGTTCAGCAATTAGGAAGACCCAAGATTTCAAAATGGCGAGCTATGTCATCATTGGCTCAATTCCAGTTGGAATTGTCGGCTATGGCTTCAGGCACTTCATCGAAGAAACAGTTAGAACACTTTGGGTTATTAGCGTTACCTTGATTGTTTTTGGTTTCGTATTGTTAATCGCAGATCGGGTTGGCTCAAAGACTCGTGAAATCAAAGAACTGAATGCTAAAACAGCAATAGGTTTTGGTCTTGGCCAGATGCTATCTGTTATCCCTGGTGTGTCTAGGTCTGGAGCAAGCATCAGCTTTGGTTTATTCGCAGGGTTTACTAGAGCTAGTGCAGCTAGATTCAGCTTCTTGATCGGAATACCTGCTGTGTTGGTTAGCGGCTTGATTGAGTTCAAAGATAGCTACCAAAATCTAGATAGCGACCTTATGGTAGGCACAGTTGTTGCAACAATAACTTCATTCATTGTTGGCTACCTGGTAATTGCAGGGCTATTGAAATATCTCAACAAAGGCTCATTCTTACCATTTGTCATTTGGAGAATTTTGGTTGGTGTGGCTCTGCTTATCTTGCTCAGCCTTGGATTGATCGCAGCCTAACTTTCGTTAGCGCCATTCTCACCTTCGTTTTGACGTAAGAATTTTTCAAACTCTAAAGCAAGTTGATCAGTATTAAGCTCTTCCGCTTCCGACTCATCGCGGGCTTTCTCAAGACCTGTGATGTAGTTTTGCAGATCTTCATCGCCTTCAACAAAATCATCAACTGATCTTTCCCACTCGAACGCAGAATCCAGTAGTGGCTTATGGTCAACATTGAAACTGAGCATAATTTCCAAGTCATTTACCAACGCCAATGTTGCCTTTGGAGATGGCATAGATGCAACGTAGTGGGGGACTTGTGCCCAGATTGAAATTGTCGGAAGGCCAGCTTTTTCAAAAGCATGACCTAATACAGAAAGGAATCCAGCTCTACCGTCATAGTTGCTCCGCTCAATTCCATAGAAGTTACGAACTGAAGCGGTTTGGCTATTTTTATATATTCTGATTGGCCTAGTGTGCGGAGTTTCTGACGCTAGAGAACCAAGCATGATCACTGAGGTGATTTCTCTGTCTTCAACTAGCTCGAGAATTTCATCCCGAAGATACTGCCACTGCAGAGCAGGCTCTTGACCAATTAGAAAGTAAAGGCTCAAATTTGAATTAGAAATTCCAGGCTGATTTGATGGCCCCCAAAGCTCAATACTCGGCCAAGCAAAATCGCGTTCACCATGTTCGTCCAGCACGATTAGAGGGCGTTGTCTCGAATAATCAAAGAAATCTTGATCGTCAATGGCGATGAGTTGTTCACATTGGAGGCGTTCACGAAGGTAGCTGGCGGCTGAACTGGCAGATGCACCAGCATCAGTCCAGCCTTCCAGTGCAACAACTAGCACTCGGCCACTAAATGGGTTTTGGTTTTCGTTCAATTTCCACCATTTCAAGGTTTAGCTTCAGTTAGAACTCTATTTCATATAGCGCGGTTAGACTTTTCGCATAATGTTTGGCTCTAAACCCTCTTTCGCTGTCCTATTTGATATGGATGGAACGCTCATAGACTCTGAGCCATATTGGCTAGCTAGCGAACAGGCTCTTGCCGCAGAGCACGACGGAAACTGGACTCATGAAGATGGCTTGTCAGTTGTGGGCATGAGCCTTGACGACTCATCCAGGGTCTTCAAGGACAAGGCAAGCGTCAACCTTGAACCAAGTGAAATCGTCGCTAGGCTCACCGCGGATGTGCAGAGCCAATTGGAGAAGGTCATTCCATGGCGACCAGGTGCAAAAGAACTGTTGTTGGATCTGCGCAAACATGGAGTAAAGACAGCGCTGGTAACCATGTCTCTTCGCAGGATGGCTCAGCAAGTTGTAGATGCCATCGAATTCGATGCTTTTGATGTCATAGTCGCTGGCGATGATGTTCTCCGCGGAAAGCCCCACCCAGAGCCTTATTTGAAAGCCGCGGAACTACTGGGCCTGAAACCTGAACAATGCATTGCCTTCGAGGATTCAATCTCTGGAATCACATCTGCAGAAGCTGCCGGAACTATCGCCATTGGCATTCCCAACTTTGTGCCAATCCCAGAACAAGAGGGCAGAATCCTGTGGGAGAGCTTCCAAGGCGTTACATACAAAACTCTTAGAAAGTTCGTGAAATGAAAACTGTGTTCCGTGGTCCATTTGTGGCAGGAGAGAGGGTTCAACTAACTGGGCCTAAAGGCAGATTGAATACCATCACTCTTAGAGCGGGAGCAGTTTTTGGTACCCACCGAGGAGACATCAAACACGATGACATCATTGGGAAACCAGATGGCTCTGTCATATCTAACCTCGCAGGAGTCGAGTACTTAGCGTTAAGGCCTTTGCTTAACGACTTTGTTTTATCGATGCCAAGAGGTGCTGCAATCGTTTATCCAAAGGATGCAGCCAGCATCGTGACGATGGGGGATATTTTCCCTGGAGCTCGAGTTGTTGAGGCAGGTGTTGGGTCTGGTGCACTCAGCATGTATTTACTTAGAGCAATTGGTGATTCAGGTGCACTGACATCTTTTGAGAGACGATCAGAGTTTGCTGACATTGCCAAAGCCAACGTCGAGACACAGTTTGGCTTTGTTCCCGATAATTGGGAAATCAAAATAGGAAGTTTGCAGGACGAACTTGGCGAGGTCGTCAAGCCTGGCTCTATCGATCGAGTTGTACTGGACATGCTGGCTCCATGGGAGTGCATTGACGCTGTTTCTGAAGCACTTTCACCTGGGGGAGTCTTGATCTGCTACGTGGCTACTGTGACTCAGCTGTCTAGGGTTGCAGAAGAGATTAAAACTACCGGGAACTACGCTGACCCAGAAGCGTTCGAATCGCTTGTCAGAGGTTGGCATCTTCAAGGCCTAGCGGTTCGTCCAGAACACCGAATGGGAGGCCACACAGGTTTTCTGCTAACTGCTAGACGTCTGGCACCAGGGACTGTTCTGCCTAGTTTCAGTAGAAGAGCGAAGCCAGAATTTGCTGATGAAGATCTTGCGGTTTGGAATCCAGAGCATCTTGGTGAACGTTCGGTAAGCGATAAGCGTCTGCGCAAATCCGTTCGTTCAGCCCAGAGCGCTGCTAGCTCAAAAAGTCAGGCTTTGGACAACTCCGAAGAGTAAACTTATCGCAACCTTTAGAAAGTAGATTTTAAGTGTCTAAAATCAAGTCGGCAATCGCCCTAACAGCTGCCTCAGTCTTACTGCTAGCAGGATGTGCATCCAATTCAAACCCAGCAACTAAGGCATTTGAAGGACTTACTCCAACTTGTGAACACTACAAAGGTGGAGCTGAAATTGATCAGGTTAAAGTTACGGCAACCGATGGCGCAGCCCCAACCGTAAATTTCCCTACAAAGGCTGATGGCACATCGGAGCTAGCCAACATCAAGACGTCCCAAACCAAGGTAATAAAAGAAGGAACTGGTCCAGAGTTCACTGGAAACCAGTTGGTAACGATCGAATACTTGGTAATCAACTCATCTACTGGCGCTATTTTGGCTAATAGCAAATTTGATGGAACAGCAGCCGCCTCTCAATTATTTGATTCAACAAGCACGAAGATCTTCTGTGATGATTTGACTGGGGTCAAAGAAGGAAGTCTTGTTGCATTTGCTAATCCAAAGTCAGATCAGGATGCAAACGGCACTCTTTATGTTCTTTTGCTTAAGAAAATTTACCTTCCACACGCAAATGGAGAAGTTCAGGGCCTACCTAGCGGTTTGCCTTCAGTTGTGCGTGCACCTAAGACTGGTCAACCAGGTCTAGTTAAGCCGAGTTTCTCTGCGCCTAAAGATCTGCAAAAAGCGGTCTTAATCAAGGGTCGTGGAGATGTTGTTAAAGTTGGCGACTCTGTAACGGTGCACTACGTGGGCTGGGTATGGGGTTCCGAGATAGGGGCCGCTTTTGATTCTTCATGGGATTCAGGAAATGGACCTGCTACCTTCACGCTTAAAACTGGTGATGGTGGTTTGATTTCAGGATTCGTTAAAGGTATTGAAGGTGAGACTGTTGGTTCACAAATAATCGTCTCTATGCCACCTGCCGATGGTTATGGCGAAAAGGGTAACGGCACTTCGATTCCGGCTAACGCAACTTTACTTTTCGTGATTGACATCCTAGGTATCAATAAGTAACAGCGGTTAGGTCTGATGAGCGATAAGAAAGTAAGCGCAATTAAAATCTCCAAACCTGAACGGTTGTTTAATCTAACCTGCGCTCTTCTTTACACAACTCAAGGTCTCACCAAGAACGAAATTTTGCGCTCAGTACCGGGATATGAAGGCGAATATTCTGAAGGCGGAGACAACTCTTCACTGGAAAGAAAATTTGAAAGAGACAAAGCCAGCCTCCTTCACAATGGAATTCAACTTGAAGTAACTATTCCGGCTCATGAAGATGAAAATAATCAAGTAACTGTCTATTCAATAAAGCGTGAAAGCTTCTATTGGCCAAAGAACGTTAAGTTCACTCCTCGCCAAATGGCGTTGCTGAATCTGGCTGCTGAAGCCTGGGTCGGTGGATCGCTTTCTACCGCGGCCAGTCGGGGAATAACTAAATTACGGGCAATGGGAGCAATTGGCGAAGATTCAGACATCGTGGGTATCGCACCTCGAATCCAAGCCTCTGATCCGTCTTTTAGAGATCTTAATAACGCAATATCTGACCATCAAGTAGTTAACTTCGACTATCGCAACCCTAAGACTGGGGAGATTCTGACCAGAACATTGCAGCCATGGATATTGCAGAAGGTTGCGGGCCAGTGGTTGGTAATGGGGTTTGACGAGCTTCGTGATCTCCCAAGAAACTTCATGCTGCGGCGAATAGTCAGCAAAGTAACAACGGCTAAGCCAGCTAGAACCTTCACTCCACCAAGTCTCGAACAAATAGCCGCGACGGTTGCGGAATTGGATGCATTGGCAGAGAAACAGGTAGCAAAGATCCAAGTGAACCGTGATTCTGAGGCATGGTTCAGGTATGAACTTGATTTGCAAGGTAACGGTTCTTCAAATGAGGTGAGCATTCACTATCACGACATCTATGTGCTTGCTGAACAGCTTCGAGAGTACGCAGGTGAGATTACAGTTCTCAAGCCAGAAGCGCTGATTCAGCTTGTTCGCGCTGGTTTTGAAAAGGTGGCAAATGACCATGTCTGATCAAATACGCCTAGATGACTCTGATCGCTACAACTTGATGCTTGCCCTTACTGGTTTGCTGGTGCAGGGGGACGAGTATGAAGTTCAGGAACTTGCTCAACGATTTGAAGTAAGTAAAGAGGAAATTGTCAAAGCAGTAAAAAATATTGGGTACATGGATATGGCCCACTTCGAGAATCCTGACCGCTATGAGGTTGATTACGACGCGCTTGACGAAGGATACGTTCGAATTTCATACAACATTGAGAATGTTGTCGAAGATGTCCCTCGACTTTCCTCAAGACAAGCCTCTGCACTAGCAGCAGGATTGGTGTATCTAAGTTCATTACCTGGGCTTGCAGAGAACGAAGAGATTCTAGAGCTGCAAGGAATCCTTGCAACCGGAGATTCAAGAGGTAATACTCCTGAGGTGATAGTGCAGCCTGGCTCTAAAGATGCTGACTTGCTAATCATTAGACAGGCTATAAAGCTAGGTAGAGCAATTAGTTGCGATTATCTAAACCTAAAAGGTGAAATGAGAATCGGGAGGGTGATTGAACCTCTTCGCATTGATCTGCGTGGGGAACTTATTTATCTAAAGGGTTGGTGTCCTGAGAACAGCGATGTTCGTTCCTTCAGAGTTGACCGTATGCGAAACGCGCTTATGACAGAAGTTGAGATTTCTAAGGCTGCTCGCAGCGCAGAACTTGATGATGAGGTGTACCACTCTTCTGAGACCGATACTTTGGTCACGATCGAAGTAGATCCTGAGGCTTTCTCACTGATGGTTGATTTCCGGCCAGTGGAGGAACCTGAATCTGTCTCGCAATATGTCAAGAGATTTAAAATACTGGTAGGGGATGTCCGAAACCTTGGCAGGATTGTTTCTCGATTTGGAGGAGCGGCAAGAGTCGTTGCTCCCGATTCAGCCAAGGTTGCAGTTCGAGAGTTTGCGCTCAAGGCAATTGGTGAGCTAAAGCCAACGCAACCGAAGGATGCCGAATGATTGAATACTTTTGGGCATACTTCTTTGCAGCACTGGGCATATTGGCGGCAATCGCTCTCGGTATTGCTGGAGCTAAATTAAATCAATCCTCGAAGCGGGTAGCCAGGTCATATGCGCCGATAGCGGTGAAGGTGAAGGCGCTGAACATCGAAGTTAGCGCTCTAAAGCGCTCAAGGTCTGACAGACAGCGTAGGCTAGAGTCAGACAGTCTCAGTGTTATCGAAGTAGAAGAGTAAGGAAGTAAATGAAACTCCAAGGTTGGCATATCATCTTTATCGTGCTTGTAGTCCTTGTTATCTGGGGAGCTCCAAAGCTACCTACATTTGCTAAGAGCCTAGGCGAATCAATGCGCATCTTCAGAAAAGAGATGAAGCAGCTAAGTGATGAGCGTGCGGAAGACAAGAAGCAATCTTCTGAGAAAGCCGAACCAAAAGACGACTAATGGCATCTCGCCGCAATCCCGAAAAGAGAATGAAGCTCTCGGGACACTTCCGTGAATTACGCAAGAGACTATTCCGCTCTGGTATAGCCATAATGCTCGGCACCATTGCAGGGTGGTTGCTTTTCGATTATGTCTTCGCTGAACTTCAAAAGCCAATACTTGAGCTGGCAAAAGATGAACACGTCAATGCTCAAATCAACTTTGGCTCTGTCGTCTCAGCATTCGATCTTCACATGCAGATCTCTTTCTTTATAGGGGTTTTCATCACCAGTCCGATCTGGCTTTATCAAATCTGGGCATTCTTAGCACCGGCTCTTAAAAAGCGTGAGAGAAAATACACTGTACTTTTCGCGATCACGAGCACCCCATTGTTTCTTGCCGGAGCGTTCTTTGGATGGTGGCTTTTCCCCGGATTCGTAAAGAGTTTGCTCTCGTTTACTCCAGCTGGCAGCGCAAACGTGATTAACGCGGCCGAGTATGTCCTTTTCACTGTTCGTGTTTTTTTAGTTTTCGGAATGGCTTTCGTGCTACCTGCGATTCTTGTCCTTCTAAATTCAATCGGTGCTATTACCGGTAAGAGCATCCTGAAGGGTTGGCGTTTAGCCATTTTCATTATTTCTCTAATTGGTGCGCTTGCCACGCCTGTTTCGGATCCAATGTCTATGTTCCTGTTAATGATTCCTTTGATTGCTCTCTACTACCTATCAGCAGGACTTGCGCTTGCAAATGACAAGAGAAAAGCGCTAAGGCAGAAAACTGCAGGCAGTGACGACATAGTTGCTGATTATGTTCCAGAACAGATTGACTGATGGAGCAAGAGCTAACTCCTGCCGAAAGATTTGCTAAGGCCAAACAAAACAAAAGGCACGAGAGTTTAGAGAATTTCAAGAGTTTGCTCAAATTCCCGCTAGACGATTTCCAAGAGCAAGCTTGCAGTGCACTAGTTCAAGGTCATGGAGTGCTGGTCGCTGCCCCTACTGGTGCAGGTAAGACTATCGTTGGAGAATTTGCCATCCACTTAGCTGTTGAGAAATCGCAAAAGGTGTTCTATACAACACCAATAAAGGCTTTGAGCAATCAAAAGTTCGCAGAGCTACAGTCACGCTATGGTGAGGAATCAGTCGGACTACTAACTGGTGACACAAACATTAATTCTGATGCACAAATTCTCGTGATGACCACCGAAGTCTTGCGGAATATGATTTATGCGAACTCGAATGCGTTGATAAGCCTTGGCTTCGTTGTCATGGATGAAGTTCATTACCTTGCCGATAGATTCAGGGGAGCCGTCTGGGAAGAGGTTATCCTGCACCTACCGAAAGATGTGAAGGTTGTCTCTCTCAGCGCGACCGTTTCAAATGCTGAAGAATTCGGTGCTTGGCTTGATGAAGTGCGAGGGGATACCTCGGTAATTGTTTCGGAAATTCGTCCTGTTCCTCTAAATCAACACGTGTTATTCGGCGATGATCTGATTCCGCTGTTTGAGGATGACTCAAAACAGAACCGTGTAAACGTTGATTTGGTTCAACGGCACGCAAACAAGATGCGGCAACCTATCAATAAGCCAACAAGGGGTAGGCGAGGGCATCCCGGTCTTAACGACCGCAATCTGAGCAGAATTCCAAAAGTTTCTAAGCCAGAAATCATCGCAATCCTTGATGAGGCGGACTTGTTGCCAGCCATCTTCTTTATATTCTCGAGAGCTGGTTGTGAAGCAGCGGTGCAATCTGTCCTTGCATCAGGTATCCGTCTAACTAAACCCGAAGATAAACAACTGATTAGGCGAATAGCTGAAGAGAAATGCGCGACGATAGCCGATGAAGATCTTTCGGCTCTTGGTTATTTTGAGTGGCTGAATGCTCTGGAGCGAGGAGTCGCTGCTCACCATGCTGGACTACTTCCAGCGTTTAAGGAAGTAGTTGAAGAGCTGTTTCTTAGGAAGCTGGTCAAAGTTGTCTTTGCCACAGAAACATTAGCGCTAGGTATCAATATGCCTGCCAGAACCGTAGTACTCGACCGCCTTGATAAATACAACGGTGAAGGCAGAGTGCAGATTACTCCTGGTGAATACACTCAATTGACAGGAAGAGCAGGCAGACGAGGCATCGATACTGAAGGACATTCTGTTATCCAATGGGCGGCTAACTTAGATCCAACGTATGTAGCCTCTTTAGCCTCGAAGCGCACCTACCCACTCAACTCGTCCTTCAAGCCAACGTTCAACATGGCGGTAAACCTCATCGAAGCTTTCGGACAACGCAGGTCTAGAGAGGTGTTGGAGACATCTTTTGCTCAATTCCAGGCCGACCGTTCTGTCGTTGGTTTAGCTAGAGGTATTCGAGAGAAGCAGAATTCACTCGATGGCTATGAGCAATCAATGAAATGCCATCTCGGCGATTTTCGTGAGTATGCAAGCATGCGTAAACAAACCAATGACATTGAACGAGAGATTGCACAAAGTGGCCGACAAGCTAAGCGCAACGACTTAAGACAAACCAAAGGCAGAAGAGCGCAAGAACTTAAACTTGCTAACTTAAAAAAGGCGTTGCGAGCACATCCTTGCCATGCCTGCCCAGATCGTGAAGTTCACGCTCGTTGGGGAGAGCGCTGGTGGAAGTTAGAAAAGGAAACTCAAGCGGTTATCAAGCAAATTGAATCTCGCACTAATCAAGTGGCGAAGACTTTTGACCGAATCAGTCAAATGCTCGTGGAATTGAATTATTTAGAAGTCAGCGAGAATGACCTTGAGGTCACCGAATCAGGAAAGAAGCTTGCCAAAATTTACGGTGAGAGGGACCTATTGGTGGCAGAGTGCCTCAGAAGAAAGATTTGGCATGGAGTTGACGCCCCCACTTTGGCTGCCATTGCTGGAGCGCTTGTTTATGAATCAAGACGTGACGATGAAAACATCACACCAAAGCATCCCAAAGGTGACTTTGTTGAGGTATTCGAGCAAACCATGACGGTTTGGGATGATCTGCAAGAGGTATCCAAATTCCACCACCTTCCGCTGACTAGTGAACCTGACTCAACCATGGCTCTGCAAATGTTCCGTTGGGCCACAGGAGCAAGGCTAGACAGCATCCTAACCGCAACTGGAATGCTGGCTGGAGATTTCATCAGATGGTGCAAACAGACCATAGATTTACTGGAGCAGATCGCCAAAGTCCATCAGGATGAGCTATCTGGCAACGCTGAGAACTCAATAGCCAAGATCAAACGTGGAATTGTTGCATATTCCTATTACGCTTAGATGGTTATGATGCATACGACTTTGAACTGGCTTAGACACTCAAACTCGTTCTGGGGACGCACTTTATTGGCTATCGTCGGCGGTTTGAGCATTGCTATCACTTTCCCTGCCTTCAACTTTGCTCCCGGTATATTTATTGGAATCTTCCTTATCCTTCTTGCTATTAGGCACGCAGGTTTTTTTAAGGCATTAGCGATAGGAACTTTTGCAGGTATGGCCTTTTACGGCCTTGTCCTTAAGTGGCTAACCACTTACTTGGGTCCTGTGCCTTGGGTTGCGCTTTCCGTTGCCGAAGGGTTAATCTTTGGCCTAGCTGTGGCCGTGATGGCGGTAGTCTGGCGCTGGTTGGCTGCGCTCAATCTAGGAGCTATAAAGCCATTTGTCATCAGCATGGCCATTGCGACTATTTACACCGCACGTGAATATGCAGCCGGTCAGTTTCCCTTCGGTGGTTTGCCTTGGGCTAGGGGAGGGCTAAGCCAAGCTGATACCTATTTGTCGAAATGGGTATGGGCAGTTGACATCTCGGGTCTAACCTGGCTAATTGCTTTCATCTGTGCGATGGTGGCAGTCAAATTCGTAGCACCGTTGCCGCAAGGATCGGGGTTAGTACGACGCACTCGCAGTTGGCTACCAGCCCTAGGAACTGGGTTAGTAATTTTTGCCGTCCCTCTAGTGCTGGTTCTTGACGCAACCCCAACATCAGGAACTATGAAGGTCGCTGCTGTTCAAGGTAACGCTAATGCTGGGCTGTTTGCAATTAACCCACCGGGCTCGATTATGGACAAGCACATTGCGGTAGCCAGGGATCTAATTTCATCTGGCCGAGCTAAAGGTATTGACCTCATGGTCTGGCCAGAGAACTCAGCTGATCTTGATCCGGTAACTATGTCTGAACCTAAAAAGAAAATTACTGAGTTTGTAGATAGCGAATTGAAAGCTCCACTGCTCTTTGGCAATAAAACTTTTCGAGGTACTGATTACTTCAACGAAGTTGACCTTTGGTTACCACAAACTGGTTTGACAGATTGGTATGACAAAAAGCGCCCAGTGCCATTTGGTGAATATGTCCCTAATCGTTCATTCTTCATGTCTCTTGCCCCCGACATGATTGGCCTAATCGGCTGGGACATGAGCTTTGGTAAACGTGATGGAATATTCCAAATTCCAACCAAGGGCTCTGTGGGCTCACTGATTTGCTTCGAAGTGACTATCGACCAACTCAGCTATGACCTAGCTGACAGCGGTGCAAAGGCAATCATGGTTCAAACCAACAGCAGTGACTTCGGCAAGAGCGAACAAGGTGTGCAATTGGCAGCGGTTTCAAGAATGCGAGCAATTGAAACAGGAAAGACCGTTGTCTCAATTTCTACAGTTGGCGTCTCCGGCATTTACTATCCCGATGGTTCCATTGAAGATGAACTTCCAACTTTCACTCCTGATGCGATGGTCGCTGATATTCCATTGCGTACGGCAATCACTCCGGCAGTTGCATATGGTCGATATATCGAGCCAACATCTTTTGCACTTACCCTCATACTTTTCCCAACCGCTGTGATCGGGAATATCATTATTCGTCGTAGAAAAAAGAAGCAAGCATGAAGACTTTAGTTATTATGCCCACCTATAACGAGTCTGGAAATATAGGCAACGCCGTAAGCAAATTGTTTGCAAGCAATCCCGAAGTTCATTTACTGATTGTCGATGATTCAAGCCCTGATGGCACGGGGGAGTTGGCCAACGCAATCGCAAAGCTTGACAAGCGCGTTAGCGTTCTTCATCGCCTTGGTAAAGATGGCTTAGGTGCGGCATACATTGCTGGATTTAACTGGGCTTTCGAAAGGGATTACGACTTTCTGGTTGAGATGGACGCCGACGGCAGCCATAGAGCTCAGGATCTTCCGCTGCTTCTTGAAGCTGCACTTGAGAATGACTTAGTAATCGGATCACGCTATGTGCGCGGGGGTAAAACTCAAAACTGGCCGCTCCACAGGCAAATACTTTCCAGGGGTGGGAATCGATATGCACGTTTGATGCTTGGTGGAAAACTCAACGACATGACCGCAGGTTTCAGAGTCTTCAGGACAAGTTTTTTGAAGTCGCTTGATTTATCTACGATCAACGCGAGAGGTTACTCATTTCAAATTGAAATGGCTTATCGCACAATTCGTGCAGGTGGCAGAGCTGCAGAGGTTCCTATTACTTTTGTTGAGCGAGTAATTGGGGACTCAAAAATGAGCTCTAACATTGTTCGCGAAGCACTATTGCTAATGACCAAACTTGGCATCAAGAGAATATTGGGTCGCGGCTAATTATTAGTTGCGTCAGCCTGACCACGGGCTCTACGAGCTTTAAGTTCACCAAGACGTTCCACAAGTAATTCTTCAAGCTCTTCTCTAGATCTACGTTCAAGCAGCATTTCAAAATGTGTTCTAGGTGCTTTTGGAATCTCAGTTTCGAAAGCCTGCTTGCCGGTGTCGTCTAGTAGGGCACCTTCAAGTGAACATGTCTTACATCCCCATGCAACTGGAATCTCAGCGTCTGCTGAAAAAATCATTTCTGAAACGTGATCATTAGCGCAACGGTATAAACAAATTTTTCTTGGAGAAAGGTTTTTGTTTGTATCGACTTCAAAGCTTTCAGAGCCGAGTCTTGTTCCGCGCATTGGTTGTTGCGACATTTTGTTCCTAACAGTTTGTATTGCCGAATGGTGCTTAATAGATAGAAGCAAAAAGATTACGGAATAATTCCCAGGCTCAGGCTTTTCTCAGGGTTTGAACTGCTAACTCTGGCACATCGGTGACGATTCCGCTTGCACCTAACCTAGTGAGTTCCAACATTTCTTCAGGTGAGTTTATAGTCCAGTAGTGAATCTGTGTCCCTGAGGCAAGAACACTGTGGATAAAGCGCTTTGAATCAAAGTGTAGGAATGACTGCGTTCTAGGTATTTGAAGTGCTCCGATGTTCTGCAAAGCATTGTTTATGAGTGACTGTGGTGCTCTAAGTGCTACCAGAAGCCAGATCTTGAGAACTGTTGAAGCACCTGCAGAAGTTGCAACAGGTTTACTGAACTTACTCAATGCCAGCAACCTTCTTCTATTACAAAAACTAGAGACAAGCACACGATCATGGGCTTTTAGTTTTTCAATCGTTTCGACTAGATCGGGGATTGCATCTTTGGCTTTGATATCGATGTTGAATTTCATTTTTGGAAACTTGCTTAGTGCCTCAGCAAGCGAAGTGACCCTAGTTCCACCTCGCAGTTGGAAACCTTTGAGTTGAGACAATGTGAATTCCTCAACTGCAGGACCTTTGCTCTTTCCAATAGAGTTGACCGCGTTGGCAAATTCGTCCCATTTATGAGGAGATTCCTCAAATATCTCTTCGTACTGGCGTCCGTACTCCCAATCCACAACTCTCTCGATAAGTTCATCGTGAAAGAGAACTGCAATCCCATCTTTAGTTGCCCTGATGTCTGTTTCGATGATGTCAGCTCCAGCATCGATTGCTAGTTGAAAAGCTTCAATAGTGTTTTCAGTTGGCACAGTTCCACCACGGTGAGCTAGGACAACCACCTTTGAATTAGTGAAGTAAGGATGTTTTTGCATGTGCTTCCTGCGTTATTGAATAAATCTTGGGGGATAGGCTTGAAGGCGTGTCCTCAACTCAGACTATAGCCACCACCAAAGCGTTTGGCCGACTTGTCGCTGGTCTTTACCTGGTGGGTTTAGGCCTGGCCATGATGATCCACACCGGTTTAGGTGTGCCACCTTGGGATGTTTTGACTCAAGGTTTGCAGCACCAAACTGGTTTGAGTTTTGGGCTAGCTGCCACAATAATCAGTGCCATTGTTTTGTTGATTTGGATACCAATCAAGCAGAAACCAGGACTAGGTACGCTCATCAATGCCATCTCAATTGGGCCATTTGCAGATCTCAGCAAGCCATTGATGCCAGAGCTGGATGGATTGTTCTTGAACATAGTTTGGCTTTGTTTAGGTTTGGCGTGTGTAGCTCTAGGTTCAGGTCTTTATATCTCAGCAAACCTTGGTGGTGGACCTAGGGATGGGCTGATGGTTGGTTTAACAAGAGTTAGCGGTTGGCCATTCTGGATTGTTAGGAGCCTAGGAGAGGGGACAGTGCTTCTTACTGGTTGGTTACTCGGGGGAACAGTGGGGATAGGTACTGCCCTATTTGCTGTTGGAATTGGATATATGCTGCAAATAACCATGAAACTCTTCGGTTTTGACCCAAAAAAGACCCAAAATGGAGTAAAAACCTCCAAATGACAGACAAAATCCACGTAAAACACCGTGCAACAGCTCGAGTTTTGCTACTAAATGAGCAAAATCAAGTTTTTATGCTCAAAACTCAATTTGATCCTGAGGTTGGCTTGCCTCCCAGATGGCTGGTGCCTGGCGGTGGCATAGATGCAGGCGAAGATACTTGCACAGCAGCTCTCAGAGAGCTTTATGAGGAAACCGGACTGGTAGTTGGAGCTGAGGATTTGGGAGAAGTCGTTCTAGAAACATCAGGTCGTTGGGACTGGGCTGATGGTCTGAATTACCACACATACACAGACACGATCTATGAGCTCAAAGTTCAGGATTTCAAATTAGATACTTCAGGATTTACTCAAGATGAATTGCGTGACGTGCTGGAATATCGTTGGTGGAATTTGTCAAAACTGTTTGCAAGTGAAGAGTTGGTAGGACCACATGAGCTCATAAGCTGGCTGAAGACCAGGTTCGAAGCCTAGGCTTATCTTTATCTATTCGCCGATAATGAACATTATGTCAAGTAATGTTTTACTGGGCTAGAAGCACTACTCCCCAGTATTTTGAGTTGCTAGAACCCATTCGTTTAGTTTTGCAATTGCTCTGCCGTCGTTTGTTGCAGTTCTTGCCAACTTGTAAGCTTTTGCCAATTCGGTTCTTAGGTCAAAGTCTCCAGATGACTTACTCAGCTCGTAGGCAGCCATACCCGCGGCCGCGTTTAAAGCCACAATGTCCAAGATTGCATTCTGCTCCCCCGTGAGCCTTGAATCTGGGCTCAGAACCAGCCTGGCAGTTTCAGCGTTGGCAATTGAATCCCCGCCAATCAGATCGGATACTTTGGCTATGGAAATACCCATTTCGGCAGGTTCAAAGGTTTCTTGAGTTACTTTGCCGCCAGAAACCAGCCAGATTGTGCTTGGACCCGTGGTTGTTAGTTCGTCTAGACCATCAGAACCCCTAAAAACAAGGGCAGAACGCCCTCTATTGGCCATTTCTGAGGCTAAAAGTGGGGCAATTTGAGCGTTTGAGACCCCCAGGGCAGTTGCTACAGGTTGAACGGGGTTGGCTAATGGGCCGAGGTAGTTGAAAGTTGTCGGAATGCCTAATTCACGCCTAATTGCGCCAACATTCTTCAAAGCTGGGTGAAAAAGTGGTGCAAAGAAGAAGGAAATCCCTGTTTTAGCAAAAACAGCCGCAATCTGATCAGGGTTTAGCTCAAGATTGACCCCTAGCGCTTCCAACATCTCCGATGACCCAGTTTTGCCTGAGGCAGAGCGAGAACCATGTTTTAGCACCGGGTAACCACAAGCTGCCACCAAGATTGCTGCCATGGTAGAAATGTTTACGGTGCCTAACTGATCTCCCCCCGTTCCAACGATGTCAATGGCATCTGAGGTAAGAGGTGGTTTAACGGCATGTTCAAGCAAGATATCAACAAAACCAGATAGTTCTGAGACACTTTCACCTTTGGTTCTAATTGCAAGCAGAAATCCGCCGACCTGGGCAGGGCTCGCTTCGTTAGAAATAATTTGCTCCATTGCCCACCGAGCTTCAGTTACATTCAAGTCCTCTCGAAGGACAAGTTTGTTGAAAATTATTTTCCAACTCAGCTCAGGGTTCATTGCTTCAGTTTAGCCATTGTGTGCAGAAAAATTCTCAATAAAATCCGCACCGCCAAGGGCGTTTGAAGCAATTGTAACGATTTGGGATTGTAGGATAAGTACATGACAACCGCTCCCCTAGCTCACGGTCAAATCCATCGCCCAAGTGCCACTTCAGTTGGCACAATCGTGTGGCTGGGCAGTGAAGTTATGTTCTTTGCGGCGCTATTTGCTATGTATTTCAGCCTTCGTGCCAACTCCCCTGAGATCTGGTCTGCGGACACTGAAAAACTCGATGTCCGGTTTGCGCTTATCAACACCTTGATCCTTGTAGCATCCTCATTCACGGCTCAATTTGGCGTGTTTGCTGCTGAACGAATGCAGCCTAGGGCTACCGGTAAGTCTCCTTTCAAATGGGGCATGGTTGAGTGGTTCTTCCTGAGTTATGTTCTTGGAGCAATCTTCGTATCTGGCCAGGTCTGGGAATATTCAAACCTGATTAGTGAAGGCGTTTCCCTATCTAGCAACAGCTACGGTTCTTCTTTTTACATCACCACTGGATTCCACGCATTGCACGTGACCGGCGGTCTGATTGCCTTCCTTTTTGTTATTGGTAGATCTTTCGCGGCTAAGAAATTTGGCCACAAGGAAGCCACCGCGGCCATCGTTGTCTCGTATTACTGGCACTTTGTGGACGTTGTCTGGATTGGCCTTTTCCTAATCATTTACGTTTTGAAATAATCAGAGGGCAAATCACACACATGACTAAGTTCAAGAAAAAAGTAAACGGCATGCGTAGAAGCCCGATGGCACTCGGTGTTATTTTGTTTGCTGGTTTACTTGCTGTTGGAACTGGGTACTCTGCCGTAAATGCTGCGGTCTCCCCTAAGTCACAAACTCATCATTCCGCTGAGGAAATCGCGCTGGGTAAGCAACTTTTTCTTTCAAACTGTGCTTCTTGTCACGGTAAAAATGCAGAGGGAACGGCAAATGCACCGAGCCTTATTGGTGTTGGTGAAGCCTCAGTGGATTTCCAAGTTTCCACCGGACGTATGCCAGGTGCTGCTAGCGGACCGCAATTGCAAGTGAAGCCGGTTCAGTTCACAGAAGAGCAGATTTCAGCACTGGCCGCCTACGTAGGATCTCTTGCCGAGGGTCCTGCAATTCCAGATCAAAGTATTTTGCAGTTAACTGGCGATAAAAATAATGGCGGTGAGCTTTTCAGAATCAACTGTGCAATGTGTCACAACGCTGCTGGAGCAGGTGGTGCTCTGACCCAAGGTAAGTACGCACCAAACTTGATGGGTTCTTCTGCAAAGACAATCTACGAAGCTATGGTTACTGGCCCTCAGAACATGCCCGTGTTCAATGATGAGAACATCACACCAAAAGAAAAGAATGACATCATCACTTACCTTTCTTATCTGCAGACCAATAAGTCTGTCGGTGGTGATGACTTGGGAAATCTTGGTCCTGTGGTCGAAGGACTATTGGCTTGGTTAGGACTACTCGGATTAATTGTTGCCATCACCGTATGGCTTGGCGCTAAATCGAACTAAGAAGAAAGACTAAAGTGAGCGAAGATTCAAAGGACTTAGCTAAAGCTGGCGATAGTCGTTACTCAGAACATGAGTACGAACTTGGTCTTAGAGTTACGCATGAAGACGCAGTGGTCGATCCAGGTCTAGAGCCACATCGCGTCCGTATGACAGACAAGAGCGCGAAGCATGAAAAGAACGCCGTGCGTCAGGTAACAGCATTGTTTGTCCTTTCAATTCTCGGCAGCGCTTTTGCCCTTTACGCATACTTTGCTTTCCCAATCGAATTGGGAAATATGACAAGTGTTCGCTCAAATACTTTGTTCTTAGGCCTTGGCATCACCTTAGGTTTACTGGGAATTGGTATCGGTGCAGTGCATTGGGCTAAGACACTTATGCCTGATAACGAAGTCACAGAAGACCGCCATCTCACCAGAGGCTCAGATGAAAAGCGTGCAGCAGCGGTTGAGATCATCAACCTAGCCAACCAGGAGTCTGGTTTCAGCAGAAGAAAACTTATCCGTAGAACACTTTATGGAGCACTAGCTTTCTTCCCACTACCTGGAATTCTTCTCTTCGGAGATTTAGGGCCGAATGTAAGTGAGAAGTTGCGTCATACGACTTGGAAGAAGGGCACAAAGCTTGCTCGAGACCCAAGTCAAAGAGCAATCAAGGCTTCCGATGTCACCATCGGTTCTGTTTTTCACGTAATACCTGAAGACCTAAGTCCCGAAGATCCAGAGTACTTGGAGAAGAAATCTAAGGCTGCTGTTCTTCTAGTTCGTGTAGACCCTAGTGAACTCATCGAAACTGAAGAGCGAAAAGGTTGGTCATACCAAGGTATTGTTGCCTACTCAAAGATTTGTACTCACGTTGGTTGCCCCGTAGCTCTTTACGAACAGCACACTCACCACCTGCTCTGCCCTTGTCACCAATCAACTTTTGATCTTGTCGATGGCTGCAAAGTTATTTTCGGTCCAGCTACCCGCGCCTTGCCGCAACTTCCAATCACAGTTGACAAGGATGGGTACCTAGTTGCCCAAAGTGATTTCCTTGAGCCTGTTGGTCCTTCATTCTGGGATAGGAGTGTGAAGTAATGACTACTGCACCTGCAAAGAAAAATAGTTTCCTAGCCGGAACCGCAAACTATGTTGATGAGCGCGTAGGCGTTGCCGGAATTTTAAAAGAATTCGGTCGCAAGATCTTCCCTGACCACTGGTCATTCATGCTTGGTGAAGTCGCTCTTTATTCATTCTTAGTTCTTTTACTTTCTGGAACATTTCTTACCTTCTTCTTCGACCCTTCCATGGCTCAAACCATTTACGAAGGCTCGTATGCTCCACTAAAGGGCGCGCACATGTCTGTGGCATATTCTTCTAGCCTGGACATCAGCTTTGAAATACGTGGCGGATTGTTGATGCGTCAGGTTCACCACTGGTCAGCCCTTTTGTTTGTTGCTGCTGCCGGCTTACACATGCTCAGAGTTTTCTTCACCGGAGCATTCCGTAAGCCTCGTGAATTGAACTGGGTTGTTGGTTTTGTGCTCTTCGTTTTGGGTATGGCTGCAGGCTTCACCGGTTATTCACTGCCGGATGACTTGCTTTCAGGTAACGGCCTGCGCATCATCGATGGAATGATAAAGGGAATTCCATACATCGGAACTTCAATCTCATCTGGGCTGTTCGGTGGAGAGTTCCCAGGCACAAACATAGTAGGAAGGCTTTACAGCCTCCATATCATGCTTGTCCCTGCTTTTATTCTGGTCTTCCTTGCACTGCACTTATTTATGCTCGTCATTCACAAGCACACCCACTACTCGGGTCCAGGACGCAAGGACACCAACGTAGTTGGTTACCCGCTAATGCCTGTTTACGTTGCTAAGGCTGGTGGATTCTTCTTCATCGTGTTCGGTGTGATCATGTTGATTGCAACTTTCTTCACCATCAACCCAATTTGGAATTACGGTGGGTATGACCCATCCCCTGTTTCAGCTGGAACACAACCGGACTGGTACATCGGTTGGTTAGATGGCGCACTCCGTTTAGCCCCTACTGGCATCGAGTTCATGGTTGGCGATTACACAGTGTCAACAAACATCCTTCTTCCGTTAGTAATTAGCCTGGTCTTCTTGGCGGCTGTTGCTATCTACCCGTTCATTGAAAATTGGGTAACTGGAGATAAGCGTGAACACCATGTCCTTGATCGCCCACGTAATGCTCCAACTAGAACAGCTATCGGTGCTGCAGGTGTAACTTTCTATGCAGTGCTATGGGCCGGTGCAAGTACAGACTTGATTGCAACCAATTTCAAGATGTCACTGAACCAAGTTTTGGTTTCAATGCAAATCTCATTGATTATTCTTCCGTTCGTAGCCTTCTGGGTCACAAAGCGACTTTGTCTTTCACTTCAACGTAAGGATCGAGAAATCGCTATTCACGGTCGAGAGTCGGGACGTATTGTTCGACTGCCACACGGTGAATACATTGAAGTTCATGAACCACTAGATCCACACGATCTATACAAGCTAGTTGACTTCAAGGACTACAAGCCAACTCTTGCTAGACCGAATGCTCAAGGCAAGATAACTGTTGCTGCCAGAATTCGCTCATCACTATCAAAGTTCTAC
>CANGIU010000004.1 GCA_947454255.1 Micrococcales bacterium
CAGGTGGAACTGGCTCTATCTACCTCACCAACCATGACAACATGTTGACAACTGGAATTGAAGTTAACGTCAAGCCTGTCGGTAAGCGTATTGAAAGATTGAGTTTGCTTTCCGGTGGTGAAAGATCTTTGGCAGCGCTTGCGTTGCTGGTTGCA
Organism: Micrococcales bacterium; assembly: GCA_947454255.1. Taxonomy (GTDB): domain Bacteria; phylum Actinomycetota; class Actinomycetes; order Actinomycetales; family Microbacteriaceae; genus Rhodoluna. The sequence goes on from CANGIU010000004.1 coordinate 156, forward strand.
ATCTTTAAAGCTCGCCCTTCACCTTTCTATGTTCTGGACGAAGTAGAAGCTGCGCTTGATGATGCAAACCTTGGTAGATTGCTTAACATTTTTGTTGATCTTAAGAAATCTTCACAGCTGGTAATTGTTACTCACCAGAAGAGAACTATGGAGATAGCAGATGCGCTCTATGGAGTGTCTATGCGTCAAGACGGAATCAGCGCTGTTATTGGTCAGCGCATCGAAGAAAGCGAATAGCTTTGGCTGGGCTAATCTTTTGGCGCAAGAAAAAAGAGGATAAAGCTCAAGATGTTGAGCCTGCTGTTATTCCCGTAATTGAAACAACACTTGATCAGCCTGATATTGAGCCCGAAGTTCATGATTCCGTCATTGAAACTGAAGTGATTGCCGAGTCAGTTATTGTTACAGAGACCGTTCTAGAGGCAGTCCAGTTGCCTAAACGCAAGTTCTCTGGTGGCATTAAGTCTCTTTTTAGTCGCATTAAGTTCGATGTTGAGAATCTAAATGATTTAGAAGATGTACTCATCCAGGCAGACTTTGGAGTTGACGCCGCTGAAAGCATTGTCGCTCAAATCAAATCGCGAGCAAAAGCCTCTGGCGCTAAAACAGAAGGAGAACTAAAGCAGATCTTGACTGATCTGTTGACGGAATCTTTCACCAGAGAAGACATCGCACTCAAGTTAGATAGCGGTGTGCAACCATATGTGATTTTGGTGGTTGGGGTAAACGGGGCTGGTAAAACAACGACGATTGGAAAGCTTGCTAACTGGCTAGTTCAAGGAGGAGCAAAAGTTACCCTCGGAGCGGCGGACACTTTCAGGGCTGCTGCAGTAGAGCAACTTGCCACCTGGGCTACTAGAAGCAATTCAGAGATAGTAAAGCCAACTACCGAAGGTCAAGAGCCGGCATCGGTTGCCTACGAAGCAGTGGAGAAGGCAATTGCTAATGGATCAGATATCGCCATCATCGATACCGCGGGTAGATTGCAGAATAAACAGGGTCTAATGGATGAGCTTGCCAAGGTAAGAAGAGTCATTGAGAAACAGACTCCGATTAGTGAAGTTTTACTCGTTCTGGATGCAACTACGGGTCAAAATGCGCTAGCTCAAGCTAAGGCTTTTGCTGAGGTAGCGCAGGTGACCGGGATTGTGCTCACCAAGTTAGACGGTACCGCTAAGGGTGGAATTGTCTATGCAATCCAAGATCAGCTAAATCTTCCAATCAAGCTTGTTGGGGTTGGCGAGGGCATTGATGACTTTGCTTTCTTTGATGCAGAGGAATTCGCTCAAGGCCTAGTTGGCTAGGCTTAGATTCGACCTAGGAGTTATAAGTGTTCGGCAATCTATCTGATCGTTTAGTTGAAACGTTCAAGAATCTGCGCAGCAAGGGAAAACTATCTGCTGCCGATATCGACGCTACCCTTCGAGAAATAAGAAGAGCATTACTTGAAGCAGATGTTGCGCTTGAGGTTGTCAAGAACTTCATCGCAGCAGTTCGAGAGCGAGCTCTTGGTGACGAAGTTTCTAAGGCTCTGAATCCAGCTCAGCAAGTTGTACAAATTGTGAATGAAGAACTGGTTCAGATTCTCGGTGGTGAGCAAAAGCGAATTTCATTTGCTAAGAACCCACCAACAGTAATAATGCTTGCTGGTCTTCAGGGTTCCGGTAAAACAACACTTGCTGGAAAATTAGCTAAATGGCTGAAAGATCAGGGTCAGACTCCAATTCTTGTTGCCTGTGATTTGCAGAGACCAAACGCTGTTAATCAACTTCAGATTCTGGGTGAATCTGTAGGGGTTCCTGTCTTTGCTCCAGAAGCAGGAAATGGTTCAGGTAATCCTGTAACAGTTGCCAAAGATGCCATCAAACATGCCAAGCAAAAACAGTTCTCGGTTGTCATCGTTGACACTGCAGGTCGATTGGGTATCGATGAAGAGCTGATGAAGCAGGCGAAAGATATTCGTGATGCTACGGATCCCGATGAAGTTCTTTTCGTAATTGACTCGATGATTGGTCAAGATGCAGTAAACGTTGCTAAAGCATTTGAAGATGGTGTTGGCATAACCGGTGTAGTAGTAACCAAGCTTGATGGTGATGCAAGAGGCGGTGCAGCTCTTTCGGTTGCTCAGGTAACTGGTAAACCGATTGTCTTCGCCTCGACTGGTGAAGCACTTGATGCCTTTGAACCTTTCTATCCAGATCGCATGGCTTCTCGTATTTTGGATATGGGAGATATCCTTACCCTCATTGAGCAGGCTCAGAAATCTTTCGATGAAGAGCAAGCCATGGAGATGGCAGAAAAACTTGCCAAAGATAACTTCACTCTTGAAGACTTCATGGATCAGATGCAGCAGCTCAAGAAAATGGGTTCCATCAAGAACATGCTGGCCATGATGCCTGGAGCTGGAAAGCTTCGTTCGCAATTGGATAACATCGACGAAAAAGAGATTGACCGCACCGAAGCCATCATTCGTTCGATGACTCCTAAAGAGCGTAAAGATCCAAAAATTCTCAACGGTTCTAGAAGACTTCGTATCGCCAGAGGCTCAGGTATGACTGTTACCGATGTGAACTCTTTAGTAAACCGATTTGAACAAGCAGCCAAGATGATGAAGACCATGGCTAAGGGTGGAAATCCTGGTTTGCCAGGGATGCCACAGGGATTACCTGCCTTTGGAGGAGCTGGTTCTCAGGCTAACAAGAACAAGAAGGCTAAGCCTAAAAAGGGTGGTAAATCTGGAAACCCAGCAAAGCGTGCAGCAGAGGCAGCAGGGATCAGCATCGAAAGCCAAGGAGATTCGGGCTCAGGTTCGGCCTTTGGCCTCAAATAACCCGCAGTTGGTTGCTCGAGAGCAGTATTTCTGGCACAATAGACAAGTTGCCTGCAGTTTGACCCTCTAACCAAACTGAAGAGGCAACCCCATAGAGCTTGAATACCGAGTGTGCCCCCACGCTCACGGTTGATCGTTCGCCCCAATTCATAAAAACAGGAGCATTGTGGCTGTAAAAATCCGCCTAAAGCGTCTCGGGAAACTGAAGTCGCCTCACTACCGTATCGTCGTTGCAGATTCACGCACCAAGCGTGATGGACGCGCAATCGAGGAAATCGGTCGTTACGTACCAACCAACGATCCATCAATTATTGAAATCAACTCTGAGCGTGCCCTTTACTGGCTTTCAGTTGGCGCGCAGCCAACCGAGCAGGTAGCAGCTTTGTTGAAGCTAACCGGTGACTTCCAGAAGTCAAAGGGTGATGCAACTGCAAAGAACACTGTTAAGCCTCAGGTTGCTAAAGAAGTTTTCGTAGCAGACACCAAGAAGAAGCCAGTTCTTAAGCCTCGTGAAGAGATTGTACTTAAGAAGACCGCTGACAAGTCTGCAGAAGATGTAGTTGAAGCAGTTGTTGAAGCTGCTGTTGCTGAAGGCGTGCTTGAAGATGTTGTCGAGGCAGCTGCTGAAGTAGTTGAAGAAGCTGCTGCAGAAGTTGCTCCAGTTGAAGAAGTAGCAGCGGAAGCTGCACCTGCAGAGGAAGCACCTGCTGCTGAACCTGCAACTCCAGAAGAGGCTTAAGTCGTGCTTGCCGCTGCGCTCGAACACTTGGTTAAAGGTATTGTGGATCATCCTGAGGATGCCACCGTCACTGAACGCTCGACAAATCGTGGAGATTTGTTAGAGATTCACGTTCACCCTGATGACCTTGGCCGAGTAATCGGGCGCAACGGACGCACCGCTAAGGCACTGCGCACCATCATTAACGCTCTTGCCGATGGCAAGAAGGTGCGCGTAGACGTAGTAGATAACGATTTCTAGTAAGACTAGCCTTCGGGTCGGTCGGTTACTAAAGGCCCACGGCCTTAAAGGTGCTATCAAACTGGAGCTATACACAGATGCTCCGAATGATCGATTCATTCCCGGTGCAACTTTTGAGTTGCAAGTTCCGGAGAGCTCCCCTTGGTTTGGTAAGACCGTAACGGTTACCGAACTGCGTTGGTATAACGCTCAACCAGTTCTCTTCTTAGAAGGCATCAGCGATCGAACTGAAGCTGAATCTCTAATCAAAGCAATTCTCTTAGTTGAGCAAGATCTAGCAGAAATTCCAACTGAACCTGATGCCTGGTACCAACAGCAACTTGTTGGCCTTAAGGTAATCCGAGATGGCGTGCAGGTTGGAACATTGCTTAGAGTTGAAGATTTTCCATCGCAAGATATGTTGATTGTGAAAACAACTGATGACCGAGAAGTCATGGTTCCATTTGTGAAAGCAATTGTCCCTGAGGTAAACGTTGCGGAACAATTCATCACCATTACTCCACCTGCGGGTCTATTTGAGGAACTTGAGGAGAGCGGGGAGTAGTCATGCGAATTGATGCTGTCACAATCTTCCCTGATTTCTTTGCCGCGTTAGATATTTCTCTATTGGGCAAAGCTCAAGAAAACAAAGTCATTGAATTCAACGCTATTGACCTGCGTAATTACACCCACGATAAGCACAAGACAGTAGATGATTCTCCCTATGGTGGCGGTGCAGGGATGCTCATGAAGCCAGAACCTTGGGGCGAAGCACTTGATGAATTGCTAAACCCAAATGGTTCAACAGTTTTGATAGTCCCATCGCCTGCCGGTGAGCTATTCAAGCAGGCAACTGCTCAAGAGCTATCAGCCAAAGAACACATTGTCTTTGCCTGCGGTCGCTATGAGGGCATTGATCAGAGAGTCTTTGATTGGGCTAAGGATAAAGCTGAAGTTAGGCTAATCAGCCTTGGGGATTATGTCCTAAATGGTGGTGAAGTCGCTGCCATGGCCATGATTGAAGCAATTGCGAGGCTTATTCCTGGTGTTATCGGAAATGCCGAAAGCCTGGTTGAGGAGTCCCATAGTTCTGGCCTCTTGGAGTATCCGAGCTATACCAAGCCTGCTCTTTGGCGAGATTTAGAAGTTCCTGAGGTGCTACGAGGGGGAAATCACGCCGAAATAGCTAAGTGGAGACATGAACAAGCTGTAGCCAGAACCAAGGCCGTTCGGCCTGACTTGCTTCCCTGACATTGCCCTAAGGCTTTATCTATGGCAAGATAGACAAGTTGCCTAAAACAAGCTCTGCCGCAGGGGAGCACAGCAACACAAGACACTAAATTACCCGTTATTGACCTGCGCGCAAGAACAGAAGGCAGAAACAAAATGCAGATCCTAGATTCAGTAGATGCACCAAACCTTAAGTCAGATATTCCTGAATTCCGCGTTGGAGACAACGTGAAGGTGCACGTAAACATCATTGAAGGTAACCGTAGCCGTGTGCAGGTTTTTCAGGGTGTAGTTATTCGCCGTTCAGGCGCAGGTGTTCGCGAGACCTTTACAGTGCGTAAGGTTTCATTCCAGGTTGGTGTTGAAAGAACTTTCCCAGTTCACTCCCCAGTTATCGAAAAGATTGAACTTGTCAGCCGTGGTGCTGTCCGTCGTGCGAAGCTTTACTACCTACGTGACCTACGTGGTAAGAAGGCGAAGATTCGTGAGAAGCGCGACAACCAGGTTCAGGCATAGTTTTCCAGCCGGCTCACAGGCAAAGAACTTAGTCTTTACCAATGGCAAAAGCTGAAAGAGCACCAAGAGGCCCACTCAAGGCATTCAGGTTGCAACTTAGAAAGGTAAAAAGCAAGAACGCCTTCTTGGCTTTCTTCATTGACACGCTAGTCATCTTGCTTTCTGCGCTTTTGATTTCTTTTCTAATCAAGTCCTTCTTGTTGCGCTCTTTCTACATTCCTTCCGGTTCGATGTTTGACACCTTGCAAATCAACGATCGCATCGTAGTTAATGAATTAGTTCCTAACGTCATCCCACTTCAACGCGGTGATGTTGTCGTATTCAAAGACCCAGGTGGTTGGCTATCTTTCAAACCAACTAAGAAACCAACAACACCAATAGGCCAGATGAGCGAATGGTTGTTATCTGTTACCGGTCTAAGTGCTCCTGATAATGACCAGCACTTGGTAAAGCGCGTAATTGGTATCGGTGGAGATCACATAGTTTGCTGTGATGCAAACAAGCACATCACCATAAATGGCAAAGCAATAACGGAACCATATGTTGCCAAAGGTTCCGATGCTTCGAGAACTGATTTTGATGTCACAGTTCCAAAGGGTTCCTATTGGGTAATGGGAGATAACCGCGGCAACAGCGAGGACTCCAGATACCATCCGGACACACCGGGTAAAGGTTTCGTAGCTGCAAAATATGTTGTTGGTCGAGCATTCATAATCTCTTGGCCTTTCCCACATTTCAAATGGCTAGATAACTACGCAGATGTCTTCAAGAACGTCCCAGTTCCCAAGCCTTAGTTTCGAAAATACCTTTTTCGAATCAGGCGTCCGTTTCATCATTGGAATAGACGAAGTTGGTAGAGGTTCAATCGCCGGTCCAGTTGCAGTCGGTGCAGCTCTTCTCGATATTCAAATAAATACTTCTGGCTGGCCCGAAAAACTCCAAGACAGCAAACTCGTATCTGAGAAGAACAGAGAGGCTATGTTCTCTGATGTTTCCAATTGGGTCAGAGGGTGGGCAGTTGGTATGGCGAGCTCTGATGAAATAGAAGCACAGGGGATTGTCACTGCACTTGCTCTCGCAGGATCCCGAGCACTTGAGGAACTCCTAACTGAATCAGCGCTTCGTGCCGAGATCGCGAGTGCAGGAATTCAGATCATTTTGGATGGTTCTCACAACTGGCTTGGGGTGAAAGCTATGGGAATCCCCGTGGCCATCAAGACCAAGGCAGACCGGGATTGTGTCAGTGTTGCCGCCGCTTCAGTGCTAGCCAAGGTGACCAGAGATCGACTAATGATTGAGCTAGAAGATAGCTACCCAGGCTACGGACTAGCTTCGAATAAGGGTTATGCTTCAGCAACACACATTGCTGGGCTAAAAGAAAAAGGTATTTCCCCAATCCATCGAACAAGTTGGCTTTCAAAGATTATCTAGGGTTAGACTTTTAGGCACATGGACGAGAACGAATTTGACGATTATGACCGCGAGGCAGAGTTAGCTCTTTTTCGCGAGTATCGATCAGTAGTAGACACCTTTAGGTTTGTAGTTGAGACCGAGAGAAGGCTGTATTTAGCCAATGAAGTTGAGTTCAAAAGAATTGACACTGATACAGATTTCTATTTTGAACTAGCTATGACTGATGTCTGGGTGTGGGATATCTATCGCACAGACAGATTTGTGAAGAATGTTCGAGTATTGACATTCAAGGACGTCAACATCGAAGAGTTAACCGGTAAAGCTTTCGATATTCCTAAAGAACTCACAGTCGGCGAATAGTCCGACTTTTCCACAAATTCCAATCTAGTTTTCTAGATTGACCGCAAATCCACCAAACTCATTTAGTGATCGATGAACGCTTTGCTCTACTGGAGTTAAATGCCGATCAGGTGCGAAATGAAATGCAAAATCTCAGTGATTCAGCTGATTTTCTTTTTGATTTTGCTGCCGCTACTTGGTCTTTGATCTGCGAGCCGGGGGATACCATCGCGGGTTTTCTAAGAACACAATTGGGAAGTGTTGAAGCCCTAGTTCAAGTAGTTTGTGGAGCTTCGAGTAAAGCTCTTCTAGATCTCTTACCTATCGACGAATTCACCAATCAGAACCTGGAGGTCACTCTTAGTAGATCACTTGAAGTGTGGAGGGGAAGAGCCAGACAGGCTGATGTATTTCAATCTCTTCAACTTCTCCGAGCCCTTGGTGGAAAACTTGTTACTCCAAAATCAAAGTATTGGCCAGAGCAACTAGATGACTTAGGAAATGGAACACCGGCTGCACTTTGGGCGCTGGGAGATATCTATTCATTAAATGCAACTCAATCAGCTGTTTCTGTTGTTGGTTCACGAATCATTAGCCAATATGGCAAACAGGCAACTAAAGATATTGTGACAGCGCTTGTGAAACGAGATAAAGCAATAGTCTCTGGGGGAGCTATTGGCGTCGATGCCTTAGCCCATGAACACTCCTTAGTTTTGGGGTCAAAGACGGTTGCAGTAATGGCTGGTGGATTAGATCGCCTATATCCAAGACAGAATCAAGAGCTTTTTCAACAAATACAAAAATCGGGGCTTCTAATATCTGAAGTAGCACCTGGGGTATCTCCAACCAAGTGGCGGTTCTTGCAACGCAATCGTTTGATTGCTGCTCTCTCACAGGCAACCATAGTGATTGAAGCAGGTGTTAGATCTGGAACTATCAATACAGTGCATCACGCCAATGACATTGGTAGGCCAGTTGGTGCTATTCCCGGCTCAATTCATTCGGTCAGGTCTGCAGGTTGCCATGAATTGATTAAGGCAGGTAAAGCTCAACTTATTTCAACACCTATGGATATAGCCGACCTGATTGGTGAAACTAACTACTTTGAGCAGCCAATCAAATCATTGAGCGCTTGGGAGATAAGAGCGCTAGACAGTATTGGCAATACGGTGTCATCAATTGATGAGATCGCCAGAATTGGAGGATTGGCACGTTTTGAAGCTGAGCTGGCCTTGGCAAAGCTTGCTAAGCAAGGGTTAGTTACCCTTACTTCCAACGGTTGGGCTAAGTGCTGAAATACTCTAAGTAACATGCAGAGTGAAATAGCTAGCCAAGCACACAGGTTTGCTGAGAACCTTGTCGCCGCTCGCGGTTACTCTAAAAACACTGTTAAGGCTTATCTAACTGACGTTCTAGATCTCGCTGACTACTTGCAAGCTCAGGATGTCACTCAGGTTCAGGATCTGAATCTTGAATTACTTCGGGAATGGTTGTGGGCGGTTAGTCAACGCGAATCTGCAAAGAGCACTTTAGCTAGAAAGAGTGCAGCGGTTCGATCATTCACAGCTTGGCTCGCGATAGAAAAACTTGTTAAAGCAGACCCTGGGCAAAGACTTAAGTCTCCCAAAGCTGAAAGGCACTTGCCTAAAGTTGTTGCTAAGGACTCTCTAAACGAGGTGTTCAGTCACCTAAAGGTTCTTGCTGAAACTGGTGATGCAAATGCAGTTAGAGACAGGCTAGTTTTTGAAATGCTCTATGCAACCGGATGTCGTGTCAGTGAACTTTGTTCACTAGATCTGCTGGCGGTTGACCTTGGCAGAAACATAATCAGGGTCATGGGTAAAGGGTCAAAAGAACGAGTGGTCCCATTTGGGTTACCTGCAAGAGATGCTTTGGATGGCTGGCTGAACGTTAGAGCTAGTTTGCAGCCAGCCCCTGGAGAGCAAGCACTTCTGATAAACGCTAAGGGTAAACGACTAGGAGTAAGGGCTGTCTATCAACTTGTGGCAAGCCTTCTAGTAAATACTCCAACTGGGGTTGCTGGTCCGCATACTTTGCGTCATACCGCAGCAACACATCTTTTGGACGGCGGAGCAGACCTTCGTGCAGTCCAAGAGCTTTTAGGTCACGCCAGCTTGAGTACTACTCAGATCTACACGCATGTTTCTGTTGAACGACTCAGAGACGGTTATCAAAACGCTCACCCTAGGGCTTAGGTTCCCAAAGGAACTAGGCGACTAGTTGGCAATCCTCCAATAATTGCAAGCGGTGAGAAATATCCAAGCGCCGTCCGAGTACCAAAGTGTAGGCAGGTTATTTCACAATGCCATTTGTAGTAAGGCTCAGGTTCACACACTGTCCCAATCGGGTCTCCCATAGCGACGAAAGACCCAACGCTCAGTTCTGAACAAACCGGTTCGATAGTCGCCTTCATGCTTGAGCCAAATTCGATGGTGATCGTGTTTCTATATCCAACCTGACCAACGAAGAAAACTTTGCCTGAGGCAGGAGAGATCACCTCTGTGCCAAGCTCAACAGGCAAGTCGATACCTCGGTGGCCAGCCCCATAGGCGCTTAATGGGCTTTCATACTGATTGATGACATCGCTTGGACTAATGCCAATAATTGGAAAAGTTAGGGTTTCTGGATCGGTTTCAGTCGGAAATAGTAGGTTTCCAAGGACTAGGGAGGCTAAAAAGGCGGTCTTCATGAGCTAACACTGACTCAAATCCTTGGCCCAGGCTAAAGAGTTGTTGAAGGGGTGGAAAACTCGCCATATCCGCTGGTATGCTGGTAACTAGCGGTTAGCCGTAAAAATCCAAGACCTAAAAACTCTAAGTTTTTGCTGTTTTCCGACTTCGCGTGTCGAATAACACACCGGTTTATCAGTCCCATAAGTTTCACGGGTGAACTGGGTGCGGCACCAGGAGCACTAGACAACCGTTTAATGCTATTAACTGATCGACGCATAATTGCGTCAAAAAGGAGATACTGCCATGGCAGTAGTAACCGTTCGCCAGCTGCTAGACAGCGGTGTTCACTTTGGTCACCAGACCAGACGTTGGAACCCAAAGATGAAGCGCTTTATCTTAACTGACCGCGCCGGCATCTACATCATTGACTTACAGAAGTCACTAACCCACATCGACAAGGCATACGAGTTCACTAAGGACCTAGTTGCTAACGGTGGAACAATCTTGTTCGTTGGAACCAAGAAGCAAGCTCAGGAAGCAATTGCAACTGAAGCTCTTCGTGTTGGTATGCCATACATCAACGAGCGTTGGTTGGGTGGTCTTTTGACTAACTTCCAGACTGTCTCAAAGCGCCTTGCACGTCTAAAGGAACTTGAGGTCATGGACTTCAAGGACACCAAGAAGTCTGGATACACCAAGAAGGAACTTTTGATTCTTTCTCGCGAGAAGGTAAAGCTAGAGAAGACTCTTGGTGGTGTTCGTAACGTAACCAAGACTCCATCAGCGATCTGGGTTGTTGACACAATCAAGGAGCACCTAGCAATTACTGAAGCTAAGAAGCTTGGTATTCCTGTTATTGGAATTCTTGACACCAACTGTGACCCAGATGAGGTCACCATTGGTATCCCTGGAAACGACGATGCTATTCGTTCAGTTCACCTGCTAACCCGCGTTATCGCAGATGCAGTTGCTGAAGGTCTAAAGCAGAAGCACTCAAAGCCAGAGCAGGTTCAACCTCTAGCTGACTGGGAGCAGGAACTACTAGCTAGTGCTGCAGCTCAGGCTGAAGTTGCACCAGCTGTTGAAGAAGTAGCAGTAGTTGAAGAGACTCCTGCTGTTGAAACCGTAACTGAGAAGGAAGCTGAATAAGCATGGCAAATTACACTGCTGCAGATGTAAAGACTCTGCGCGAGCGTTCAGGCGCCGGAATGATGGACTGCAAGTCTGCTCTTGATGAAGCAAACGGTGACCTAGACAAGGCGATGGAAGTTCTTCGCCTTAAGGGTCTAAAGGGTGTTACCAAGCGTGAAGGTCGCACAACAAGCAATGGAATCATCATCGCTCGTGTTGCTGGAAACAAGGGTTACCTAATCGAACTTGCTTGTGAGACAGACTTCGTTGCTAAGGCAGACAAGTTTGTTGCTCTTGGTGATCTAATTGCTGATGCAATTGCTGCTGCCGGTGCTGACTCAGTTGATGCTGCTCTTGCAGCTTCTGTTTCAGGTAAAACTGTTGGCGATGCAATCACTGACGAGGCTGCAATCATGGGCGAGAAAGTTGAACTTCGTAAGGTCTCTGTTGTTTCAGATGACAACATCGATGCTTACCTACACCGCACATCAAAGGACCTACCTCCACAGGTTGGTGTTTTGCTTGCGTTCAAGGGTTCAGATGTTGAGACCGCTCACGATGTGGCAGTTCACATTGCAGCATTTAGCCCAACTTACCTAACTTCAGCAGATGTCCCTCAGGATATCGTTGACACCGAGCGTCGTATTGCAACAGAGACTGCTCGTAACGAAGGTAAGCCAGAAGCAGCACTAGAGAAGATCGTTGAAGGTCGCGTAAAGGGATTCTTCAAGGAGAACTGTCTACTAGAACAGGACTTCGCTAAGGACAACAAGCTAAGCGTTGCTAAGGTCCTAGAGCAGCACGGCCTGACCGTCTCTTCATTCGTGAGACTCCGCGTAGGCGCATAACTAAAAGCTTTAAAGTGAATTGGCTCGGTCGAAAGACCGAGCCTTTTTACTTAGCCAGCCTAAACTAGGAATGAGCCTAAGTCTTTGAGAGGGATAGCCATGCCATCAACCCCACGTCGTGTGTTACTAAAACTTTCTGGTGAAGCCTTTGGTGGCGGAAGTCTAGGTGTCAACCCAGATATCGTCGCTGGCATTGCCAAAGAAATTGCAGAAGCTGCCAAGAAGGTTGAGATTGCAGTTGTCGTTGGTGGCGGTAACTTCTTCAGAGGGGCAGAACTATCTCAGCGGGGTATGGATCGAGCACGTGCCGACTACATGGGAATGTTGGGTACCGTTATGAACGCTTTGGCTCTCCAGGACTTTCTAGAACAAGCTGGTTGTGACACTAGAGTCCAGTCAGCAATTTCAATGGCTCAGGTAACAGAGCCTTATATTCCGCTTCGCGCAATTAGACACATGCAAAAGGGTCGCGTAGTGATTTTTGGTGCAGGTGCTGGTCTTCCATATTTCTCAACCGATACTGTTGCCGCTCAAAGAGCTCTAGAAATACACGCGATTGAAGTATTGGTTGCCAAGAACGGTGTTGACGGTGTTTATTCTGCAGATCCTAAGAAAGACCCGAAGGCTAAGAAACTTGAAGAGCTAACCTATCAAGAAGCACTTGTGCAGGGTTTGAAAGTTGTTGACTCAACTGCGTTTAGCCTTTGTATGGATAACAACATTCCGATGGTGGTATTTGGCATGCAACCTGAGGGTAACATCACTAAGGCTTTGCTAGGTAAGAAAATCGGAACTCGCGTAAGCGCATAGAGTTTCATAACAAGGAGAACAAAATGATTCCAGAAATTTTGGCAACTGCTGGCGACAAAATGAACAAGGCTGTTGAGTCTGCTAAAGAAGATTTTGCAACAATTAGATCTGGTAGAGCAAATCCAGCTATGTTCCAACGCTTGATGATTGATTACTATGGCACTCCAACTGCGCTTTCATCTCTTGGAGCTATTGCCAACCCAGAAGCTAGAACAATCGTTGTCACCCCATATGACAAGGGCGCACTTGCTGCTATTGAAAAGGCAATCAGAGACATGCCTAACCTTGGTGCAAACCCAACCAATGACGGTAACTTGATTCGGGTCAGTCTTCCTGAACTAACCGAAGAACGTCGCAAAGATTACGTAAAGATTGTTAAGACAAAAGCTGAAGATCACCGTGTAGCAGTTAGAAACATTAGGCGCAAAGCTAAGGATGATCTTGACGCTCTAAAGAAGGACGGTCTTGCTGGCGATGATGACCTGGCTCGTGCCGAAAAGGAACTTGAAGCCGTCACAAAATCACATGTAGACGCTATTGATGATGCATTGAAGCGCAAAGAAACTGAACTTCTAGAGGTTTAGTTTGAGTACTGCTGAAACTAAATCCAGAAGTCTTTCCCAATCAGTAATTTTTGGGCTGATTCTGGGCTTTACATTTTTAGGCTCAGTACTCTTCATTAAAGAACTATTTGTTGCACTTATCGCATTAGCCTGCGCTGTTGGCGCTTGGGAGTTATCAACTGCTCTAAAGCAAAAGAATTGGTATGTTCCAAGAATTCCGGTAACAGTCGGTTCTTTAGTAGTTATGCCACTTGCCTATTACGGAGGAGAACGGTGGCAGTGGCTCGGGGTTCTTGCTATCGTTGCCGCTTTGATGCTTTGGCGAGGTGTCCAACTTATGATTGCACGCACCTCATTGCAACGATCATTTTCTGAGATTATTCGAGATTTCAGCGCAGCGGCGTTTGTGGTTGTCTACCTGCCTCTAACGATGAGCTTTGCAGCTCTAATAATTAGGGAACCAGCTCATGCAAACGCAGTGGATGGAAAATATTGGATCTTGACTGTCGTCATCACAGTCATTCTGATAGACAGCAGTGCGTACCTATTTGGCCGGAAATTCGGTAAGCACCCGATGCTTCCTAAAGTGAGTCCAAAGAAGTCCTGGGAGGGATTTGCTGTTTCAGCGATTTTTGCTCTCTTCAGTGCAATCATCTTTACTCTCTTGCTTTTGCACCTGCCATGGTGGTTTGGGGTGATTGTTGCTGGTGTGGTGTTAATGTCAGCAGTATTGGGAGATTTTGCAGAATCACTGATTAAGCGTGATCTAAGGGTAAAGGACATGTCTGACCTGATACCCGGCCATGGTGGAATGATGGACCGACTGGATTCAATGCTTCCAGCCTCGCTAACCGGTTACGTCCTAATGATTATTGCGACAAGACTTTTCTAGTAATACTGCGACAATAGACACGTGAGTTACGAATTCAGCCGAGCAGGAGACCGCAAACGCGGTTATGACCCAGAACAAGTCAATGCCTTTCTTGCCTTTGCTAAGGATCAATTCTCTAATCCGCTAAGCCAACACCTGACGGCTGAGAGCGTTAGAACAACTCGGTTCAAATTGGTCAAAAACGGATTTAGCATCTCAGCCGTTGATGCGGCGATGGAGAAACTCGAAGATGTTTTTGCGAGCCGAGAGTTAGAGCAAACCGTTCAGGTCATCGGTATCCAAGCATTCAAGAACTTGTTAGGTGAGGGCCAGGAGCTTTTAGCCAATCGAGTCGCCAGAAAGCGCAGAAGGAAATTCAAGCACCGCAGTTTTCCATACCGAGGCTATAACCGTCGGCAGGTAGACAAATTCTGTATACAGGTAGCAACACATCTGGTTGATGGTTCTGAATTAAGCGTGAAACAGGTAAGACTTATAGCATTCAAGACACAAAGGGGAGGCTATGCCGAATACCAGGTTGACGCTTTCATCGAAAAGTTTGTTGAAGTTCTCCAACGTGAAAACATCATTGAGAAAATTAGCCAGTAGTCTTCTCGTTGCTGTTTTAGCATTGTCTGCAGTGGAACTTTCCACTGCTAATGCATCTGCCGCTAGCCAACCTAAGGCAACAGTGATTCTGTCGAAACTACTCACTAAAGGCAGAGCTCCAAAAACTGGTTACGATCGAGCACTTTTCAGTGATGGCTGGGGAGACATCGGTGATTGCGATACAAGAAACTTCATTCTCAGTAGAGACCTAACCAATATTGTTTGGCGGGCTTCTCCTCGCTGCACTGTTGGTAGTGGAATTCTGAAGGACCCATATACGGGTAAGACTATAAATTTCGTTCGGGGAGTTAGCACTTCTTCAGCAGTTCAGATCGATCACGTGGTTGCAGTTAGCGATGCTTGGCAAAAGGGTGCTCAAAAACTATCTAGTGCGAAGAGGTATTCGTTCTATAACGATCCACTGAACCTAATCGCTGTCGATGGACCAGCCAATCAACAAAAGAGTGATAGCGATGCTGCCAGCTGGTTGCCTCCCAATCGCGCCTTCTGGTGCCCATACGTATCAAGGCAGATTGCAGTCAAATACAAGTATTCTCTCTGGGTTACTTCCGCTGAACGGGAAAGTATGGTCAGAGTGCTAAAAACCTGCCCAAATCAGGTAATTCCTAAGGGTTAGAGCTCAAAAACAGGGTCTAAGGTAAACTTGAGTCTTGTTGTGAAGGCGGTGAACTAATGGGTAGATACGAGTTAGTTCGCGCACCTCTGAGGCAAAGAATTGCCCAAAGGCTATTCCCAAATAGAACACCAAGTTCTAATTTTGGTCGAAAAGTCAGAAATCTTTTGATGGCTTTGGTGGCATTTGCATTCGCCGGAAGTTATGTCCTAGTTACAGTTGTCGATCCTTACGGTGGTTCAGGCTCTAGTGCTTATGCATACTACGGCCTTAGCGATGATGAAGCTCAGTTCTACGAATACACCACCACTCAGACAGTTAGCTACGCTCGCGGTGGTTGGGAAATAGTTACCGGCGATGAAGCTATCCACATTGCTAATGCTGAAACACCACCAATAGGCACGGTCCAACAGTTTGCCTATGACCTAATTAATGAAAATGGTTGGGGCCGTGATCAATATTCTTGTTTAGTGGCTCTTTGGGACAGAGAATCACATTGGCGCGTTAACGCTTATAACTCCTCCTCAGGAGCTTATGGAATCCCACAAGCCCTACCGGGTACGAAAATGGCATCTGCTGGAGATGACTGGAGAACCAATCCAGAGACTCAGATTCGCTGGGGTATTGGCTATATCAAACATAGATACCATGCTCCTTGTGGTGCCTTTGCTCACTCAAATAAGTTCAACTGGTACTAGTCATGGGTAGAAATAACAAACCTAAAGGCTATAGCCGTGGTGGCGATGAAGAGCCGATGGATATTGCAAGGCTGCGCGATGGCATCAAGAAAACTGTTTTCAAAAACGGTATTGAGTTTTCTGTTCAAACTACTTCAGGTAAGACGGCTGACGGCAATAAAACTTGGATCTGTCCAGGTTGCAACATAACTTTTGGCCCTGGTATATCTCATGTTGTGGTTTGGGAGAGTGCGCTCGGTGTTGAAAAGCGTAGACATTTTCACAATGTCTGCTGGCAGAAGTTTCAGGGAAGATTATTTTGAGTCAAATTGAAATACGTTCTTCGGTCGAATTGCCTTCTAAAAGAGAACTCTTCAAGCTCAAGACAAAAGACGGGCTCAGTCTAATTGCAGAACTTGCAGTCCCGGTCTCAAATGCTCCGGTAGCGACCTTAGTCACACTTCATCCGCTACCAACAGCCGGTGGATTTATGGATTCACATATTTACCGCAAGGCAGCAAATCGGCTCCCGCACCTAGCAGATCTAGCAGTGCTTAGATTTAACACCAGAGGAACATCTTCTCCTCAAGGAACCAGCGATGGAATCTTTGACGGCGGAAAACTAGAAGAACTAGATGTGTGTGCAGCAGTTGATTATGTTTTAGCGATGGGCTTACCGAATCCTTGGTTGTTGGGGTGGTCCTTTGGAACAGAACTGGCACTGAAGTATGGACCAGATCAAGATGTCTTAGGAGCAATCCTTCTATCGCCACCACTTCACCGAACTTCTGATCAAGAACTGATTCGTTGGAATGACATCGATAAGAAGCTCGTTGCACTAATCCCAGAACATGATGATTATCTGAAACCTGCTGAAGCTGCAGAGCGTTTTGCAATTGTGCCTGGAATTGAACTCGTAAACATTGCAGATGCTAAACATCTTTGGGTTGGCGAGAGTGCGACAACAAGAGTCTTGAATGAAATCACAAGGATTGTGAACCCGGTAGCTTATCCGCTACCTGAATTTATAGAGCTCTAAAGGATTACTTTAGATCTTGCTTTGGAACCCAGACTTCTCGAATTATTAGAAGCAAGGTGGCGGCCATTGGGATAGCCAGAAGAGAACCAAGAACTCCAAGTAATGAACCACCAGCTAGGGCTGCCACGACTATAAGTGAGCCAGGAACGTTTACTGTCTTAGTCATAATCTTTGGTCCGATAATGTATGCCTCTACCTGCAGGTAAACGGCAAGCACTGCAGCAACAATACCCGCGGTCATCATGGACTTGCTGGCCAAGGTGACTAACACAACGATGGACCAACCTGCCATTGCTCCAATGATTGGAACTAGTACTAGCAAGAAGTCAACAAAAGCTAAGACAACCGAAAACTCAACTCCTGCAATCAACATGGTGGTGAAGACTACGGACGCGTTGATGGACGCGACAAGCACCTGCCCCATCACGTATCTACCAATTGAATTTATTACCTTCTCTACTAAGCCGCCAACGCGGTCACGCTTGGACTTGGCGACAAGGTTGATTCCTACTTTTTTGATACTTGGTAGCGCAGCCATGAAATACAGAGTCAGAATGAATACAGTCATAGCGCCAATGACACCATTGAATAGCGTCATCCCAATTTGAACTACTCCACCTAATAGGTTTGGCCAGTTTTTGCTATCAACTAAATAAGCACCAGTTGTGTTTAGCGCTGAACTTATTGCGCCACCTAGATTCGCATCAGCAGATTGGACCCATGGGAGCTTTAGGAAATCGGTTAGCAGTGTGGGCAACTGGACTATGAATGAACTTGCTTGGTTGACCAAAGGCGGCAAAATCACCAAAGCCATAGTAAGTACCAGTGCGAGTATTCCGAGGACCACGATGGAGATTGCGTAGGAGCGTTTCTTGACTCTGCGCTGAATTACTTGGATAAGCGGTTCGAGTCCAAGGGTGATAAAAAGTGCAGTGATGATTGAAGTGATGATGCCGGCTAAGGAAATAGCGGCATTACCGATGGCAATGGCTGTTAGAACGCCAAGACCACCGAGAAGTCCGAATTGAAACGCGTGTTGGATTCTGAAATTAGTTGGTGCTGACATTCCCCGCTCCTAAGCTATGTCTTTATTGATCTGATCAATAACTTGCTTCAAGTTATTCAGATAGGTGAGAATTCCCTCTTTTTCCAAAGCGAGTTTTCTTTCTTCGTTATCAAGTTTGTGAAGTCGGGCCGCAACTTTAGCCTGGGCATCAGCAAGATCTGACCTTGCTTCTGATTCTGCAGCTGCGATGATTGCCTCGGCTTTTTCTCTAGCCTCGTCGATTGTCTTCTTGTTAATTGATCGAGCACCAACTTCAAGTGTCTCCGCTTCCAGACGAGCAGTTGCGACTCGAGTTAGAGCGGTTGAAAGCTGAGCATTGGCGTCATCAAGATATTTCTGAGTTTGAGCAACTGCCTCTTGATACTTGCGTTGGTATTCCTTCTCAGCTTCTGCTTTTCTGGCGGTGAGCTCAAGATCCAAATCAATTCGGGCTTGTTCGGAAATCAAAGCAACGGCTAGTTGTTCTGAGATTTCTCCGGTTAGTTGGCGCTCTAGGATAAGTCGTCTTTCGGCAAGCAATCGATCAGCTTCTGTCGCCTTGACTTCAATGTCTCGTTTTGCTGTTGCCCTCATTCTGGCAACCTCGGTTGATATAGCTCCGCGGATGGCACCGGCTTCTCTGAGTGCCTCATCGATCAGGCGCTGTGCTTCAAGGTTCGCCTTGGCTAAGGTTTCCTCATAATCGGTCTTGGCGGAGTTGATAATACGGTCAGCTCTTCGTTGAGCCTCAGCGACCAATTCGTCGTAATACTCTTGGCCATCTGCTTTACGCTGCTCAATATCGGTCTCGATACCGGCCAGGATGGCTGTTCGCTCTGCTTCAGCATCGGCAACCACACGATTGGCTAAATCCTCGGCTGTACTGAGGATTTGAGCCGCTTTAGCGCCAACTCCGGCGTAGCTAGGGCTGGTGTTCTCAGCCAACTGCTTATCTAGGTCAATTAGGCGATTCTGGGCCTCACGGAGCTCTAGAGCGAGCTGGTTGTTCAAGGTTGTGAGGTTCAGTAACTCCTTGCGGAAGTCCTTAATAGCGTCATCTACGGCTCCACGCTCGTATCCGCGCACAGCAATGGGAAACTCGGTTTCGTCGGCTGCCAAGGGTGCTCTCCAAAGGGCTTCGGTAGAATAGTACGGGCTGCCCCGCACCCCCCAAGTTTAGCCTGAATGGAGCCCAATGCGTTTTGTTATTGCCACGGTTCTCCTAATTAGCTCTATGGTGACCTTTGGGCTTGGCCTACTCTTTCAGGGGCCATTTGAGGCCAGCGCTCAGCAGAGCATCAAATATGAGGTCAACGAGCCTGATTCCTATGTATTGATTCCCCATGACACTCTGGCCAAGCACGATGGCAAGGTATTTATTCAGGCTTCAGGAATCAAGAACATCTTCTATGCCGATGCCAGAGAAAAAGATATCCAGTACTGGATTGGTGAATCAAATTATGTTCGATTGGGCATTAATCCAGGAAATGGCAAGGGCTTTACTTCACCGATTCGAATGGGTGGTACCAACGCCAACCCTTCAGGTAGCGATCTTTGGCGAAACCAGACGTCAGTCAAATCGAACCTACTCTCTCAGGTGTCTATGTTTGAAGACACCGGAGTTCTATTAGCAGGGGATGGGTTTAGTCGAGCACCACAGTCAATCTCGATTCTTTGGAAGATTGATCAACCGATCAACTGGCCCTGGGTGCTTTTTGGGTTGGGTTTTCTTTTCCTAATCTCAGCTTTGATTATCAATTACCTGGGCTTTAGAAATGTGCGTAAATTACGTGGCCCACGTAGAAGAATTCCACGGGCACCAAGTGGACCAAAATATCGTAGAAGAATTAGAGCTGATGTTCCTCGCAGAGGAAGAAGAGTTTCCGGACGCGGCAATGCCAAATTTGTATTAGCGCCAGTGATGCTCATTACAGTTGGCCTGTTGACCGGTTGCACTACATCTCAGAGCGTTGCCCCAACGGAAGAAGTTACTAAGTATCCAGTGCTTCAGGTAGTTATCACGGATAACCAGTTACAACGAATAGTCGGTGATCTTGCAACAACTGTTAAGTCAGCTGATACAGCCAGAGATGCTAATGAATTGCAGAAGCGTGTGACTGGTCCAGCACTTGAGATTCGTCAGGTTAATTACCTGTTGCAAGGCAAGAGTAAAAAGATCAAGGCATTGCCAGATATTGTGGCAAACCCAATCACAGTTGCATTGCCAATGCAGATCCCTGCCGAGGAAACTCAATGGCAACCAAGAACCTTGATGTTAGTAACTAAATCACCTAATTCTAAAATTGGCCCTCAATTGATGGTTCTTCAGCAAGTAAGTCCTAGAGAGAATTACAAGCTTTGGTATCTGATTGATCTTTTGGCAGGCAATGCATTCCCGAAAGTGGCTGCTCAGGAAACTGGTGCTCTAACGGTTGGTGCAGATAATGCATTCCTTGCCACAAAACTATCTAGCCTGCCGTTTAAGTACGGAAACATTTTGAACAAAGGCGCAGAAAGCAAATTTGCCTCAAGTTTTAACCTAAGCTCCGATGGTTTCTACGAAGCTAGATTTGCAGATCAGTCAAAGCAGGAAGTAGCGCTCAAAAAGGTTAAAGCGACTATCCAATTCCTGCATACCCTTGGAAACCCAAACATCATTGGAATGCTAACTCTCAAATCTGGTGGACTTATTGCTGTTTCAATGACTGACACTTCAATAATTAAGCCAACCACTCGAGGTTCTGCCGTTTCTGTAACAGAGACGGAGCAGAAGATTCTTTTGAATGCTCCTGGTAGTGCGACCGGACTAAAGATTAGTTACGAAAACATGCTTCTTTTCTACGTTCCGATTTCTGGATCAAACGAAAGAATTCGATTGCTTGGTGCGTCCCAGGGAATCCTAAGTGTGAAGGCACTGCAGTGAGTAATTTAAATTCAGCTTTCAGTGGGGCAGTTGACCTCTCAACTCTTGCCAACAAAGTAGTGCAGGATCAATTGGAGCAAAAAGGTGTCAAAACTGACAACGCATTAAAAGTTCCGGCCTTCTCTATCGATGCCGAAGAGTCGATCATTCGACAGATAGTCCAGATTTCAAGCTCCGTGCCTGTGGTGGTTTGCTTCTATTCACCTGCTGATCAGGACAGCGTGGCACTCAAGGACAAATTAGACAAGCTTGCTCTTGCAGGTGAGGGTAGCTGGTTTCTAGCCAAAATTGACCTCGTTGCACAGCCAGCTCTTGCGCAAGCTTTTGGAGTTTTAGAACCTGCGACGGTTGCTGTCATTCTGGCGGGTGAACCTAAACCACTTTTCCAAGGCGATCAGCCGGAAGAGGATTTAGCTTCCTTCATCAACAAATTGGTAGATGTTGCAAAAGGTCAGGGCATGCTAGGCAAGCTAGTTATAGGTGATGCAATGCCAGAGCAGCCACAACTTAGTCAAGCTGAACAAGATGCTCTAGATGCGATGGAAAAAGGTGACTTCAGTGCTGCAGTTCAAATTTATGAGGCTGAACTAGCACAAGCTCCTGGTAACGAGCAATTGGCTGAGAGGCTCGCGCAGGTTCGCTTGGTTGAGAGAACATATTCAGGCGATGTCGAAGCAGAACTTAGCGTTGAGCCAAAAGATTACTTAGCTGCAATTAGGAAAGCGGATTTCTATCTAGCTATTGGAGATTCTGTTTCTGCTTTCAACCTCTTATTGGATTGGTTTAGTCAAACGCAAGCTGATGAGCGCTCGGCTGTTTCAAAACATCTGCTCGAGCTATTCGTTGTTATAGGGAAAAATGATCCGAACGTGATTAGTGCTCGTAAACTGCTTGCGGCGAGGATGTTTTAGAGTGAGCGTTTATCTAGACAATGCTGCGACCACCCCGGTTCGACCTGAGGTATTGGTTGAATATACGAAATATTTAACGCTTCTCGGTAACCCCTCCTCAGTTCACACTTCAGGGCAGCAAGTAAGGCAAGCGCTTGAAGAAGCACGTGAATCACTTGCCAAAACAATTGACTGTGATCGAAGTGAAGTGCTCTTTACCTCTGGCGGTACCGAGAGCGATAACCTAGCCATCAAAGGTATCTACTGGCAACGTAATTCAGATGATGCCAAACGAAATGTCATTATCACTGCTGGAACTGAGCACCACGGAGTCATTGACCCCATCGAATGGCTAGAAGCTCAGCAGAACGCAGAAGTTGTTCTTGTTCCTGTGAATTTCGATGGCGAAATTGATCTAAATTGGTTAGCCGAATATTTAAAAGCAAATCATGAAAAAGTTGCCCTGATTAGTTTGATGTGGGCAAACAATGAAACCGGTGTGGTGACCGATATTGTGGCCGTTACTTCCCTTGCCAAAACGTATTCAATTCCAGTTCACTCTGATGCGGTAGCAGCATTTGGGCACATACCAACGAGCTTCAAGAATTCAGGATTACAGGCTATGAGCATCTCAGCCCACAAGATTGGTGGTCCAGTTGGAGTTGGTGCTCTTATTGTTTCTAGAAACACAAAACTTGTTTCCATCATTCACGGTGGTGGCCAAGAACGTGGCATGAGATCTGGCACCATGAATGCTCCGGCTGCCAAAGCATTCGCCTTAGCAGCAGCCATTTGCATTCAAAACCTAATTTCCGAAATCGAGAGAGTTCAGCAACTTCGTAATCGACTAATTACGGAAGTTTTGGCTATCACCTCAACTATCTCTTTGACCGGTGGTCAAGCCAACAGATTGGCAAACATTTCCCACTTCACACTCGCTGGTGCCTCAGGTGAATCGCTATTGTTCCTCTTAGATCAAAAGGGAATCTTTGTTTCTACCGGATCTGCCTGCCAAGCAGGAGTAAATCGCCCGTCCCATGTCCTAATTGCAATGGGTAGAACCGAGGACCAGGCTAAGGGCTGTCTACGAATCACCTTCGGTCATGAAAGTACTGAATCTGATGTTGACGCTGTCATCAAAGAACTGCCAGCTGCCATTGAGAGCGCTTTGAAGGCCGGGCTGAGTTCACAATGAGCGAGAATTAGCATATGAAGGTTTTAGCAGCGATGAGTGGTGGCGTTGATAGCGCTGTTGCCGCTGCACGTGCAGTTGAAGCAGGACACGAGGTTGTTGGAGTTCATCTGGCCCTCAGTCGCATGCCAGGAACTCTTAGAACTGGATCGCGCGGTTGTTGCACAATTGAGGACAGCATGGATGCTCAGCGAGCAGCCAACCTAATCGGAATTCCATACTACGTTTGGGATTTCAGTGAGAAGTTTAAAGCGGAAGTGGTTGATGATTTCATAAGTGAATATCAATCCGGCAGAACAC
Source organism: Micrococcales bacterium (assembly GCA_947454255.1). Taxonomy (GTDB): domain Bacteria; phylum Actinomycetota; class Actinomycetes; order Actinomycetales; family Microbacteriaceae; genus Rhodoluna. The sequence goes on from CANGIU010000004.1 coordinate 23,667, forward strand.
CTAACCCCTGCATGAGGTGTAATGAGCGCATCAAGTTCGCAGCCTTATTAGAAAAAGCATTAGCACTTGGCTTTGATGCTGTTTGCACCGGCCATTACGCCAGCATCTTTAGTGACGATGAAGGCAACCTAGAACTTCACAGATCGATGGCCCTAGCAAAAGACCAGAGCTATGTTCTCGGAGTGTTAACCGTTGACCAGCTAAAACATTCAATGTTTCCAATTGGCCATACAGCCAGCAAAGACGAGATAAGGGCTGAGGCAGCAGCGAGAGGTTTATCTGTTGCGGCTAAACCTGATTCTTATGACATTTGTTTCATTCCAGAAGGCGATACTCAAGACTGGTTGGCTGAACGACTTGGTAGCACTGCCGGTGAGATTGTAGACATGGAAGGCAATGTTCTAGGTAATCACCAAGGAGCACATGGCTTTACCGTAGGTCAGCGTAAAGGCTTACAACTTGGAAAGCCAGCTGTTGATGGGAAACCTCGCTATGTTCTAGCGGTTGATGTCATTAGTAACAAGGTGGTTGTCGGTCCGCAACAGGCACTAGCTGTAGTGGAACTCAGTGGTGATCGATTTACTTGGTGCGGAAAGCCTAAAGAGAATCCAGAAATATTCTTTGATGCGCACGTTCAAGTGCGAGCCCATGGTGAACAAGTTCCAGCCTCGGTGGCAGTTGTTGATGGGGCATTGGTTATGCGCCTCGAAGAGCCAATCTTAGGTGTCGCGCCAGGTCAAACAGCAGTGGTTTATTTGGGCACTAGAGTCCTAGCACAGACCACAATCGACCGCACAGTATCAGCAGTTGATGCCTTTTCCACAGGTTCGGCGAGTGCTGGTGCTTAGCGTCAGTACTCTTATTTAGGCTTATCCCGTGCCCCAAAATCCAGCCGAACGTATAGCTTTTCTTGTCGATGAGATTAATAAACATCGTCGCGCTTACTATCAGGAGAACTCCGTCTTAATTAGTGATGCTGACTATGACAAGTTAATGCAAGAGCTGGAATTACTTGAATCTGAACACCCAGAATTTATAACCGGAGATAGCCCTACGCAAAGCGTTGGTGGAAATGCCAACGAAGCATTTGCCCCAGTTGAGCACCTAGATCGCATGTGGAGCCTGGATAACGCCTTTGACAGTGAAGAACTCAACGCTTGGGCAAACCGAGTTGACGCGAAGAGTTTTCTCTGTGAACTCAAGATTGATGGACTTGCCATCAACCTGAGGTATGAAAACGGAATACTCATTTCTGCCGCTACTAGAGGTGATGGAGTTGTCGGGGAGGATGTCACCAATAACGTTCGAACCATCAAACAGATTCCGCAGAAATTAAAAGGGGAGAATCATCCGAAGCTGGTAGAGATCAGGGGAGAGATATTCTTTGGAGTTGCAGATTTCGCCAAACTCAACGAGGGATTGGTAGCAGACGGAAAAGCACCATTTGCTAACCCAAGGAACTCCGCGAGTGGGTCACTTCGCCAGAAGGATTCCAATGTGACTGCAAGTAGGCCATTGCAGATGTTGGTTCATGGAGTGGGCGCATGGCCAGAAGCTCCGCTAAAGAACCAAAGTGAACTTTATGAATTACTAAAGAGTTGGGGCTTGCCAACTTCAAATAAATATAAAGTTGTGAAAACCATTGAAGAAGTTATTCAATACATCAACTCCTTCCAGGCCAAACGTCACGAGCTGGAGCATGAAATTGATGGCGTGGTAATCAAGGTTGATTCTCTCGAGAAGCAACAAGCCCTCGGCTATACCGCCCGCGCTCCTCGATGGGCTATCGCATACAAATATCCACCTGAGCAGGTGAACACAGAGCTTATAGATATTCGAGTTTCAGTTGGTCGAACTGGTCGCGCAACTCCTTATGCAGTAGTTGCGCCGGTAAAGGTTGCTGGTTCGACAGTGGAATTTGCAACACTACACAATCAAGACGTAGTGAAGGCTAAAGGCGTTCTAATCGGTGACACCGTAGTTCTGAGAAAAGCCGGAGATGTAATTCCAGAAATTCTAGGGCCGGTTGTTGAACTGCGTACCGGCAAAGAAAAAGCATTTGTGATGCCAGCCAATTGTCCTGATTGTGGAGCTAAGTTAGCACCATCTTCTGAAGGCGATGTTGATCTTCGCTGCCAGAATTCTGAGCATTGCCCTGCTCAACTTCGCGAACGCGTTGCATACATCGGTTCTCGAGGTGTACTTGATATCGAAGCTCTCGGTTATGTGGCTGCGGTAGCACTTACTCAGCCTGTTGATCCAGCAACAGCACCACTGAAATCTGAAGCAAATCTGTTTGATTTAACCATGGAACAGTTGCTACCAATTCGAGTTAAAGTATTAGACCCCGACACAGGCTTACCAAAGCTTGATGAAAATGGCGAACCAAAGATTGTTGATTTCTTCCGGAAGAAGGGTAAGAAAGGGGAGACCGAGGACGTTCCAGCCGAAGTCGCCATCAAACTCCTCAATAATCTTCAAGATGCCAAAACTAGACCACTCTGGAGAATTATTGTGGCCTTCTCAATTAGACATGTCGGCCCAGTTGCCGCAAGATCACTGGCTAACTACTTTGGCTCAATTGATCGAATATTCTCTGCAACTGAAATTGAACTTTCAGAAGTTGATGGAGTTGGACCAATATTGGCTAAATCTCTCATCGAGTGGATTCAAGTCGACTGGCACAAGAACTTAGTAGAGTCTTGGCGAAGATCTGGAGTCTTACTTGAGATTCCCGGCCACGAAGGCCCAGGCAAAAGTTCAGTGGTAGGCGGTGTCTTTTCTGGATTAAGCATCGTGGTTACCGGAACCCTATCCAATTACACCAGAGAGCAAATCGAAGAATTGATTATCTCCAACGGGGGAAAAGCTGCATCTAGCGTTTCAAAGAACACTGCATTTGTTGTTGCGGGAGCAAATGCCGGTTCGAAACTTGCAAAAGCGGAATCTCTAAATGTCCCAGTGATTACTGAGGAAGATTTTGCAGCAAAACTAACTAATTAGATATTCGAATCGTCAACTTCTGAATTATCGAAGTTAACCATGCTCTCGGTGGACATTAGCTTGTCCATCGAAGCCAAGAAGTCTGTAACATTATCTTTTTCGTCAGTTAGTTTCGTCAAACGCTCGCGGGCATCTTTAATTGCATTATCTGCATAGCCCTGAGCCTTTCGTGACAGTGCCTCTGCACGTCTGCGAGATTGATTAATCAAATCAGCTGCACGCTTGTTTGATTCTTCTCTAGTGTCGTCTTGGAAATCTCTTGCTTCGCGTGAAACTCTTTCAGCTTCTGCTAGCAAATCTGCTGCACGAGCAGTTGAGTCTGCAAGGGTTCGCGCACCTTCCTCAGCCATCGCTTGTGCCTGAGCCACAGCTGCTTGATAAATACGGAGAGCTTCTTGCTCTGCCTCATCTCTTTTACCTTTTAGCTCGGCTTCTAGATCAATTCTTGCCTGAGTGGTGCGTTGGCTCAGCTCGGTTGCGAGTGCCCTGGCTTGTTCTGTTTCACGGTGCACCTGCGCACGGAGTTCGGCAGAGTACCTTTCCCCATCAGATTTTAGAGCTGCAGCTTCTCGCTCAGCCGTTTGAATCTTTTCACTCGCTTCAGCTTCTTTTGCAACAGCGTTCTGCATAAGTGCGCTGGCTTTTCTTTCAGCGTCAAAACGAGATTCTTCAACCTTGATATCAGCCTCTTGTATGATTCGATCAGCTTTGTCTTTTGCTGTTCGGGTCAAAAGGTCAGCCGCACCCTTAGCCTCTTCACGAATTCGAAGAGCATCTTGGCCAGCGTCATCAATCATCTTTTTAGCTTGTTCCTCAGCTAGACGAAGAGTCTGTTCAAATTGAGCACCTAGCGCTGCGTAGCCGGTAGCACCACTCTTCTTAACCTGGTCTCGAAGTGACTCAACTTCGGCTTTAAGGTTTGCCATTTCGGCTGCTGCACCTTCGTTATAAGTGCTTAGATGCTCGTTTTCTAGCTTAAGTTCTTCAATGGTTTGGTCAACCTGTGCGCGGTCATAACCGCGCATAACGATGTCGAAGTTCTCTTCTTCAGCCATTGGTTTATCTCCTGCAAAATGCTCAGCCTGTGAAATCAAGGCAACCAGACAAGTTTAGTCCAGTAATGAATAGGGCGTTAGTGCCGATATACTTGAAATAACACTCATAGGAAGAGTTTTGAGGAAAAAGTGTCTGAAATTACCCCTGAATTAGTTCGCCATCTGGCTTCGCTATCCAGAATTGACCTAGATGAGGCCGAGGTGGCTAGATTTACCGAGCAGCTAGCAGTAATCGTTGATTCTGTAGCAAAGATCTCACAGGCCATAGACGGGAACACACCGGCTACCAGCCACCCAATCCCTCTGGCTAATGTGTTCAGACCAGACGTCGTTGAGCCATCCTTAAGCCAAGAACAGGCCCTTTCGGGTGCTCCAGACTCAGGTCAGGGCAGATTCCGCGTGGCCGCAATTCTGGATGAGGAGTAAAGATGTCAGATTTGATCAGACTTAACGCCTCAGAGCTAGTCGAACTATTAGCAAAAGGCGAGATTTCCTCAGTTGAGCTAACTCAAGCTCACCTTGACCAGATTGCCAAGGTCGGTGATGCAGTTCACTCATTCCTCCACATCAGTGGTGAGAGTGCATTAGCTACGGCTAGAGATGTCGATTCAAGACGTGCCGCAGGTGAGAAACTAGCGGATCTTGCTGGTGTCCCAATTGCAGTTAAGGACAACCTCACTACTACTGATGCGCCTACTACCGCTGGGTCAAAGATTCTAGAGGGTTGGATTCCGCCGTACGATGCAACAGTAGTCACCAAGCTTAGAAACCAGATGTTGCCTATTTTGGGTAAGACCAACCTTGATGAGTTCGCCATGGGTTCATCAACAGAGTTCTCAGCTTTTGGGCCAAGTAAGAACCCTTGGGATCTAACTAGAATTCCTGGTGGTTCTGGCGGTGGATCATCTTCAGTCGTGTCTTCTTTTCAAGCACCACTTGCCATTGGTTCTGATACCGGTGGTTCAATTCGATTCCCTGGAGCTGTTACCGGAACAGTTGGAATCAAACCGACCTACGGTGCTGTGTCGAGATACGGTTTGATTGCTCTTGCCTCTTCGTTAGATCAAATTGGTCCTGTAGCAAGAAACGTACTTGACGCCGCTTATCTACAAGATGCAATTTCTGGTCACGACCCACACGACAGTACTTCACTGCCAGGGTCACTTGGATCAATGGTAGAAGCTGCAAAACGAGGCTCACTCAAGGGTAAAAAAGTTGGTTTGATCAAACAACTCTCCGGCGATGGTTTTCAACAGGGAGTTCGTAACCGTTTTGCAGAGGCGCTAAAGCTTATTACTGATGCAGGTGCAGAGATTGTTGAAGTTGATTGCCCAAGTTTTGAATATGCAATCGACGCTTACTACCTAATCCTTCCAGCGGAAGCATCGAGTAATCTAGCTAAGTTTGACTCAGTTCGTTTTGGTATGAGAGTTTCCCCAAAGGGTAACCCAACTATCGAACGTGTAATGGCCGCAACACGTGAGGCAGGATTTGGCCCTGAGGTTAAGAGAAGAATCATTCTCGGAACCTATGCTCTTTCTTCTGGCTCTTTCGACAAGTTCTATGGTGCTGCACAAAAGGTCAGAACTCTTATTCAGCGCGATTTCGATGCAGCCTTCGCTAAGGCTGATGTTCTCGTGTCTCCAACTGCGCCAACAACTGCATTCAAGTTTGGCGAAAAGGTATCCGATCCTTTGGCTATGTATTTGAACGACATCGCAACTATCCCCGCAAACCTTGCAGGCATCCCGGGTATCTCAGTGCCTATTGGTCTTGCTGATGAAGACAATCTTCCGGTAGGTATTCAGTTCCTTGCTCCTGCTCACGAAGACGCCCGATTGTATGAAGTTGGAGCAGCTCTTGAAGGAATCCTCGAAGGTATTTGGGGTAAACGAATGATGGACTTCGCACCAGAGTTGAAGGTGAACTAATGGCTAAGGCAAACTTGATGGATTACGAAAAAGCCCTTGAGCTTTTTGAAGTGGTTATTGGTCTCGAAGTTCACGTGGAACTTAACACGAACACCAAGATGTTCTGTGGTTGCCGTAATGACTTTGGTGATGAACCAAACACCAACGTCTGTCCTATCTGTCTTGGGCTTCCTGGATCATTGCCTGCAGTCAATGGGAAGGCTATTGAGTCATCGATTTCAATTGGTCTGGCTCTTGGTTGCCAGATTGCACCAACCGGCAGATTCTCAAGAAAGAACTATTTCTACCCCGATCTTGCCAAGAACTTCCAGACCTCTCAATACGACGAGCCAATTGCGTTCGAAGGTTCAATTGAAGTAGAAGTTCCTAGCGGAAATAAATACACAGTGTTAATCGAACGTGCTCACATGGAAGAGGACGCTGGAAAACTTACTCACATCGGTGGAGCAACCGGTCGTATCCAAGGTGCTGAATACTCTCTAGTTGATTACAACAGAGCTGGTGTTCCACTAGTGGAAATAGTAACTAAGCCTGTCTATGGATCAGGAGCAGAAGCCCCAGAACTAGCAGCTGCCTATGTCCGCTTGATTAGAGAAATCGTTAAGGCCCTTGGTGTCTCCGATGCTCGCATGGAAAGAGGTAACGTGCGATGTGATGCTAACGTTTCACTTCGCCCACACGGTCAAGAAAAACTTGGTACCAGAACAGAAACTAAGAACGTAAACTCACTCAGATCAATTGAGCGTGCAGTTAGATACGAAATTCAACGCCAAGCACAGATTCTTGCCAATGGTGGAACCATCACGCAAGAGACTCGTCACTGGCACGAAGATAAGGGCGCAACCAGCTCTGGAAGACCTAAGTCAGACGCTGACGACTATCGTTACTTCCCAGAACCAGATCTAGTTCCGGTTCAACCATCACACGAAATGATTGAACGACTAAGAGCCGCTCTTCCGGAAAACCCTGCAGATCGCCGCAAGCGACTAGCAAGCGAGTGGGGCTTTGCAGAACTTGAGTTTAGAGATGTCGTTAATGCGGGCCTTATGGACCTTATTGAAGAGACAGTGGCACAAGGAGCTAAACCTCAGTCTGCTCGTAAGTGGTATGCCGGTGAACTATCTCGTATTGCTAACGCTGAAGAGAAGGATGTTTCAGAACTGAACATTACTCCAGCGCAGGTTGCTGAACTTGCCAACTTAGTTGAGTCTGGCAAGATCAATGACCGTATCGCACGTGAAGTACTATCAGCAGTCCTAGAAGGTGCGGGCTCGCCTGAACAAATAGTTAAAGATCGAGGTCTAGAAGTTGTCTCTGATGACGGTGCACTTATTGCAGCTATCGATGAAGCACTGAAGAGCCAGCCAGATGTTCTTGAAAAGATCCGTGAAGGAAAAGTTCAAGCAGCTGGTGCAGTTATCGGTGCAGTAATGCAGGCTATGAAAGGCCAAGCCGATGCAGCAAGAGTGCGGGAACTCGTTTTGGAACGGGCAGCGAGCCTTTAAAGAGAAAACCCGAGGCTAGTAACCTCGGGTTTCTATTTGGGGTGAGTAACGGGACTTGAACCCGCGACATCCTGGACCACAACCAGGCGCTCTACCAGCTGAGCTATACCCACCATGTGTATTTCAGTAAAACTGAAATCAACTCCTAGAGTTTATCATTTCTAATCGAGCCCGCGACAGCCTGTGCTTCCTCAGTGCTAGGGCCAGGCCCTTCAACAAATACAGTCTGGCGGTAGTACTTGAGCTCTTCGATAGATTCGAGGATATCGGCAAGGGCTCGGTGCCCACCGTCTTTCTTAGGAGCTTGGAAATAGGCCCTTGGATACCAGCGCTTAGAAAGCTCTTTGATGGTCGAAACATCGATATTCCGGTAGTGCAGGTGGGCATCCAGAGCAGGCATGTATTTGGCAATAAACATGCGATCTGTGCCAATGGTGTTACCGGCTAGGGGAGAAGTCTTTGCTGTTGGGATGTATTTCTTGATGTATTCCAGAACCTGAGCCTCGGCATCGGCTAGTTCAATTCCGCTTGCGAATTCTCTAATCAAGCCTGAGTCAGTGTGCATTTTGCGGACATAGTCACCCATTGCTTCAACTGTGCCAGGTCTCGGCTTGATGACTAGGTCTATTCCTTCATCTAACACGTTTAGATCGAAGTCAGTAACAACAGCTGCAATCTCAACCAGACATTCAGTGTCTGGGTTAAGGCCAGTCATCTCACAGTCAATCCAGACCAGGTATTCAGGAATATTCATCATGCTCTCAAACTAAACAAGGCCACCGACAGCGGTGACCTTGTTAAGTTTAGCCCTAGTGCCTTAGGCAGTCTTGGCTTTGGTTGCCTTGTTCTTGGCAGCTCTCTTTAAAGCCTTACGCTCTTTACGTCCTTCAATCAGTCTGTATAGGACTGGAACGATGATCAGAGTCAATATGGTTGAAGAGAACAGACCACCGATAACTACTACTCCAAGTGGCTGAGAGATAAATCCTCCAGAACCTGTGATGCCTAGAACCAGTGGCGAAAGCGCTCCAATGGTTGCCAGAGCAGTCATAAGAATCGGGCGTAGTCTCTGACGAGCACCGTTCATAATGGATTCTTCTAGAGGCATACCTTGCTTGCGGTACTGGTTAATCAAATCAATCAGAACAATTGCATTGGTAACCACGATTCCAACCAAGAGCAACATACCGATAAGGGCTGGAAGGCCTAGAGCTGTGTCTGTTACTAGCAAAGCGACAAAAGCACCGGTAGCTGCGAATGGAATAGAAATTAGCAATACCAAAGGTTGAACCAGGCTTCTAAATGTTGCCACCATGATTAGGTAAACAATTGCAATAGCGGCAAGAAGTGCCAGCAAAAGCTGACTGAATGATTCAGCTTGGTCTGCAGAAACACCACCGATTGGAAGGATGCTAGTTCCAGCAGGCATGTTGTCCTTGATGGTGTCAATCTGAGTTGCTACCTCTGAGGTGATGACAGTCAGGCTCGCCTTTGGGTCTGGAGTCAACGAAACTGTTGCTGCAAGATCACCGTCTTGAGTGGTAACAGTGGTTGGTACCGTCACCAATTCAATATTTGCCAGCCTGTAAAGTGGTGTCATTCCAAGCGCTGTTGGGATGCCAATTGCCCTAACTTGATCAACTGTGGTCGGTTGAGATCCTGAATTGATGATTATGCTAACGGCCTGGTTCTCAATGTTGATTGACCCGATTGTTGATGGACGCATTGATGCAGCCACCAGTGCAGATATTGTTCCTTCACTAAGCCCAACTCGGGCAGCAGCGACTCGATCAACAGTTACCTTTAGAGTTCTCTGCTTTTCGCTCAGAGTGGTTGTGATTTCAGAACCAACGTTTTTGATCTTTCCATCAAGAACAGACTTGACCTTGGCAACACCGTCACGAAGTTGGGCATCAGTCTTTGCGGTAACTGTTACTTCAACGTTTCCGCTTGAACCAAAAGACCCACCTGACTGGAACTTAACGGTTCCTAGTTCTGGGTGCTTCTTAAACTGAGCTTCCATCTTCTTTTGGAAATCTTCTCCATTAACAGACTTCTTGGTTGAAATCTGAATCTGGATACCGTTAGCGCTCTGGCCATAGGCAACTCTTGAATCAGAAGTCGAACCGATGGTTGTGGTAACGGCTTCGGTGTCATTTGAATCTAAAAGAAGTGCCTCAACACCCTTAGCAGCAGTTAGCTTGTCATCAAGGGTTGATCCTGAAGGGACAGTCTGCTCAATGCTGAAGGTGTTAGAGCCTGAACTTCCAATGAAGTTGGTCTTTAGCAGTGGAACTAGACCAAAGGTGAAGATCAGAACCATGAAAGCAGCTACCAAAGTAATTACTGGACGCTTCTGAGTGGCCTTCAGGACAGGGAGGTAACCTCGCTGCAATAGAGACTTTCGTTCCTTCTCTTCTTCCTCCGAACGCACCTTGGCTGCAAGCTGCTTAGCTGCAGCCTCGGTCAGTGTTGCTTCCACAGCAGGGGCTTTTAGGAACCAGGTAGCGATAACTGGAACGATAGTCAGCGAGACAAACAGTGATGCGACAAGCGCGATAGCGAAAGTCAGAGCGAATGGTCTAAATAACTGACCAACTAATCCGCCAACACCTGCAATCGGCAGGAATACCGCAACAGTAGTCAGGGTAGCTGCGGTGATAGCGCCGGAGACTTCTTTAACTGAGTTGAGAATCGCTTCTGATTTCTTCTCACCATAAGACAGGTGTCGGTTGATGTTCTCAATAACAACAATTGAGTCATCAACCACACGTCCAATCGCGATTGTTAATGCGCTAAGGGTAAAGAGGTTAAGTGAATAGCCGAAAGCAGATTCACCAATGAATGCGATGAGTAGTGAGGTTGGGATGGAAACAGCTGTCACCAAAGTTGATCGCCAAGATCTTAGGAAGATCAGGATGATGATTACCGCAAACAAAAGCCCCAGCAAACCTTCTTCAACTAAGTCTGTAATTGACTTCTCGACATAAGGGGCCTGATTATAGGTTTCGTTGATTTCAACGTTTCCACCAAGCTTGGTTGCTAGTTCTTTTTCAAGTGGCTGAATGTCTCTGGAAATTGAAACAGTGTTACCTTCTTGCGTCTTGGTAATAGCGATAGACAAAGCAGGCTTGCCGTTGACTCTAGATATAGATGTACGTGGCGCAAGTGCGTAGTTAACTTCAGCAACATCGCCAATAGTTAGCACTCTGCCGTTAGGAACCGTTGACTGAAGCGGAAGCGACTTCAGGGCAGCAACAGAATCAACTGCTGTTCCAACTTCAACGCTGATCTGACCCTCAGAGTCTTCAAGAGATCCCGCAGGAACAATAAATCCGTTTGAGCGAATTGCAGTAGCAATTGCTTGAGCCGACAGACCATTGGCTGCTAGAACTTGTGGCCTAAGTTTTAGTGTGATCTGGTAATCACGAATTCCACCGATTTTGACATCTTTGACACCGCTAACCTTCTTAAATAGTGGTTCAGCAACTGAAGGAAGAAGTTTTGCCAACTCTGTGTTATCGCCAGTCTTTGAGGCAACGCTTAGGGCCATTACTGGAATGCTGCTAAGGGATCCAGAAATCACATTTGGTTTGGCATCTGTAGGCAAAGTTGATTTGATTGAGTCAACAGCGTTGTTTAGAAGTTCAGTGACTTTAGCCGAGGTAATTCCGTAGTTGAACTCAACTCGAACGGTTGAGATTCCACTCTGGCTAGTTGAAGAAGTAGCTGTAACACCATCAACACTGGCAACAGAGTTCTCGATTACCTTGCTTACCTGTGCATCGACAACTTCAGGAGATGCACCAGGGTAAGACGTAACAATAGCGGCCTCGGGGAACTCAAGAGAAGGGAAGAGCTCTTGCTTTAGCTGACCTACGGAGATAAATCCGAATACAGCGAGAATAACTGTGAGCAGTGCGACAACTGATCTATTAGCAAGACTTAGCTTGGCAAGACGAAACATTGGGTCTCCATAAATTTGATGTTATTTACCTAGGTAAATAATTATGCCACAGATTGGCGATTTCTAGTCAATTATCCACCGTGCCCAAAACTCAAACCAGAGTGTTATTCCCAAAAGGGGACTAGGGTTGTCTGGTGAGCATAAATAGGGGTAGCTCAGACAACCTACCCACAGAGCAACTGCCGGACCTTGTTGTAAAAACTTCATTTGCCGGTTCGCTAACGCTAATCACAGCATTAGCCTTCTTCCTTACCCTTACTGGGTTCTCGCAGGTAGTATCCCTCCCAAGTGCTGTTGCCGGGCCAGCAGGTCCTATAAAGGTAGCGCTTGGACCACAAGGTGGAACTACAACCCCAGATCTAAGCGACGAGGGAACTACTGGACCACAAGGATTACTTGGTTCGCTCCTCACGGTCGGCCCTGAAGGACCCAAAGGAGACACGGGAGACACAGGTGCAATAGGCCTAACTGGACCAACTGGACCTCAAGGCCCAATGGGAGTTGAAGGCCCAGTTGGAGCTAACGGGATCGACGGAACCAACGGTAATGATGGCACCAACGGCGCTAATGGTACTGATGGTTCAAATGGTACTGATGGAAGTAATGGCGCAGATGGTTCTCCTGGAGCTCAAGGCGAGCAAGGTATTCCTGGTATTCAAGGAATTGCTGGAATCAATGGTTTAGATGGCGCAACTGGACCCATGGGTCCAATTGGCTTAACTGGTGCCAAGGGCGATAAGGGTGATACCGGTTCTACTGGAGACACAGGTGCAACTGGTGCGCCTGGTACAACGGGAGCTAAAGGTGACACTGGATTAACTGGTGACACAGGGCCTATGGGTCCAATTGGTTTGACCGGCGCTAAGGGGGATACTGGTGCCAAGGGTGACACAGGTTCAACTGGAGCTACTGGCTCTCAAGGTGACAAGGGTGACACTGGTCCTCAAGGTGCCATCGGTGTTACTGGAGCAACGGGACCCATGGGACCGATTGGTCTAACTGGCGCAAAGGGAGACACTGGAGCGACTGGCCCTCAGGGTCCACCTGGGCCTGCGGGTCTTGCTGGAGTTGCAGTCGAATATAAGAGCATCTGGGAAGGTCGAGGACTTGATTACTCAGATAACCCTGTTTCAGCTTTCTACATTAAGAATGGTCCGCTGATTCACTTTAGAATTTATGTCTCTGCTCGATCAGTTAGAGACTTTGGAACAGGAGAATACACGGTCACATTGCCGTTCAAGGTTGCCAGCTACTACGTATTTAGAGATGGAGCAATTGATACTCGTTGCTGCCAACCAAACACTTGCCCATCCATAAACTGTGGTCCTCACGATTATTACCAAATTTCTGGAGCTGTTGACACTGACGACTACGTTCTAAGACTCATGTATCCATCGAATACCCGAGATAACCCAATGGATCGCAACTCACCAGTAAAACTAGGCACCGAAGATAGCTTCTACATATCAGGCACATACGAAACAACCGAATAGAAAGAAGAACCATGATTGACCTACACCTAGCCCCACAAGAAGATCACTCAAAGATTAGCCACAAGCTAGTAGTTGGTGGAATCGGACTTTTCATTTCACTACTCATTGGAATGGTCGTATTAACCTTCCCTAGGTTCTTCCTCTTCAACCCAATGGCTGAGGGCGATCCAGTAAGAGCAATCGAGTTGACTGTTTCTTCAATCGGCTGGATTTTGCTTCTACTTGGCCCGGCAACTATTTTGATTCGATACGGTTCTGGAAACTCTTCACTCATTAAGTTCCTACCCGCAATCGCACTAATCTGGCCGGTCTCCCTAGTTGCTAGCCACATCACTCTCTTTTTACAAAAAGGCACCTGGTATACCGGTTACCTAATTCAGTATCCGATCTTCGTCCTTACCGACATCATTCTGCCAATCTTTCTGATCTACGTTTGGGATGTACTCCGTCCCCGTAACCCTCTAACCGGCCCTCGTGGAGCAACAGGCAAGACTGGTTCAACTGGAGCTGCTGGTTCTAAAGGTGCGACAGGCTCAACTGGAAGAACTGGAAGAACTGGAACAACTGGAACAACTGGGAAAACCGGCGCTACCGGAACTACTGGCGCAACAGGAACCAAAGGTGCAACAGGACAGACAGGTAAGACTGGCGCTCAAGGCAAAAAAGGTTAGTTCTTAGAAAACGGCTTACTAAACCTTGGTTTAGGGTTAAAATTTGTTGTTGGCTATAAAAGTCAACAGCTAGCCTTCGTAGCTCAGTGGATAGAGCAAGAGCCTTCTAATCTCTTGGTCGCAGGTTCGATTCCTGCCGAGGGCGCTGAGAGGCCGAATGTTCAATCTTTCTCAAGGCAGATATAGTCTTACAGGGAGCCAGCTACAACCTCACCACGAGCTTTGATCCACCATCTTCAACTTGGGTAATAGACCAATTTGAACCTGAGACACTGTCGAAGAATCGTGTTCCCAGTCCAGGAGTGCCTGACCTGGGGCCAATTCCATTGTCGCGTAATTCAACCAATACGCCTTCGCCTAAATTCTTAACCGAAATCGCTACCTTAGAAGCTAGTCCGTGTCGCACTGCATTGGATAAACCTTCGGTCACTACGAGAGTTATCTGTTTGACAATATTTTGATCGCTAACGGACTCATCGCATTCAAGGTCTATTTGGATAAAACCCTTCCATCGAGCAATGAGGCTATTGAGCTGAGCTCTAATTGGTCTTCTGTCGAGAGGCTCCAGCGGGGTTCCTGTGTTGAGTAGCCGCTGAACCGCAGTAAGTTCCTCTGAAACCATGTCTAAGTTTGCCTTCCCCGACTCGACCTGGATGGCAATCGACAACAACTTATTCTGCACATCGCTGTGCAGGTAGTTTGCGATTTCACGTTTGGTCAGTTGAGCCCTTGCCTTCATAACCTGAGTATCGAGACCCAATTTTTCAGACAACTTCTGGAGTTGTTCGCGCATCTCATTGCGCGTGGCTAGAGCTCCAACGACGAAGCTGGTCATGTAGCCAGTCTGCAGTATCCAAATAAACAGAACAAAAAACGCCGATGTATCGGTGAAACCTTGTAGGTCACCAAAAAATTGTTTGCTAACAGCGACTATTAGAGCCGCCAGCAAAATGTGAACAAAAATGTAGACCAACCAAGCGACACTAGAGCTCGTGATTTTAAGGAGTCTAGCCCCCAGATAAGTCAAGGCAATTGTCGTAGAGGTGAGCGTTGCCCTTAAGAACCCTTGAGTCCAGCCAGATGCGGAAACATAAGGTCCGAGTGTTCCCAAGAACAGGATTAGGGCGACTGGCCAAGCAACATAGGGGTGAGTTAAGATGGCCACTCGAGAAAGTGATCGTAATGTGAAGTTGGTTTGACTTTGGTCTTCACGATTCCAAAGTCGATGGGTGAGCGGCCTAAGTCCGTTTTGAACGACGTCTCTAATCAGTTCTGAAACTGCAAAGTTGCTACCTAACTTCAGGCCGTCTTTTATCCTGCCAATTTCCTCGGACAGTCGACGATATTCTTGATTTGAGCTAGAAATGACTAAGGGATCGTTTGACGCTCCGAAGGCTAGTTCGGCAACGAGAGTGTCCCGTTCTTCCTGAAACCTTGCTCGAGTTGCAGCCAAAATTGCCAGAGCTGGAAGAGTCACTAGACCCAACAGTGCAGTCTGAATCATACGCCCACCAATGAGCGTGCCAAAGTTTCTTTCAACTCCGAAAAGTGCTCCAAAAAGTGTGGTCGTGCCTCCTTTGGTAGCACCAATGAAAGTCGAAAACATAAGTACACCGAGAAGCCACGACTCTTCTCGTCGAGCGAATGTCCATTTGTCGGCAAGCACTATCAAACCCCAGCAGAGAGCCATGGAGAGAACATTGGCTAATGTCCAAAACAATAAATTCTTCCAATCGCCGAGATGTGCGGTTGAAAGAAGTGAAGTGAGCAAGAAAACGGGCAGTACGAAAAGGTAAGAAGGCGCGTAGAAAAGCGAAGGGCCTGTTATGTCTCTTTTAAGTTCTCTCCACTTACTTTTCAAAGTGTATTGCCGCCGCTAGATCTGAAGTAAACCTTCGCCATGTGAACTCTTTGATTGCGAGTAGCGTCTGGCGATAAACCCAGAGCTTTGGCAATGCGTGAAATTGCAACTTCAACAGATCGCTCGGTCACGAAACGCTTTTTGGCGATCTCTGCATTGGATAAGCCTTCTGCGAGATAACGAAGAGTTTCCACTTGAGTTGAAGTAAGTTTTCCAAGTTCAGTCTTAGCTCCTGGACTGGCCGTTTTCCCTTTCCCGGAATGAGCGAGATGAACTGCTGACATCAATGTATCGATGCTCGTAATTGATGACTTGGTTAGGTACTGAGCTCCGCCTGGCAATGTTGGCAAATTCGCATCCAGCAACCGCGGATCATCAAAACTTGTTAGAAAAACTATGCCTACCGAAGGGTTTATTCGTCGAAAGGCTCGAGCTAGATCAAGGCCGGTGGGCCCAATGCCAAGGTGAAGATCTAGAACAGCAACGTCGAAGTAATTGCGAATTGAGTGGTCTCTGGCCTCTGAAGCTGATGCGGCGTCAAATACAACCTGAATTCCTCTTGAGGCAAGAGCAGAGCAGATTGCTAGCCTCGTCAGAGAATCATCCTCAACTACCGCGACTCGAAAGCTCATGTATCAAGTTTGCTGGAATCTAAGGGGTGTGGCAACCTTGTATGACCTCATTTGTATGGTTAGCACATCTAATTGTGGCTTCTTAGCCAAGAATCAGGTCATTCTCCTTCGTAACTGTGTAGGTTCAAAACTAAAGACAGGAAGGCCTACTGATGACCATCAAAAATAAGGCACTCTATTTTTTCACAGCCGTGTCGATGCTGATTGGTTTTGTGTCCGCAGCGCCTCAGTCTGCGTCAGCTGCAAGCAGCCTTGGTGGGCACGATTCTGCTTCGAGAGAGTCTCTCCTGGTAGGGGTTGCGGCCGACATCGACTACACCTGCATAAGCGACAGCACCGATTATTACTTTGAAACACAAGGTTGGGGAACAGAGCAGCTGCTTCTGCCGCCGGGCCTCAGCTATGACTCAACTACTCACCACATTTCTGGAATGCCCACTGAAGTCGGGCTGTACACGCTACCTGGCATGTGGTGCGACGTTTATGATTTTGCAACCAATCACATCCAATCAACGAACTTGATGAATGCGGGATCCATTGAGGTGCTAGAACCGATTGCTCCGCCGCCTCCCACAATTGCAGGTGCTCAGATTTGGCTAGAACCGCTAAACAACGCTTATTGTGAATATTCGATGACATTGAACTTTCCCATGGGCGCCGACGAGAACTCTGTAGTGGTTCAGTTCGGAGATGAATTTGGTAGCAAAACATTGCACGGCCTCGAACTGAACAGTGTCAGCCATTGGCGAGTGAATCCCACCCACCCAGAAGAGTTGGCAGCAGAGTTTCCTAACGACTGGAGCTACGAAGATGAGGAAATAGGAGACAGTGTCTCTTGCGGAGACCCTCTAATGGTGACCGTCGATTACAAGTGGCATGACGAACAGGCTTCAAGATCGACTGCTACCGTGCAGCCATTCCGCTTCGATAGCGATCTCAGCTCTTATCTGTACATAGAAGACAGCAAGTGCACGATTCAATTAGATTTTAAGCTTCAGCACGAACCGCTTGACTTCCAAAATCTGATAGCTCCTATAACGTTTTACATCTCGGCACCGGGAAGAAACGCAAGCCTAGCTTTCAGCCTAGAAGATAGCGAACTAGGTGACTGGGGCGAGATTTACGTGAACCTCACAGACAAGTTGATATCGTCGGCGTACGTGAATGGGCACAGTATTAGCGGCTCGAAGATCGCCGTTCAAAGTACAGGAACATTCACCTGCGGAGATTTCATACCAACGCAGATGTATGCACAGATTACACCTCTTGGCAACCCCTACATGCTCGACGATTCATACCCTGATGCATTGTTGCCATGCGGTAAAGGCACTTTCAGCGCACAGGATCTGGGCTACCAGAATCATGACCTGTGTGACTACGCTCCAATAGGAAGCTACGTGGACTCTCTAGGGGCCATTGCAGCCACGCCGTGTCCAGCGGGAATGACCACCCTTGAAGCCGGATCCGCAAGTAAGAATGATTGTTTTTACCCTGCAGCGATTTGCGGAAAAGGGACATATTCCCCAAGTGGTCACGACCTCGCTGATGCACCTTGTGTTGATGCGCCAATCGGCAGTTACGTGAGCATTAAAGGAGCAATGCAGGCCACCGAATGTGCTTTCGGTATGACTACCGAAGAAACAGGCTCTGCATCACAATACGACTGCTTTAAGCCAGCTACGCCAACAATCGCCAAACTGAAGACACCGAAGATAGCGAAGTTCGGAGCTTCGCTTTTACTTCTAGGCATAACCGATCAGGGTACAAATCTAACCTTGACGGCTTCTGGGGCCTGCACTGTCGTGCCAGTGCCTTCAGGTTTATCCCAGAACTACAAGGTGACTATGGCTAAGAAAGTTGGCACCTGCAAGTTCTCGGCATTTGCTAAGCAACGTGGTCGCTACACGAGTCTCACAAAGACAATCTCGATCAAGGTTACAAAAACCGGCAAATAGACTTGTAACGTAATAATCGCAGGTTCGATTCCTGCCGAGGGCGCTTTAAACTTGGATCATGGTTGAGTGGTCATTCATTGATAGCTTGGCGGCTAAAGTCGCAGGCTGCAATATTGTCTTTGATGAAGCTAGCCCTCAGCACTCGTTGAGAGAATGGTGCTTAGACGGGAAAATAGTTGCCTGGGAAAGACCACTTAGTAAAAGAGACATGAGTTTGCTTGGTGAAAAAGCCCCAAAGGGCAGGGTCCTCGCCATCAAAATGCCAGACCTAATCACTAGAGATGCCTGGCTTCAGACTTTTTCAGGGCCATGCTTCGTTAGTCAACATTTCTTGAACTACCCATCATGCTTGTTGATATGGAACTGGCGAACAAGGAACTAGTTACCCAACTATTCGAACAAGGGGTATTAGCTAGTTCCCAAGCTAAATAAATGTAGACCTGAGGCACAAAGCTCTAACTCATTATTTGTATATTTTCTCCACGGCCCTGGTTAGGACTGCTCGAGCCTCTGTCACAGAGATATTGTCGTAGGACCCTGACATCCTCAATGAGATGAGAAATCTTCCGTCCGCTATGATTACTGACCCGCCATGGCTTGAGAGAAAATCATAGCCACTTGAGGACCAATCTGAGTCCTCAGAAAAATAGGCGGAATTTTCGGGGCCAACACCGAGCTTCGATTTGCTGGTGCCCAAGTCGCTAAAAGTTGTTTGAACTCCATCTCCGTCGTAATCGCAGTATGGGTTTGCATAGCCATCCTTGATAAGAGAGATGACCTTAGCTGGGTCTTGATCTGAATTAAACTCGACTATGTCTTCATTAAAGTAAGTGCTTGTGCCATTTAGGTCTGTGGTAGCTAGCAAAGTTCCATGGTCCTTGATGATTGAAGAAATCTTGCCATCTTCTGAGCATTCGGAAGCTCCGGCATCAAAAATAACCCAAGCAACAGTGTCCATAATTGTCACGGGCGATTCTGGCTCTGAAACGTCAAAAGAAAAATCTGATGGCTGCATTAGAACATCTCGTGCTTGTGCCTTTGTCAGATGCAAAGATTTCGGACCTAATGTAATAGCTGCAACTACGACAATAACTAAAAGCGCTCCCGCGCCAATGATTAGATTTCTCTTCATCGATTTACCGGCTAAGAAATTTAGTTTGCCTTGAAATGGCACTGGATTGTTGGCAGAATTTTCTGCTACATTGGTCAACTTGTTTCCACAGGAAACACAAAATTTTGATTCTTTATCTAGCTCGGATCCACAGTTTCCACAAAAAGCCATTTCTAGTTCCTAATCTATGTCGTTTATCCCTTTAGAAAACCTTATCCAAACAGGAACAAGATTTCCAACTCCGCGACAAAGTTGTTCTATAACAAGTTGTTATCGACCTGGTTGGCACCCATACCTCTGCGATTCAAAAAGAGAGGCATTTCATTCATGAAATAGTGAATTGCGCTCTGGAAGCTAGAAAATAAGGAATTCAAAACTGTTGGGCTGGATCTACTTCTGAATTAAAGCGTTTCCGGCTGCAACCAATCTGGTCAATTCCTTGATGGTTGATGGAGTTAGCCAATTGGAATCACTCCAAGTTCCTTCACCGACAGTGTAGACATCTTTTTCTGTTACCACAGTCAAAATAGCCCCGCTCAATTGGGTTTTCATTTTTTGCCCAATTGCAAGGTCTGTATTGCCGGAAATGGAGAGTAGCTTTTCAGGCTCAGACATTCTTGTTGCTATGTAGATGAAACCATTCTTATACAATCTGATTGAGCCCCATCCAAAGTACTCCTTTAGGAAAACTGGGCCAGTTACCTTATCTCCGTTTTCAACTGTCTCTTTCAGCGCTCCAGTTCCACCTTTAACTCTCTCAGTTTTTGCTTTAAGATCTCTGGCGGCTTCCTTGGCCTTCCTAGAATTTTCCCGATATTCTTCGATCGAAATGCCACTAGGCCTAACGGCCCAAATCAAGGCTTTAAACCCGGTAATAAAAAAGGTCACTGGTGACAGGAGACCGTAAAGCCAAATTTTGCCTTGGTCTTTGTCTTTGCGCAGACTTGCGATAATTCCGGGCACGCTTGCGAGTGCGAGGGCTAAGCCAAGTCCACCAAATCCACTCGATTCAGATTGGCTAGCTGAATCAATTGAAATATGCATAACTTCCTTTCAACTTTTCCATAGTGATTTTAGGGTGGTTAGATACGGTTGGTACTTTAAAGCGCTCTAAGGATATCTTCGACACGTTCCTTAGCGTCACCAAAGAGCATTGCTGCATTCTCTCTAAAGAACAGTGGGTTCTGAACACCTGCGTAGCCCGATGCCATTGAACGCTTGAAGACAATTACGTTCTCTGCTTCCCAGACTCGTAGCACTGGCATTCCAGCGATTGGGCTAGATGGGTCCTCAGCTGCGGCTGGGTTAACGGTGTCGTTAGCTCCGATAACTAGAACTACTGAAGTGCTTGCAAAGTCATCGTTGATTTCATCCATCTCATCGACGATGTCATAAGGGACTTTAGCTTCAGCAAGGAGAACATTCATGTGCCCTGGCAATCTTCCAGCAACTGGGTGGATACCAAACCTTACGGTGACACCTTTATCTCTTAGTCTTGCCGCAAGATCAGCAACAGGGTATTGCGCTTGAGCAACAGCCATTCCATAACCAGGAGTGATTACTACTGAGGTCGCGTTTCTTAGAAGTTCAGCAACAGATGCTGCATCTGTTTCTCGGAATTCACCTAGATCTTCATCACTGCTGGTCGGTGCTTCGATTCCAAAGCCTCCTGCGATGACAGAGATAAACGATCTGTTCATCGCTTTACACATGATGTATGAAAGGTAAGCACCTGAAGAGCCAACAAGGGCACCGGTAACAATAAGCAAGTCATTGTTTAGTAGGAAACCTGCTGCTGCTGCTGCCCAACCTGAGTAGCTGTTGAGCATAGAAACTACAACTGGCATATCTCCTCCACCAATTGAAGCAACTAGGTGCCAACCGAGAGCAAGGGCTAGAACTGTGACTGCTATCAAAAGGCTGATATCTGGCATTGCGACATACCAAACAGTAAGAGCAATAAATGCAACTAGTGCACCGACGTTCAGGAAGTTCTTTCCTGGCAACATAAGCGGCTTAGATGAAATCTTTGCTGAGAGTTTAAGGTTTGCAACGATTGAACCTGTGAAGGTAACCGCGCCAATAAAGACTCCGATGAACACTTCTGCATGGTGTACACCAAGAAGATTCTCAGGTGTTCCAGAGTCATACAGGGCACCGTTCCAACCAATAAGCACTGCGGCAACACCAACGAAACTGTGCAGCAGCGCAATTAGTTCTGGCATACCGGTCATCTCAACAACACGAGCGCGCCATAGGCCTATTGATGCACCAATAACTAAACCAATGACAATGAAAATCAACCCAAGTTGGGCTGCAGGATCATTCCAGCCATTGGTAATGGTTAGTAGAGTGGTGGCCACAAGGGCCAGAGCCATGCCGGAAACACCGTAGATGATTCCGCCCTTAGCGCTCTCGTGCTTACTCAATCCAGCTAAGGAAAGAATGAACAGCAGCGATGAAACTATGTATGCGGCGGTAGCTAGCATTGGGGCAATAGTTAGAAGGGATTCCATTTATTTGCCTCCCTTCGAGAACATATTGAGCATTCGTCTTGTAACAGCAAACCCACCGAAGATGTTGATGCTGGCCAAGGTGGTTGCGATGCCGGCCAAAATTTGAACGGCCAAGTTAGGAACTGTTAGCTGAAGCAAAGCTCCCACAACGATGATTCCAGAAATTGCGTTAGTCACGCTCATCAATGGTGTGTGCAATGCATGATGCACCTTACCAATGACGTAGAAACCAATCACAACTGAAAGGGTCAACACTAGGAAGTGCTGAGGAAGCGGTGCTGGCGCAAATGCACAGATCAAGAACAGCATCGCAATACCGAAAGCAAACAGTGCACCGCGACGTTGCGGTGACATGGTCTTCTTCTCTTTGGCAACAGGTGCTTCAACCTTGGCAGCCTGTGGTGCTGCAGAAACCTGAACCGGTGGTGGCGGCCAAGTAATTGAACCATCCTTGACAACTGTTACCGATCGTTGAACGATATCCTCAAAATCAAGAGTAAGGACACCGTTCTTTTCAGGGGTCACCAATTTCAAAAGGTTGACGAGGTTAGTTCCGAAAAGTTGCGATGCCTGTGCAGGTAAACGTCCTGGTAGATCGGTGTATCCAATGATTGTCACGCCATTACTAGTAACTACTTTTTGGCCAGCTACTGATCCTTCAACGTTTCCACCTTGAGCTGCAGCCATGTCTACGATTACGCTTCCAGATTTCATGCTGGCAACATCTGCTGCAGTTATTAACTTTGGAGCAAGTCTTCCTGGAATTAGTGCAGTGGTAATGATGATGTCGACATCAGCGGCTTGCTCTGAGTAAATCTCCGCAGCACGCTTGTCGTAGTCTTCGCTTGTTGCCTTGGCATAACCATCGGAAGATTCCATCTTCTCGGCAACCTCAACAGCGAGGTATGTTCCACCAATTGATTTAACTTGATCTGCTACTTCAGGTCTAGGGTCAGTCGCTCTCACAATTGCACCAAGGCTTGAAGCTGCCCCGATAGCTGCAAGACCAGCAACACCAGCGCCGGCGACCAAAACTTTAGCTGGCGGAACTTTTCCGGCGGCTGTTACCTGTCCGGTGAAGAAGCGGCCAAACTCATGTGCTGCTTCAATAACTGATCGATAGCCGGCAATGTTAGCCATTGAGCTAAGCACATCCATTGATTGTGCTCTTGAGATTCTAGGAACAGCGTCCAGTGCAAGTGCAGTGATACCTCGGGTAGCAAGTGATTCAAGTAAGTCTGGACGAAGAGAAGGAGTCATAAGGCTAACGATGATGGCGTTGTCACTTAGCTGGGCAATCTCTTCAACAGTTGGTGCTGCCACCTTTAGAACAACTTGAGCAGACCAAGCCTCCGAAGTATTGCCAAGTGTTGCTCCTGCCTGCACATAGGCAGAATCAGGGAAGGTTGATAGTTCTCCCGCGTGGGACTCAACAATGACCTGATAGCCAAGGTCGATAATTGCCTTTACGGTGGTTGGAGTTGCTGATACTCGGGTCTCACCAGATTGCTCTTTGATTACGCCTATTTTCATCATGTAACAATCTTCGCCTATATCTGGAGACTGCAAAGTAGGCTTTGGGCATGAAAGCCTTCAGAAGATTTATGGTTAGAGCCCTCTTAGCGGGAATTCTGTCTTTTCTTATAGTTCCTTTTCTAATTCCCTTCAACTCATCGGGCACTCTTACTGCCGCTCAGGCAGCGCCGGGGGCTGAATTCGTCAAACTAAATGGCTTAGATGTCAGGGTGGAAAGAACCCCATATTCGGGCGATTGTGGCTGTAATGCGCCTTTGATTGTCCTTATGCATGGCTTTGGAGCTAGCACCTTCAGTTGGCGCCACGTTCAAGAACCATTTAGCCAACTTGGTGAAGTTATTGCCTATGACCGACCTGCCTTTGGATATACAGAGCGTAAGAGCACCTGGGCTGGACCTAACCCATATGGCTTCGAGGGTAACTTCTTGATTCTTGATGATCTGATAGCTAAGTATGGGTCTGGTAGAAAAGTAGTTTTGGTTGGTCACTCAGCAGGAGGTCAAATTGCTGCTGAATACACGAGGTTGAACCCTGCAAAGGTCTCAGCGTTGATTCTGGTTGATGCTGCCATTTTGACTACTGGCGGCGGCCCCTCTGGATTTGACTGGTTCTATGCATTGCCCCAGATGCAGAAGCTTGGCCCAATTTTGGTTAGCAGCATTGCTACATCTGGAGACGATCTCTTACGCAAGAGCTACTACGACAAAGCCAAGCTAACTCAGGATGTCTATGACGGTTACCACCAACCGTTAAAAATCAAAGGTTGGGAGCAAGCGTTTTGGTTCTTTTCAACTGCACCTAGAGATAACAAGCTTAAAGAAAATCTAGGCTCTCTTACTTTGCCAACTTTGATTATTACGGGGAAGTATGACGCTGTAGTGCCAGCCAAAGATGCCCCCGTATTACATAAGCTAATACCTAACTCAACTTTAGAGATCATTGCTAAGACCACGCATCTTCCTCAAGAAGAGCAACCTGGTTTGTTTATGAAGGCAGTGACCAAGCACTGGATAGATTTAGTTAAATAGAAACTAGATATGTTGTTTGTTTTGAATTTTGGGGGTAGCTAGTGAACATTGAACTTAATCAGTTCTTACAGACCCTCTCGCAAGCATTCACACTGCTGTTGCCAATTACATTTGCTGGGCTTTCTTTAATTATCTGCATGAGAAAGAACTGGCTAGCCAAACTCGATATTCCACTTGATGGTGGAATCAAACTTGGGGGAGAGCCACTTATTGGAAAGAGTAAGTCAGTTCGTAGTTTGGTCATTTATCTAGTAGTGGCAACCCTAGTAACAATGCTGCTGAATTCTTTGGCGCAGGAATCTGATTTAGTAGCGCCTGTCTATTTGAATAATCCACTCATTCTTGGACCCGCGATTACCTTGTGTTATTTGGCTGGGGAAATAGTAAATAGCTTTGTTAAGAGAAGATTGAGAATAGCCACTAGTGGCCATGCTCTAACAAGTCTTGGAGCTAGAGTTCAATCAATCACTGACAATATAGATGGAATCATCTCAAGCGGTCTGCTGTTCATCTTCGTCTACAAACTCTCAACAGAAATACTGATGACTGCCTTTGTTCTATCAGTATTTATTCACTTGAGCACAGATGCGCTTATGAGAAAACTAAAGCTAAAACGCAAGTAATAATATTGCACCTGCAACTGGGACAGTCAGGTTATCAAAGCCAAGTGGCGTGATTCTTTCGACAAAAGTTAGCCCGACAGCAATACAGGGTGCGAAAAAATACATTCCCTGCCAAGGGTAGGTAAGTCCGTCACCATAGGCAACTAAAATTCCCAACGCTACCAGGAAGAATGTAATAGTTCCGGCCCAGGTCCTGATCTTTGATTTCAGTAAAGTGCCAACCAATCCAGCTAATGAATCAGCCAAGGTAATTATGAGAATTGCTGGGATAAAAACTTTTGGGTTGCTAAGCGAGACTACGTATGTGCATAAATAGCCAAGGCTCAAAACATACTGGCCATATGTTTGACGTTCGACATCATTGACTGAGGTTAGGAGATCTAACCTACTGAAAATGTAGAAGAGTATTCCACCTCCGATTATCAGTAAGACAACCCAGATTGCCGGTAGATACAGGTATTCAAGAATCACGACGCAGCCGGAAACTATGTGAGCAAATCTACGCATTATTTCTGGTGAGACACCAAAGACTCGCTTTATTAGCTCAATTGCTGCGAAGCCGGCACAGAAAATCAGAGAAATCCCTAGAGCAATTAGAAAATCAATCATGCTGTCACCTTCGCTCTAATTGCAAAAAGAGGCTTCGCTGATTTGGTGTGCTGGGCAACCGCAGTTCTACTTGCACGGTTCAATCGCTTTGTTACAAAGCGACCTCTGGAAGCTACTATGACTTGGAAAAGTGAGGCTTCTCTAAAACCAAATTCGATTATGGCTTGTCTTATCAATGCAGCATCGTAGGTGGCAAGGATGAGTCCATCTGGAACATTGGCAAGCTCTCTAGCTAAAAGAATGAATGAGGATGCAGAGCGGAAGTCAGGCTTGATGAACATCAAGCCAACTTCCTTTAGACCTGGTCTTAGTTCTTCTCGGATTCCCCAGCCGACCAGTTGGTTCTCATGCCGCAGTATTACTAGATCGCCGGCGTGGGCGACTAATTGAAGGCTTTCAGCTGATCTTGGAGTGAGTTTGGTTTCAATCAGGGAAGTGTGCTGAATTTCTTCCAGAATTTCTTGAATAGAGCCTTCCAGAACTGGCGTTGCTACTAAAGCCATATGACGGCACCGATAGCGATTGCAAGAGAGACTGGGATCCAAAACAGCAAGACACCGGTCTTACGAGTTTTGATAGTTGACAGTTGCAAGCCGGCAAGAATTCCAAGTACCGTAGCTACCAACCATGCAGGAATAGTGACCAGCTGGCTTAGGAAGAAGATAAGTGCAACTGCCAGAGTTAGATGCGGTGTTACAACTCCAACGTAGTAAACCTTGTCATTCACCTTTGCAAAACCATTGACTGTGAAAAGTACCAATCGAAGTATGCCGAAGGCAAGAATTAAAAAACCGATAAGGAATCCGGCAACACCTGGCAGCAATACCTGTTCGGTAACCAGTGCTGCTAGTACTGAGTAATTGATGGCATCTACCATGCTGTCTAGGTAAGTGCCAAAGATGCTTGAAGTTCCTAATCGTCTCGCGACAAAACCATCCAGTGTGTCTAGCAAGAATGCTAGAACTGAAAATAAGATGGCAAGTTTTGGATTATTAGAAAGTATGAAGGAAATCGAAGTCCAAGCTGAGAGCAGGCTAAAAATGGTAACTAGTCCGGCCCAACCAATTTGCTTAGCTATGCCCCTAATGTGATTCACGTGTAATGCTCCCCGTAGTTCCGTTAATAGTGATGATATCCCCTGTATTAAGTATGGTGGTTGCACCCAACGCCGCGACTACTGCAGGAATGCCTATTTCACGAGCGATGATAGCTGCGTGCGATAGTGCGTTTCCTCGCTCAGCCAAAATGCCAGCGGCTTGAGTAAACAGTAGTGTCCAACCGGGATCGATGTGGTGCACAACGAGAATCTTTCCTCGCACATCAACCGAAGCATCAAATTCAGTACAGACAACAACCTCAGCAGTGAGGACCCCAGGTGCCACACCACGTCCGGCAAAACCATCAGTGCCATCGGTTGGTAGGACAGGATTCAAATGTGCTCCAGCAATATTTCCAACACCTTTGATACCTAACTCCATATTGGTTTTGCTATAGGTGCTAAAGAGTTTCTTACGCTGAGAAATAACTGGCTTTGCATCTAATGACCAAGCATGAGCGTTAACTATCTCGTCTACCTCTTGTTCGGTGAGCCAATAGATATCTCTGCTGGTCTTCAGGAAACCCTCCGCACTAAGGATCTTGCCTACCGCATCGTAGAGAGTTCTAGATAGGTCAAAAGTCTGTGCTCTGTTAAAGCGGAAACGTTCGCGCCAATCTATTGCTTTACGAGTGTTATTAGACACCCATCGCAACAGTGGTCGTTGGTAGAAAGGCACGGATTTTGGCCAAGCAAGCTTTTGCTTTGCTTTGTCGTTTCTGTTTACCGAGTTAGAGGTAAATGTTGATTCATGGGCCTTTAGGGCCATCTCCAAGACATCTGAGAGATCGTCGGTAAGGCGAACAGATTCAAGCTTTAGTTCACCTGGGGTTCTAGAACCAAATGCAGTTACATATGCATCTGCGGCTTCGGTAACTTTGTACCAACTCGGCGTCATTCGCAAAGCGTCGATTGTTTTAACCTGTTCATTGCTGAGTGCTTTAGCTATAACGCCGCCAACCTGCGCAAGCTGCTCCAGAGGCTTTAGGCTAGCCCGATCGGTTAGCCCTTGCAGGAAGGCAAGATATTCAGTTTGATCTTCAGAGTTGAAAAAATATTTCTTTAGCATTCCATGGAAGACCATGAGCTTTACGTCATTCAGGATTGGAATGGCCCAGTCTGAGAGAAGTTCAACCTTAACTCGTTTAGAGGCTGCCAACAATTCAGCAGCGTTGACATACTCCACCTGGTAACTCTTGAAGAATGCAATCTTCTTGGCAAACTTCTTTCTAAATTGCTTTGATTTGGATTCAGACCGGTTTATCAGCCAGAGGAAGTTCACGATTGCCAAAATGGATTTTAGATCCATCGTCTTTCTACGCTTTGGTCTTTCAACCTTTTTGGTTACTGGATTGAGCATTGCTTCAAAGAACTGCTGGTTGGCTCTACCAGGTAAGAACTTTAGAAGTTCATACCAATTTGTGATTCGGTAATAGACATTTCCATTTAGGTAGCCAAGCATGTTTCTAAATTGAGCTTCATCGGCACGCAAAAGGTGCTCTGGTGTTCCTAAGAGCCGAAGGAAGGACATATAAACACCGGCGTATAGCTCGCGGATAACTGAATAAGTCAGGGGGAGAGTAACACCGGGGTAGTTCTCGGAAATATTTGTTGAATCCCAATCCAATTCATAAGAAAGGTTACGAACTGTAATCGGTCGCATTTGTAGGAACATGATTTGTCCATGGGCAATAGCCCATTCGATATCCAACGGGTAACCCAATTTTGCTTCAAGTTCAAGAGAGAGCCTGCAGAGGTTACGTAGGTCCTTAGAAATAGATTTGGTATCCAGTTGATCTCTAAAAAATACATATTCTTTTGAATCTGAACCTTCAACGACGGTGTTGCGCCAGGAATCTACACTGGCAATAGCAATGGCACCTGAACCATTCTCGGTAAAGAGAACGCCGGAAGAGCTTCCATAAAACATCTCTTGAACAATGAATGAGCCACCCAGATCAAAGTCTCGGAGTCCTCGCTCTCGCGCGTAGCGAAGCACTCGGATAGTAAGCATGCTCTTAAAGCACGCAAGGGCATGCTTCTTTAGGGCTTTCTGGTTGTATTCAACATCAAGGAATGACTCATACTGACCAGCGAAAGAAGCGATAGGGCCGTCTTCAACTATTGCTGAAGTTCTAAAGCTGACCTTTGTCCAAGATTTCTCAGTGATTGTTGTGTGGATCTTGGTAAGTTCGCCATCGTTGAAGGTTAGCGTAGCCAGAATCTGATCTATTGCTTTTATAAGGGGAGCTTCTCTACCAGTGTTGAAGTATGAATCGATTGATTTAACTAAATGCATCCTAGTTTTTTCAAAGTTTAGGATGACATCAGAAAATGGGACAACGACGAATGCCGGTACCGGCAATCTAAATTCATCGCGCAGTCTTGTAAGACCCTGCGCTTTTCCCCCTAGAGCATTCACGAGAAGAATGCTACCAAGCCAATGGTGAAGAATCCCACGATAGTGGCGGCTTGGACGAACCTATTTGATTTACTAACCAGGACAATAAGCAGCCCGGCTAGGACTCCCAGCAGTCCTAGACAGTAACTGAAGCCACCTAAGAAATATCCACTTAGAGCTAGGCAAAGGGCTAATACTGCAACCGAAACGGGGCGACCCCATACCGCTAGGTAGGTGTCTTGAACAACCTCTCCTGAAGCGTTCTTTCGGATTTCGAACTTTCTCATTACTTCAAGGGCTGCCATCGAAAGAATAAAGGCTAGCCCGTTTAGAACAGCTTGAATTGAATATTGAACTCCAAAAATAGTAAGCGACCAGAGATAGAAGAAAACGAATATCAATTGGTGGCTTAGGAAGTAAAGAGTGAAATGGCGGTTTAGCCATTGCGCGGCAAAGAATTCATAGGCAGTAAGGGTTGAAAAGATCAGGACCGCAAGGTAGGCAAGAAGGCTGAACCATGAATTGGTGAAGATAGCAATGGAGCTAACAGCAGAGAGCTCAATCAGAAACGCAATGAAACCTATCGGTTTGAGTTGCTTGTGAGTGATGACTCCACGTTGGACAGGTCGATTCGGGTAGTTCGCATCATCGTGAGAGCGATCCTTGAACTCGTCCATTACTCGCTGACGTAAAAGGAAAGCAGTGAATGCGACTGTAATTAAAAAGGTGATGAAATAGTTTGTTTGAGTTGGAACCTCAGTAGTGGATGTAGCGACTAGCCAGATTGCAGTTCCAACTGAAAGAGTGATTACGACCGGGAGCGGAAACCGCTCCCGGAAGTAATCAGCTGCTGAACCCAATAGAACTAGCGGGCAATAAATTCAGGGCTTTTACGGATGTGGGTAACCACTAGTCCGAGCAAACCGAAGAGCATTACGTATCCGTTCAAGCCTTGCAGGTCATCATTAGTGCTAACAATTAGCACTACGCCAGAAAGAGTCACAACGTTGAAGAACAAACGTGTGAACATTGCATCTCTGACCGAAGCAATGTGGAGAGTAACTATGTGAACTGCTGGCATTAGGGCACCTGCAAAAACAACCACATAGAACAAAATGGCGATTGGTTCTGCATTGAAGTAGAACAAACCGTTGTCGCTAAATGAAGGATTTGAAGGTGTAACAAATGTTCGTAGAACAAATAGTGTTCCGATAACAAGCGCTGCCACAACTAGTAGGTTACGGCGAGTCGATGCTGTGAAGTCAGATGTGCCTGCTGCCACAAAGAACAGATTTGCTAGACCAAACGGAATAACTCCGATGGTTGTTAGCAGTGTTAGATCTGCAGGTTGTGTTGCGACAATTACTGACCAGGTGGCAAAAGCTACTGCCAGAAGGGACATTCCAATGCCAAACATGCGGAAGGCATAAGTTTTTCCCGACACGAATCGGAAACCTAGTAAAGCAAAAGATAGGCCCCCGATGAGAAAGAAAATAAATACATTTAGATTCGTCATATCTGCAGACTAGTGGACAGTATTAGAAAAATGCTAAATATTGACCCTTCGTTTATGAAATATTTATGAATTTGTGGGCGGCATTTAGCCACCCACTTTTGTTTTAGGTTCTATTTAAGAAGTGAGGCCATTTGCTTATAGATAACCTTCGCGGCATAGACAGGGTTAAGCCTGCTTAGGAAGTCCATGGTCTTAGCGTCTTTTCCGATTACTAGCCTTGGCTGGTTCTTTGAAATTGCATCTACCATTTGTCGTGCTGCTAGATCTGCTGCTGTGGTCGGAAAACTACTCTCGCTAGAGAACGCAGTTGCTTTCATTCCAGAGTTAGCTGCGATGTTAGTCGCTATGGCACCTGGGAAGACCACTGTCACTCCAACCTTGGTGTTTAAAAGTTCAGATCGTAGGCCTTCAGTAAATAGCTTTATAGCGGCTTTAGATGCTCCATAGACACTTTGACCGGGTACCGGTGCATACGCTCCCATTGACGAGACATTCAAAATGTGGGCCTCTGGCCTAGTGATCAAACCAGGTAGAAAAGCTTTGGTCAGCATCAAAGGTCCGGTGAAGTTGACATTCATCACATGATGAGCATCTTCAAGGCTTAGTTCATTCACCTTTACGAAGGGCTGAATGATGCCAGCGTTATTGATGAGTGCATCAACTTCGCCGATGGCTTTCTTTACCTGTGCAGGCAATGCGAGCACTGCCTTTGCATCAGACACATCAAGGACATGGCTGGAACAAGTACCACCGAGTGCTTCAACAAGGTTTACAGTCTCAGCCAAGGTATCTTTTCTAAAATCTACTAAAGCAACCTTTGCCTTACGGCGCACAAGCTCAAGAGCTAACTCTCTTCCCATGCCACTGCCAGCGCCTGTAACAACAACTACTTTTCCTTGAATCTCCATTGATTCTCCTTTTTTGTTCCCAAGTTCCAGACTACGCCTGTTTGAGATAGCCTTACGCCATGGACCTAAAAGATATAGAACTTACCTCACTCGACGGCAGAGCAACCACTTTTGGAGCATTAGCTAAGAAGGTAACACTAGTTGTCAATGTTGCATCTCGCTGTGGTCTATCACCTCAGTATGAAGCGCTTGAAGCTATGCAGAAGAAATATGGAGCTAAGGGATTTACTGTTATCGGAGTACCTTCGAATCAGTTCTTTCAGGAACTAAAAGACAGTGAAGATATTTCTAATTACTGCTCGACTACCTGGGGAGTTACTTTTCCCATGACGGAAAAGGCAAAACTAAACGGTAAGAGTGCTCATCCGCTTTACGCTGCTTTGACCAAAGTAAAAGATGCAGATGGTAAGGCTGGAAATGTGAAGTGGAACTTTGAGAAGTTCCTCATTCTGCCAAACGGTGAAGTGAAGAGATTTAGACCAACTACTAAACCTGATGCGCCAGAGATCATCTCTCTGATTGAAAGCAACCTCGCTTAGCCAGCAACAAAAGCTAGTTCTTGACTGGTTAATTTCACTTCCTGCATTAGTGCATCTAACTGTTCAATTGTCCTGCCTGAGGCAATTGGTACAGTCACACCAGATTGATTTCTCAACCACTCAAGTGCAACTGCGGTAGTGGAAACGCTTTGCTGCAGAGCAACTTTTTCGAGTCTTTCCAACAATGCAAAGTTCTCAGCTGTGGCGTAGTTGTTGGTAACACCTTCGGCTCTGGCAGAAGAAACTTCTGCGCCGGGGCGATATTTGCCGCTTAGGAATCCACTACCAAGTGTCGAATAGGGGAGTCCTGAGATTCCATACTCAATAACAGATCTAGCGCCATCAGACTCATATGGTAGGCGAGCGACAAGACTGTATCGGTTCTGAAGTGCAATGTACTTTGCAAAACCATGGGTCTGGCTGATGCGAAGTGCTTCACCTAATCTGTCAAAGGTGTAGTTAGAAGCTGCGATGTATCTGACCTTTCCAGAGGTTACCAAAGCATTGAACCCTTCAAGAGTTTCCTCTAGCGGTGTCTCTAGGTAATCTGAATGTGCGTAATAGATATCGATGTAGTCAGTTTTGAGACGTCTGAGGCTGTCTTCGCAAGCAAGTGCGATGTTCTTTTTACCTAAACCTTTTCGAGTTTCCAGCATGGCAACTTTAGTTGCGATAACTACCTGATCGCGGTTACCTTTGCTTGAAGTCCAGTTACCAATAATGGTTTCGCTTTCTCCACCCTGGTTTCCTTCTTTCCACGCTGAATAAACATCAGCTGTGTCCACAAAATTTCCGCCCAGTTCTGTAAATCTATTCAAGAGAGCGAAGGACTGATCCTGATCTGCTGTCCAACCGAAGACATTGCCGCCAAAGCAAAGATTAGAAACCTGTAGGGAAGTTTTTGGTAGAGAAATCATGAATGTGCCTTTTCTTTCGGAATCCAATAACAAATAAGCAACGATACCAATTGGTGCAGTAGCTCAACCTGAGGCTAAGAACACCAGAAACTCGAGCCCTGAACGATGCTATTGGATAAGTCTAAATGGCACATTAGCTCGAATTATTTTCTAGACTAAGAGGACAGACAGAGAGGTTCAACTTGGCTACCAGTACGCCTGCCATATCCCTAAAAGGTCTTTCTAAGAGCTTCGGAAAGATAGCAGCTGTCAAAGATCTAAATCTAGACATCGGCGCAGGAGAGTTCTTTTCGATGTTGGGCCCGTCAGGCTCAGGCAAGACAACAGTTCTCAGAATGATTGCAGGCTTTGAACTGCCCACCGCAGGAACAGTTGAGCTAAATGGCGAGGATGTCACCCAACTTGCTCCCTTTGATAGAGATGTAAACACCGTATTTCAGGACTACGCGCTTTTTGGTCACATGTCTGTTTTTGAAAACGTCGAATATGGACTTAGAGTCAGGAAAATTTCAAAGGCTGAGCGTAAGCGCAAAGTTATGGAAGCGTTGGATACCGTTCGTCTTGCTGATTTGGCTGACCGCAGGCCATCGCAGTTATCTGGTGGGCAGCGTCAAAGAATCGCCTTAGCAAGAGCAATCGTCGTTGAACCTAAGGTTCTTCTTCTAGATGAACCATTGGGGGCTCTAGATCTAAAACTCCGTGAGCAAATGCAGATTGAGTTGAAGCAGCTTCAACGCCAGCTGGCAATCACATTCGTTTTTGTTACCCATGATCAGGAAGAAGCGCTTACGCTCTCTGATCGCATTGCCGTTTTCAACAATGGCAAGATTGAGCAACTTGGAACCCCGCAGGACCTTTATGAAAGGCCTAAGAGTGAATTTGTTGCCGGTTTTGTGGGCACCTCAAATATTTTTACTGAAAAAGAATCCACTGCTCTGTTTGGAAAAAAAGGTCGGTTTGCTCTTAGGCCAGAAAAGGTAACTGTCAGCGAAAAGAAGAAGACGGGGAGCATCAGTGGCATCATTGCTGAAGTTATCTATCTGGGCAGTTTCACAAGACTAATAATCGATGTTTCAGGAATACATATCAAAGCAACAGTTCCAACCGATGTTTTTCACCGTGACCAGACGGTGCAAATAAATATGAGCGCTGCCGACCTGGTAGCTCTCTAAATGTAAGAAGGAGAAAACGGAATGCGAATAACTGCAACAGTGAAGTTGCTCGCTATAGGTTCAGCAGCAATGCTGGCTCTAAGCGGATGTGCATCTTCAAATAATGGTGGCGACATGCTTCAGTCCTTGGGTGATAACGAGAAGACCGTTTCACTCCTAGGTTGGCCAGGTTACGCCGAAGACGGTTCAACTGATCCTGCATACGACTGGGTAACTCCATTCGAAAAGGAATCGGGTTGTAACGTCACTTTCAAGCCATACGGAACCTCAGACGAGGCTATTACGCTTTTCAAGACTGGCGACTATGACGCCATTGCCGCTTCCGGTGATGCGACTCTTCGACTAATCGCTGCCGGTGATGTTCAGCCATTGAACACTGCACTTATCCCTAACTACGCTGGGGTCTACGAGTTCCTCAAGAACCGTGACTTCAACACAGTAGATGGTAAGACCTACGGTGTTCCTCACGGCTATGGCGCTAACTTGTTGATGTATAACACTGACGTAGTGAAGCCTGCTCCTACATCTTGGAGTGTCGTATTCGACGGTGCATCAGCATACAAAGGTAAGGTCACTGCATACGATTCACCTATCTACATCGCTGATGCTGCTCTTTACCTTATGAAGCACAACACTGATCTAGGAATCACTAACCCTTACGCGCTCGATGAAACACAGCTTGCTGCTGCGGTTA
Organism: Micrococcales bacterium; assembly: GCA_947454255.1. Lineage (GTDB taxonomy): Bacteria > Actinomycetota > Actinomycetes > Actinomycetales > Microbacteriaceae > Rhodoluna. Next base: position 58,406 of record CANGIU010000004.1, read on the forward strand.
CTTTGCTCAAGGCGCAGAAGGAAAACGTTGGCGAGTACTGGAGCGACTACCTAAAGTCAATTCAGTCATTCACTACCGGAGACTCTGTAGTTGGAACTACTTGGCAGGTAATCAAGAACTACACTCCTGCAGAAGCACACGTCGAAGCAATTCTTCCTTCAGAAGGTGCAACTGGTTGGTCTGACTCTTGGATGATTTCATCCAAGGCTAAGAGCCCTAACTGTGCATACGCTTGGTTGAACTACATTGACAGCCCGAAGGCTAACGCTGCGGCTACCGAGTACTTCGGTGAAGCACCGGCAACTCCAGATGCTTGTCAGTATGGCAGCGCAGACTTCTGTGCTACCTACAATGCTGGTGACACAGAGTTCGAGAAGCAGATCTGGTACTGGACAACCCCAATTGAGAAGTGTCTAGATGGCCGCACAGATGTTAAGTGCACCGACTACGCAGCTTGGACCCAAGCTTGGCTTGAGATCAAGGGTTAACCAAAGTTGAAATCGAATTCGGGAGCGAGGGTAGTAGCTAAGGTTGAACCTACCCTCGCTCACCGAATTTCGACCAAGCTCTACTCCAAGCCAAAACTTCGTTTACAGTTGCTGCTTAGTGCGCCAGTAACCTGGCTTGGACTTGTATACATCGCCGCACTACTCGCTCTTTTAGTAACAGCATTCTTTACAGTAGATTCCTTCACCGGGAATCTAACCCCTGGCTTTTCTTTAGAGAACTTTGCTTCACTCTTTACTAACTCTCTCTATAGCACTGTGACGTTTAGAACTATTGGTATTGCGCTCGCGGTAACAGTTGTTGATGTTCTTCTAGCACTCCCTATAGCGTTTTATATGGCGAAGGTGGCATCTCCTAGAGCTCGTGGTGTTCTCGTCATCTCAATCCTTATGCCGCTTTGGGCAAGCTACCTGGTGAAGGCTTACGCTTGGCGATCGCTTCTGTCCAATGTCGGCATCTTCGCTTGGCTCCTAAGGCCAATTGGTTTAGATACGCCTGGCTATTCGCTTCTTGGAGCGGGGATTACCTTGGGATATCTTTGGCTTCCTTATGTAATTCTCCCGATCTATGCATCACTTGAAAAAGTGCCAAGCAACCTGTTAGAAGCATCAAGTGATTTAGGTGCTAAAACTTGGCCAACACTTAGAAGGATTGTTTTCCCCTTGATCTTGCCAGGCATTGTTGCTGGATCAATCTTTAGTTTTTCTCTAACGCTTGGTGATTACATCACAATTAACATCGTCGGTGGGGCTAACCAGATGCTCGGTAATTTGGTCTATTCCAACGTAGGTGTTGCCAATAATCTTCCGATGGCTGCTGCCATTGCATTAGTTCCAGTATTAATTATGTTTGGATACCTATCTGCAGTTAGAAGAACTGGAGCTCTGGATAACCTATGAGACTTTCAAGATCAGCTAGGTGGACGTTGGTGGCAATCACCTCATCCATCCTCACGGTCATATATTTGCCGTTGGCAATCGTGTTACTTAATTCCTTTAACTCCTCTCTAAACATGGATTGGCCACCACCTGGGTTCACTCTGGAATGGTGGCAGCGAGCAGGAGCATCCACCGGATTGCTCGATGCTTTGATCACAAGCTTGGTGATAGCAGCATGCTCTGCAGCTATCGCTTTGGTGCTTGGAACGATGCTTGCGATGGCTTTATCTAGGTATAAATTCTTTGGCAAGAATGCAGTGAGCCTAATGATTATTTTGCCTATTGCCTTGCCTGGCATTGTTACCGGTATTGCATTAAATAACGCCTTTAGAACGCTCTTAGGAATGCAACTCTCGATCCTTACAGTCGTCATAGCCCACGCTACTTTTTGCATCGTTACTGTCTATAACAATGCCCTTGCAAGACTCAACCGGATGGGGAAGAGCATGGAAGAGGCTTCCGCTGATTTAGGAGCTGGAGTTTTTACCACGTTCAGGTTGGTGACATTACCGCAGATGCTTTCGGCTCTAGTCGCCGGTGGGTTACTGGCATTTGGCTTGAGTTTCGATGAAATCATTGTGACAACTTTTACAGCCGGCGGTGGAACGCAGACACTTCCAATTTGGATTCTGAACAATATGTTTAGACCAGGTAAGGCACCAATCGTTGATGTTGTTGCTGTCTTTATGGTGATTGTCTCAATCATCCCAATTTACTTTGCACAGCGGCTCACCGCTAAGGAAGCAAAAGCTAGTTAGCAAACGCCTCAATAGGTGGGCATGAACAAACTAGGTTTCTATCTCCGTAAACATTGTCAATACGATTCACGATTGGCCAGTACTTATTTCTGAACTGTTTGGCTGGGAATACTGCTAGCTCTCTTGAGTATTTTCTGTCCCAGTCGCCAACAAGATGTTTAGCAGTGTGAGGTGCATTGCGTAGCGGAGAATCTTCAATTGCATAGATTCCCTTTGCAACTTCATCAATCTCTGCCTTGATCTGCAGCATGGCATCGATAAACCTGTCTAGCTCTTGCTTAGGTTCAGACTCAGTTGGTTCAATCATTAGGGTTCCAGCAACAGGGAAAGACATGGTCGGAGCATGGAAACCATAGTCAATCAAACGCTTGGCAATGTCTTCACCGGTGACACCAGTGTCTTTAGTAATACCTCTGATGTCGATGATGCATTCGTGCGCAATTAGATCGCTCTTACCTGTGTATAGGAGCGGATAAGCGTGATCAAGTTTCTTAGCGATGTAGTTGGCTGAAAGCACTGCAACAGCTGTTGCATCCTTTAGACCTTGTGTCCCCATCATGCGGATGTATGCCCAAGATATTGGCAGGATGCTTGCTGAGCCATAAGGAGCTGCAGAGACCGGCCCATATGCTGGCAGCACACTCTGAGCGTTGTTATGGCCTGGTAAGAAGGCTGCAAGGTGAGCTCTGGCAGCGACAGGGCCAACACCTGGTCCTCCGCCACCGTGAGGAATACAGAAGGTCTTGTGCAGGTTTAGATGGCTAACATCGCCCCCGAATTCACCGAACTTGGCATAACCCACAACAGCATTGGTGTTAGCACCATCGATGTATACTTGCCCACCAGAAGCATGCACCTGATCACAGATATCGACAATCGCTTCTTCATAAACACCATGCGTTGATGGATAGGTAACCATTAGAGCTGCTAACTGATTACCAGCTTCAGCAATCTTTGCCTTCAGATCAGATACGTCAACGTTTCCATTTTCATCACAGGCGACTACGACCACTTGCATTCCAGCAAGTACAGCTGAAGCCGCATTGGTTCCGTGTGCGCTTGATGGGATTAGACAGATAGTTCTCTGGTTATCTCCACGAGATAGGTGGTAACCGCGAATAGCAAGGAGGCCGGCAAGCTCACCCTGGCTACCAGCATTAGGTTGCAATGAAATATCTGAATAACCAGTTACATCAGAGAGCCAAGAGGTTAGTTGTTCAATTAGTTCCAAGTAACCTTGAACATCTTCCTTTGGTGCAAACGGGTGAAGCCCTGCAAACTCTGGCCAGGTAACAGCTTCCATTTCTGTAGTTGCATTTAACTTCATTGTGCACGAACCCAGTGGAATCATTCCGCGATCTAAAGCGAAATCGTAATCTGCTAGTCGCTTTAGGTATCTAAGCATTGCAGTTTCTGAATGGTAAGAGTTGAACACTTCGTGAGTTAGATAACTGCTTGATCGTGCAAGCTCAATAACGGCTTTTTCATCAGTAAGAGGATGACTAACCCCGAAGGCTTCTAAGACCTGATTTAGAGTTTCTCTAGAAGTTGTTTCATCAACTGAGATACCTAGCGTGCGCTCATCAATAACTAACATAGTGATGTTGTTCTTACGAGCTTTGTCAAAGATCGCCTTGGAATCTACATCTGAGATTGTAAAAGTATCGAAGAAGTTTTCAGAACTCACCTTTAGTCCCGCTGAGCCCAAAGTATTAGCAAGAGAATGTGCTTTGTTTAGAACTTCAGTTGCAATTGCCTTTAGCCTTGCTGGACCGTGGTAAACCGCATACATTCCAGCCATAACAGCAAGAAGTACTTGCGCAGTACAGATATTCGAAGTTGCGCGTTCGCGTCGGATGTGTTGTTCACGTGTTTGCAGAGTAAGTCTGTATGCCGGTGAACCATCAGTAGTAACTGAGACTCCAACTAAGCGACCTGGCATTGAACGCTCTAGATCTTCACGAACCGCAAGGTAACCTGCGTGTGGACCGCCAAAGCCCATAGGGACACCAAAGCGCTGGGTAGTTCCAACAACGACATCTGCACCCATTTCTCCTGGCGGAGTAATCAGCGTAAGCGCTAATAAATCAGCTGCTGCGATAGCAACCGCATTCTTTGAGTGGGCAAAGGCAAACAACTTAGTTAGATCATGGATAGCACCCGATGCGCCAGGATACTGGGCAAAGACACCAAAGAAATCTCCGGTTAGTATCTCTGGGTTTGTTGATGCTTCTGCAAGGTCAAAGTACTTAACTTGAATACCCAAAGGTTCTGCTCGGTGATCTAGCAGTGCTTTGGTCTGCGGGAATATGTCGCTGGAAGCATAGTAAACATTTGCTTCAACTGAAGATGTTCTTCTAGCAATGAGCATCGCCTCTACCGCAGCTGTGCCTTCATCAAGCATCGAAGCGTTAGCAGTCTTCATGCCAGTTAGGTCTGTCACCATCGTCTGGAAGTTAATTAAGGCTTCTAGTCGACCTTGAGAAATCTCGGGCTGATAGGGAGTGTATGCCGTGTACCAAGAAGGGTTCTCTAGAACATTTCTCTTAATAACTGCTGGTGTATTGGTGTTGTAATAACCCTGGCCAATAAGTGAAGTTGTAGTGCGGTTCTTTGAAGCAATCTGCCTTAGTTCAGCGATTGCCTGAGCCTCACTAATTGACGCTGGAAGCTTCGAGTCACCTTTGAATTTAATAGCGTCTGGAAGGGCTGCATCTAAGAGCTCTTCAAGGGACTGGTAGCCGAGAGCGCTCAGCATATCTTTCTGGTCTGAGTGGTTTGGACCAATGTGGCGATACTTGAAGTCTTCGTGAGCTAGAACCATTTAGGTTTATGCCTCGCCAGTCAATACGTTGTATTCGGCAGCAGTTAGGAGTTCTGGCAGGTTAGTAAAACGAACTTTGATAAGCCAGCCAGCACCAAATGGATCTGCGTTGACGGTTTCAGGAGCAGAAACAACAACTGGGTTAGATTCAACTACTTCACCATCGAGGGGAGCGTAAAGCTCACCCACAGACTTGGTGGATTCGATCTCACCACAAATCTTCATATATGTAGTTGCGGTCCCAGCTTTAGGAAGATCAACGAAGACAACGTCACCTAGTTTCTCGGCCGCATATGCAGTAATCCCGATGGTGGCCACATCGCCTTCGATTAGCACCCACTCGTGTTCCTTGGTGTATTTCAAGTTCTCTGGATTGCTCATTTCTTTTCCTAACTCGCTCTCTTATAAAAAGGTAGTTTGACAACTTTCATTTCAAGTCTGGTGCCGCGGATATCAACACTAACTAAAGAACCTAGTGCTGAATGCTCTGGTGAAACATAAGCCATTGCAACTGGATAGCCCAAGGTCGGAGATAGCGCGCCAGAGGTTATCTTTCCAATGCTGTCAGTAGCTTCTGAACTTGCGTAGATGGGGTAATCAGCGCGAGCCGCTCTCTTGCCCTCACCAACTAGCCCGACCAAAATCTTGGTAACTGGCTTTTCTGCGATTACTTTCAGTGCAGCTTTGCCGACAAAGTCGTTCTCTCTGTCTAACTTCACTGCTCTTCCCAAATTGGCTTCAAATGGGTTCGTCTCTAAATCAAGTTCATGACCATAAAGTGGCATTCCCGCCTCTAAACGCAGAGTGTCTCTTGAGGCTAGACCACAGGCAGTTGCTCCCGCGTTGATTAGTGCATTGAATACTTCAACTGCACTTTCAGCTCTAAAGAGAACTTCAAAGCCATCTTCGCCGGTATAGCCGGTTCTGCAAAGGTAGCTCTCCACTCCTGAAACTTTGCCTTTACCAATTGAATAGTAAGGAAGTTCAGACAAATCTGAATCAGTAAGAGTTTGCAAGATAGCAGTCGCTTTAGGTCCTTGAATGGCTAGCAGGGCAAATTCATCGCTGCGGTCGACAACTTCAGAAGAGTCGAATGAAGTTACACGTTCGTTGAGCGCTTTTACCACCGCGCTGCGATTACCAGCATTGGCAATAATCAAAAAAGAGTCATGCGCGAGACGATAGACAATCAAGTCGTCGATGATATTTCCATCTAAATCAACGATCATTGAGTACTTGGCTTTGCCGTCTCTAATGGCTGAAGCCTGACCGACAAGTGCGTAATCCAAGAAGGCTGAGGAGGAGGCTCCTCGGACAAAGATCTCAGCCATGTGACTGATATCGAATAGGCCAGCAGATTCTCTAACTGCCTGGTGCTCAGCTAAGTCGCTGGTGTATCGCACGGGCATATCCCAACCGCCAAAATCGGTAAAGCTAGCCCCTAGGCGGGCGTGTTCGGCGTGTAATGGGGTTTGGGGCACATAGATAATTTACGCCCTTTTTGAGGTGCTTTCTTACCCCACGCCGAGAGGCTCTAAATAGCGGGTTGTTGCTGTGTAATGCAGTGGATTCCGCCGCCTCTATCGAAGATTGGGCGGGCATCGATAAGTCTTATTTCACGTCCTGGATAAACCTCTTGAAGGATGCCCCTGGCCGTGCCGTCATTTTGATCAGCAAAGGAACAGAGCAAGACCGCATCGTTGAGGATGTAGTGGTTGATGTATGAGTAATCCACATAGCCGAGCTCGTCTTTTAGGGCCTTCGGTGCGGGCACCTTGACGATTCGACAATCAGTCTGTTCTTCTAGTTTTGCGATTACTTCATGGGTAACCGAATAGTCGGGGTGAGATTGATCCTGTTGGTCGTGAACTAGCAGAGTGTTCTCATCTGCAAAGCAGGCAACGATGTCTATGTGACCTTTAGTGCCAAAGGTTTCATAGTCTCTAGTGAGACCCCGTCTTACCCAGATAACTTTTTCTGTCCCGAGCTTGCTGTTGAGTTCACCCTCGACTTCAGTTCTAGTCCAATCGGGGTTTCTTTCAATACCAAGTTGCACTGTTTCGGTAGCAAGGAGTAATCCACTTCCATTGGTGTGAATGCCACCGCCCTCATTTACCAGCTGACTTTCAATAACTTTTGCGCCAACATGTTCTGCCATGAACGCTGCAACTTTGTCGTCCAATGCGTAGTTGGACCAACTCTGAGCGCCCCATCCATTAAATCGCCAGTTGATGGCGGCGAGTTTTCCAGAATCAGAAACAAACGTCGCTCCTGAATCTCTAATCCAGCTGTCATCTAATGGGCAATCCAAAAGTTCAATCGCTTTGCTCAGATACTTTTCCGCGATTACCCGCTGGTCTGGATTTACTAATACTGAGACGGGTTCATATTCTGCTGCTGTATTGGCAACTTCTGCCCAAGCTATGTATGCATCTTCAGCTTGTGCAAATTCAGCAGCTGGCCAGGCTAACCAAGTTCTTTCATGCTTAGCCCACTCCGGAGGCATCAAAAGACTCATTGAATTACTCCAGCGATCCCACCATCAACACCACTGCCATTTTCAGTCCTTGGATTGACTACTGGTTTACTAAGAGCTTCGTAGGTGTCTGGTCGACGAGTGGCTAGAAAAGGAAACAGGTCGAGCCAGTCCCTTCGTTGGTCTAAATCAAGCTCTGCAATTAAAACTTCGTCTTGATCTCTGCTTGCTTGAACTAGAACTCTGCCGTAAGGGTCAGAGATAAAAGAAGTTCCATAGAAATTCAACGAGCCTTCATTACCCCAGCGATTTGGAACCACCATGAAAGTTCCATTGGCAATACCATTACCAACTATGACCTGTTGCCAGAGCGGTGCAGTGTCAAAGTCTGGATGATCAGGTTCTGATCCGATAGCAGTTGGATAAACAAGAACCTCTGCGTTTGCTAAAGAATAGGCTCTGGCAACTTCAGGAAACCATTCATCCCAACAAGTCGGTAAACCAAAATTCCCAACTGTGCCATCAGCAAAGGCAAACTCATAAACCGGGTAGCCATCTGGTTGGTTAGGGCCTGGCGCAAAGTATTTATTTTCGTAATAACCAGCCGTCACTGGAATGTGAAGTTTAGGTGTGTAGGCAACTAGCTCACCTTGAGGATTAACGACTATGGCAACATTCAGTCCTCTGCCATCGGCTAACTCAGTGTCGTGATACAGCGAAGCATGAACATGGACTCCGAATTCCTGTGCTGCCTCAGTTGCAAATTTCAGAGTCGGGCCAGATTCTAGATCTTCGGCAATTGCTGCAGGTCTGCCAATAGGAAGTGAATCTGCGGGATATCTACTGAGAGTAAGTTCCGGTAGGCAAACAATCTCTGCACCGTTATCAGCTGCTAGTTTGATGCCTTTTCTAAGGTTAGCCAGATGTGTTGCTTGGTTCTTCTCCCAATGCATCTGGATGACCGCTACCTTGATAGGTCTTCTAGATGATTCCTTTACCCTTGCAAGCGAAGGAAGAGCATTAGCAACTGTTACTTTCATTTACTTGTCATCCATTGAGTCAATGATCTTGGTGAGTAATTTAACATCGGTTCTAGGGTTCACAATTGCAAAGCGAGCATTCGGTTTTCCCTGATGTGAACTTGGGGTAACAAAACCTAAACCTGCTTTAAGGATGCGCTGAGACCATGCTTCGTAATCTTCTAGGTGCCAACCTTCTTTTTCAAAAACAACGATTGAGAGTTCAGGCTCTCTAACCAGTTTGAGCGTTGGGCGTTTACGGATAACATCCGCAATCTTTTTGGCTACGGCGATGTTGTCCGCAATTGCTGTTCTGTATGCGCCAATGCCGTAGGTAGCAATAGAGAACCAAAGCGGCAACCCTCTGGCTCTGCGAGTCAGATTGTATGCATAGTCTGATGGGTTGAACTCGCCACCATCGGTCAGGGTATCAAGATATTCACCGTGCTGAGTGTGAGCAGCTGAAGCTAATTTAGGGTTTCGATAAACCAAAGCACAGCAGTCGAAAGGAGTGAATAGCCATTTGTGCGGATCAACGATAAATGAATCTGCATACTTGGATCCTTTGAAAAGATGTTTTGCTTTTGCATCCAAAATGCCAGCTAATCCATATGCACCATCGATGTGATACCAAACACCAAGTTTCTTAGCAGCAAGACCCACTTCATCTAAACGATCGACAATACCGAAGTTAGTTGTTCCTGCTGTTGCCACAATGGCAAATAGTCCTTTACCGGCCTTCTTCGCTGCCTTGAGAACAGCTTTGCCTCTCAGTCTTCCCTCATCATCCACATCAGCTTTTATTACATCGATGTCCATGACCCGGGCTGCAGCTTTTAGCGATGAATGAGATTCGCTGGAGGCAATGATGCTCCATCGTTTAGGCATTTTCTTGCCAAGACGGTTACGTTCTTCAATTGCAGTATGACGAGCGGTTACTAGAGCAGATAGGTTTCCAAGCGAACCGCCTTGAACAAAGACGCCACCGGCGGTCTTAGGTAAACCTACTTCTTTGGCTAACCAGGAAAGGACCTCGTTCTCAGCAAAGACCGCACCCGAACCTTCAAGCCAAGACCCTCCGTAAACAGATGTCGCAGAAACAACTAGATCGAAAAGTGTTGCCGCCTCTGTTGGTGCCGTTGGAATAAATGAAAGGTACCCGGGGTGATCGGTTGATATACATGCTGGTGCTAAAACTTCTTCAAAGACTTTGAGAGCTTTAGTTCCGCCTAGTCCTGCTTCTGAAATAGTTCCACCGGCATTTGCTTTCAAGTATTTGAGAGTTTGTGGTCCATCAAGGGGAGCGGGATCTAGCTCCATTCGCTCACGGGCATAGTTGAGAACCTGATCACGCAGAGCTTTGGTAGCAGGCGTTGAGCTGTGCATCTTTGCAGCAGGATTTGGCATTGTTAGCCTTTGCGTCGTTTCGAGAGTGAAAGAGTAAAACCAATTAGGCAGATAGCGAATAGAACAATTGCACCGATACTTCTCTGTTGAGCAATTGCTTCACATGAAGTCCAGTCATCTTGTTGGGGAACTGTGCAGTAGTCAGAACTGAAGAAGCCAATAGCGGAAGCCAGCATGCCTACTAAAGCAACAGTTGCAACCATTGCCAAACTGTTGTTCTTGATTTCTCGCTTCGCCATCTATGTTCTCTTTCTTGAAGTCTCAGCCAGGACTATTCCTGTAATAACTATTAAACCGCCAAAGACCTCAAGCGAAGACATATCTTCCTTGAGCCAAAGCCATGCAAATACTGTGGCAAAGATGGTCTCTGCTGTTGCTATGACACCAACTGCGGAAGCCGACAAATTGCCTAGAGCTATGTAGTCAAGCCACATCGGAACGAAGGAGCCCATGATTCCAATCCAAAGAAGGCCTGCCCACACTGGCCAACTCATGCCAGCCAAGTTACCGGCTAGTTGAAAGTTTTTATTTATGTCAAAGCCAGGGGCTGGGTTGACAAGATTCACTAGCGCCCAGAACAACGCAGCGACCAGGAAAGAGTAGAAGAGCGTGGACATGGCATCGCGTTTGCGTTGGGTGTGCTCACCGGTAATGAAGTAAATGGTGACGCAAATGGCAGCCCCAGTGGCCCAGAGCACACCGATTGGATCTAATTTTGAATCCCAGATGTTGCTCACTACTGCAAGGCCAATCAAGACCAAAAGAATTCCTAACCAGAGTCTTGGTAATACTCGCTCTTTGAATAGGAACAGGCTGACGATTGGTACCAGTGCGATGGCAGTGTATTCAATCAGCAGAGCAACTGAGATTGGCAGAAGACTAACTGCGTTTGAATAGGTCCACTGCATTAAGCCAATGCCAAAAATTCCGTAAAAGATAAATAGCGGAATCTCCTTGACGTTCATCTTGAACGCTTTGCGATTCGTGACTAAAAGTATTACTCCTGCTAGTAGTGCAGTGAAGAGCGTTCTGAATAAAACCAGCTGTTCTGTGTTTATCCCTGTGGCAAGGATTACCTTGACAGAGCTGGCATTTAGCCCAAATAAGACAGCCGCAAATGAAACTGCGGTTGCACCAACACCTGGTCTTCGCTGCGCCACTCTATTCACCAATTCAGCCTAGGCTAGTTCTATGACTGAATTTGTTCTAGCCGGTGGCTGTTTTTGGTGTTTAGACTCATCGTTCTCCCAATTCAAGGGAATTATCGATGTTGAGTGTGGCTATTCTGGCGGGCATACTCAAAATCCAAGCTATGAAGCTGTTTGTGGTGAGGGGACTGGACATGCTGAGGTTGCGAAAGTCATATTCGATGAGACTGTTATTTCAGCTGATCTAGTTCTAGATATTTTCTTCACCGTTCATGACCCTAGACAGTTAAACCGTCAGGGTAATGACATTGGCACAAGCTATCGCTCTGCGATGTTCTACGCGGATGATGCACAGAAGGAAATCTTTGAGAGAGCTCTTGAACGAGCCGCGTTAGTTTGGGAGGGCAAGATTGTCACTGAACTGAACAAGCTCGAAATCTTTTGGCCTGCTGAGCAATACCATCAGGACTATTTCACAAAGAATCCAAATAACGCTTATTGCCAAGCAGTAGTTAGCGGCAAGATGGCTAAGACCAGAGCAGCTTTCCTCGAGTATTTAAAGTAGTTGTGGAAAACTTAAGCAGGCTCTAGAAATATTTGCCAATCTTTCTGACATCACCAAAAGGTGATCATGCTCAGAAAGGTTTCAAATGTCCGACTCTTTTTCAGTTACCGGTTTGGTAGCAACAACTCCACGTCATCTTGTCACTCAAGACGGATTACCGATAACTTCATTCCGTTTAGCAGCTTCAACCAAGCGATTTGATAAACAAACCAACCGTTGGGCTGAGGGTGAAACCAATTGGTTCACCGTATCTTCATTTCGGCAACTTGCTATCAACACAGCCACCTCAGTCTCCAAAGGCGATCGAGTAATCGTGATGGGTAGATTGCGAGTCAGAGATTGGGATAACGGTGAGCGTGCTGGTACTTCCGTAGAGATCGAAGCTGAAACTCTAGGTCACGACATGGTGTGGGGATCATCGACTTTCGTTAGGACAGTCAATACCCGTGAACAAGAGCAAGCCCCCGATGTTGAGGATGAATTCGATGCTGAAGAGCCAAAGGCTAAGAAGAAGGCAATGGCTACGAATTAATAGACCTCTGGCAGCGGTTTACCCCTAACCGCCCCTGCCAGTGGAAGCGACACCCGATTAGACAAGCAAGCATTGTTAGGCTCCTGACGCCTATACAGTTCTCGGATAAACTTATCCATAGCGACCTTGAATAGTTGGGTGTCGCATTTATTTTGAGGAAATACACTCCATGGCTGAATTCATTTACCAAATGATTAAGGCGCGTAAAGCGCACGGCGACAAAGTCATTCTTGATGATGTGACTCTAGCGTTTTACCCTGGGGCAAAGATTGGTGTTGTTGGGCCTAACGGTGCGGGTAAATCAACCGTTCTCAAGATCATGGCTGGTCTTGATACTCCATCCAATGGTGAAGCACGTCTAGCCCAAGGTCACAGCGTCGGTATCTTGCTGCAAGAGCCACCCCTAAATGAAGAGAAGACAGTTCTAGGAAACGTAGAAGAAGCTGTTGCTCATATCAAAGGCAAGCTAGATCGTTTCAATGAAATTAGTGCTGAGCTTGCTAACCCCGATGCTGACTACGACACACTCCTAGCGGAAATGGGAACCCTTCAGGAAGAGATTGACCACCTTGATGCTTGGGATTTAGATTCTCAACTTGATCAGGCGATGGATGCACTTCGTTGCCCACCGGGAGATACTCCGGTTACTCATCTTTCTGGTGGAGAACGACGTCGAGTTGCGCTGTGTAAATTGCTTTTGGAAAAGCCAGATTTGCTTTTGCTTGATGAGCCAACAAACCACCTAGATGCAGAATCTGTGCTTTGGCTTGAGCAGCACCTCGCTAAGTATCCAGGTGCAGTTCTAGCTGTTACCCACGATAGGTACTTCCTCGACAACGTTGCTGAATGGATTCTAGAACTCGATAGAGGTCGCGCTTATCCTTACGAAGGAAACTACTCGACTTACCTTGAGAAGAAGCAGGAACGACTAGAGGTCCAGGGTAAGAAGGATGCGAAATTAGCCAAGCGTCTTACCGACGAACTCGATTGGGTTAGATCTTCGCCTAAGGCGAGACAAACTAAATCTAAAGCCCGTCTTGCTCGTTATGAGGAAATGGCAGCAGAGGCAGATAGAACTAGGAAACTTGACTTTGAAGAAATCCAGATTCCGCCTGGTCCTCGTCTTGGAAACATTGTTCTAGAAGCAAACAACTTGCAAAAGGGATTCGAAGGACGTTCCCTAATCAATGGTTTGAGCTTTAGTTTGCCTAGAAACGGAATCGTTGGAGTTATCGGACCTAACGGTGTTGGTAAGTCGACTTTGTTTAAGACAATCATTGGTCAGGAAAAGCTTGACGGGGGAGAGCTGAAAATTGGTGAGACTGTAAAGGTCTCTTATGTTGATCAGTCTCGTGGCGGTATTGATCCTGCAAAGACCTTGTTCGAAGTTGTCTCTGATGGACTCGATTTCTTGCAGGTAGGGAACGTGACAATGCCTTCTCGTGCCTATGTTGCAGCTTTTGGATTCAAAGGTCCAGACCAGCAGAAGCCAGCAGGTGTCTTATCCGGTGGTGAGCGAAACAGATTGAACTTGGCTCTAACTCTGAAGCAAGGTGGAAACCTATTGCTACTAGATGAGCCAACTAACGATTTAGATGTTGAAACACTTTCTTCACTGGAAAACGCTTTATTGGAATTTCCGGGCTGTGCTGTGGTGATTACACACGATAGATGGTTCCTTGACAGAGTTGCATCACACATCTTGGCTTACGAGGGAACTGATGACAATCCTGACCAGTGGTACTGGTTCGAAGGAAACTTCCAGTCATATGAAGAAAATAAGATTGCTCGTTTAGGTCCAGAGGCAGCTAAGCCGCACAGATCAACTTATCGCAGGCTAACTAGAGATTAGTTCCTCTTTAGGAATACGGACTATTCCTTCTTGAGCAACTGTGGCAACCAGTTCACCTAGACGATTAAAAATCTTTCCTAGTGATAAACCTCTTGCACCTCTAGCGTTGGGCGAATCCTGCACATAGAGTAACCATTCATCAACCCGTGCTGGTCTATGAAACCACATTGCATGATCAAGACTTGCTGCCATCAGTCCTGGGTGTGACCAAACCAAACCATGTCTGCGGTAAATAGGTTCCAACAGTGAATAGTCACTGGCATAGGCAAGGGCAGCATTATGCAAGACCTGATCATCTGGCAGAGTGTCGATGGTTCTAAACCAAATAGCTTGGTGAGCAACGTGTTCTCCTTCGACGTAGAAGTATATAGATTTCTCGATATGTCTCATGTCAAATGGTCTTGCCTTAGCCCAGTATTGAGCCGATGGATCATCCATACCAGAAACTAGATCTATCAGCTTTGGAAGTGATTCTGGTTCAGGAATTCCTTCAGGAAGCGAATCTTGATGCTCCAAACCTTTTTCAGCAATCTGGAAAGAGTAAATGCTTGAGAATAGTGGCTCGCCGTTTTGGTAGGCCTGGACTCGTCTAGTACTAAATGATCTGCCATCACGAATTCGATCCACTGAATAGGTAATTGGTAAATCCATGTCACCGCTTCTGAGAAAGTAGCCGTGCATGGAGTGAATGAATCTATCGGGTTCTACTGTGTTGCTAGCAGCCACTAATGCTTGGCCTAGTTGTTGCCCACCGAATACTCTGCCGGTTGGCATGAAATTACTTGAACCGATGAAGATGTCTTCTTTGGTTCTGGCCACTCTAGAGAGTTTTAGAGTATCGAGGAGTTCTTGGAGGGGATCCTCGGAGATCGGCATAGATTCTGACAAAACAACTCCATATCGTCATTGATTGGGCTTGCACAGGTTAGTTTAGTTAGGCGATGAAGAATTTCTTTGAACTGCCCGAAGCAGAAGACCTAAACGACCTAATCAAATACATCAACAGAGCTTTGAAGATGGATCCTGAAGGTGGAGTGAGGCTTAGAGCATATGGCGATGTTCTGACTGTTTATGTTGCGCCTACCTATAGTTTGAAGTTAGCAGAGAGCGCACCGCTAATCCTCGGCCTGCGCACAATGTCGCTAAAGCAACCAACCGAGATTGACCTTGCCTACCCAATTACTGAATTTGCAGCCCTGCTACAACCAGATGCTGCTGGTGAAACTGAAAAGAACTTCAGTTTGCTTAGTCGATTAGCCAAGGTAACCGGGCAAACCGGCTCAACCACAGTAGTTGCCTTACCGGAGAGTGATTACACCGTGCACTGGAGCAATGAAACACCAACCAGAACTGGCTGGGAACTCGGCGGTTATTTCAGTCAAGAAGAATTAACTGCAGCTGCCACAAAAGGTGTTGCTGCAGTTGCTGAGACATTACCTGAATCAGTAGGTGGTCCACTTGCCGCTCGCATCAGAGGTGAGATTTGGTCCAAGGCAATTGATTACAAATTCCCAATTCCTGCGGGCGCTGCTTTTGTAGCGGCTGGGCTTGGGTTTCTCCTGGAAGGTGAGCAGGTTCCCTGGTATGTCTCAGGTGAGTGGTTACGCCTGAGTCCAAGTCATGGCCATGTGCTTTCTAAATTTGCTACTGACTACGTGAGTACGACTAACTAGTCTTCAAAGGTGTTTAGCATCGCTGTTGCAGCACGATCTAGATATGCCCACATTTGAGCATCGCAGATGGCTGGAAGTTCCTGAGCATCTAAAGCAGCCCTCATGTGTTTCACCCAAGCTGCCCGAGCAGCTGGATTGATTTTGTAAGGTTGGTGCCTAAGTCTCAGTTGCGGATGGCCTCTCTGTTCCTGATAGGTCTTAGGCCCACCCCAATACTGCTCAAGGAAGAGTTGTAATCTTTCCGCCGCTGGAGCAAGATCTTCTTCTGGATACATCGGCCTAAGTATTGGATCCGCTGCGACACCTTCGTAGAACTTTGCACAGAGATTCCTAAAGAACTCTTTGCCACCGACTAGTTCATAGAGGTCGCCCTCAACATCTTGACCATGGCTTGTCACAATGCGAAGAGTTTCAACTCTGTCTTTATCTTCGAATTCCTCTGGAGTTTGGTTCATTAGCCTTTTAGATTCACAAAGATAGAGTTTTGACCTTTAGCAAGCTTGATCTTGCTC
>CANGIU010000005.1 GCA_947454255.1 Micrococcales bacterium
AGCAACAGCATCAACATCAGAAGTCACAACAACAACAGAAACCGAAGAAGCAACCTTCGCAGTCTGCTGAACCGCAGAATCAGCAGCAGTCCTATCAACACCATCAACAGTGATAGAAGAAACAGACGCATCAGAAGACTTAGCAACATTTAGCTTTAGTGAATAAGTAGAAGTTGCACCGGACTCGGCTGTCACTGTAATTAGAACTGTGTTGATTCCAGTGTGAAGCGTTGATGCACCTGACTGAGCAACTGTTGACTTGGTATCTGCTGCAGTTACTGTCAGGTTCACTGCGGTAGTTCCAAATGGAAGTGAAATCGAGCTAGCTGAATCTAAATAACTTGTGTAATCAATGTCACCAAGCACAACTGAAAGCAGACCAGTATTTGCTGATGGTTGGTACACGTTTACTGTGAAAAGGAAGCTAGATGATACTCCGTCTTGTGAAGTCACAGCCACAGTTACAGTGTTAGTTCCACCAATTAGAGCTGTGTTCCCTGTGACAACATAGTTAGCAACGGAACTGTGCAAGTCCACGCCTACAGTTACCTGGCTTACGCCTGCTGCAACGTCAATGCTCGAGCCAGCCAAGGTAACGCCATTTACAGTTATCGAATTAATGGCGCGATCTGAGGATGGCGCTGCAACTCTCACTGTTACTGAGTGAGTAGAAACAGCACCAGATTGAGCTGTAACAGTTACTGAAACAGTATTGTCTCCAAGCGCTAGACCAGAATCTCCAGCTGTAGTGAAAGTTGAAGTTTCTGCAACCGTAATAGCTTCAAGGCTGATGGCGGTTGTTCCGTATGGGACTACAACAATTTCATCATCCTGAACTTCAGTGCCGTTGACTTTGAAGCTGCTCAAACTTGTGTTGGTATTCGGTGTGGCCACATTCACATGGAATGAATAATCAGCAGTTGTTAAGTCTTCTGCAACGACGTGAATAGTAACTGTGTTGCTGGAACCAGCGACAAGATTAGAATTTCCGGTCACGTCTACCTGAGCCAGACCAGAAGTTGCCGAAGCAGCAACGGTTACCTGACTAGTTCCGATTCCAGCCTCGTAAACGCTTGAACCATCTGATGCGACTGTGAAAGGTGAACCATTAACCAAAACTTCAGAAAGAGAAGTATCACTAGATGGTTCAGCTACGACAACATTTAGGTGGTAAACCTGAACAACGGTTTCGTCACCTGAAGTAACAGTGACTGTCACATCGTTTTGCCCTGGAAGCAGCGCATCTGCGTTTAGAGAGGTTTCAGCAACTGCATAATCATTAGTCGGGAGCGCTTCAATTGCAATGGAGGTGCTTCCCTTTGGAAGATTAATTGTTTGATTATCAACTACGTCGTTTGAGTTTGCTTTGAACAGTGAAAGTGAAGTGTCCTGATCTGAAGTTTCAGCATGAGCTGCAACAACTCCGACTGCTCCGAAACCAGTTACTGGAGTTAAGACAAGAAGGCCAGCTGTGACCAAGGAAGCAACTCTAAATAGAAATAGAGGCTTCTTAAAGTTCTGTGCTGATCTCTTCATTTGGATTTAGTTCCCTGCTCTTAGGTTCAGGGTTGAAGAATTCTTAAAGTTCTTTGTGTTTCCTAATGAGAACTTTATGATCAGGGCACACTCGGCGTAAGCGCTTTCAAGGAAAGCGTCCCCGACAACTGCTGGAACAGTGTCAAGCGAGAGTGCAACAAATGAGCCCAAGGCTCTCCCCTCTCAGGAGTCCTAATCACTATTAATCTTGAGGAATAGTATGGCACCGAAATGCATACCTTTCACCTGAAAAGTTCAAAAGTAAACGTTATCGGCAACAAAATGTAATCTTTTCTTAACCTAAGGAAATTTGGCTTAAATCGGTTTTTAGACCGATTTTAGGAGAAGCAATCACCGATTGGGGACGGCTTGTGGATAACAGCTGGAACCAAATAGCCAGGTCTAGGGCTAATCTTTATCTGTGGCCTCAGCAAAGAAACCCCTAAAGGATCTGCAAACAGTCTCGTTTGTGATGCCCGTCCTAAATGAGGAAAAATACCTTGAAAGTGCAGTTCGAAGCATTTTTGAGCAAAAAGGGATAGAGAGCTCAAATATTGAGGTCGTTTTAGCCCTTGGGCCCTCCACTGATGACACAAATAAGGTGGCAGAGAGGCTAAAATCCCTATTTTCGGTCAAAACTGTGCCAAATCCGACCGGAAAGACACCTGCAGGACTGAATCTAGCCATCGCTGAGGCAAAAAATGAGGTGATTGTTAGGGTGGATGCCCACAGCATCCTGTCCCACGATTACACTTCCTTAGCCCTAAAGATCTTGAATCAAACAGGTGCAGCCAATGTCGGCGGGGTAATGAAAGCTCAGGGGCAGACCTCCTTTCAAAAAGCAGTGGCCTGGGCCTATACAAGTCGGATCGGCTTAGGGGGCGGGACCTTTCACGTTGGTGGAAAGGCTGGACCCAGCGATTCCGTGTATCTAGGCGTTTTTAGAGCAGATTTTCTCAAAGCTCTTGGCGGGTTTGATGAAAAGATGATTCGGGGTCAGGATTGGGAACTCAACCTAAGAATCAGGCAATCCGGTGGGATTGTTTGGTTTGACCCCCGTTTAGAGGTCATTTATTTCCCACGTTCTAAGTTAAACAGGCTGGCAAAGCAATTTGCCGATACTGGAGCTTGGCGGGCACAACTTACTAAAGATCATATAAGGAGTGCAAATATTCGATATTTCGCACCTCCCACCCTTGTGATAGCAATTGCCCTGGGTCTTGTTTCATACTTTCTAGGTATAGCTGGTCTTTTAGGCCTAATCCCGACATGTATATACATACTGCTTGTATTGCTCAGCTCTCTAACCGCTAGAGGCCTAAGCCTCAAAAGCAGGCTGGCTCTTTTGTTGGTTTTACCAACAATGCATCTGAGTTGGGGCTCGGGCTTCTTATCAGGGCTGTTATTCAAACGCTGAAACTAGACTTGGAGAAAGTCGTAAGGAACACTCATGTCGAGATTTAAGGTAACCAAGGCCGTAATCCCTGTTGCGGGTCTGGGTACACGTTTCCTACCTGCAACAAAGGCAATGCCTAAAGAGATGCTGCCGCTTATTGATAAGCCAGTTATCCAGTATGTAGTTGAAGAAGCAGTAAACGCAGGTCTTGAAGATGTGCTCATGGTCACCGGCCGAAATAAGAACGCTTTAGAAAACCACTTTGACCGTGTTGCTGAACTGGAAGCAAACCTCGAACTCAAAGGTGACACTGATCGCTTAGCAAAAGTCATGGCATCAACAGACCTGGCTAACATCCACTACGTTCGCCAAGGTGACCCAAGAGGTTTAGGTCACGCTGTGCTCAGAGCTAAAGCACATATTGCAGATCATTCATTCGCGCTTCTCCTGGGCGATGATGTCATGGACTCTAGAGATGTCCTACTAACCAAGATGCTCGAGGTTCACGAAGCAACAGGTGAAAACGTAGTTGCACTTATGGAAGTAGACCCTTCACAAATTCACTTATATGGTTGTGCCGTAACAGAAGGTGAAATTGAAAACGGAGTTGTCAGAATCACTGGTCTTGTTGAAAAGCCTAAGACCGAAGAAGCTCCATCTAATCTTGCGATCATCGGTAGATATGTTCTCAGACCGGAGATCTTCGACATTCTTGAAAAAACCGAACCTGGTCGCGGTGGGGAAATCCAATTAACCGATGCGCTCATGACAGCAGCTCAACATCCACAACTAGCTGGCGGGGTCCTCGGTGTTGTTTTCAAAGGTAGAAGATACGACACTGGCGACAAACTAGATTTCATCAAAGCTACTCTTCGCCTCGGCGTTGACCGCGAGGACATCGGTGCGGACTTACGCACCTGGCTCCACGAATTTAATAACGAAATCTAAGGAATACTCTTGTCTTCAAACCAAAACGTAGTCATCTGTTCTTTCTATACAGCAGACGACTATTACCGAGCACATGGTGAACGCCTTGCTAAAAACCTAGATGAGCTCGGAGTCAAATATGTGCTTCGCGAAATTCAAAAGCAGGAAGGTGAAGACTGGGCAGACATCTGCCGGAAAAAGGTTGGCTTCCTCGCTGATGTTTGTGCAGAACATCCAGATAAGAAAGTCTTCTGGATGGACGTTGACTGCATATTGCTTGAGCTTCCTGAATACATCTTTAACTCGACTGCAGATATCATCGGATTCCAGCGCGGCTATTCCAGCCCGCTTTCAATTGGCTATGACCGCAGAGCCAGATTCTGGGAACCATCATTTTGGGGAGTAAATGCCACACCTCTTGCTCGCAAGATGATTGCCGAAGCATACGAACTTGAGAAGACCTCGACCATAAAAGCCACTGATGATTACTTCATGGAAGAAGCTTGGCGAGCTAACTGTGACAACATGACATTTCAGATGATCCCCTCCAATGCTGTGGTGGGGATGGGCTCTACAAACGCAGACTCAACCGGAGCTTTCTTCAAGTTTGGTTCCAGCGGAAACGTTGACGAATTCCGCGGCAAAGTTGAGCAGCACTCCGGCACCAAGGGCGGACTTCGTAAACGCGCACTAAAGTTTGCCAAGAAGCTCGAGAGCAAACTTCCAGACCAAACTTCAAAGCGGCTTCGCTTGCTAGCAGACACCATCGGGATCACCGGTGTGCTGACCACCAGCAAACTAAACCCAGAGAGCCAAGAACGAAAAGTTGATCTCAATCTAGTCATCGACTCTGCCCAAGCTGGGAATAGTTCAAAGTATGAAGAAGCAAAGGCCAAATTCGAAGAGAAATACTTACCGACTCAAATGGAGCTCAGCACAATTGCTGTTGCCAAGAGTTTCCACTTCTATGCGGCTAAAGAATCAACCAAAAGCATTGGTCTCGTTTGGTGGGCTAAACCCTTCCCTGGAAACTTTGGTGACTGGTTATCCCCTCTTATCGTTAGCCAATACACCGATAAAAAAATCTTCTTCCAATCTCCAGTGAAAATTGCTTCTAAGAAGCACATGATTGGACTTGGTTCAATCGGAAGGTTTATCAAACCAAATTCTGTAGTTGTTGGAACAGGCATTTCAACCGACGAACTAACCCTTGCCAAAAGTGCAACCTATGTTTCAGTGAGAGGTCCTGTTACAGCAAGAGTTGTCAAAGAATCTGGTGGCCCGTCAGTAGATAGCTTTGGAGATCCTGGTGTTTTGATTTCTAGAATCTTCCCTGTCGATCGCAAGAGTACAAATGGAAAAGTTGCTCTAGTCCGACACTTCACTCACAAATCCATTCCACTTGTTCTTGACCCGAACATGGATGAACTAGATATTTTCGTGTCACATCCAGATGACATCCAGGCTTTGGTGCACAGCCTGAATGAATATGAACGTGTTGTCACCTCGGCTATGCACATCTTCATCACTTGTCAGTCCTATGGAATTCCTTGTGCGTTGATTACTTTCGAAGGATTCGAAGATTCAGTCCATGGCAATGGAATCAAGTATGGGGACTATGCAGAAGGTGTTGGTCTAGCCTCAATTAGCCCAATTCCAATTGGCCTTAACTTGAACAAGGTTGACTTCGACCACATCACCACTGATCACAAAATCAGTGAAACTAAACTTGATGAAGTTGAAGCAGCAATTAAAAAGGGTTTAAGTTACCTGCAGTAGTTTTACTTACTTAGAGAAGGAACAAAATGATTTTTATCGTGCAACAGGTTCTAAAGACCTTTGCTTTGCTCTTTCCTAAAGGTAAGCATCGAAACCAAGCGTTACTTCTTGCTTTTATCGCCACCATTGTGCCACTCACCCAGCTTTTTGTAATTCGTATTTTTAGCCACATGATCACCCGTGGAAGCAATGAGCCCTTAGATAAAGCGCTCGTAAACTTTGTTGCATTCTTCGCGCTATTTGGTTTAACTCACATCGCTACTTACTGGCAAAAGACTTATCGGGTGAAGGTCTTCAACGATGCCATAAGTTCCAATACACAAAGAAGAAGCAAGATGACCGAAAGCTGGGAGTGGGCGCTAGCTTTTGAAACTAACAACTTATTGCACACCTTTGCTCAGATGGTAGTGCTTGCTGCATACTTCATCTTTGTTGCATGGCAAGTTGGGTTAGTGAACTGTGTTCTGATTATCGCCACAATGCAATTTGTCAAGGTTATGTTTCACAAGCAAATCGCAACCCAAGAAGGCTTTGCATTAGCTCAAAAGAAAAACCAGCCGGCAACAGCATTTGCGAAAGTAAGAGCCAGAATTCGCTCTGCTGAAATTGGCATTCTGATTGCTAACGCTGCCTTTATTGTGTCGCTAGGCGCTCTCTTAGTCTTTAGCTACCTGGGTCAAATAACTGCAGCAGATGCGGTCATGCTTTTCCTTGGCTTCAGGATGCAAAACAATAACTTAGGTCAAACCAGCGGATCACTAATGCGATTTGCTAGAGCTAAAGCACTGAGTGAAGCCCCGCAAAAATACAAGGGCATCAAGCCAGACGACGACGAAGAAATGATCTAGCTCAATATGAGCAAACCAACTCTTACTTTCGGATACAGCACACTTGCAAACCGACTAAATAACATCGAGCTTCCAGAGCTAGCTGCTGACTGGGATGTCCTGATAACAGTTCAAAGTGGCAACGAATTTCCTCCAACCGTTGAACAATTGTTGAAATCACCCTCCGGCGAGAACGTAACAACAAAAGCTTTCCCTGGCAAAGGAGTCACAAAACTTAGAAACCAAGTCATCAAGAATGCAACCGGAACTTACGTCATATTCGCTGATGATGACATCACCTTTAGTAAGGATGGGCTCAAATCTGCCATCGCATACCTAGAGCAAAACAAGGACGTAGCTCTACTACTTGGACAAGCTGTAGACGAGAGTGGAAAGCTCAGGAAGAACTACCCGAAGAAGATCACCAAACTAACCAAACTAAACAGTGCTAGAGCCGCCACCTACGAAATGATAATCAGGCTAGAGGCCATAAATAAGGCTGGCGTTCTATTCGATGAGAGCTTTGGCGCTGGAGCTGAAACTACCTATCTGGGAGATGAGTACATCTTCATTGCTGATTTGATCTCAGCAAACCTAAGGTGTGACTATGTCCCAATAGTTCTTGCCATCCACCCAACGGATAGTTCAGGTAGCGGCTGGGGAACAGACCGAGACCGCATAGCCAGAGCACTCATATTTGACCGAGTATTTAAAGGCAACCGAACCTTGCCCTTCCTAGCAAGAAGTGCATTCGGGCTAAGGAAGCTAGGCCGCGGGCTCAGCCTTGGCCAACTCATCAAATTCATCTTCAAACGCTAAGCCTTACTAGAAAAGCCCTTACCAAGTTAGACTTCTGATTATTACTTGCGTTTTGTGCGAATCGCTGGCTCTGAAAGGTTTCCAATGCTTCGAACTCGCCTAACCGCCCTCGCAATCACTCTTGCCTTGGCCGCTACTGTCTTGGTTGGCGGATCAGCTGAGGCCCTAGTCAAGAAGAATGTAAGTCTTCCCAAGCTTCCCACCATGATTGGCGTAGGCGAAACTATTGCAGTCACACCTGGCAAGTGGAATCAGACCGTCAAAGTAACCTACCAGTGGCTTGTCGACGGAAACCTTGTCAAAGGTGCTACTAAAACTTCATACAAAGTCCCAACAACAGCAATGGGCAAGTTGCTTAGCGTCGTTGAGACTGCAAAATTCAAAGATGGCAAATCGCTTTTTGCTAATTCAGTTGCAAGAAGAGTGGGTCTACTTACCATCGCTGGAGCAGCTGCAATAAATTACAAAGATCAAGAACATACCGCGCTGGTTCTAACTTCCCCAGACTCAACTAAAGCTGGAGTAACAAAGACTTTAACTTGGTATGCCGGAGATTCCCTAATTGAAGGCGAAAACTCAGTTGAACTACCAATAGATAATCGCTTTGACAGCCTGAACGTCACAGCAAAAGCAACTTACGCGCTTACTGGATACAACTCTGTTGTATTGAATGCAAACAGCATCGGATTTGCCGCTCCAGCCGTAAGCGCAAACCATCTAATCTGGTCAGACGAATTTGATGGTACGACTGGTTCCGGCCCTAACCTAAATGACTGGAATGATGTCACTGGTAATGGAAGAAACTTCAACGATCCAATTACTCCCGTTGCAAATGGTTGGGGCAACCTGGAACGCCAATATTATTTGCCTGGCTCTAGCGTGGTAGCGGATATGCAAGATGCAACAGATGGCAAGGGTTTGCTAATTACTGCTACTAACCAAATCGATCACCCGAACCAAGCTGGACCATTTGGCTGTTGGTACTCATACAACTGGAAAGGTCAAAAGACCGGACCAAACTGTGAGTGGACTAGCGGAAAGATAACTACGGAGGACAAGATTGGTTTCCTCTATGGCCATCTAGAAGCAAGGGTTAAAACAACCGGCACAGCTGGTACCTGGCCAGCATTCTGGATGCTTGGTCAAGACTTCCAGAAGAATGGCTGGCCTGGTTGTGGAGAGATCGATATTCACGAAGGCAACGGAGCGCTTCCTAATAGCAACTGGGGAACGCTGCACGGCTATAGCTATTGGCCGGGCGGACAGAAGAGCCAAAGCACAAGCATGATTGCTGGTTGGCACACCTACGGTCTGGACTGGAAACCAAACTACATTGCATTCTCAGTTGACGGGGAAATCTATAAAACAGTTACTGCAAATGATCTAAAGATTGCCCCATGGAATCTTGATCTAGCCAAGAATGGTTGGGAATTCAACAAACCACAGTTTGCAATTCTTAACCTGGCTGTTGGAGGAAGAATTATTGGCAACAATAACCTCCCAGTTCGAACAGCAGATATCAACAAAGACACCAAGACCATGCAAGTTGATTACATCCGCTATTCCAGCCTCGATGGCTACGGCACTCTGATTCGTTACTAGTTAGGTATTCCTTGAAATTACGTTTTGCAGGTCTGTTCATTATTGCCACTTTGCTACTGGGCTCTGCTAGTGCAAATGCAGTGAGCGCTGTTCCAAGCGCAACAAGAGTAAGTGCATCAACTACTTCCACAACCGCAAAGATCACATGGTTGGCTTTTTCAAAATCAAAAATAAGCGCTATCAAAGTAACCGCCTCAACCGGTTCAACAAAGATAACTAGAACTCTTGCTAAATCAGCTACCTCATACACCTTTACAAACCTAAAATCCTTTACGTCATATACCTTTGCCATCACGGCATACCTTGGTACTAAAGCTGGCTCTACTGTTTCTTTCAAGAGCAAAACCAAAGCAAAAAATCCGCAACTTTATAACTCGATATTCTTTGGTGCTCCTGACGACATGGTGGTTGGAGACCCTGATCAGGAATTGTTTGCTCTGCCAAATGGCGGAGTAACATCCTTTAAAACAACTTCACCAACTAAGTGCTCTATCATTGACGGCAGCCTGCTGCACGCAATCGCAATTGGTGAATGTGTAGTGGTGGCCACCAACCCAGGGGACTCCTATTACAAACCTGCAGCTCCAGTTCAGCAAGTTGTGAACATCACGGCTGCCATTGGTGACCTTAACAAAACTCTTGAATGGGCCGACGAATTCAATGGAGCCGCTAACTCGGGACCTAGTGCAGCAAATTGGGGCATCACCACCGGCGACGGATGCGGGTCTGCTGCTGGTTGTGGTTGGGGTAATGGTGAGTCTGAAGCTTATGCTGCCTGCGCAAACAAACATGACGGTAACGGGCTGATGCTAATCACCGCATCGACTCCTGCTGGAGATGGAACCTGCACAAGTAACAAGACGTGGACCAGCGGTAAGTTCACTACTTTTGGCAAGAAGAATTTTGGCTACGGATACTTCGAAGCAAGACTAAAGATGCCAGCTGGTGGAGGCACCTGGCCAGCTTTTTGGACTCTTGGTTCAAACATCAACTCAGTGCCGTGGCCTAGATGTGGCGAACTAGACATTATGGAATATGCAGGCAATAACTCGACTCGGACAACTTCAGCTGTGCACTATCAAAACAACAGCGGTGTCCACGACTATAAGAGTGGTGCGCTAAATAACAGCACCGATCTTTCAGAGGAGTTTCACACCTACGGGATGCTTTGGTTACCTAGCGAAATCACCTTCTCATTCGATGGTAGACCAGTACTTATTCTGAAGAAATCAGATACTGGACTAGCTCGCTGGCCATTTGGCCCTAACGCAGCCGGAGTAGACCCAAAGATGTATATCATCTTCAACCTGGCAATGGGTGGAAACTACGGTGGCGGTATCGACAGCGGTCTAACGAAATCAACATTCAGCTTGGACTACGTTCGCTATTACAGCGTAGACGGCTTCGGTGGTCCACCAACTAACTAGGGTCGATACGCTCGCCAACACCTGATCGGGCATTTTCATCTTCGACCTTTAACATGGCCACCCAAACATTGTTTAGTGCATTGGCAAATTCATAGCCGCGCACAGAAGCCACCACGCTCTTGAAGTTGTGATAATCGATTTCGATTGCTGCATCCATAACCCACGATGCAAACACCTCAGGGTTCACAAATAACCGATAGGGATAATCTCCATCAGGAGACTTAGCAATTTGAACATCAGCTATCTCACTTAGCTCAACTAAAGACTCACGATCGCGAGCCCGAACAGTCAATACGTTTGGATACTCCTTTTTACGGACTGCGCTAACAAAACCATTCTTAGTAAATACCCACATAGTTATCTCCTTCTTTCAAGATAGATAACTAGCTAATGCTAAAAATTATTCTCCAGGAATCAGTTTTGTGGGAAACCAAGGTTGATACCACCGTGACTTGGGTCAAGCCAGCGACTGGTGACAGTCTTTTCCCGAGTAAAGAAGTTCACACCTTGCAAACCATGTGCTTTGGTGTCTCCAAACAGAGAGCTCTTGAAGCCGCCAAATGAATAGTAAGAAACTGGCACCGGAATGGGCACGTTGATGCCGATCATTCCGACCTCAACTTCATTCTGGAATCTTCTGGCTGCACCACCATCATTAGTAAAGATTGCAGTGCCATTACCGTAAACACCATCGTTGATAATTTTCAAACCTTCGGCGTAGCTAGCTACGCGAATAACAGAGAGCACCGGACCAAAGATCTCATCCTGGTAAACCTTGGAAGAAGTTGACACATTATCAATCAGGGTTGGCCCAAGCCAGAACCCATTGCTATCGCCATCAACAGAAATGCCTCTGCCATCAATCACCACAGATGCCTTATCAGCAATTGCTATATCGATATAGCCTGCGACTTTATCGCGATGTTCTGCGGTTATGAGTGGGCCCATGTCACAGTTTCTTCGACCATCACCAACCTTGAGGTCCTTCATACGTAAGGCAATCTTGGAAACTAATTCATCAGCGATGGGCTCAACAGCTACCACAACAGAAATTGCCATGCAACGCTCGCCTGCTGAACCAAATCCTGCATTAATTGCAGAGTCTGCCACCAAGTCAAGATCAGCATCTGGTAGCACGAGCATATGGTTCTTTGCACCGCCTAGGGCTTGAACACGTTTGCCATGAGCAGTCCCAGTTTCATAAACATATTTCGCAATCGGGGTAGAGCCAACAAAGCTGATTGCCTGAACCTCAGGGCTAGTCAAGAGTGCATCAACAGCAACCTTGTCTCCCTGCAAAACATTGAATACTCCATCAGGTAGACCGGCAGCTTTTAACTGCTCTGCAATCCAGATTGCAGCTGATGGGTTCTTCTCCGAAGGTTTAAGAACAACGGTGTTCCCAGCCGCAATAGCGATTGGAAAGAACCACATTGGCACCATAGCTGGGAAATTAAATGGGCTGATAATTCCCACTACTCCCAGTGGTTGTTTGATTGAGTAGACATCAATAGCTGTAGAAACAGACTCGCTGTATGAACCCTTGAGTAGATTTGCCATACCGGTAGCGAACTCAACAACCTCTAAGCCTCGCGTTACTTCACCTAAAGCATCCGGCAATGTCTTGCCATGTTCTTCCGTAACTATTGCTGCGAGCTCTTCCTTCTTGGCATTTAGAATCTCTCGAAAGTTGAACATGATCTGCTGACGCTTGGTCAATGAGGTATCGCGCCAAGCAGGGAATGCATTACTCGCTGCAGTAATAGCTGCCTGGGCATCCACAGGCTCTGCTAAGGAGAGCTCTCTAACCACTTTGCCAAGCGCTGGGTCAAAAACTTTCCCTGAGCGATCACTTGAGTTGGCGGTAAGTTTTCCGTTTATGAAGTGCATGACCTTTGTCATGGGATGTCCTTAGTTAGTAATTGTTCGACCCAAAGCTAAAACTTTGAATCCGGCTTGCTGCCATCTAGCAACATCTAAAACATTTCGACCGTCAATAATGAATTTTTCTTTAGGAGTAACGGTGTTTGGATCTAGTTCTCGATACTCTTTCCATTCAGTAGCGAGAACAACTGCATGAATACCAATGAATGCCTTTGCTAAATCTTGTTCTAACTCGAGCTCAGGATGCTTTACTGCAACCCCGTGCAAAGCTATCGGATCGTGAACAACCACTTCAGCGCCTGCAGCCCTCGCTAATAGAGCAATTCCAAGCGCTGGCGAGTCACGGACATCATCACTGTCTGGCTTGAACGCAGCTCCTAGAACCAAAACTCTTTTACCGCTAAGTGAACCAAGTTCCTCAGTAAGCAGAGTAATAACCCGATCTCTGCGACGAAGGTTAATCTTGTCAATCTCATGCAAATAAGAAACGGATTCACCCACGCCTAATTCCTCAGCTCTAGCAATGAGCGCACGAATATCTTTCGGTAGACATCCCCCACCAAAACCAACTCCATTGCGTAAAAACTTATTGCCAATACGCTCGTCATAGCCGATAGCCTGAGCGAGCTCAGTTGCATCTGCTCCAGATACTTCTGCGATTTCTGCCATGGCATTGATAAAGGAAATCTTGGTGGCCAGGAATGCGTTAGCAGCAGCCTTTACTAATTCAGCGGTGGCTAAATCGGTAACTAGAAATGGAATTCCTGCATCAATCATCGGAGCAAAGACTTCTCTAAGTAAGGCTTCCGATCGAGGGTTCGTTACTCCAATAACCAAACGGTCTGGGTGCAAAGAATCTTCTAGTGCAGTACCTTCTCTTAGGAACTCTGGGTTCCAAGCCAAATTTGGCGAAGTAAAGCCAGTTGCTTTAGCTAACTGTTGAGCTAGTTTTGCCGCTGTGCCAACTGGGACAGTTGACTTTCCAACTACCAATGCATCCTCACGAAGAAATGGTGCCAGGGCTTGGATTGCCGATTCTAAATAGGAGGTATCTGCAGCCATAGACCCAGCGCTCTGTGGTGTGCCGACACAAATGAAGTGAATGTCGGCATCCCTAGACGATTCATCGTGTGCCTGTTTGAAAGTTAGCCGTCCGCTTGCTAATTGAGCTGCTAGTTCCTGATCTAGTCCTGGCTCGAAAAATCCTGCTCTACCTTGAACCAGAGAGTCTATTTTCTGTTGGTTAGGCTCTATGCCAATAACCTGATGGCCCACCTTGGCCATGGCAACTGCATGAGTCGTGCCTAGATAACCCAACCCGATAACAGTAATTTTCATAGCCATGTGGCAAGTCTATCTAGGAGGGTATTGGGAACTCAGTTTGTTACTTGAACAACAAGTTCATTACTGGTGACAATTCCACTTGGAGTTTGGACTTCAGCTCGATAAACGATGTCCCCAGCGATAGCTGGATGAACCTTGAATACCACGGTGCTGTTGTCAGGATTCTTCGCAGTGTATTTCTTGACCACCTGCCAAGCCCCGTCAACTCTGCCCTCAAGTTGAATTGCATAGCTCTTACCGGTCTTGTCGTTAAGGTTCAGAACTAGCCCAACAGGAACTCGATCATTGACCTTCCAGCTTGTTTGAGTTGTGCCATAAAGCTTTAAAAAGGCTTCGTATTTCTTCGGCTGGCTTGCCAGCCAAGAACCAAACATGATTGAGGCAATGAGCAAAATGAATGCTGCAAAAGCTGCAACTACCCAAGTGCCGACTTTGACGCGACTTAGAAACTTCACAGGTTGTTTTCCGCTCTAAAGACGTGGACAATCGCGTTAGCGTGACCCTGACCCATTTCATGGTTCTCTTGTAGGAACTTAACCTGTTCCATATGCTTCTTGTCCTTTACCTTCTTTAGTTCTTTCATCCAGAATGAAATCGGCTTGCCATACTTAGCCTCAATAGAAGGGAAATAGCTCTTGGGGCCCTTTACTTTTTCTTCCATTAGCCAACTCTAACTTGAGCCCTAGCATTTATAAAAGCAGCAACGCAGGCTTTGATTTCCTCGCTCGAATGAGCGGCAGAAAGCTGAACTCTGATCCGGGCCTTATCCTTTGGGACAACGGGAAAACTAAAAGCTGTGACATAGATACCCTCGACAAACATTTGATTAGCTATCTCAGTTGCCACTTTGGCATCACCAAACATGACGGGGATAATCGGATGCTCACCAGGCAACAAATCAAAACCTTCTTCAGTCATAAGGCGCCTAAAGAGATCTGCATTGTCTTTCAATCGGTTTCTAAGTAATGGTCCTTCGATTCCATCAGAAGCAATCCGAATAGCCTCTAGTGATCCGGCTGCTATTACTGGTGCCAATGAATTTGAGAATAGGTACGGTCTGGCTTTCTGTCTCAAGAGTTCAACTATTGATGCTCTCCCGCTGACGTAACCACCAGCAGCCCCACCCAAAGCCTTGCCAAATGTTCCGGTGTATATATCCACCCGGTTGCCAACACCAAGTAGTTCCGGAGTCCCCTTACCCCCTCCACCGATTAACCCAACTGCATGAGAATCATCAACCATCACCACTGCATTGTATTTCTCAGCTAGGTCGCAAATCTCCCTAAGCGGAGCGATATACCCGTCCATGCTAAACACACCATCTGTGACGATGACTCTTGATTTAGCGCTGGCAGATTCAATCAGTGCACGTTCAAGATCTGCCATGTCACGGTTCTTGTATCTAAAGCGTGCCGCTTTAGATAGCCGGATGCCATCGATGATGCTTGCATGGTTTAGCTCATCACTGATGATGGCATCCTCTTCTCCAAAGAGCGCTTCAAATACACCGCCATTGGCATCAAAGCATGAACTAAACAAAATGGTTTCATCAGTGCCCAAAAACGTAGACACCGCCTGTTCAAGTTCAAGATGGATGTTCTGTGTGCCACAGATAAACCTCACGCTTGCTACCCCAAAACCTAGTTCCGACAGAGCATCACCTGCAGCTCTCTTTACTCGATCATCATCAGCTAGACCGAGGTAGTTATTAGCGCAAAAGTTTAATAGCTCTCTGCCCCCGGATTGGATCTGTGAGCCTTGCGCTGAAGCCAAGGGCCGTTCAGTCTTATATAAACCTGAACTTGAGATGTCCTCTAAACGATTAGCGATAGTAGTTTCTAAACTTTCAAACATCAGATTTGAGTCCAATCCAAAACAACCTTGCCGCCAGTCCCAGATCTTGCCAAAGCAAAGCCTTCTTTCCAAGCGCTAGCAGGCATTCGATCGGTTATTACCGACGCAATACGCTTTCGCAATGTCTCACTAGATTTCAACATCGAACTCATCGCAGTCCAAGTCTCAAACATCTCTCTACCGTAAATACCTTTCAGAGTAATCATGTGTGTGACCACTTTTGACCAGTCAATGTCGATTGACTCACTCGGTAGCCCCAACATCGCAACTCGACCACCATGGTTGAGGTTCTCAATGATTTCAGGAAGTGCCGCCTTATGTCCCGACATCTCAAATGCAACGTCAAAACCTTCGCGCATTCCAAGTTCTTTCTGCGATTCAACAATTCGGTGCTTGGAAACATTCAGGGCAATATCAACACCCATGCTTCGAGCTAGTTCCAATCTTGGTTCACTGACATCTGTTGCGACTATGAATCTCGCTCCCACGTGCCTTGCAACAGCAATAGACATCAGACCAATTGGCCCGACTCCTGAAATCAAAACATCCTCACCAACCAAACTGTATGCAAGTGCTGTGTGCACAGCATTTCCGAATGGGTCAAAGATTGCACCTAGATCTGGATCTATTGGATCGTGATGAACCCAAACATTTGATTCAGGAATAACAACGTATTCAGCAAATGCTCCATCGCGGTTGACCCCGACACCAAGCGTTCTAATGCACATTTGTCTTCTACCGGCTCGACAGTTGCGACAGATGCCACAAACAATGTGCCCTTCACCAGAGACCATTGCCCCGACTTCAACTTCATGAACTCGACTGCCTATTTCAACAACTTCACCAAAGAACTCGTGGCCGGGAATAATTGGTGTCTTGATTGTCTCTGCTGCCCAATGGTCCCAGCTCTCAATGTGGAGGTCTGTTCCGCAGATACCTGTTCTTAATACCCGAATCTTGACATCATTTTCACCAACCTGTGGCTCAGGAACCTCTACCAGTTCGAGCCCTGGTCCTGCTACTGCTTTCACTAATGCGCGCATCATTGATCTTTCGTCGCCGTTGACGTGGGCAAACTTGTGGTCGCCACATAAACAGCCTATGAGCATTTGATTCCAACTTGGTCTCAGTGGCGGGGTGTTGGCAACAAGCAGTCATAGCATTTAGATATGACTGAAACTAACAATTACGGATACCTACGCAAAGTATTAGCCACCGGCGCAACAGTCTTTGGGCTAAGCGCTCTCTTCTTACTCTTAGCTCCAGCGCTATTCAATGAACTGCTTGGATTCACCACCAGCAATGAACTGGAATGGTCTATGCGCATGATTGCTATCACATTGATCGCTCTTTGTGGAAACATGCTTTCTGTCTCTCTTCGAGGCAAGGACAACGCTGTTCTTTTCTCGGCAAGAGTTATGGCGCTATCTGCATCAGCGCTAGGTGCAC
This sequence comes from Micrococcales bacterium, assembly GCA_947454255.1. Taxonomy (GTDB): domain Bacteria; phylum Actinomycetota; class Actinomycetes; order Actinomycetales; family Microbacteriaceae; genus Rhodoluna. Next base: position 16,845 of record CANGIU010000005.1, read on the forward strand.
TAACACTTTTAACACCAGTCGCAACACTAACTTGGTTTGACTACGTTTATGCCGCTATCGGCTTCAGCTTTAGCCTCGCATACATCATTGGTCTCGTTAGAAATCCAACCGCTAACCCGCAAGCCCTAAGTCGCTAAAGAGCTACGCTGTCGCCGTCTTTAGGCGCACGAGATTTCCAGCCAAGTTTGGTACTCACCAGATCGCTAAATGATTCTGCGACTCCGGCTTCACCATGGACCACAAATACATTAGTCGGAGCCTCATGTGCGCTAGCAAGCCAAGCAATCAACTCGTTTGAATCGGCGTGAACAGAAAATTCTGCAATCTGCTCTATGCGTGCATTAACTGAAACAAGTTCACCATGCATCTTTACCTGTGCTGCACCATCAACAAGTGCCCTGCCTCTAGTACCGATGGCCTGATAGCCGACCATGATTACCGTATGTTTTGGGTTAGGGAGCATTTGCCGGAGGTGGTGAACTACCCGTCCACCAGTTCCCATTCCAGAAGCTGAAATGATGATGCACGGTTGTTGTGGATCATTGATTGTCTTAGATTCATCAACACTGTGAAGTTCAACCAAGCTCCCTGGATCAAATGGATCTCGTCCCTTCCAGGTATTTCTAACTTCTTCTCGTATCTCAGAAGAACCTGTATCGATAGCCTCCCGATAGTAGTCAAGTGCCTTTAGAGCCATCGGTGAATCTGCATAAATGGGGACTCTGGGGATTGAGCCAGCCTCAACAAGCTCACGAAGCCGAACCAAAATCACTTCCGTTCTGTCGACGGCAAATGCTGGAATCAATACCGATCCTCCAGCAGAGATTGTTTCATTTATCACAGTTTGAAAGTCAGTACTTGAGGCAACATGCTCACGGTCACCATAAGTGGATTCAGTAACTAGAGCATCATATTTACCGCTGAGAATCGGAGTTGGATTAACTAGCAGCGGATGCCCGTCTCTACCCAGGTCACCGGAGAACATCAAACGTTTCCCAAAGAATTCGATCTCCAGAGTTGATGCACCAAGAATATGGCCGGATGGGTGAAAAGTAACGAATGTCTCTTTAGCGACTTCGATACGTTCAGAAAATTTCTCTACCTTGAACTGCTGAACAGCTTTGATTGCATCATTTTCGTCATATAGAGGCTTAGGCGGATTATGTTTACTAAAGCCCTTCTTGGCCGCCCACTTTGCATCTTCGGTTTGAATACGGGCAGAGTCCAAAAGAATAACTTCAGCAAGCTTCATGGTGTATTCGGTGGAATGAATCTTTCCTTTGAATCCCTGCTGAACCAACTTGGGGATGTATCCGCAGTGATCTAAATGAGCGTGGGTTAGGAGGACTGCAGAGATAGTGCCAGCATCAACAGCTAGAGGTTCCCAGTTCTTCAGCCGCAGTTCCTTCAACCCCTGAAACAGCCCACAGTCAACCATGACTTTGGTTTCCCCACAGCTAAGTAAAAACCTAGATCCAGTAACTGTGCCTGCTGCACCTAAAAAAGAAATTGTTGGAACTAAGTTATGAACCCCAGAATTTGTCATGTTTGAAGTTTATTGCGGTATGGGGCAAGCAAGGTGCGAGAATCAGAGTATGCAGGCAACTCTAGGTAAGTATGGCTTCGTTGCGTTTGCACTTTCCTCGCTAGCAATAGGAATATTTCTCAACCAACTAAAACAAATTGAAATTGCCAATTTGGTTTGGGCACTAGGCGCTGCCTTGGGGCTGATTCTTTCGCTCCGATGGTTAATACAAGCCCTGCGCAACAAAGCCTTAGGTAGCGATACGTTAGCGGTAGTTTCAATAATTGCAACTGGTGCAACCAATGAGTGGCTTGCGGCAAGCATTATTTCTGTGATGCTCGCCACGGGAAGAGCTTTAGAAGTGTGGGCCGAAGGTCGTGCTAGTTCGCATCTTGATGCCTTGGTCTCAAGAGCACCACACGATGCACATTTGCTTCAAAGCAATGAATACGTAGACACTGCAATTGCCTCTGTTCCAGTCGGCTCATTAATACTTGTGCGCTCTGGTGAAGTTGTTCCACTCGATGGAATCTTGCAGAGCGAGGCATTATTCGATGAGTCAGCATTAACCGGTGAACCAGAACCGATTTGGCGAGCAAAGAATTCAAGCGTGCAATCCGGAGTAGTAAATGCCGGCTCAAGTGTCTTGCTAAAGACCTCTACTAACGCTGCAGACAGTACATATGCGAATCTCATTAATCTCGTTGCCTCTGCTAAACAACAGGCAACAAAAGGTGTTCGATTGGCAAATAAATGGGCCATCCGTTTTGTCCCAATAGCCCTTGGCATGGCAATAATTACCTGGCTAATTTCAGGAGACATCAAACAGGCTGTCGCTGTGATTGTGGCAGCTACTCCGTGCCCACTAATTCTTGCTGTACCGGTTGCGATTGTCTCTGGAATTTCTCGAGCTTCAAAAGTTGGTGTAATCATAAAAACAGGCTCTGCACTTGAACAACTTTCCCGGGTTGAAGTGGTTTTGATTGATAAGACTGGAACTTTGACTGAAGGCGGGCCACGAGTTTCGCAACTCGTGTGGAGTAAAGATGCCAACGAAGTAGAAACAATAGGCTTGGCAACATCCCTGGAGCAGCACAGTTCAAACATCGTTGCGAGAGCTCTGGTTGAGCTTGCCAAGGATAGGCAAATAGCATTTCAGCCAGCCACTAACGTTTTCGAAACCCCAGGTCATGGGCTGACTGGCACAGTCGACGGGAAAATAATTTCTGTTGGACAACCAAAACTGCCACTGCCTGACTGGGCCAAGATCCAAAGCAGCCTAATTACAGAAATTCAGATTGATGGACGTATTGCTGGATACATCGGGCTAAGCGATCCGTTAAGAACAGATGCAAAGACAACTATCAAAAACCTATTTGCCCTCGGCGTAAAACGAATCTTATTAGTCTCTGGAGATCGTGAAGAAACTGTTGCCAAAGTTGCTAATGAGTTAGGCATTAGGGAGCACTTCGCAAGTATGGCTCCTGAGCAAAAATTGATGATGCTAACAAAGACTCAGAATGAGACTAAGGGAACCGTCGCAGTGGTTGGCGATGGCATAAACGATGCCCCTGCACTTGCCGCAGCCGACATCGGTATAGCAATGGGGGCAAGAGGCGCAACCGCTGCTAGCCAAAGCTCTGATGTTGTTATTGTCGAGGACTCGATAGGCCGACTAGCTGAAGCAGTTTTCATTTCTAAAACTGCAGCTAAACGAGCATTACAAGCAAGCACAATAGGAATGGCTTTAGCTCTAATCGCAATGATTTGTGCCGCGTTTGGTTTTCTCAACCCAAGCGAGAGCGCAATCGTCCAAGAATTTATAGATGCGGCAGCTATTAGCTTTGCGTTAGTTGGCTCAAGATCAACTATTGGGCAATCATAAGTTTGTATCGACTAGAGCTATAGCGATTAATAAGTGGGATGGTGACACTATCGCCTCTGCGATACCAGTAGTGCAACTCCCCGCCAGTTGAAGTTAGGCGAACGGATTGAGCACCTTTGATTTTTCCAAACGTGAAGCGTTGAGAGACCCAGCGCTTGGTATCACTACTTGAAATAACCTGACCATCGCCATCTAGGAACTCAATTAGTGTTCCATCGCCGATCTGATTTGGTTGAATGTCACAGGTGACATTAGAAGCGGACGCAGTCCGAAAGCAGTTTCCCTTAGGAGCTGTCAATTCAGCAAAAGCAACGCTAATCGGATCACTCGGTTCGCTCCAAGTTTCACCCCACATATCGTGTGCTACTTCAACAAAACGATATGTGAAAGTCTTTCGATTCGCATCTTCGTTTCCCATCACTCCGACATTTACTTTTTGATCTGGATTATCAAATCTGGCAAATGCACCATCAGATCTATAAACTCGCCAGGTATTTGTTGGTGCGGAAAGCGGAGCATCGAACTCAATGTATGTTGGATAAATTGCTTTGACGTGAATGTTGGTTGGCTTTGCTGGTGCTGGTTTCAACAAACGATAACCCAAGCTTTCGCTATTCATAATGGAGTTTCCAGCACAATCTTCCTCAGACTTAGCGCTCACACTGAAACTTGATGGCCAAGTAAATCCTGATGAGATGACAGATGTATCAGTAATACATGAAGCGCTGCCATCGGGCTTGTATCGAACCTCATAAGATTTAGCGCCAGGAACCGCATCCCATTCAAATTTGACTTCAGCATCCGAAAGATAAGTAGTCCGAATAGGAATAGTCGGGTTGGCTGGATAAACATTTACCGTAAAGAGCTCGGTCGGTTCCCCTAGAACGCTATCTGGCGTTAACAGTCGGAATCTGCCGGCGAACTGACCAACAGGTTTATTCATGCTGCAACTGAAATTGAAAAACCGAATTACCATGCTCGGTGGTCCACCGTCGTAACCCTTGCAATGCACAGAAGTGCCATCCGTGAACTCAAAGATTCCGCCAATTGATTGCATCCAACCCTGCATCCAATTAATCGAAGGGTCGTCCACCCTCACATCATTTATTTGAATAAACATATTGTCTGTCCGAGCATAAATTTGAGACATCCCATTTGGATCCTGGATGACAGGAGCCTTTGGTATCAGATTTACCCTCATCACTAGCAATGCAGGATCCGAGACTAAGTTACCTCTAACCAATTGCACTGCAAAGCTTTGCCCCAGCTCCCCAGTGAAGCTGTATGGGCTTGACGCATTCTTAGCAACTAACTTCGAGTTGATATATAGATCAGCATTAGAGCCTGACCAACTGACTGTTGCATCTTTCCCTACTGAAGAGATAGTTGGGGCAGCCATCGTTGTTTTCTGAGCCATTCGTCTTGCAAGTGTTACTGCTTTATCAGCAGCAACTAATCCAGCTCCGGTAAAGAATTCTTGTGGTGATGTTGAATCTATTTCTTGATGGCAGCTCCAAAGGTTAGTCTCAACTGATTTCTCACAGTAATCCCAGACCTTTGGTTTTGTTTCCAAAGCCGGCCTCGTGGATGCTTGCAAGACTGCTTGAACTTGAGCAGGGGTTAGCGAGGGGTTGGCTTCTAAAATCAAAGCGGCAACTCCAGCAATAAGTGGTGTTGCTGCCGATGTCCCACCGAAACCATTTGTAGCACCGATTGGATCGTATGCAATGTTGTCGACTCCTGGAGCGATAAGGTCTAAATTTGGTCCCCAACTTGAAAAAGATGCACGTCCATTGAAGTGATCAGATGCACCTGCACCGATAAGACCAGGAATGGAATAAGAGGCCATTGAGCTTTCAGTTGACTTCCCCTGAAGACAAGATCGGTTTACTCCCCAGCTCGCATAAGTGGTGCAACCTGAATTTCCTAACGCCGCAACAACAACCACACCTCTTCTAGTCACATCGGTCAGGATGGCATTCATCTCTGGATCGTTATATCCGCCGAAGCTCATGCTGATAACTTGCGCGCCTTGATCTACAGACCAGAGAATTGCTTTCTTTGCTGCTTCTGCATCACACCACTGTAAATAACAAACACGCCCAATGATCAGTGAAACCCCTGGCGCAATTCCACCTACTCCAGTTGCAGGGTCGTAGTCAGCAGCAACTGTCGAAGCAGTCATGGTTCCATGTTCTTGCAATGGGTGCTGTGACGAAACAAAGTCTTTGTATGCAATTATTTTGCTGGTAAGGCCAGGAAAGTTTGGTGAGACACCGCTATCTAAGACAGCAACCTTTACTCCGGCACCGGTTGCTCCCATTTGATGAGCAACATCCCCACCGATAGCTTTCATAGCCCATTCATTGTGTGATGCAAGTGTGCCAAACTCGGGCCAGTAATTAGAGTTGTCTGCATTTGCAACTGAAACTGTTGAAAACCCGAAGCTAAGAGCGACGATGGCAGCGACATATTTCAGAAAGAACTTCATTCTGCTTCGCTGCCCTTGACCATTTCATCAGTCTATTTCTCCCTTTGGAGACATTAGCCGTTCATAACGCTTTTGTATCATGGCCTTCTTACCTAGCGGGCTAATTCTGCTCTGTTCACTAGGCTTTCCAAATGGCCTCTAAAAACATTCTTGGAATCATCTCTATTCGTGCTGTCTTAGCGATATCGCTCTTCATTGCCGTTTACTGGCAAGTCAGTGACAGACTCCTACACAACTTATTCAGGCCTGCAGAATACTTCTCATACTTCAGCATCACCTCAGCTCTGATCACAGCAGTTGTGTTGACTCTTTCCAGCATTCAACTAATTAGAGGACAGAGTGAAACCAAGCTTCTAAGCCTGTCTCGTCTAACCATGGCTGTTTCAATGGTTATCGTGGGAGTCATCTATAACGCCTTGCTTAGAGGCGGAGCTCCAGATGCGAGAGACGTCGGCTACGACTGGCCAGTACTCCCAAACGAAATCATTCACACCTACGTTCCAGTACTTATCTTCTTAGAGTGGCTGCTAGTTAGGACTACTTTCACTTTGAAGCTAAACCAGGCGTTCTGGGTTCTCGTCTACCCACTTAGCTGGTTAGCCTTTTCAATCGCCCGAGGTGTTATCCAGGGCTGGTGGCCATACTGGTTCATCGACCCTCAGTATGGAATTGGCTCACAGATCATGTGGATCTTCATTATTGCTGCCCTATTTAGCGTCTTAGCGCTCGGCTTTATTCCAGCTCAGAAGGCAATAGCAAAGCGTTAACGAGTTCTGGCTTAGCCTTGACTAATGATTGATTTTTCTGCACCTAGTTTCGTAAAAGACCCATACCCTGAGCTAGCTCTTCTTCGTAAAGAAGGCAAGCCGGTTTGGCACGATGGTTTAGGTATGTGGTTAGCTGCAAAACATCAAGATGCAAATGCAGTTCTTCGAACCAAAACACTAGGCAGAATATTCACTCCAAGAGATCCTGAAACCCAATGGAACGAATTCAACTGGCTGCACTCCGACAGCATCCTCGATTCCGAACCTCCTAAGCACACCAGACTTCGTTCTCTAGTTGGCAAAGCTTTCTCGAGATCCCGTATCGATTCACTGAAACCAGAAATTGAACGCTTAGCTGGGATTCTTCTAGATAAAGCAGATTTGAAACTCAGAACTACTGGAACCTTCGATCTAATCGCTGACTATGCAGAACCATTGCCAGTAAAGGTGATTGCTGCCCTGCTAGGTTTCCCCGATGAAGACGAACACTTACTTAGACCATGGTCTCAGGCGATTGTAAAGATGTATGAAGTTAATCCTTCAGAGCAAGCTCAAGCTGAGGCAAGGCTGGCCGCTCACGAATTCGCAGAATATGTTCGCGGACTGATGGTTGAGAGAAAAGCACGACGAGGTGAGGACCTAATCAGTGAGCTAGCTTCTGTAGAAGAAGCTGGGGAGAAACTTAACACCCAAGAATTGATTGCAACCTGTGTGCTTCTTCTTAATGCAGGTCACGAGGCAAGTGTCAATGGATTCGGAAATGGAATTGTTGCAGCCTTACAAAGAGAAGACCAGCTAGCCCTTTTGAGAACTAACCCAAGAGGGGTCACCGACACTGCTATTGAAGAATTCCTCAGATTCGATGCTCCGCTGCAGCTCTTCGAAAGAACTGCAACCCAAGACACAAAAGTCGGAGAGGTAACTGTCCTCGAAGGTCAGAAGATTGCATCTTTACTTGGATCTGCAAATCGTGATGAAGAAGTATTTGATAAACCAGAAGAAATGGATCTCACTAGGGCTAACAATCCTCAGATTGGATTTGGAGCAGGTATTCACTTCTGTTTAGGTGCGCCGCTAGCGCGATTAGAGCTAAGCGCATCGCTACCTATGCTTTTTGAGCGCTTCCCCAACATAGAACTCGCCGAAGAACCAGTCCGTAGAGACACATTTGTTCTTAGGGGCTACGAGACTATAAAGGTAAAGACTGCCTAAAATCCCCATATGTAGTGGTTTTTAGCCTTGTAACGAATTGGTAACTGCTATTTTTATGGCCGTTTTGTTTCCATTATTGCTAAGTAGGCTTAACCATGCAGTCCCCAAAGTCGGGTGATCCATCGGTTTGCCCGACCTAACTAATTAGGAAAGGCTACACAAAATGGATCAACTTGGAGTGCTATCTTACGCTCTAACTGGATATCAATTCAGTGCCGTATACAACATGCTTTCACTTGGTATTGCAAGCATGCTTTTCACCTCATTCTTCTTGTGGATCGCAAGAGACCGAGTGCTGCCTAAGTACCGTTTGGCAGTTATGGTTTCAGCAACCGTTACATCAATTGCTGCTTACCACTACTTCCGAATGTTCGACTCATTCAGCCACGCATATGGCATGAACGCAGACACAGCCGCTGTTAACGGTGCTGCTGGCGACATGGGAGCTCTTGCTTTCGGTGCAGCTCACTACAACGTTGGCTACCGTTACATTGACTGGCTACTAACTGTTCCACTACTTCTAGTTGAGCTAGTTGCAGTTCTAGGTCTTGTAAAGGCTATCCAGTCTTCATTGCTAAAGCGTCTAGTACCAGCAGCTGCTTTGATGATCATCCTTGGTTACCCTGGTGACATCCACACTCAGCTATTCGGTCTATCAAACAGCATGTGGGGCCTACTATCAACCATCCCATTCCTATACATCATGTATGTACTATGGGTTGAGTTGACCAAGAGCCTTTCAAGCCAGTCAGAGAAGATTCGCAAGATGTTCCTAGGTCTTCGTCTTCTTCTAATTGCAACTTGGGGTGTTTACCCAATCACCTTCATCCTTGCAATGGGACAAGAAGGCGCTCCAACTGCTTCTGACGTAGTTTCACGCGAAGTCGGATACAGCATTGCTGACATCTTGGCTAAGTGTCTCTTCGGTCTAATCATCTTCAGCATTGCACGTATCAAGTCAGCTGAAGACGACAAGGCATTTGCAGCAGCAGAAGGTCACTAGTCAATAGCTAGGCATTAAACGGATGAGGCCACTGGAAACAGTGGCCTCATTTGTTTTAACAACTAATAGCTGATCGCTATCTCATCACCAACAGCTGCCCTAACCATAGGGATTACCTTGGTGGCATAAAGCTCAATTGATTTCATCAGCAGGCTATGTGGCATCGGCCCATTGGAATACTTCAGATCAAACCGGTTAGCTCCGGTCGACTCAATTGCGTGAATAATCTTCCCCGCTACCGTCTCAGCAGAGCCAACATACAATGAGCCATGCTTTACTTCATTATCGAAGTGCTCATAAGTCATTGGACCCCAACCACGTTCTCTACCAATCCGGCCGAAGGCAGTTTGGTAATGTGGCCACAATTCTTTTGCTGCCTGCTCGTCAGTATCAGCGATGTGCCCTGGTGAGTGAATACCTACCGCCAACTGTGGCTGCTCGAATCGCTTTAGCGATTCCCGGTATAGGCCAACGAATGGCTTGAACCTTTCCGGGTCTCCGCCAATTATTGCTAATGCCAAAGTTGCTCCATGTTTAGCTGCTCTGATAACCGAATGCGGAGAGCCACCAACACCAACTCGAAGAGGAATAGTTCCCCGTTCTGTTTTCGGGTAAACCTCTTGATTGCTAAGCGCTGCCCTAGTTTCTCCCTGCCAAGTGACCGGGCCCTCTTTGAGGAGTTCAACCAAGAGATCTAACCGCTCTTCGAAGAGCTGCTCGTAGTCACTTAGGTTGAAGCCAAACAGAGGGAAGCTCTCGGTAAATGAACCTCTACCAGCTGTAATTTCAGCTCTTCCATTACTCAGCGCATCGATGGTAGCAAAGCGCTGGTAAACCCTAACTGGGTCTTCGCTGGAGAGCACGGTAACGCCGGTGCCAAGGGTTATCTGATTAGTGACCGTGGCAATACCAGCCAAAATGGTATCCGGTGCAGACACTGCGTAGTCATCTCTGTGGTGCTCACCAATGTTGAAGTGCTTCAGACCAAGCTGGTCTGCCAACACGGCCTGCTCAACTACGTTTCTGATTGCCTGTCCTGCAGACTGCTTTTGACCGTTATCGTCAACAGTCAAATCACCAAACGTATCTAAACCAAATTCAAGGGGCAGCTTCTCAGTCATAAGACAAGAATAGGCTTTTCTACTCTTTTAGTCAAGGGGGGCTTTACTGAATTTAAATTGTTTTGAACACCCCGGCTGGGGTCAGCGCAAGGGGAAGTGGGTCGCTGATAATCCCTGTGAATCCAGCCGGTCCACCATTTTCAAAACCTAGCAACTTGAAAACGCCATCAGTATCTTTCAAAACACGACCAGCATAGTGTTTGCCGTCGTCAATGATCTCTGCTTGGTCGAAATGAAAAGGTCCAGTTGGTGAATCGCAAGGGGCACTGTATGTAGCGCTTACCTGCGCTCTTCCAGAGGCAGGGTCAATGTCAGCTGCGCCCGCGCAGAAGACCACAACATATTTTTCTGCAACTTCCACAATCTGAAATACCTCTAGCTGCGCAAACCCAGTAGGGCCAGACAGCGGTGCTCTAATTGACCAATTCTCCAAATCCGAAGAGACCGCATGCCCCACAGTCCCCCTGTTTAAGGTCTTACCTCCTATGAGTCTTGCAGTAACGAGCATGTGCCAAAGGTTATCTCTCTCATCAAAGAACACCCAAGGGTCTCGCCAACCCTCCTCTTTCCAATCAAGAGCTTCAGCACTGCCGGCAAGATCGTTCTGGTCTAGACGTTCATAGAAGTTTCCATCTGCTTCCAAGACAAAATCTTTTTGTGCGAAATCAAATAGAGTCTCCCCAGTTGCTCTGCCAACACGTTGGATCAATCCACTTTCTTTTGACTTATTTGTGCCCGTAAAGAACATGTTGTATTTACCGTCAGGTGCTTTGATTACGCTTCCAGTCCAAATAGCTCTGTCATTCCAGGCTCCTTCAGGACCTGGTCGCAGAACTGTTCCATGGTGAGTCCAGTTAGTGAGGTCAGGTGAAGTTGAATGGCCTACGGTTGCATTGCCATGACGCAACTCAGGGTCTCCTAGTGACTTAGGAGCTTTCAAATAAAAGATATGCCATAACCCATCGACTTGCTCTGGATATAGCCAGCAGTCCCAAGCCCAATCATCAGGAAGTCGAAGTGCCACTTATTAACCCTTCACTGCAGATGAAGCGACTGACTGTATGAAGTAACGCTGGAAAGCTAGGAAAACAATCATCACCGGAAGGATTAGCAACACACCGAAGGCAAAGATGGTGCCCCAGTCTTTCTGCTGCTGCTGGAAGAAGACAGTCATTGCTAATGGCAGTGGTCTCACATCGGGGCTATCCACCATCATCAGAGGGAACAGGAATGAGTTCCAAGCAGATAGGAAGCTCAGGATGGTTACGGATGCAAATACAGGCTTAGACATCGGGACGATGACTTGGAAGAACACACGCCAAGGTCCTGCTCCATCGAGCCTTGCTGCTTCCTGGATTTCTGAAGACAGTGAAATAAAGAAAGAGTAGAACAGGAACACAGAAAATGCGCTTGCCACGAATGGAATGTATTGCGCAAACAGAGTGTTTCGATAAGGGTTCATCAAGTCGTAAAGCGGAACGGCGATTGCTTCGAAAGGAAGGATGACAAGAAGAACAACAAACCCAAGAATGAAGTTTCTCCCCTTCCAACGAAGACGGGCAAGCGAGTATGCAATCATCGAGTTGATGATTAGCCCCCCAATCACAATCACACAACTGACAATGATTGAGTTGATATAGAAAGAGTAGAAGTAACCAGTTGCCTCACTGTTGAATGCATTGAATACATTCGCATAGTTACCAAAACCTAGGTGAACGGGAAGGAAACCACCTAGACCTGACAGAACTTCATTCTGTGGTTTTAGCGACCCAATGAGTAGGTAAGCAATCGGTGCGAAGAATATGAGAGTAATAACAGCAAGGAAGAAATAGTTTAGGAAAAGCTTGAACTGCTTAACTGGGTTGCGATTACCTTTTGGAGCGATGCTCACTTGATCTCCTTTTCTTGACGAAGCACAAGTCTTTGAACGACGGTAAGAGCGATAATGATCAGCACGAAGACGACAGTCATTGCTGAGCCTTTACCGATGTTGTCCTGTGTCCAAGCAGTTGTAACAGCTTGGAACATAACTGTGCTTGTACTACCAAGGGGCCCTCCTGAAGTAAGGATGTATACCTGATCAAATAGTCGCAACGAGAAGATCGTTGTAATGATTACAACGAACACTAAAGTGTTACGAAGCCCTGGAAGAGTCACGTGACGAAACTTCTGAAAAGCATTTGCTTTATCCAAAGATGCAGCTTCATATAGCTCTAGAGGGATTTCCTGAAGCCCGGCAAGAATAATGACCATCTGAAATCCAGCACCTGCCCAGATAGACATGATTGCTATAGAAACAAGCGCTAAACCTGGAGTCCCTAACCAATCCACTGGGTTTATAGATCCACCAGAGATGGTGTGAAGCACACTATTGAACATCCCTCGTAAGTCTCTGGAGAAGAACAGAGTCCAGACAACAGTTACCAAAGACATTGGGAATACCACTGGCATGAAGAAGAAAGTTCTGAAGAATGCAATTCCTTTGATCTTTTGGTTAAGAAGCAATGCCAGCGCTGTTGCTAAACCGGTTTGAAGAGGGACAACGATGAGAGCGAACTGGAAGTTATTCCCAAGGCTCTGCCAGAAGACACCAGATGTCTCTGGATCAAAAAGAATTCTGCGGTAATTCTCCCAACCCATGAAGTTGGTGTGGGTGCTGGCAAGGTGCGCATTGTAGAAAGAAAGAATAAAAGCTGTAAAGAAAGGTATAACAACAAATAGCACTAAAAGGAGCGTCGCTGGCAAGCTCATTAGCATTCCAGCAATTTGGTCGTAGCCAAAGCGGCGTTTAAATACTCTCTTCCTAAGGCTTCCGAAAGTTGTCATTTACTACCTATCTGTTTTTCTTGAACAAGTGTAAAGGCGGGACCGATCTAATTGACCGGCCCCGCCTTTAGAACTTACAGGACCAAGTTTTGAACTAGTTCTTGTAGCCGTTGTTGTCGGCTGCGTCCTGATCGATTGCCTTAGCTGCTTCTGTTAGAGCTGCCTGAGCATCAGCACCATCCCAGATCTTCTGGACTGCCTGGCTGAAGGTGGTGTTGATTACCGGCCAAGCTGGGCTAATGGTTCGAGGAACAGTGACACAGTCAGCTGTCGGATCTGCCGAACCACAGCTCTTGCTTAGCTGAGCTGCGTATAGGGCTAGAAGGCCACCCTCTGCGTAGTCAGCGTTGGCTGCTAGAGCTGAAACAGTTGCAGGAACTGCACCGTTCTGGTTGGTTAGGTTGTTGATCCATGCGTCCTGAGTGATGAACTCTAGGAAGGTTGCGGCAGCCTTCTGCTTTGATGACTTAGCACCAATAGCCCAGCTGTGTGAACCCTGACCTGACTTGCTTCCGTTTCCGAAATTTGGAAGTGGAATCAAAACCGCGTCAGCACCAACAGTTGCTTTGATAGCAGGAGCTGCCCAGTGACCAATCCATGCAAGCGCTACACGTTTGGTTTGGAAAGCGCTGTCATCAGCGTCTGGATCTGAGTACTTCTTCCAAGAAGCGAAGGTCTGGAATGCTGAAACAACTTCAGGAGCATCCATTGCACCAACAGCAGTACCGTTCTTAACTAGAGGCTGACCAGCAGAGTTAACGATTGGGCTGAATGCATAGCCTGCCCAGCCGCCACCAATTCCGTAGTTCTCCTTGAATGTGATTGCCTTCTTACCAGGAGTAGTAGCAGCAATCTTCTTTAGAGCAGCAGTGAACTCATCTGCAGTCCATGCAGCGTCAACACTGGTAGGTACATCTACACCAGCAGCTGCAAGCATTGACTTGTTACCCCAAAGACTTAGACCGGAGTCATACTGTGAGACAGAATATGAATTTCCATCCGAGTATGTGCCTTCAGCCTGAATTGACGGAAGCTCGTTAGCAAAAGTTGCATCTGAGACTAGGCCGTTAAGCTTTGCAAGCTTTCCGTTGTATACAAGAGCAGCAAGTGTTTCGCCATCAAACTCAAATGCGTCTGGAAGTTTGTCAACTGCTGTGGTCTTTAGAGCAGTACCCATATCTGGTACGAAAGTAAGTTCAACCTGGATCTCAGGGTGAGCCTTGTTGAATGCTGCAACTTCTTGCTTTGCAGCGTTAACTTCACCGGTCTGACCCTGCATAGCCCAAACAGTAATCGACTGGTTACCAGTCTCACTTGATGCACATGCAGACATACCAGCAACTGCAAGAGCAGCGGTAGCTGCAACTGCAATGAAGCGAGTGGTCTTTCTCATTGATTTCTCCTAGTTTGCTTTTCCAATGCGACACACATCACACTGGTGGTACATCTTCAAATAGTTATGAAGATTTGATAATCATCCGTGGCAAATGTCGACACGAGTCGATTACTCTTTATTAGAGTAGAGTGAATAATCGACACGAGTCAACTTTTCACGATAACGGTTTGATTACAGAAAGATACCGAAATGGCAAAGCGTTCAGACGTAGCTCAGAGAGCTGGGGTCTCCGAGAGCACAGTCTCCTATGTCATTACGGGAACACGCCCTATCGGTCAAGAGACTAAAGCCAGGGTTCTAAAAGCCATGGCTGAACTAGGGTACAAGCCGAATGCTATGGCGCAGGCTTTGCGAAGCGGAAACAGCAAGATGTTGGCCATGCTATTTGGAGATCAAGAGCGTGGAATCTCAGATGGAGATATCGAATACGTAATTGCCGCTGCTGACGAGGCACGTAAATACGGGTACCACCTCATCCTCTGGCCAGTGCGTAGAAGAGCCATTGAGGACGTCATCAAGAAAGCGGAATCCGGGTTACTCGATGGAGTCATCTTGATGGAAGTGTCGCTAAAAGATGAACGCGTAGCGCTTCTAAAAAAGCACAAGGTCCCTTTTGGGCTGATTGGAAGAACCCAAAACAAATTAGATACGGTGTTCGCCGATCGTGATTTCGAAACAGCAACAAGGCTGGCTATTGAAGAACTAGTTGTATTAGGGCACACCAAACTAGTTGCCCTGAGCACCTCCAATGAGACAGTTGCTGGGCAAATAGGTGCGACTATACGCTTTGAAGATGCAGTTGAAGATGTTGCCAAAGAGCTCAAAGTTCAAATTGATATTCTTCACGCGGAGAACACAATCCAATCTGGTTTGGATTCAGCTAAAGACTTCGTGAAGAAATACAAGAACAGAACTGCCGTTGTCAGTGTGAATGCAGAAGCGCTTATCGGTTTTAGTCGAGGATTGCAAAGAGCCGGGTTCAGCATCCCAGATGATGTTTCATTGATTTGCATCTCAACTACGCCAGCCGGCTCACTAGCCTTTGATCCTCCGCTTACTATCGTTTCACCGCCCGCAAGCGAAATTGGTGCCGCCGCAGCTAGAGAACTTATCCACGCGTTGCAGGGCAAACCCGATGATGAGCCGACAAAGCTTTTTGTTGGTGAACTTCTCAGAAGAGAGTCAACTTCTAGGTATAAGAAGTAATACCCTTACAGCCCTTGGCCTGGCTCTGAATAAAGGAGTGAATCAAGCCAAGGAAAAACAAAGAAATACAAGCCGGCCAAAGCCAACGCGCTGAGCAGAACTACTTGCAGGAGCTTCACTAATCGCTTACCTGGAAGAACTCGCCATAACCACAAATACATTAGTTCACCACCTCTAATTCTTTTGGTGCACCGTCAGCAACTGGGATGGTCTTTTCTAGTTCCAACCAGACCACAATGCGTTGTGTGTTGACAAAGATCGGAGTGCAGGAAGTCATGGTCATATAACTTGCACCTGCATGTGCTCCAACTAACTCAGGAGGTACGGGCTTGATCACTGATACGTCGCTCGGATCGACAATCTTGGTTTGTAAATATTTATAGACATACCAGTGGTCATTAGTTTCAACATAAACCCTGTCACCTGCTACAAGCCGGTGGATGTTCTTAAACGCTCCGCCAAAACCACCTCGGTGACCTGCGACTGCAAAGTTGCCGACTTCACCAGGCATTGCAGAGTTGTTGTAATGTCCGACCCCAATTTCATTCAGAACAGGATGCCACCTAGTCCCCTGGGCTACCAACCTTGTCCATTCAGAACCAAACCTAGGAACATACATCTTGGCGAAGATGTCTCCAAGATGTTTGGCTTTAGAAGGATATATGAACTGCTGTTTAGATTCATGACCGAATTCTTTAGCTAAGTTGGTTTGAGCCGAAGCTACCACTTCGTCATGGATGAAAACTTCATAGACCGCAAAGAGTCCAAGAAGAATTCCAATCGTTACAAGTAACTCGCCAACAATTAGAAGAACTGAAGGCTTAGATCGTTTTGGTACCGGTGCCCAATAAATTTTTGTGCCATCAGGCAGATTCGTGAACGTCATTGTAGAGAATATAGAAGAGTTTTATTCATGGCTAAAATTACTCCGCTGCAGCTAACTGGCCGCAAGCTCCATCGATTTCTTTGCCTCTGGTGTCTCTAAGGGTGGTTGGGATTCCTGATTTCTCAAGAGTAGAAACAAAGAGCCTGGTGGCTTCAGGAGTAGAGGCTGTCCAAATAGAACCTGGAGTTGGGTTCAAAGGAATTGGATTGACGTGAACCCAGCCCTTACCTCTAGCGTTTAGTTTCTGGCCTAGGAGTTCTGCTCTCCACTGATGATCATTCATATCTTTGATAAGCGCATACTCGATTGAAACTCTTCTACCAGTGGCTTCAAAGTATGCTCTGGCGGCATCTAGCGCTTCATCAACTTTCCATCTTGAGTTGACAGGAATCAGTTCATCTCTAAGTTCATCATCAGGAGCATGAAGTGAGAGAGCAAATGTAACCGGGATATTCTCTTCCGATAACTTGATAATTGCTGGAACTAATCCAACGGTTGATACGGTGATGTTTCTAGCTGACATTCCTAAACCATTAGGTTGTGACCCAACCATGGTTCTAACGGCAACCATAAGTCTGTTGTAATTTGCTAGCGGTTCTCCCATGCCCATGAACACAATGTTTGATACACGTTCCTCATGCTCGGTAACTTTGCGTCCACCTAACCCACCAGCTGCGATGACAGCATTGGCTTGAACAATCTGATCGACGATTTCACCTGCGGTCATGTTTCTTGTCAGCCCCGCTTGACCTGTAGCACAAAACGGACAGTTCATTCCACAGCCAGCTTGTGAACTAACACATAGAGTGATGCGCCCTGGATACCGCATTAGAACCGATTCGACTAAGGCACCATCAAATAATCTCCAGAGGAACTTGATGGTGTCACCATTATCAGTTTGCAAACGTTTTACTTCAGTTAGCAGTGGAGGCAAGAAAGCCTTAACTAGTTCAGCTCTTCCTTCTTGAGGAAGATCGGTCATTAGTTCTGGGTTAGCTGTGTAGTGAGTGAAGTAATGCTTTTCAATTTGCTTAACTCTAAAACTAGGCACGCCAAGCTCTTTAGCTTTGGCTTCCTTTTCTTCCTTAGTCATATCAACTAAATGAACCGGTGGAGTTTGTCTTCTAGGTTTTGCTTCAAACTCGAGTAATGGTCTACCGGAGGCATCTTTCTTTTGTTGCCAGCCTTCGGTTGCAGGCTTTACCTGACGTGAATCGGTCATGCAAAGCTCCTAAAAAATAACTGAATCAGTGTGGAATTAAGGTGAAGGTCTTCCGGCATATCTAAACAGATCGCCATATCGCAGTGGAACTATACGAACTGTTCTAAGTGGGTTTGGTGCTTCCAACATCATGCCCTGACCTAAATACATCACCACGTGATATTTATCGCCATTGAAATCATCGGTGTATGAGTACCACATTAGATCTCCAGCAACTGCATCTTTAACTGGAACTAGTCTGCGCTTTGAAGCCATGTTATAGAACTGGTTAGTAGCGGAGTGCGTTCCAATATAAATTCCAGCAGCTGCATAACTTGCCTTGGTGATACCACTGCAATCCCAAATGCTTGGGCCCATTCCGCCGAGAACATATCTTTCGCCCAGCTGAGCTCGACCAAAGTTGAAAGCAATATTTACTTTGTTGGTATCCGGTGGTCCCACGTCATACAAACTTGGAGCATCAATTGGTCCAGTGGCATTTGGATCGTTTTGTCTTGCCTCATCAATAAGACCTTGGATGCGCTGCTGCTCTAGGGAATTTGAGATATTTTCTAGTAGCGCAAGTTGTGCGGTGAAAGTCTTATTTAGTTTCTTCTGTTCGTCTACCTTTGCCTGTAGGGCATCAGCTGCTGCTTGCGCTTCTTGCAGAGCAGTTTTAGCAGCAGCAGTCTTAGCAGCAAGTTCAACCTTTGCATCTTTTAGCTGGCTCTCTAATGAGCTTGCATATTGCTGGCGCTGAATAGCAGCCTGGTAAATCTGATCGCTAGATTGAGCAATTTTTTCTTGGGCACCTAGTTGATATAGAAGGTTGCCCGCTTTTTCAGAATTGAGGAAAAGGTTCAGGGAGGTGCCGGCTGCCCCATCACGCCACATCTGGCTAGCAATCTGGGCTAACTGGGTTTGGGCTTGCTCAGCTTCAGCAGCTGCGGCATCGACTTTGGTCTGCAGGTCAGCCACCTTGGCTGCCATCGCATCTTCGTCGTCTTTAGCTTGGTTGTATTTTTCAGCCTTGATCATGGCTGTCTTTTCGAGGGCCGTCTGTTCATTGGTAAGGTCCGCGATAATGCCCTGAAGCCTTGCAACCATGGCCTTTTTGGTTGCCACATTGCGTCTTGCCTCTAAGACCTCGGCTTGGGAAGGATAGGGCTTCTTAGCAAAGGCTACCTGGGCGGTTGCTCCACCAAAAACAAGGCCCGCAACGACAAACACAGCTAAAAGGCGTGAGCGTAATGACTTCATGACCTTTCACCTCCTGTGTTTAATGGGCCTTTATCTAAACTAACACCGCCCAAGGAGATTGTGAGGTTGCATTAACCCCCAAATAACAAGTAACCTTGACCCTTGGTGCTCTAAAAGCTCCATCGCTTTGACGGCCCCATCGTTTAGTGGCCTAGGACGCTGCCCTTTCACGGCAGTAGCACGGGTTCGAATCCCGTTGGGGTCACCAAGCGGTGAGTGTTTGAAAAGTACTTCTGGTCCTGTAGCGCAGTTGGTTAGCGCGCCGCCCTGTCACGGCGGAGGTCGCGGGTTCAAGTCCCGTCAGGATCGCTGCGATGTAAATCGCTCAGCCTGATCTAGGTTGAGGCTGGATAGCTCAGTTGGTAGAGCGAACGACTGAAAATCGTTAGGTCCGCGGTTCAATCCCGCGTCCAGCCACCACTTCTTCAATCGCTTCCACTCGTGAAGTCTCTCCCGCAATAAAAATCAATTCTTTATTCAGTCGTTCACCTACTGCACCCACCTTGGCACCTGACTTGTTATATATACCAATCTGAGAACCGATGTATCGCTTGTAATCAAACTCCAGCAACGCAACACTCTCGTGACCTGCTTGAAGCATCGCTTCAGCGATATCAATTGGTTCAACCCAAGACTCATTGTTGTATGAGACAACCAAAGTTTTAGCTTTCGCATTTGTAATAACTTCTTTGAATGCCCCAGGCATCTTTCTTCTCTTATTAAAAACAGAGTGGTTTACTGAAGACCTAGAATCAAGTCTCTTCATAGCGACACCATAGGCAGGTGGTTTATCCCACCTGACCAAAGTTTCCCAGATGTGGTAGTTAGTGAAGTATCGATGTTGGTTGTAGGGAGGGTCCATATAGAAGAGGTCTACCTCAGGTAAATCCTTAACCACATTCTCTGCCAAGCCCAGAATGCTCCTACCTTTACCCGGAATCAAATCTGGAACCTTGAGTTCTAGATCATTACCAGCTCGATGTGACCAATTCTTTAGATATGCCATGTGCTGACCGGTAGTGCTATCAACCCGATCAGCTGCCAACATCAAAGAAGTTAGCAAAATATAGAAATCGCTGTCATTCTGAAAATTCTTTTCAAGCTCGTCTCTAATAGCGTCAATCCGAACACCGTTCTTAGGTTGAAAAAACCTTGCATCCTCGCAAAAGTGCTCCGTGAAATAGCCACGAACGCCAGGCAGTCCAGACAGATAGTCAATCTTTTCTTGAAGCGAGAGTATGTCGACCTGGTTGGCGTCAGTTTCCAGGTAGCACTTGGCTAAGACATCACTATAGGTAGCACTGTCAGAAGCTATTACAGACAACCCGTTGCGCTTGAATTCAGATGCCACTCTGGTAGTCCCAGTGAAAAGGTCAACAGCCGTTTTAGCCTCAGAGGCTTGGGCAATAGCCCCTAAAACTCCCACGAGCGTGCGCTTAGAGCCCAGATACTTGATCATGGTCTGCCTTTGCTCATTTTCACAGGGTATCAGGCGGATAACACTAGGCTTGACTAGGGTTTTTACCTCAACTGCATCGCCGCAGAAACATACAGAAAGAGCATTTAACCATGGCACCTCTCGCCCGTTTACGTTGGATCGGTCTCATCTTTATCTCGATGGCTATCTCGATTGTGATTATCGATGGAACCATCGTCAACACCATCACCCCTAAAGTTATCGAGGCTCTAAAGCTCTCAAGCAACGAAGTCCAGTGGGTGCAGGAAAGCTACATTCTTGTCTTTGCCGCTCTTTTGTTGGTCTGGGGTTCCATCGCAGATGCAATCGGTAGAAAGCGCTTGCTTGTTATTGGTATTTTGCTATTCGTGGCAGCTTCTGTCTGGGCCGGTTATTCCAACGATGCATCCCAAATGATCCTCGCCAGAACCGTTCAAGGTCTGGGTGGCTCGATGGTATTGCCAACAACTCTTTCTCTAGTCAATGCGAACTTCCAAGGCAAAGAGCGTGGAATCGCTTTTGCAGTCTGGGGCTCAACCATCGGTGGAATGGTAGCTCTTGGTCCCGTTCTAGGTGGCTGGCTTGCTACTAGCTTCGGTGATGAAGGTTGGCGCTTAGCTTTCAGCATTAACTTACCTATCGGAATTCTTATCGTCGCTGGACTATTGCTGTTCGTGAATGAATCTAAAGTTCAACAACGTTCGGGTGCCCCAGATTTCCTAGGAGCACTTCTGTCTGCAGCGCTCTTTTTAACATTGGTATTTGGACTCATCGAAGGACGTAACTACGGCTGGTGGTCAGTAAACAAGGAGTTCACTCTCGGTTCCTGGTCTTGGGGTAACCCTGGCTTCTCAGTGATTCCAGTTGTGCTGGCTCTCTCAGTAGCCTTCGGTGTTCTCTTCGTTCTTTGGGAAAAGGCGAGAGAGAAAGCGCATAAGCCAGTACTACTTGATCTCCAACTATTTAGCATTACCTCTTTCCGTAATGGCTCTATCGCAGCACTCATAATCTCGATGGGCGAATTCGGAATCCTTTTTGCTATCCCGCTTTGGCTACAAAACGTAATTGGGCTTTCACCAATCGATTCAGGTCTAGTCCTACTTTGGCTAGCTGGTGGTGCATTCCTAGCATCAGGTGTCGGTGGCGCACTAAGCGGAAAGCTTGCACCTGCTCTTGCAGTTCGCATTGGTGTTGGCCTTGAACTACTAGGTGTTATTGGTGTTGCTCTATTCGCAAATGATCAGACTGGTTGGGGGCCGATTGCTCCTTGCCTATTCATCTACGGTCTTGGTATCGGATTAGCCACTGCGCAACTTACCGGTGTGATTATGGTTGATGTCCCAATGAATCAGATTGGTCAGGCATCAGGCTCACAGAGCACTGTTCGCCAGATTGGTTCTGCATTAGGTATTGCAGTTCTTGGAACAGTTCTATTCACTCAGGTGCAGAGCGCTCTGATCAGCAAACTAGCCGCAGTTGGTTTCTCTGGTGTCGGTGCTGAAGAGTTCACCGACAAAGTTGTTCAATCTGCCGGTGGCGTTATCCCGGTATTTGAAAACACTCCACAGATTCCAGTTGAGTATGTCCAAGCCGCAAAAGACGCTTTCACAGAAGGTGCAAAATGGGCCGCTATTTCAGCAGCTTTATTCTTAGCGCTCGGCTTCTTAGCGACATTCAGATTGTCAAAGCACCACCATGGTGAGAAAGCGAAAAACTAAATGCCAGAACGGCACGAGCACGACAAAACAGCAGTAAAGAAGATTCACCCGGTAAGAACTATCCTTCTAGGTCGCGCACTTAGAAACGAAAAACTAGAAGGCGAATTACTTCCTAAGCGAATCGCACTACCAATCTTTGCTAGCGACCCACTCTCGTCTGTAGCGTATGGTCCTCAAGAGTTATTGATGATCTTGACCCTTGGTGGAATCTCATTCCTGACCTTTGCTCCGGGTATTGCGCTGATGGTGGCATTACTACTAACTGTGATTGTGCTTTCATACCGAAAAGTAATCCAGGCATATCCTTCAGGTGGCGGTGACTACGAAGTTGCCAAGACTAACCTTGGTCGCGGGGCGTCTCTTATAGTTGCCTCTGCTCTTTTGCTTGACTACGTCATGACAGTTGCGGTATCTATTGCATCTGGAACAGACAACCTGATCTCTGCATTCCCAGAGATTGCTCCTTACCGTGTTGAAATCGCTATTGGTTTCCTCGTACTTATTTTTGGTATCAACCTTCGCGGTATCCGCGAATCTGGTGTTTCATTTGCAATCCCAACCTACGTATTCATCAGCACCGTATTTGTAATGATCGGCACTGGCTTATACAAAGTGTTAGTTCTAGGCCAAACACTGGTAACAACTTCAACTGGTTATGAAGTGCACGCTGCAGCTGAGTTCTTAGATAACCCTGCCCAGGTAGCAGTGATCCTCTTGCTACTTAGAGCATTCGCATCCGGCTGTTCCGCTCTAACTGGTATCGAAGCCATTGCAAACGGTGTTCCTGCGTTCCGTGTTCCTAAGATTAGAAACGCAAACATCACCATGTCAGTCATGGGTGCCACAGCCGTCTTGATGTTCCTAGGAACAACATGGTTGGCTCTGACAGCAGGCGTGAAATACATAGAGAATGCCCAAGAGCAGTTGGGCAACGGCGACTTCTTCTCGGCTAATCCTCAACAATCTCTAATGGCGCAGATAGGTATTGCCGTCTTCGGCGATAACTCGTTGATGTTCTATGTTCTGCAAGCAGCTACCGCAGCGGTGCTATTGCTAGCTGCCAACACTGCCTTTAATGGTTTCCCCCTCCTTTCCTCAGTACTTAGCCGCGATGGCTTTGCGCCGAAGATGTTGCAAACCAGAGGTGACCGTTTGGTGTACTCAAACGGAATGCTTTCTCTGGCTGCTGCTGCCGGCGCACTTATTCTTGTTTATCAAGCATCTGTTTCTAGTTTGATTCAGCTATACATCATCGGTGTATTTACCTCTTTCACAGTGGGTCAGATCGGAATGATTAGACACTGGCGCAGAGGTGTGCGAGAAAACACAATAGGTAAAAAAGAAGCTTTCAGTGGTCTAGCAATCAACGGCTTTGGAGCACTTCTAACTTCTTCTGTTTTGATAATTGTTACTATCACTAAGTTCACTCATGGGGCATGGCTGGTATTCATCATCATGCCTGCTCTCTGGGTGTTGATGTATCAGACCAAGAAGTATTACGCCGAAGTTGACAAAGAAATCCAGCTAAAGCCTGAGATTCAATTTGGTAGCAAGGGTGATTATGCAATCGTGCTAATGGACAAGCTAACAGCTCCTCAGCTAAAGGCTTTGGACTATGCCCTGTCAAGTAAGCATGACAAGCTAGAAGTTGTGCACATTGCAGTAGATCCTGAACGAGCTGAGCAATTCGAAAAGGAATGGACTGATTATGGTATCCAAGTTCCACTAAGAATTATTCCTTCACCTTTCAGAGACTTCGGTGCACCATTAAGCGAATACCTAACTGAATACCGAGCTATGCACGAAGAACAACGTATGGCTATTTATCTGCCTAAGTATGTTGTGGGTCATTGGTGGGAGCACATCTTCCACAACCACCGTGCAAACAGAATCCGTAAGCAGTTGATGTATGTGCGTGGAGCAATGATTGTGCTTGTCCCATGGCGACTTGAGTCAGCAGACAAGATCGATCTATTCTCAAGAGCGCCGATGCCAGGAGATGTTCGTCGTGGTGAGCGTATGCGTTCAAGAAATTCAATGCGTAGACATCAGGGCGGAAAGAACACAGTCATCAGAATGATCGCTAAAGAAGATGCCACCCCTGATGACATCTTGGATCCAAACGATGAGCAGTAAAGATTTCTCTTTAGTCTTTATTGGCGGCGCAATAGGTGCATTACTTCGGTACCTAATTGGTGGTGTTCTAGAACTAACGATTGGGTTGAATTTTGCTGGCTCACTTTCACTATTGCTCGTGAATGTACTTGGTGCAATGTTTTTAGGAATCGTAAACTTCCACCCTCGCTTTGCTTCAGAATCTAAAAAATCATTCTGGGCAGCCGGTTTCTGTGGCGGCTTTACCACGATGTCTGGAATCGCAATCTTCCTTTACCAATACCCACCACTACTAGCCATGCCAGCAGCAGCGGTGATGTTCGGTTTTGGATTTATCGCCTACGCCGCTGGTGCAAACCTAGCTAAAGCAAATCGAGTATCTAAATGACCCCCGCAGAAGTCTTCAATCCGATAATCCTGATTGGGATTGCTCTTGCTGGAGGCCTAGGATCAATAATTCGATTCGCCCTTAGCAAATGGCAAGGATTCTTGCCTTGGGGCATCTTGCTAGCAAACGTTTCCGCATCATTCTTTGCTGGCTGGGCAGTCATCTACTTTACTAACGACAGCACCTGGGTAGCCATAACTGTAGTGGGGCTTGCTGGTGGACTTTCCACCTTTAGCTCATGGGCGGCAGCTAGCGTCCAGCTAGCAGCATCCGGCAAGGTCTTCAGACCTGCCTTATACACGCTATTAACAGTCATACTTTCCTCCACAGCAGCATATTTCGGCCTGCTCCTGGGCTAAACGCCTGATAAACTCATAGGCAGATTTATTGATTCCTGAGCATCACCTGCCCAGCCAAGTACAAAAAGGGGGCTCGCCATGGGGCGTGGCCGTCAGAAAGCTAAAAACACTAAGGTCGCACGCGAACTGAAGTACTTTAGCCCTAACACAGACCTAACTGCGCTGCAGGCAGAGCTTGCCACGAGTAGCAATGACGAACCTGACTACGAAGACAAGTGGGCTGATCTTTACCCTGAAGAGCAAGAAGAACCCGAAACTCCTCCTCAAGATCCTCAAGCCTAAAACTCTTTACTCTGCCCCGTGCGGGAATAATCTCGTAATTGTCGAGTTTACATTTATACCTATTGATGTATTCACTCGATTGCGCTGGCTGGGAGAAAAATGAAGAACAAAATGAGGGCAAGGCGTGCTCTCCACCTAATTGATTTAGAGAACCAACTTGGTGGTGGTAAGTATCCCCAGCAAAGCGTTGAAATCTATCAGAAGCTCTACGAAGCACACGTCCCTCAAGCCGAGCTAGATCAGTTCTATGTTGCAGCAAACCCAGGTGTAAAAATACAAACCTCGTTTGGCTGGACTAAGAGTGCACCCGAATATAACCCTGGAAAGAACGGTGCTGATCTCCTCATTGCTGAATATCTTGAGGACATCGACTACGTAAAGAACAATTTTGGAAAAGTGTTCATAGCCAGTGGAGACGGAGCATTCATTCGTATAGTCAGGCTGCTAAAAGAAAACGCAGTCGGCGTAACGATGGTTAAAGGTCTCGGAGTTATGCATCCCGAGTATTTTGCTTTAGATATTCCAATAATCGATCTTGAAGATTATTGGAATAACTAGAGCTAACTATGCCTTGCTTGGTTTACGCTGCGAAGCAACTACCAGAAGCAGCACACCTACAGCAAGCCAGGCACCTAATGTTGCCCACTGTGTAATGGTGCTTGCCTCAGGGAAATAGCTAATACGACGAAGAAGGTTTACTTCAGCTCCAAGTGGCAGATATTGTCCAAAAGTTCCGAGGCCGGTTGGGTATAGTTCCTGCGGTAGTGCGACTCCACCAAGCGGGTTGCCGATGATGAAGAAAAGTCCAATCACAGATAGCAGGCCAACACGACCAGCTAAGGCTGCTGCACCCATAATCGTCAAAGCAACTGCTGCTATACCTAAAGCAACTACACCTACCTCTACGAAGTAATTACCTAAAAGTGAACCTAACCAAAGGTTCAAGATTGCAACGATTGAGAATGCTGCCAAGGTTCCAGCAAGAGCTGCAACCAAGAACTTCTGACTGGTCTTACGAAGCCTCATTGACCCAAGTAGTCCAACTACAATTCCAGCAATGATCAAAGGTAGCGACCCAGCGCTCAAACCTAACCCTCTTGGATCTTTAGTACCGAGTGGTGCCAAATCTTCTATTGCAAAAGTTATAGCGCTAACTCCGTTAGCTGCAGTAATCTGAGCTCCGAGTTCAACGCTCACATTGGTAAGTACCTGTGCCATGGCAGGAGATGCTCCCGTTGCGATAAGCATTTGAGGTTTATCTGTCAGCACTAACGCTCCATAGACCTCACGATGAGCAATAGCACTCTTAGCTGCTGCTAGGTCTTTGTATTCAATGAACTTGAATGCACCAGGTTGTTGCTGATCAAACTGAGTTTGAACACCCTGCACCAAGTTAGGCACAGTTGAAGTAATACCAACCGGGATGCTCTTAGGTGAAGCTGTGGCCAAAGGCCAAGCAAAAATGGTCAAAATGGTGCTCACAATTACAGTCACCATAACCGCAATCTGAATTACTGGACGAAAGAAGTTTGCCTTCTCTGGGGTTGAAACTACTGCTTGTTCTTCAGACACGGCTGAACTCCTCTAGTTTGGGTACCTGTAAAGTTTGGCAGTGAGAAAGGGAAATACAGCGCTAAAAACTGAGTTAGTTTGAATAATTTCCGACTAGACGAACAGCTCCACCATCAACACCTTTAGCACCTTGAATGTATCCTTCTAGGCTGCAGTCATTTGATTCAACTACGCCTAGTTGCCAGGTGTGAACTCCTGAGCTGATTAGGTGTTGTTGGATTTGCGCCGCTCTATCTGCTTTGACGATCACTGCAAAACCTAAACCTAGGTTCCAAGTTGATTCCACTTGGTTGAGAGTTAGGTTTCCCCACTGAGTTAATACTTGGAAGACATCCGATGGCTTCCAGGAGTTTCTCTCAACATCAAGAGTTGTGTTCTTAGGTAATACTCTTGCTAGATTGGCAGCGATGCCTCCACCGGTGATGTGACTCATTGCCTTCACAGCTGAACCAAGTTCGCTTTCAAGAAGAGTGTTTAGGATTCCGGTGTATAGCTTTGTTGGTTCTAGTAAAACTTCACCTAGGGATAGAGAACCGAACTCTTGAACTGATTTGGTGTAATCAAGTTTGCTATCAGCAATGATCTTTCTAACCAGAGAGTAACCGTTCGAATGCAGTCCACTTGATTCGAGACCTAGAACAACATCGCCGACCTGAACTTTGTTAGGACCAAGTAGTTTGCTGTACTCAACGGCACCAACAGCTGCCCCTGCTACGTCATACTCATCTGGTTTGAGTAAGCCTGGGTGCTCAGCTGTTTCTCCACCAATAAGTGCAACACCAACTTCAGAACAAGCTTTAGCAATACCTGAAACAATATCTGCGATTCTTGTTGGCACTACTTTGCCAGTGGCAATGTAGTCGGTCATGAACATGCTCTTTGCGCCAACTACGACGATGTCGTCAACAACCATTCCCACTAGATCTTGGCCAATAGTGTCGTGTTTATCGATTGCTTGTGCAATAGCAACCTTGGTGCCAACACCATCAGTAGAGGTAGCAAGTAGTGGTCTATCGAAGCTCTTTAGAAATGAAACATCAAACATTCCAGCGAAACCACCGAAGCCACCAACTACATTTTCGTTTAGTGTGCCCTTGATGGACTTTTTCATTAACTCAACAGCTAGATCGCCGGCATGAGTATCAACACCAGATTCGGCGTAGGCATCACTCATTGCTAGCCTCAAGAACCTGTGTCATTTCACTTTCTGCAGACTGCTTGCTACCAGACTGGTTTTTCTCCAATAAGTTCTTGCCCAATCTGTCTTCAGCAGGTAATTCAATTGGATATTTACCAGTAAAGCAGGCAGTGCAGAGTTGGTTCTCTTGCTGCTGAGTAGCAGCCACCATGCCATCTTTAGATAAGTACCCGAGAGAGTCAGCGCCAATAGATTGTCTAACTTCTTCAACACCTAAACCAGTTGCAATGAGCTCTGCACGAGTAGCAAAGTCAATGCCATAGAAGCAAGGCCAGGTAATCGGAGGGGAAGAAATCCTTACGTGGATCTCTAGGGCTCCTGCTTCTCTAAGCATCGCAACAAGAGCTCGTTGAGTATTACCTCTAACGATTGAGTCATCTACAACGATGATTCTCTTACCTCTGATTTGTTCCTTCAAAGGATTCAGTTTTAATCGGATACCGCGCTGACGGATAGTTTGTGATGGCTGAATAAAGGTTCGGCCAACGTAAGCGTTCTTGACTAGACCATGTCCAAATGGAATGCCTGACTCTTGGCTATAGCCAATCGCTGCAGGTGTTCCTGATTCAGGAGTGGGAATTACTAGATCAGCCTCTACTGGATATTCCTGTGCAAGAGTCTTACCCATCTCAACTCTGGAGTCATAGACAACTCTTCCGTTGATAGTTGTGTCCGGTCTAGCTAGGTAGACATATTCAAAAACACAACCAGCTCTTTTTGTTTCAGCAAATCTGGTTGAGCGAAGGCCATGTTCATCAATAGCAATTAGTTCGCCTGGTTCAACTTCTCTGACATAGCTCGCACCAACGATATCTAGTGCTGCAGTTTCAGAAGCAACCACCCAGCCACGTTCTAGTCTTCCTAGAACTAATGGTCTAACTCCCTGTGGGTCTCTTGCTGCATACAAAGTAGTTTCATCCATAAAGACAAGACAGTATGCGCCTTTGACTTTAGGAAGAAGCTCTAACGCAGTTGCTTCTAGAGTGTGATCTAAGTCACCGGCGAGAAGTGCTGTGAGCACTGCAGTATCAGTAGTGTTACCGCCAGTAATTTCGTTCTCTGCTTGATCTGGATACTTTGCTTTCAGCATCTCCATAAGATCTGAAGTATTTGTTAAGTTACCGTTGTGACCTAGTGCAACAGTTCCTGATGAAGTTCTACCAAGTGTTGGTTGGGCATTTCTCCATGAAGATGAGCCAGTCGTTGAATAACGAGTGTGACCGATAGCTATATGCCCGACAAGTGCTTCCAAGGATGATTCAGAGAAGACTTGAGAGACCAAACCCATATCTTTGTAAACGAGAATCTTCTTGCCGTCAGATGTAGCAATACCTGCAGATTCTTGACCGCGGTGCTGCAAAGAGTAAAGACCGAAATAGGTTAGCTTGGCAACTTCTTCACCTGGAGCCCAGACTCCGAATACACCACACTGATCCTGCGGCCCTTTTTCGTTAGGCAGCAAATCATGATTTAGTAGTCCATCTCCACGAAGCAAGGGCAAGGTCCGTCTCTAATAGTGGGGCGGGAAGTTACCTGAAATTGGGATTTAGACCCCAAATATTCATGCGCAACGAGATAAGTTTAGCGGCTAGTTAGCGCTCACTTTAGAAGCCTCGGCTTCTTTAGTTCTCTTGTTTGAGATCATGTCCATGCCAACCGCAACAACCACTCCCAGGCCCGCTCCACCGGCTAGGCAGTAGATCAGGAGCTGGGTTATAAAGCCAGGAGTCTTAGCGTCGGGGTTATCGATGGTCAAAGAAAGCACGATAGCAATAACCGCCCCCAAAGCTAAGCCCGTGAGCGAGAAAGGGATGAACTTTGGTGCTCGACGGATCTTTACCGTCTCTGTTTTAGCGTTGGACATGCTTTAAGGCTAACGGTAATACTTCCGCAAGTGTCGCCCTTACGCCACTGGCGCTTACCTTATGTTCGGCTAACGCAGTTTCCCAATCGAGTTCCCCTAGAGCTAGGTCAAACCAAACTCTTGGGCTTAGCTCTACCACATTTGGAGGTGTCCCCCTGGTGTGCCTAGGTCCTTCAATACACTGTGTAGCTCCCAAAGGAGGAACTCTAACTTCGACTGAGTTGCCAGGGGCAACTTCAGCTAGTTCTTCTAGCAGGTAGCGAACTGCGGTTACGAAATCACTGTCCGATTCAGGCATGCTCTGGCCAGCCTGGATAACAGCATTCACTGCCTTCACACCGTCTATATGGGAGATACGCCTACGAGCCATATCTAAAGGTTACCTGCGACACGGTCAGGCTTTTATCAGGAAGTGGCACTTGGCTTTAGTTATGACGAATATTAAATCAATGCTTGTAAAAGTTCCTGCAATTACTTTGTTCTTTTGGATCATCAAAGTCCTAAGTACAACTGTTGGTGAAACACTCGCCGACTACCTGAATTCAACTCTTGGCCTTGGCGATAACGGCACCATTTTGGTAATGGTTAGTGTGCTAGTTGTTCTACTCGCGATCCAGTTCACTCTTAGAAAATATGTTCCTGCAATTTATTGGGCAGCCATTGTTGCGGTCAGCACAGTTGGAACCCTGATCACCGACAGCATGCACAACAACTTCGGTTGGGAGAACTGGCAACTAACCATTCTCTTCGGATTGATCCTCATTGTGGTTTTTGTTATCTGGTGGAATCAGGAAAAGACCTTGTCTATCAAGACAATCAACACTCGCAAGCGTGAAGCTTTCTATTGGATTGCAGTACTTGCAACATTTGCCATGGGAACTGCAGCTGGAGATATCTTCCTAGATGATTTGGGTATGCCACTACTACAATCAACATTCATCTTCTTAGGTGTAATCGCCTTAATTGCGGGACTTTGGAGAATTGAAGTTATCGGTGCAGTATTCGGCTTTTGGTCGATATATATTCTTACCCGACCACTAGGAGCAAGTTTTGGTGATTACCTATCGCTTAGTAAAGATGAAGCGCCTGATGCTCTTGCACTTGGTGCTCAAAACGTGACTCTTGTATTTTTAGGTTTGATCGTGGCTCTAGTGATTTATCTATCTGTAAGTAAGAAAGATGTAATTCCAGCTGAATAGCATTATGGCCTGTGTAAAACCCAAGCAATGAAAACCTATAACTGCCAAACTCACTCTGCTCGCTAAGCGCATGGTTAGTTTGGCCAGAGATGAAATAAAGCCCCCGGCAGCAACCAGGGGCTTTATTTGAACCTCTTGACGAGGGTCGAATCGGAAAACAACTCCGAATCCACTTGTGATTAAGAGTATAGGGAAGACTACTTGTTTTTGGAATGGCTTTCCACCTTCCGGTTCGACCCTCCCCTTGGTCCATGCCTTACGGGAGGACAACAAATGAGTAAAGCTCAGATAGTTGTTCTGGTTCTGACAATGGTAAAGATAGTGCTTGTAATTATCGACGCCATTATGAAGATCAGGTAGAACCAAGTGAGCCTCGGTGCATCAAGCATCGGGGCTCACCCCAATCTCGATAAACTTGACCTAATGAAAATCTTGGTCTTAGGTGCTGGCGCTCGCGAACACGCGATTATCAAAGCGCTCATCAGAACTGGTACCGATGCCGTCAACATCACCTGTGCCCCAGGAAACGGTGGTATCTCCCAAGAGGTAAACACAGTACCCCTAAACCAAAATGACCCAACTGCTGTTACAGCTTGGGCAGAGGAAAACAAGACTGAGTTGGTCATAATTGGGCCTGAAGCCCCGTTAGTTGCTGGGGTAAGCGATGCGCTTAGGGCTGCTGGTATTCCAGTATTTGGGCCAAGCAAGGCAGCCGCTGCATTAGAGGGTTCTAAAGCTTTTGCTAAAGAAGTAATGGCTGCGGCAGGTGTCCCAACCGGCATGACAAGGAAGTGTGTTGACCTTTCAGAAGTTGAATCCGCTCTAGATGAATTTGGGGCTCCTTTCGTTGTGAAGGCTGATGGTCTAGCAGCAGGTAAAGGTGTCATCGTCACATCAGATAAGACAGCGGCGCTGGATCATGCAAAAGCTTTCCTAGGTCAAGGAATGCAGATTCTTGTTGAGGAATTCTTAGAAGGTGAAGAAGTTTCACTTTTCTTTCTAAGTGATGGAGAAACTGTATTACCGCTGTCTCCTGCTCAAGATTTCAAACGCGCATATGACTTCGATGAAGGACCGAACACCGGCGGCATGGGTGCATACTCACCGCTGCCTTGGTTGCCTGAAGGGTTCGTTGAAGAAGTGCAGAACAAAGTTGCGCTGCCAACTGTCAGAGAATTAGTGAGACTTGGAACCCCGTTTGTCGGATTGTTATATTGCGGTCTCATTGTTACTAAAAATGGAATCAGAGTGATTGAGTTCAATGCTCGCTTTGGTGATCCTGAGACTCAAGTAGTGCTCAGAAGATTGGTAACTCCACTTGCTGGCCTATTACACAAATCAGCAACAGGACAACTAGCGACAGAAATGGAGCCTGAGTTTCTTGAACAAGTTGCAATTACTGTTGTGCTTGCAAGTGAGGGATACCCGATATCGTCAGCACCAGACCGAGAGATAACTGGTTTAGAAATGGATGACGAACATATTGAGATTGCACATGCGGCAACCAAGTTAGTTGAAGACAAACTCTTTGCAACAGGTGGACGAGTGCTCTCTGTTGTCTCGATTGCAAAGTCTTTCCACAAAGCTCGAAAGCATGCATACAAAGCAATAGAACAAATCAAACTCGAAGGTTCTCATTACAGAACCGACATTGCTCTAAAAGTTGATGAGGGTAAAGATGACTAAGGCTATTGCTGGTTGGCACCATGTTTATAGTGGCAAGGTCAGAGACCTATATGAAGCAGACGATAAAGATCTGTCACATTTAATTCTTGTTGTTGCTAGTGACCGAGTTAGCGCATTCGACAGAATTCTAGAACCAGAGATTCCCAATAAAGGTGAATACCTAACAAAGCTCACAAACTTCTGGTTTGAGAAACTAGAAGTTCCTAACCACATCTCCCATGAAGTTCCAGTTCCAGAAGAAGTGCTTGGCAGAGCTATGGTCTGCAAGAAGTTAGAGATGTTCCCTATTGAATGTGTAGTTCGTGGATACATCTCAGGTTCTGGCTATAAGGATTACCTTGCTTCCGGGGAGATCTGTGGGAATCAATTACCTGCTGGGCTTGCCTTCGGCGATAAGTTACCTGAACCCATCTTTACCCCTGCATATAAAGCAGAGCTTGGTGAGCACGATGAGAACATTACCTTCGACAAGGTAGTTGAGATCATTGGCCAACATAACGCTGACAAGCTAAAAGCCCTAAGTCTAGACATCTTTACTAGAGCAAGCGAAATAGCAGCAGAAGCCGGCCTTATCCTTGCCGATACCAAGTTTGAATTCGGCATCGACCCAGAAACCAACCAGATCAATCTCGGTGATGAAGTACTAACCCCCGACTCAAGCAGATATTGGTCAAAGAATGCCTGGGATGCAGGAGACCGCAAAGAAAGCTTCGATAAGCAAATCGTTCGTAACTGGTTAGCCGCCAACTGGGACCCAACTAGCGATACCAACCCTCCAGCACTACCAAAAGAGATAGTCGAGCAGACTAGCGCTAAGTATGCTCAACTGATTGAGCTCCTAGCCCGATAAACTAGAGGGGTTCGCACCCGCCAAAGGTGACGCCGGCGGACATAACATTTTCAGCCCCACCGAATATCTGGAGCGTATTTTGCCTAAAATCATCGTTGAAGTCATGCCTAAAGCAGACCTACTAGACCCAGCTGGTAAGGCTGTTGCCAACGCCCTGCAGCGTAAAGGCCATTCAGAGGTAACCAACGTCCGTATCGGTAAGCGCATCGAACTTCACTACGCAAACACCCCGACCGAGGCAGATCTTCAGGCAGCTAAGCAGATCGCTGCTGACTTCCTATCTAACGGTGTTATCGAAGACGTAGTCAACGTCATTGTGGAGAACTAATCTCCATGAAAATTGGTGTCGTTACCTTTCCCGGAACACTTGATGATAGAGATGCTGCCAGAGCAGTTCGTTTAGCCGGAGCAGAAGCTGTCAGTCTTTGGCATGCAGATACCAACCTGCATTCAGTTGATGCAGTTGTCTTGCCTGGTGGGTTTAGTTTTGGTGACTACCTACGCTGTGGTGCTATTGCAGCGCAAGCTCCAGTGATGGAAAGCATCATTGATGCTGCAAATGGCGGTTTGCCTGTTCTTGGTATTTGCAATGGTTTCCAAGTTCTTGTTGAATCACATTTACTTCCAGGTGGACTAATCAGAAACGAACACCAACACTTCATCTGTCGTGATCAGAAACTAATTGTTGAGAACGTTGATACTGCTTGGACTAACGGTTTCAAACTAGGTCAAGAAATTACCATTCCACTAAAGAACGGTGAAGGCGGATACATCGCAGATGCTGAAACTCTTAACCGCCTTGAAGGTGAGGGTCTAATTGCTTTCCGTTATAGCGAAGTTAACCCAAATGGTTCAGTCAACAACATCGCTGGTTTGAAAAACAAAAAGGGAAATGTTGTTGGCCTTATGCCTCACCCAGAACATGCAGTTGAGCCTGGCTTTGGTCCTGATACTTCTGCGGCAATGAGATCAGGTGTTGATGGTCTGACTTTCTTCACATCAGTAATCAACCAGTTGGTGAATGCATAATGACTACTTCTGTTGACACCACCAAAGCTGCTAAGAAATCTCCAGATAAAGTTCAGCCATACAAAGAGCTGGGTCTAAAGCTTGAAGAGTATGAGCAGATCAAAAAGATTCTAGATAGAAGACCAACCAGTGCTGAACTAGCAATGTATTCAGTGATGTGGTCTGAGCACTGCTCCTATAAGAGCAGCAAGATGTATTTACGACAGTTCGGTGAGAAAGTAACACCTGAGATGACTAAGAACCTTATGGTCGGTATGGGTGAAAACGCTGGAGTTGTTGACATTGGTGAAGGCTGGGCGGTTACTTTCAAAGTTGAGTCACACAACCACCCAAGCTACATCGAACCTTTCCAAGGTGCAGCAACTGGTGTTGGTGGAATTGTTAGAGACATCCTGACTATGGGTGCAAGACCTATCGCTGTTATGGATCAGCTTCGTTTTGGTGCTGTCTCAAACCCAGACACAGCAAGAGTTGTTCACGGTGTTGTCTCAGGTATTAGTTTCTACGGCAACTGTCTAGGACTTCCAAACATAGGTGGCGAAACAGTCTTTGACAAGGTTTACCAGGGTAACCCTCTTGTTAACGCACTGTCTGTCGGAGCGCTTAGACACGAAGATCTAAAGCTTGCCAAGGCAACCAACCCAGGTGATTTGGTAATTCTCTTTGGTGCTAGAACCGGTGCTGATGGTATTGGTGGAGTATCTGTTCTTGCTTCTGAAACCTTTGATGCTGATGGCCCTTCTAGAAGACCGGCTGTTCAGGTTGGTGACCCTTTCGCTGAGAAGGTTCTGATTGAATGCTGTCTAGAACTCTACGCAGCACAGGTAGTTGCTGGCATTCAAGACCTTGGTGGTGCAGGTCTTTCTTGCGCTACATCCGAACTAGCTTCTAATGGTCAAGCCGGTATGCGAGTTCAACTAAAGAATGTATTGCTAAGAGATGAGTCACTAACTCCAGAAGAAATTCTGATGAGTGAATCTCAAGAGCGCATGATGGCTATCGTTCCTAAGGAGTCACTAAAGGCTTTCACTGCAATTGTTGACAAGCATGAAGTTGAATACAGCGTGCTAGGTGAAGTAATCAAGGAACCAAGACTATATATCAACTGGGGCGATGAAGAGATTGTTAACGTTCCACCTAGGTCTGTTGCACACGATGGCCCTGTCTATGAAAGACCAGTGCTATACCCAACCTGGTTAGACCAACTGAACAGAGACTCAGTTATTAGTAACAACCTTCGTAGAGCAACTGAAGCATCAGAGATTGCAGAACAGATTGTTCAACTAGTCTCCTCTCCTAACCAAGCTTCTAAGAGTTGGATTACCGATCAATACGATCA
This sequence comes from Micrococcales bacterium, assembly GCA_947454255.1. Classification (GTDB taxonomy): domain Bacteria; phylum Actinomycetota; class Actinomycetes; order Actinomycetales; family Microbacteriaceae; genus Rhodoluna. The sequence goes on from CANGIU010000005.1 coordinate 52,679, forward strand.
CTACGTTGGTGGTAACACAGCTCTTGCAATGCCTGATGATTCTGGAATGGTTAGAGTCTCAGAAGAAACTGGTTTAGGCGTTGCAATCTCAACAGATGCTAACGGTCGATACTGCCAACTAGATCCATACCAGGGAGCAAAGCTAGCTCTTGCTGAAGCGTATAGAAACGTTGCAGCATCTGGTACAGTTCCTGCAGCTGTCACCAACTGTCTAAACTTTGGTTCTCCTGAGAACCCAGAAGTAATGTGGCAATTCAAGCAAGCAACAGCAGGTCTTGCTGATGGTTGTCTAGAACTTGGTATTCCAGTTACTGGCGGTAACGTGTCTTTCTATAACCAAACCGGTGATGTTGCTATTCACCCAACACCAGTAGTTGGTGTTCTAGGTGTTATTGATGATGTTGCTAGACGAGTTCCTTCAGGCTGGCAAGATGAAGGAAACAACATCTATCTCCTAGGAACTACTAGAGATGAACTAGACGGTTCAGTCTGGGCTGAAGTATTCCACGATCACCTAGGTGGTAAGCCACCGGTAGTTGATCTAAAAGCCGAGAAAGCATTAGCTGAACTATTACATGGCGCTTCACTGCAAGGACTTGTCGCATCAGCTCATGACCTTTCAGAAGGTGGCCTTGCTCAAGCAGTAGTCGAGAGCTCACTACGTTTCGGTATGGGTGCAAGATTCTGGTTGAACGAAATAACTGAGAGAGACAACGTAGATCTAACAGCCGCCCTATTCTCTGAATCAACTGCACGAGTAATCGTTTCAGTTGGCAGAGAAGACGATGTGAAGTTCGTAGGTCTCTGTGAAGCAAGAGGCATCCCAGTTCTAAGAATCGGTGTTACCGACCAATCAGGCCAACTAGAGATACAAGACGTTGCTACCTGGAACCTAAGCGATCTAAAGAACGCTCACGGCTCAACTATTCCTGAGCTGTTTGGCTAAACAGCTATAGCGGTTTGGTTTCGAATGTCTGCTTTTATCTCGGAGCCCTTTATGGCATCCAACAAAAGTGCGTAGGCAGTATTTGTCGCAGCAGATAAATCTAAAGCTGCAATTTGAAAACTAACATTCAGCAGGCCTGTTGAAGCCTCACCACCAGCATGGACTTCGCCGAGCTGTGCTATTTCTGCAGCACTAGAGATGGTTTCAACTAACTTGTCGCTATTCAAATCAAACTCATCTGGGTCTAGAAAAACATCAAAAGCAATATCGAATTCAGCCATTTCGTTTCCCCGATTCTGTGTAACAAGTGTGATTGCGTAGGTACTGTTTGACCTTATTTAGATAATACGGGTCGCTAGGCGTAATGTGAATCCACTTTCTATGTTTTACGGGGCAGGGGCAAAAGGCTCGGTAATACTTTGGTGGACTCACAATCGTCCAGCCCTGGTCATTTAGCTCTGCACGTAGACCTTGAATATGTTTATCTGGATGCTTGACCCAAGACCCTTTGCTACTCGACATCTGAACATTATGACTTTGGGGCAATCTCTTCGTTCAGGTTATCCACAAGAATTAGATATCGTCTTTTACCTTTAGCTCTTCTGGAGCAATTTCCTCAAGCCACATTCCGCGGCTCTCAATGCTGTGTCTCTTCCAGGGATCAACTCTGGCTCGAAGTCTTGGAGGGTCGTCATATATCTTTACAACTTCCCACATGTCGTTGTGATACTGAATCTTCGCTAAAGCCCAGCCCTCCCGAAGTCCATTTAGAGCTTGTTCTCTCTTCGCAAAGTTGAATTAGTGAAGATGAACCTTTCCAGGTCTATCTACTTCCACCCAGCCCAAGGCCTGAAGGCCCTCTTTCCATTCACTATGGTGCATATTTCCCCTCTCCACTTATCAAAGTAGTAGGGACTTATGACATTCGCTGTGGAGTGTTTAGCTGTCTTCTTTGATTGAACCTATTTGCCAGCAAACATCCATTTCTAAAAAAGTTACATGGATTGGGAATAATTTCTCGTGAAACAAGTTTTGCAAATATGTAAGGAATCCCTTTATAACAATTTTCTGACTATGTAACGATTTTCGATCTGGCCCAAACGGGCTCCAGATGGGAATCTATAGTTAAGTACCAATTTGTGTGAGGAGCATAAGTGCGTTTTAACCCTGGAACAATATATTTTGTACGTGAGGCAGCTGACAGTAAGGGCGGTCTAACAGTAAACGTAAAAATTGGACTCGTCGAAGATCCAAGGACAGCGCAACAGCGACTTGCTGAACATCAAACAGGTAATCCAAGGAAGCTTTTTCTAGACGAGGCCCAACTTGTGCATACAGATGCCGTCAAATACGTTGAATCTCAACTACATAAGACCTTTGCGCCCCACCGGATCAGTGGAGAGTGGTTCCATTTTGAGAGTGAAGCTATCATCAATGATGCAGTGGCGCTCGCAAAAGAATACGCCTTAGCCGTTGGAAAGCAGATGCCGACATTCGAGACAGCTAGGAAACTTGCTAGAACTTTGAGTGATGGCAGCGTTCTCTCAAGCACACCGGCTCTCCTCGCCACGGCAAAAAGCATGGCTCAGGCAGCGGTGACTTTGGATGCCTACGATAACCTACTTGAACTTATTGAAGAAGTCTTTGAGGTGGCAATAGCCGAGGAGGGGCCAGATTCGGTTGAGGGAATATATAAATTCATCGATGTCTACCCCGATCCAGCCTTCAGCGTGACGGCTTTCAAAGCAGAGATCAAAAAGACTAACCCAGAACTAATCGCAAAATACACGATTGAAGAACCCAAATTCACTGAGAAGTTTGAATTGCTCTTCGAGCTCGATTCTGAGGAATTGTCAGAGGATGTTCAGGAGTACTTAGCAAAGTCAGCGGTGATAATTGAGCAGGCTACTTTGTCCAAGGACTATTTCCAGCTAAATGAACTCAAACTTGACATCGCCAGGCTCAAAGCTCCCCTGGATTGGATTGTCCTCTCAAGCAAGGCTGAGATTCAAGTTGCATGCGGTCTTGCTGCTGAGATTGAGGGAATTTGCACTTGGGTTCGCAAGTTGGCGACAACAAGTACTTTTGCGAAGGGGCTGCTCTTTGAGCAAGAACCTGAACTTTTTCAGCGTTTCGTGCTTCCTAGAGAAGCGACTAAGCGGAAAGTGTTTATTGGAAACAAAGTCTAGTTTCCTCAATACAAGAGGTAGCGGGAAAATGTCTCTGGCTAGTGGGACACTTATTTCAAACACACTTTAGGCGGGTCTATGTACATTCGAGACAATCTCTGGTCATTCAACACCAGAGATCTGATGCGAGCTTCTTCATGCAACCACTGCACATCATTAGCTGTCGCCCGTACTCTCGGAATTCAAGATGTTTTAGCCAAGCTGAAGGAGTACATTGACGCTCCGGACGAGGAAACTTTACCTCAGAAATACGGTGTGCTTTTTGAAGCTGCATTGATGGAAGAGCTTGAGAGCTCAGTTGAACAAGGCGTGGTTGGTGCACCTGAAAAAGAAGGCGACCTCAAACAAACCATTGAATTAATGCAGGCAGGAATTCCAATAATTTACCAAGGTGGGCTGGAGCGCGTATACGGAAGAACTCTCTTCCGTGGTCGTCCTGATTTCCTTGTAAGGCATGATTGGGAAATACTCTTCGTTGATGGAAAACTAACTGCAAAAGTTAGAGAGGATTTCAATCCAGCCCAGGGAAATAAATACGTTGCCTATGACGCAAAATATGGAGGCGCGGCCAAACCCGCTTACCTTTTGCAAGTGGGGCTTTATGTAGATGCCCTGGACTCGTTGGGCTTTAAGGCGGATGGAGTACGCCATGGTCTAGTTCTAGGCTCTCGAACTATCGACACCTTTGAGGAAATCGAAATAGTGCCTGCGATGCGCCTCGCTAGAGAAAAAATAGCCAAAATAATTGACGATGCAGAGATTGCTAAGGCCAATGATGACTTGGCACAATTCTCTGCAGCATCGCTCTCTTGGCACTGTCCATCAGATAAAAATTGTTCCATTTGCGAATATCCAGAACTCTGCGAGAAAGACAGAATCGCTACAGATGACCTAGTCCAGGTAGCAAATATCACACAGACTCAAATCGCGCGCCTTGCAACCGTGGGCATCACAACGATGAGAGCGTTGGCAGAAGCTGGGGAAGGTAATCGTCCAGACAAGATGACTGCGGAAACCTATAACAAGATTCGGCTGCAAGCTTCTGCTCAAGTTGAATCTAGTCAATCCGGTGAACCTGTGAGCCATCTACTGCCAGATCCAGCAGTTCAATATCTTCCACCTAGAGCCCCTCTTGACGTGTTCTTCGATTTCGAAGGTTTCCCCTATTACACAGAAAGAGGAGGTTTAGAGTACCTCTTTGGAAATTACGATTGGGGCAGCGGAGTAAACGACGAACGCCCTCGAGACGATCTCTTCACTGAATTCTGGGCGCATAATCGCGATGAAGAAAAGATTGCTTTTGAAATGTTCATGGTTTGGGTGCTCGATCGCATGAAACGAGACCCTGGGGCGCACATTTACCACTACGCAAGTTATGAGAATTCAGCTTTGAAGAGATTGGCTATTAGGCACGGAGTCTTTGAAAAAGAAGTGGATTGGCTCATCTCAACTGATCGATTAGTCGACATGTATAAAACTGTCAAGAATTCACTGATCATTGGTGAGGAAAGTTACTCAATCAAGAAATTGGAACGCCACTATAAATTCGTGCGCACAAGTGATGTTGTTAAAGCATCTGCGAGTATCGATGAATACGATCGCTGGCGCGGGTTAGTTGAAATCACGAAGAACCCTGCGGTCCCGGAGGAGAAGCGAGTCGAAGCTGAGGCTGAAGCACAAATAGTTTATGGGGAACTGCGTCTATATAACTTGGAGGATGTCTGGTCCACCCGTGAGCTCTACCGATGGCTAGAGGGCATGGATGGGGCTTGTTCGAAATACGGAGAACCTGACCTAGACCTAGACGACGAAGAGCGGAGATCTGCCAAGACTGTTGAAGAATTAGCGGCTCTTCAGGCTCAAACTCAGGAGCTGTTTGACAAGGTCGCTGATCACGAGTGGGGTGAGGATCCTGAGGCAGATTACAAAGCTCAGATTTGGCTGGCGCTGACGCACTCAATCTTGTATTACAAACGCGAGGATGTGATGTTTTGGGCAGATTTGAACATGCGAGTTGCTATGGACGACGAGAAGCTTGAATCTGAGCGAGGGGGCGGGGTAATTCGCAATGTTACTGAGTTGGAAAGAACATCAAAGGAACGCCGGGATGGCAGTTTCTATGAAGAAATCACCTATGAAGCCGAACTAGACCCGGATGACATATTTAATCCAAAGGTTGGTTTAAAACTCGCAGTTCGCTACTTGGATAGGAAGAAGATTCAACGTTGGGACTTTGGCGCGGTCAAGTCTCTCGATGAACGCAAAGTTGTTTTTACAAGAGATACTTCTGACCAATCCTCTCAATTCCAACCCAATGCACTTTTTGATGCGTTACACATCCCAACTTCTTCAAAACAGAATGCTCTACTTACACTTGCAACTTCAATCGCTGATGTCTGGGGATCACCATCAAATCCTCCTCCGCTAAAGCCTGCAATTATGGACATCCTTATGAGAAGGCCACCTAAGCTCAAGGGCCTTGAGTCTCTGCCTAAAGCAGATCCAAGTGATTATCTACCGGCAGTTAAAGAGGCAATTAACGCACTTGATGATTCGGTCTTAGCAATCCAAGGCCCTCCTGGTTCTGGAAAGACTTTTCTAGCCTCTAGAACCATCAAGGATTTAGTTTCAGCTGGCAAGAAAGTAGGAGTAGCTGCCAATAGTCACTCCGCGGTCGAAAATCTTTTAGAAGCATGCATTGATGCTGGGGTTGCTCCTATGGACATAGTTAAGGTGCAACGTGAAGGCGAAGAAGATCGCCCATGGAATGTTAAGAAAAGCAATGGCCCTGCCGCAACTTTTATGAAAAATGCAGTCGGCGGATACGTTGTTGGCGGCACTAATTTCTTTTTCTGCAACAAAGACATAACTCCTTACAAATTGGATTATTTGTTCATTGATGAAGCAGCACAGTTTTCATTGGTGGATTGCATGGCCGTTAGCGCTATGGCCAGCAATATTGTGTTGATGGGAGACCCCCTGCAATTGCCTCAAGTGGTTTTGGCTGTGCATCCTGGCGGTGTCGAGAACTCCGCATTAGGACATTACATGGGAGACCACAGCATACTTCCATCTAAGATGGGGTATTTCATTGAAGTCACAAGAAGATTGCATCCCGAAGTCAATCAAGCTGTAAGTTGGCTTGCATACGAAGGCAAACTGCGCTCACACGAAATTACAAAGACTCACGTGATTGATGGGCATAATCCTGGGCTTATTTCAGTACCGGTTGCACACAGTGGCAACTCAACATCAAGTGAAGAGGAAGCTGCCGAAGTCCTTCGACTAGTTCGTTCACTCTACAGAGAAACTGAATCTAACAGTGTTTTGGTTGTAGCCGCTTATAACGCTCAAGTTGGTCTTCTTAGACAAACTTTAGATAGCGCAGGCTTTACCGAAGACAAGGTCATGGTCGGTACGGTGGATAAATTTCAGGGCCGAGAAGGAATGGCTGTGATTTACAGCTTCGCGGCGTCATCGAGCTTTGACGCACCTAGAGGACTTGAGTTTTTGCTAGATAGAAATCGGCTAAACGTGGCGATAAGCCGAGCCAAAGCGACTTGTTATATGGTCTTCAGCGAAACCCTGTTGGAAAGCCAATTCAATAGTGTCGCTGAAGTTAAGGCGATTAGCCGGCTTGCCGGCCTTTTGGAGATGGCCGCTAAATAGGCTCTTTGCCGCAATCAAACATATCTACCCGGTGCTTGCAGGATTTATCAAACACAATCCAACTGCCTTTAGGCGCTGCCTTGGCATCCTTAGCATGCTGATCACACATGAACTCGAATTGGCCACAAGGGCAGACCAGTCTGTGGGTAGCAGGATCTCCACATTCCTTATAGTCACAGGTAACACTGAAATTGAGATGACTAATAAGGCTTAGGTCATCCTTTACTTTTACCCCGTTACCGGCTGATGCCATGTTTGCCTCTTTACTTTGATTTCCATTTCCCACGGTACTTCTTATATCTCAGTTATCCGCCAAAACATGGCCTAAGTCCAAATTATTCCCTATTGAGAACATCCCGCTTTATGGGTATGTTTAGAGACGTTGTGCTAAACACCGAGCGGGAACGCTTCTGACTAGGGAGGTCAATAATGGCACCAAAGGCATCTTTCAATAACCCAATCACACCGAAGAAACTCTCTTTCCGAGAGACTCTTAAGATCAGAAGAATGGGTCGCCGCGACGCTAAGAAAATGCAGGGTCTCAAGGACTTCACCAGAACTCAGGCAATCAACGAGTTCGAATCGTATTCCCAACGTGGTGAAATCGCTCTAAACGACTGGCTACTAAGAGTCTCGTCTCCTTATGTCACCGGTAACTCAAGAATTGAAGCAGAGCTTGACCTCTTGTTTGTAAAGATTGACAAACAGAAGGCCAACATGGGAAAGACCGGTCGTGAAATCAAAGCTGCGACCCTCCGCCTTGCGGCTCTAGAACAAGAGATGTCAGACCTTAGAAGCCAATATGCTTCTAACAAAGAAACTGGACTTGCGCTTATTAGAAGAGCTGACGAAGTAAAGCCACTTTGGGAAAACCTATACAGACTTAAGGGTTCTATCTATAACCAGGCGCGTGCACGCAAGCTAAAGGCAGATGTTGAAGCTGCTGCTGCAGAACTGCCTGTATACAGAGTTCACCCGTCAGTTGAACTAGATCAGTTTGATAAAGAACTTCCAGAGAGAAAATCTAAATAACCCATGGCTGACTTATTTTGGCGCATTCGCGTTAAGAGAAGAGCTCGCAAGATTCTGCTAGCGCTTCCTGATCTTCCTTCAGATATTGATGACAACGTATTTATTGCTCTAGGTACGCAAGCAGCCGAGGCTGATAAGAACTCTAAAGCGTACGATGAATTTCTTTTCTCTGAAGAAGGCTATGAACAAATGCCTTACGAGGACAGCGTTCAAGAAATTCTGTCCCTGCAGCAAGCTAGAACTCCTGAACGTAAAGGTCGCGCAGAGCTTCCTCTCCGCATGGTGATTGAATACATTGAAAAGCTGATTGAAGTTCATAAGCGCAACGTGACCGATGCTGAAGAAGAGCGTGACGCCATTAAGCAGCAACTTGTTGAGGAATCAGAAATACTTACTGGGTCTAAAAAAGGGGAGCACGGTGGATTCTGGGAAGGTGTTGCACCTGACACCACTTCAAGATGGAAGCACATCACTGGTGTGCTTAGAGAATGGGCGACCTTAGTTCTTGTTGCAGCAGCCGATGCTTTAGTTGTATTTCTATCGCTGAGAACAATCACTAGTAACCAAGATGAAGCTCTGATGCTTTCAGCTCCTGCAATCGGTGTTCAAATTCTTTTCCCACACCTAGTAGGTAAAGCAATTGCTGACGCTAGAAGTAAGAACTCTAGGAGCGTCAAGGACTGGATCATCGCTGGAGTAGTTATGGCGGCTTGGGGAGGCTATGTCTACGGTATGACTGTGCTTCGTTTCAACTTGATGATGGACTTCTATGTCACCCGATACAACAAGCCGATGCCAGATGACATTCAAATTGCTGTCTTTATCTTCAGCCTCTTGATTCTGATTGGGCTAGGTCTTTGGATCTTGATCAGGTCTATGAACAGCAACCCCCACAAAAGTCGTTACTCCCGCTTGCTATTTGTTTATTTCAATAAGCTGCGTTCGCTAAGAGTAGCTGAATCTCGCCTCCAGAAGACAGAAGCAGACCTAGAAGCAAGCTTGAAGCAATTGGCGGCTATCAGTGAACAATGGGACAAGCGTGCAGCAAGCTACGCTCAGGTCGGCGAATCAGCAAAAGCCGTGTACCGACGAGCGCTTGTGAACCAACAAGGAACCCCGGTCTTTACCACCGAATACCTTCCTGAAAGTAAGTTCAAAATTAAGCGAACCAGAAAGCAGAACAATGACTAGCCGAACCAGTCGCAAATTTGCAGCCTTCGCTCTTGTCCTCCCGCTTTTCCTCACTGCATGTGTCGGGGGTAGCCAAAAATCGGCTGATGGACTGATTGTAAAGGCGGACGACTCACATGTTTACTGCAAGCTGTCAGTGCAGAAGTCCCCGGTAGTGATTCCATCTCAGACCGTTGCGATTCTTGCGCCAACCGATACATTCGTCGACTTTGAAACTGTAATCACAGCTTCAGAAACAGAAGTTAAGGCGACTCTTGGTGGGTCACTTCCAAAGGCACAGTTAAAGGAAGCTAAAGGTCGTGAATTCTCGGTAGTCCTAGCTGACGGGAACCCGAGAATGTTGTCTAAGTTATCTGTTCAACCAATGGGTGATGCTGAATATGACATTACTAGCGCAATCGATAGCACTTTTGGGATATTCAGACTCGCAAACAATTGCGCGGCTGGAGGATTCAAGCGACCAAATGACCAGGTTGAAACTAAGCCTGAGAGCAACATGTTGAAAGCTTTGAGCATTGCGGCAGATCAACTGACAATTTCAACGGGACCAAAAAAGATCTTTATTTTAGGAAACGGAATCCAGACTGCTGGAGCGATCGAAATGCAGGCGGTTGGATCATTCCCAAAAAGTGAAACTACTGCAACTCTTTTAGCTAAGCGCCTGAGCGCTTCTGGCGAAATCCCGGATCTTGGCGGTGCAGAAGTTTATTGGTATGGCCTGGGCCAAGTAGATGGCGTAAATCAATCCCTTTCGGAGAAGTCGACAACTTCACTAGCCACATTCTGGAGACAGGTAATCTCCCTAGGACATGGAAAACTCATGGATGTCTGTGGTCAGTGTGGAGCGGGTAGTGCTCATCAACAGGCAATCAAAGTAACCCCAGTCGTGGTGCCTGAGTGCAAAACGAGACTTTACGAATCAGATGGTGTCGAATTTAAGCCAGACTCAGCGACTTTCACCAACATGAAGCAGGCGTTGGCTGCGGCTAAATCGATTAGCGCTACTTTCAAAAACAAGGGTTGCGACGAAATCGCGGTAACCGGTTATGCGGCAGCTGGTGTTGATAAACAAACATACGAAAAGAAGAAGAAGTCTATCGACGCTACTAACAAGTCTTTGACAAAAAACCGCGCTGCTGCCTTTGGCAGATTGATTAGAGAAGCGGGCTTCTCCGGTCCTATCGTTTCGGTTGGTGGCGGAACTTGTGGTTCAGAATGGACTCCATCAGGCAAGGTTGACCAAGATCTGCAGAAGCTCTGTAGAAGAGTGGAAGTAACTAACTAATGGCGAAGAAGCCAGGGCCTGGCGTTTCATTCAGATCCCTACGTAGACGCAGGAAAGACACCAACGGAATTTGGGGCCACCTTGCTAATGAAGATTCATTCAACATTGGTACAGGTCCTCGTTGGGGATTGCCTTCCTGGGTCTTGCCTACACTTTCTATCGCTGCAGTAGCTACATTGATAATTCTTTGTGTTCAAGTTTTTGATTTGCAGAATCACAAGTTCAATCCAAACGACGTGGTTGCTAAGGCTCGTTCTGCAACATTCGAAGTCTCTTGTGGAGGTTCATCCGGAACTGCTGTTGGTATTAATGTTCCTGTTCCTGACGGATACAAAACGGCAGTATTCTCAGCTGCCCACATCTTTGATGACTGCAAGCCTGGCGACAAGATTGATGTTGTTTCATCTGGCAGAACATATAAGGGCGTGCTTTTCAAGAAGGATCCAGCTGGGGTAGTCAACGAAAACGATCTAGAGACAATCGCCGATGTGGCACTTATTTACTTGAGAGTGAAGCTTCCCGCACTAGATGCCGCACCTGCTGGGCACGTGGGTGACTGGGTTGTTGAATTGGGCAACCCTCTGGGTGAAATCAACTATGCAACCTTCGGAATCATTACAAAAGTCACAGACAGCCAGTATTACACCGATGCTCCGACTAACCATGGAAATAGCGGTGGTCCACTTCTAGACTCACAGTCTCGGGTTCTAGGTTTGGTTTCTTGGTCGCAGCTTATCCCTGAGAATGTTGTTGATTCTAGAAATAAATCTGATGTCATGGATCAGGTGAATGGGATCTCGGGAATCAAACGACTTAGTAACGCTTGCGCCATTATTTACTCTGCTAGCCCTAAGTGCCCGTTTAGAGACTAAAAGAAGTCTTGAGCCATCTCAGCTAGACGGTCAATACGATCGTCTGTTGCTGGGTGGCTCGAGAAGAGCCTTGCAAATAACCCTCTTCTGAAGGGGTTAGTGAAATACATTCCTGCTGTTGCAATATTTTTTCTGGCAGCGGCCTGACTAAATAGTTCCATCTTGTTTAGTGCAGACATCAAAGCTTCCGGATGTCTAGTCATCAATGCCCCTGTTGCATCCGCTAAATACTCTCGCTGCCTTGAAACACCATTCATCACCAATGGGCCAATGATTGCTGAGATCAACCAAGCGATGACACCGATAAAGAACAAAACAAACCCTAGAGGGAACATCAGAATTGTCAAGAATGCTCCACGGTTCCTCTGTCGGCCTCCTCTGGAACTCCCAAAAATTCCAAAGATAAACAACCAGCAGAATTGAGCAAGGGCTGAGAAGGCACCGACTAAACCAAAGACAATCAGCTTTACTCTGGTGTCGTAGTTCTTGATGTGAGCCATCTCATGAGCCATCACGCCTTCAAGTTCATACTTCTCAGTGATCTTTAGGAGGCCCTCGGTTGCGCCTACGTGTGCATGCCAAGGATCTCTACCGATGGCCATCGCATTGATTGAGTCATCAGGGATTATGTATACCTTAGGCATCGGCATGCCTTCGCTGATTGCAAGGTTCTCAACAGTTCTCCAAAGGCGTGGATGGGTTTCCTTATCGATCCTTACCCCGCCTGCCAGCCCAATTGCCCAACGCGCTGCAGCGAAGTACTGAACCAATGTGAAGACGCAGATGAAACCTAGTAGCGATACACCTACCCAGATGTTTCCTGTAAGCCAAGAAAGCGAGGCAGAGACAGCTGTAAAGAAAGCAACGAACAGACTAATGATTATGACCGTGTTGCGCTTGTTTCTGGCGATGGCGTTATACATCTCAATCCTTCTATCAAACTAAGTCCAATATAGGCGGTTCTGGTCTGTTTGGGAACATAACTACAGACTAATGATGCCCTCTAAATCGAGGAATACTCCCTATAAACTCGCCTCATGAAGAAATTCCAACACTTGCTAGAAGCATTCATTTTTGGGGCACGCTGGTTACTTGCTCCCCTATACATCGGTTTGGTGGGAGCCCTCGGTTTACTCCTCTGGAGATACGTCTTGGAGTTCATTTCTCTTGCTCAACACATCAACAGCGATAGCGCACACGGCTTTACTCTCGATCTTCTTGGACTTCTAGATCTAGTTCTTCTTGGCAATCTAGTTATCATCGTGCTCTTTGCAGGCTACGAAAACTTCGTCAGCAAGATGGAAACTGCAGAGCACTCAGCTGATCGACCATCCTGGATGGGCACTATCGATTTCAGTGGTCTAAAGCTAAAACTAATTGGATCTCTTGTCGCTCTTTCAGTTATCGAATTGCTTAAGGACTTCATTGAACTTTCTTACAACCAGGCTGCTGAGGTTGGCCAGGGAACTATTTGGAGAATCGTCCTGCACCTAACATTTGTAGTTTCTGGAGTGCTCTTTGCGCTTATGGACCGACTGGGTGAAATGGGTGGGAAGCACATCACCTCAGGCGACTGAGTTCAGCTTCGTACTAAATCCAAAAATAGAACTCACTGGATAACTCAAGTAGTCTGCCCACTTTGTTAACCTCGGTTCACGCCATGCATAGTCTTGAGCTACCTGAGCAATACACGCCCAATAGAAAACAGTGACTAGATCTATCGTTAGGTAGTTCTTGGTTTCATCTTCGAATACTCGACCAAGTATTTGTCTAAGTAGTTGCGGTACCTGAGCTAACCCATATTCATGCAAAGTATCGAGGATTAGTAATTCGACCTGGTTGGCTCTGGTGTAATTCCAAACTGCTGATGAATCTGGCCTTCTCAGTAAAGTGCTGACTGCTAATGCTTTTCTAAAGCTTGCTGAATCAATAGCTAGCAACAAAGGCTCAAAGCGTTCTAATTCATAGCCGACGAGGCGAAGATCTAGGATGTCAGGGTAGTAAAGTATCCCCGTTAGGGAACTGCGGTTGGCCGGTGGGTCAAAGCGAACTTGGTCCTCTGGCTCAGTGAAATCCTGCATAAACCAATTGTCCTATGTCAGCAGTAGGTTTAGAGCAGCCAATAGACAAGGGGTAATAAACATGGGAGCAATTCTCGGTGGTTGTTTTACATTCATTTCTTTGATGTTCTTGCTAGCCTTCTGTATCCAATTTCCAGCTATCTTCTGGGGCATAGTCGCAGTCTTTGTAACTGCAATAGTTCTGGGCCTTAGAGAGGGGTTTAGAAGAAAGAGAGAAGGCCAAGCCAGCTCTCCAAACCCTATTTACAAAATGCCGGCCGTTGATTCAGATGAAGAAGGAGACATTCGTCACCACTATGACATCGGTGGAACACCTATGAGTATTGGTAACCCTGAGACTATTCAGAATGAATCAATGTCGCTTGGTGATGAAGAGGAAGAACACCACTAGCCAAGCATGTCGTGCAACACGATAGTTGCATCGCGAGCAGGGCCAACACCAATAGCTGAGATTCTGCAGTTGCTCATCTTCTCTAGCGCTCTAACATAATCCTGGGCATTTTTAGGAAGTTCTTCGAAAGTTCTGCATCCAGTGATGTCTTCTTCCCAACCTGGGAAGTTCACGTAGATAGGTTTAGCGTGGTGGAAATCACTCTGTGAGACAGGAACTTCTTCAACTCTCTTGCCATCAACCTCATAGGCAACGCAAACAGGGATCTGCTTGATGCCGGTAAGAACATCGAGCTTAGTTAGAACAAAATCAGTCAGACCATTGATGCGAGCCGAGTAACGTGCAATCGGAGCGTCATACCAACCACAACGACGTGGACGACCAGTTGTTGTTCCATACTCGTGACCAGTCTTACGAAGTAATTCGCCCCACTCGTCAAATAGCTCTGTTGGGAAAGGTCCTGCACCAACACGTGTTGTATAGGCCTTAACAATTCCAATCACGTTCTGGAATAAGCCAGGACCAATACCTGATCCAGTTGCAGCACCACCCGCAGTTGCATTCGATGAAGTTACAAACGGATAGGTTCCGTGATCAACATCAAGCATGGTCGCTTGTCCACCCTCAAACAAAACGTTCTTACCTGCTTCAATAGCTTGATGTAGTTCAAGTGCAGTGTCAGCAACATAAGGCTTAAGACGTTCTGTGTATGAAAGCAGTTCAGTAACAACTTCTTCAACTCGAATAGCAGCACGGTTGTAAACCTTAGATAGCAGTTGGTTCTTCTGAACCAGTGCTGCCTCAACCTTTTGACGAAGAATAGATTCATCGAACAAGTCTTGAATGCGAATGCCAACGCGGTTGATCTTGTCTGCATATGTTGGGCCAATGCCTCGACCAGTAGTTCCAATGGCACGCTTACCTAAGAAACGTTCAGCTGTCTTGTCCAGAGATACGTGATAAGGGGTGATGACGTGAGCATTAGCTGAAACACGAAGACGACTAGTGTCGATGCCTCTAGCGTTAAGCGCATCTAGTTCTTCGAACAAAACCTGCAAGTCAATAACTACACCGTTAGAGATAACCGGAATAACACCAGGAGTCAAAATACCTGAAGGTAGTAAGTGCAGTGCATATTTCTCATCACCGATTACAACTGTGTGGCCTGCATTGTTACCACCATTGAACTTAACCACATATTCAATGTGCTCGGCTAACAAGTCGGTAGCTTTACCTTTGCCTTCGTCACCCCACTGAGCTCCTACGATCACAAATGCAGGCATGGCAATCTCGTTTCTAATTCAGGGGACATTGGGCCAAAAGGCACATGACAAGTTTACCCGAAGACGTGTTGCTGTATCCATGCGTGCATGGTTATAGCAGCTGCAGCTGAGGCATTTATGCTCCTGGTAGAGCCAAACTGGGTGATTTCTAGGACTTCGTCGCTTGCTTCAATGGCTTGCTCGCTTAGGCCTGGACCTTCTTGGCCAAAGAGGAACACACAGCTTTGAGGCAGCTTGTAGGTCTCTATCTTTTGGCAGCCTGGGACATTGTCGATGGCAATGATTGGTAGGCTC
>CANGIU010000006.1 GCA_947454255.1 Micrococcales bacterium
AAGAAGGGCCACACCGACGGTGGAGTCAGTCTTACGGCCGCTAAGTACCTAAACAGACTCAGCGACCTACTCTTTGTCCTAGCCCGCTACGCAAACATCAAACACGGCGGCGACGTCAAGTGGGTTCCAGCAGCCAACAGACGTGAAGCACCTGCCAAACGCAGACCAGAACAGGATTAAACAAATAAGCCCCGAGAAATCTCGGGGCTTATTACTTTAAGCTTTTATGCCAGTTGAGCTTGTCCAGCAAAGATGGTGACCACATCGTGCTCAACAGAGATAAAACCATCAGCGGCTGTTGCCTTGATGGACTCCCCTGTTGGCAGGGTGATACGAACTTCACCAGAACCTAGAATGGCAAGCATTGGTTCGTGACCGGCTAGTAAACCAATCTCTCCCTCAACGGTCTTAGCGACAACCATCTTGGCGTCACCTGACCAGACTGCACGATCGGCAGCTACTAGCTCAACTCTTAGGTTCTTCTCAGCCATGATTACTTAATCTCTGACTGAATCTTTGCCCATTGACGCTCAACGTCTTCTAGACCACCAACGTTGAAGAATGCTTGTTCTGCAACATTGTCGAAGTCTCCGTTAGCGATAGCAGAGAAGCCTTCGATGGTTTCCTTTAGTGGAACTGTTGAACCCTTCACACCAGTGAACTTCTCAGCCATGTATGTGTTCTGAGATAGGAACTGCTGGATACGACGAGCACGGGATACGGTGATCTTGTCCTCTTCGCTCAATTCTTCAACACCCAAGATGGCGATGATTTCCTGAAGTTCTTTGTTCTTCTGGAGAATCTGCTTCACTCTTGTTGCAGTTGCATAGTGGTCAGCGCTAATAAAGCGTGGGTCCAAGATACGAGAGGTTGAAGTTAGTGGATCCACAGCTGGGTATAGACCCTTAGAAGCAATTTCACGGCTCAACTCTGTTGTTGCATCAAGGTGAGCGAATGTTGTTGCAGGGGCTGGGTCGGTGTAGTCATCCGCAGGTACGTAAATAGCCTGAAGAGATGTGATTGAGTGGCCACGGGTAGAGGTAATTCTCTCCTGAAGGATACCCATCTCATCTGCAAGGTTTGGTTGGTAACCCACAGCTGAAGGCATACGTCCTAGCAGTGTTGAAACCTCAGAACCTGCCTGAGTGAAACGGAAGATGTTGTCGATGAACAAAAGTACGTCCTGCTTCTGAACGTCACGGAAGTATTCCGCCATGGTCAGAGCTGAAAGAGCAACACGAAGACGGGTGCCTGGTGGCTCATCCATCTGGCCGAAGACCAATGCGGTCTTGTCAATAACACCTGACTCGGTCATTTCGTCGATAAGGTCATTACCTTCACGGGTACGCTCACCAACACCTGCGAATACTGACACACCATCGTGGTCTTCAGCAACGCGGTAGATCATTTCCTGGATTAGAACTGTCTTACCAACACCAGCACCACCGAATAGACCAATCTTTCCACCACGAACATATGGGGTTAGCAGGTCAATAACCTTGATACCGGTCTCGAACATCTCAGTCTTTGACTCAAGCTGGTCAAATGAAGGTGGGTTACGGTGAATCGGCCAGCGCTCGTGCACCTCGACCTTGTCACCTGGCTTACCGTTCAGGATGTCACCGGTAACGTTGAAAACCTTACCCTTGGTCACATCTCCGACAGGAACAGAGATCGGAGCACCAGTGTCCTGAACAGCCTGACCACGAACCAAACCATCGGTTGGCTTTAGTGCAATTGCGCGCACTAGGTCATCGCCTAGGTGCTGAGCAACCTCAAGAGTCAATGTGGTTGTCTCTCCGTTGAGTGTGATCTCGGTGGTTAGCGCGTTATAGATACCAGGAATGCCATCGTGTGGAAACTCGATGTCAACAACTGGACCTGTTACACGGGCAATCCGTCCGGTAGCAACGTTCTTGTTCTCGGCCATGTCTTCTTATCTTTCTATTCTTTGTCGCTGGTGTCGACAAGAGCGTCGGCACCACCAACGATTTCGGAGATCTGCTGGGTAATTTCAGATTGACGAGCTGAGTTCGACAATCTTGTGTAGTTCTTGATTAACTTGTCAGCGTTTTCAGTAGCTGACTTCATTGCTTTCTGTCTTGCTGCGTGCTCTGCTGCAGCTGACTGCAACATTGCATTAAAGATTCGAGATTCGATGTAAACAGGGAGAAGTGCATCCAACACCTTGCTTGCATCTGGTTCAAATTCGTAAAGCGGGAAAACTTCGTTGGCTTCTGGCTTCTCAACACCTTCAACTACTTCTAGAGGAAGCAAACGAACCACCTGTGGTTCCTGGCTGATCATAGAAACGAACTTGTTGTAAACGAGATGAATCTCGTCAACACCACCATCTTCAAAACCTAAGTTGAAAGCAGAAACTACAGCTTCAGAGATTTCCTGAGCGGTAGTGAAAACTGGAAGGTCCGTTCCCCCCGTCCAAGAACGCACTGCAGCGCGCTTACGGAATGAGAAGAAACCAACTGACTTTCTTCCAACTAGGTAGTAGTTAATTTCTTTACCCTCGTCACGAAGCAACTGGGATAACTGTTCCGCTTCCTTCATCACGTTGGATGAGAAAGCTCCAGCAAGACCACGGTCGCTTGTGAAGATAACCACTGCGCTTCTGCGAATGTCTTTTGGTTCAGTTGTTAGTGGGTGATCGATATTAGAGAAGGTTGCAACAGCGGAAACGGCGCGAGTAACCGCACGTGAATAAGGATTAGCCGCTGCCAAACGCTGTTGTGCTTTATAGATGCGTGAGGCAGAGATTAACTCCATTGCACGAGTGATCTTCTTGGTCGTCTGAGCAGATTTAATCTTCTGCCTATAGACCCGAAGTTGCGCTCCCATTGCTTTTCCTTTACCTAATCTTCAGTAACGCTTAGCGCTTCTGCTTAACAATCTGCTCTTGGTCGACTTCTTCTTCAGAAATCGCTGCAACAGACTCGTTGCCAACTGAAGCTAAAGGCTTACCAACACCGGTTAGGAAGCTCTTCTTGAACTTCAGAACATCTGCCTCAAGAGCAGCAACAGTGTCATCCTTTAGGTCATTAGTTTCACGAATGGTGGTTAGCACCTGTGAGTTACGACGAAGGTAGTCAAGCAGTTCGCTTTCAAAACGTAGAACATCTTCAACAGGAACTTCATCAAGTTTGCCGGTAGTTCCTGCCCAGATAGAAACTGTTTGTTCTTCAACTGGGTATGGAGAATACTGAGGCTGCTTTAGAAGCTGCATTAGACGAGCACCACGAGCTAGTTGCTGACGAGATGCAGCATCAAGGTCGCTTGCGAACATTGCGAAAGCTTCTAGTGAACGATACTGAGCAAGCTCAAGCTTTAATGTTCCAGAAACCTTCTTGATGCCCTTAACCTGAGCGGCACCACCAACACGAGAAACTGAGATACCTACGTCAATAGCAGGTCTCTGGTTAGCGTTGAACAAGTCTGACTGCAAGAAGATCTGACCATCGGTAATCGAAATTACGTTAGTTGGAATGTATGCAGATACGTCGTTAGCCTTTGTCTCAATGATTGGTAGACCAGTCATCGAACCAGCACCTAGCTCGTCGTTCAGCTTCGCACAACGCTCAAGTAGACGTGAGTGTAGGTAGAAAACATCCCCTGGATATGCTTCACGGCCTGGTGGGCGACGAAGCAATAGGGAAATCGAACGGTAAGCCTCGGCCTGCTTTGAGAGGTCATCAAAAATGATTAGGACGTGCTTGCCGTCATACATCCAGTGCTGACCAATTGCAGAACCGGTGTATGGAGCCAAGTACTTGAAACCAGCTGGGTCAGATGCAGGAGAAGCAACGATAGTTGTGTATTCCATTGCTCCGGCTGCTTCTAGAGCACCCTTTACAGAGGCAATAGTTGAACCCTTTTGACCAATAGCGACATAAATACAACGAACTTGCTTCTTAGGGTCGCCCGATTCCCAGTTAGCCTTCTGGTTGATGATGGTGTCGATAGCAATAGCAGTCTTACCAGTCTGACGGTCACCAATGATTAGCTGACGCTGTCCACGACCAACAGGAATCATTGCGTCAATCGCCTTGATACCGGTCTGTAGTGGCTCGTGAACTGACTTACGAGCCATAACACCAGGAGCCTGAAGCTCAAGTGCACGACGAGCAGTGGTCTTGATTTCACCCTTGCCATCGATTGGTGCACCAACAGGGTTTACAACGCGACCTAAGAACTCATCGCCAACAGGAACGGAAAGGATCTCGCCAGTGCGCTCTACTTTCATGCCCTCAACGATGTGACCAAACTCACCGAGAATGATGACACCGATCTCTCGCTCGTCTAGGTTCTGAGCAAGACCCAGAGTGCCATCTTCGAACTTTAGAAGTTCGTTAGCCATCACACTAGGAAGTCCTTCAACGTGAGCAATACCGTCACCGGCATCGATGACGTGACCGATCTCGGTGCGACTAGCCTGAGTTGGCTCGTACGAGCGAGCAAAGTCCTTTAGCGCGTCGCGAATCTCATCCGGACTGATGCTTAGATCTGCCATCTTGTTCCCTCTACTTCTGAAGCGTTAGCTTCGGTTAACACTTGCAGCGGCGGAAGCCAACTGCAGTTTTAGGTTTTGCAGACGGTTGCTCACGCTTCCGTCGATTATTTCTCCAGCAATCTGAACAACCATTCCACCGATGATTGAAGAATCAACCTCGACGTTCAAGCGGATTTGCTGACCATAAGTCTTAGCCAGTGATGAGCGAAGACGCTCAACCTGGTTTTGGTCTAGTGCAGTTGAAACGGTGACGGTTGCTACCAGAGACTCGCCGTATGCCGCAATCTGCTTACCAAACTGGTCAAGCACACTTGCTATACGTCGGCCACGGGCAGAACCAACAGCCTGACTAATGATTGCCTTGGTCACATTCTGCACTTTTCCGCCAACTAGTGCATCGACCAAAGCAATTTTGACGTTGTTTGGAGCGCTCTTGTTGCTCAAAGCAAACTGAAGTTCACGATTTGAGGCAACAACCTGCTGGAAGGCGAAAAGTTCACTTTGCACCTGATCTAATACCGAAGTCTTCGATGCAGTTGCAGCTGCAGAGTGAACACCAAGCTGTTCAAGCACAACGACTAGATCAATGCCCCTTGAGTAACGCTTGGCAGCAACTAACTTCAAAAACTCGACCGCGCTTGCAGAAATCTTGCCACCAAATACTCGATCGATTAGACCGTTCTTAGTTGCACTCTCAGTGGAAGGATCCGAGAGAATGCCGCGCAATTGAGCAGAGCTCGAGATTGCGTCAGCTGCGACAAATAAATCAGTTGCAAAGGCAAGCTCAGAACCCAGGTATGCAGAGATTTCTGCCTTTGCTTGGGCTAGTGCTTGTCGAGTTGAAGAAGCCATTATTACTACTTGCCTTCTTTTTCTAGATCTGCCAAGAAGCCATCAACGATTGCTGAGGCACTCTTGTCTTCTTTTAGGTTGTTCTGAACGACACTTGAAGCTAGCTCAAGCGCTAAACTGCCGACCTCTGCGCGAAGAGCGATAACAGCGGACTGTGTGTCTGCTTCGATCTGCTTCTTTGCGGTTTCAATCATGCGTTCAGCATTTAGCTTTGCTGCTTCAGTAATCTCAACTGATACTTGAGCTGCTTCGGCACGAGCTGCGTTGATAATCTCAGCGCGCTCCTGTCTTGCAGCTGCCTGATCAGCTTCGATGTTTGCAGTCTTTGCTGCCGCTTCAGCCTGAGCCTTTTCAGCAAGAGCTAGACGACCTTCGATCGCTTCAGTTCTTGCATCGATGTTCTTTTTGAAGTTAGGTAGCACCTTGAACCAGAAGAAGACCAGCAGAATCGCGAAAACAACAGCAGACCAAATAAGGTCAGCAGTTGCAGGCACTAGCGGGTTTGCCGCTGCGTGCATGATTTCGTGAATAACTGGAGTCATTTAGGTAAGTCCTAGGCTGCGAAGATGAATGGGGTTGCTAGACCGATAAGGGCTAGAGCTTCGGTGAACGCAATACCAAGCCACATTGTTACCTGCAGACGAGCTGCTAGTTCTGGCTGGCGAGCGATTGACTCGATTGTCTTTGAAACAACTAGTCCCACACCAATTCCTGGGCCAATCGCGGCAAGACCGTAGCCTAGAACGCCGAGGTTACCGGTTACCTGTGATACCTGTGTTACAGCGTCTGCTGCTAAGTGAATGATCTGCACTTTATTTTCCTTCCATGGTTTGAATTAGCGGTTGCTAATCCTTTTGTTTCTTAGTGTTCATCCGCCAACGACAGTTGGATGTATACGGTCGTTAGCAGTGTGAAGACGTAGGCCTGCAGGAATGCCACCAACATCTCAAAGAGTGTGAAGACAAACCCAAAGGTAAAGGTTCCAGCGCCGAAGGTCTTGAAGATACCTTCAGAGTTGAAGAAGAAATACTGTGTTGCGCTGAAACATAGTACTAAGAGCAAGTGACCAGCGATCATGTTCATCATTAGACGAAGAGCAAGGGTTACTGGACGAAGAATAAAGGTTGAAAGGAACTCAATTGGAGTTACCAAGATGTAGAAAGCGGCTGGAACTCCTGCTGGGAAAAGAGAATTCTTGAAGAAGCCAATGCCGTGCTTTTTCACACCTGCGTAAATGAAGGTGACATAGGCAGCAAGCGCCAGAATCAATGGCAAGCCAATAACTGAGGTTCCTGCGATGTTTAGACCTGGAATGATTCCAGTAATGTTCATTCCCAGAACAATAAAGAATATTGTGGTTAGCAGTGGCAAGAACCTATCGCCATCTTTTTCACCAAGCTGTTCATGCGCAATTGACTTACGAACAAAGTTCAATGCCATCTCACCAAACATCTGGAAACGACCAGGAACAAACTGACCAGTCTCTGTGCTCTTACGGAATCGGTTTGACCAGAGCCAGAACACCAAGATCAATAGGCCAGTGACCAAAAGACGAATCAGCATGATTCTGTTTAACTCATAGGGAGTGCCACCAAATGCAACAACTTCAGGGTAAAACTCATTAATAGTCGGCGCTTCGAAGCCACCGTCGCCTTCGGCGACTGGCTTCAGAACTGCACTAAGCAGTGTGAGCGAAGATAACAACAGCTTTTACTCCTGTTTCGGGGCAGGGCATAACCTAACCTTGCGGCGATTTACAGTGCTTTACGCTGCGACATAAGTGCGAGCGATGTCTAAATGTTATCAGGAACTAACAGGGGTAAAACGCCATCCAGCCCCATATTTCTTGGAAAGTTAAGGCTTATCCAAGGTTGCTGTGAGCCTGGCCTTTGAAACTATCAGGGTGTCAATGACCAATCCCCCGATAACTGCTGAAACCACAGTGAAGAAGACTATTGGCCTTGAGTCATGAGTTAGCCAGTCGGACTTGTTTAGAAAGCTAAAACCAATCAGAAATAGGACCATTTTTATTAGCCAGCCACCAAGAACTGCTCCGAGGAACCCAGCCAGGTTGAGCTTTGAGCCAATTAGGACACTAAGAGCGGTTAGAGCAGTGAAGAGAAAAGCTGCCCCTGAACCAATGAGCGCTGCATAGACCCCTGGTAAGCCAGTCAACAAGTACCCGACTAGAGAGCCGACTAAGCCAATTGCTGCTACTAGGACGGCTCCCAGACGCAGAACTCGGCTAATTACTGTTCCGAGACTGTCAAACATTGAGTGCCTTCTTCCTTTTACTAAATTTGATAACCGCCGGCCAAGCCGTGTAGGTAAGGGATGCTGAGATTGAGAGAATCGCAAACAGGATCACCCATCCCAAATCGGTTAGGAATAGAAGTAAACAACTTACTGAGACCGAAATAGACCAGAAATAGAAAACCAATACAGAACCTAGGTGGCTATGCCCAAAATCCTGAAGCCTGTGATGCAGGTGCTTGCGATCAGCTGCAAATGGAGACTTGCCAGCAGCTAATCGTCGAACAACTGCAAGAGCAAAGTCCAGTAACGGCAAGATAAGGATTGAAATAGGGAGAATTAGCGGAAGCACAGCTGGAACAAGGTCGTCTCGGTTCAACGCTGCTGGATCGATCTGACCCGTAACGGTTAAGGCTGATGTAGTCATTAGGAGACCTAAGAGCATTGCACCTGAATCTCCCATGAAGATTTTTGCCACATGCCAGTTGTGAGGAAGAAAACCAGCGCACATACCAATCACAATTGCCGAAAGCATGGTGGCTAGGTTGAAATAGTTGGTTGGAGAAATCTGCTGAGCAAGCAAGTATGAATAAGTAAAGAACACAGCGGTACCAATTAGCACCACTCCCGCTACTAAGCCATCTAACCCATCGATGAAGTTCACGGCGTTCATTATTAGAACTGCCAGAAAGACTGTCACAACAAATGAAACACCGAATGAACCAACCGTTAATCCAAAAATTGGCAATGAAACTATCTGCACACCATTCCAAGCCAAGACACCTGCAGCTAGGAATTGACCAGCGAGCTTAAGAGTCCAGTCAAGATCGTATATATCATCGAGAAAACCGACGACCATAACGATTAGAGCTGCCACCGCAATGGCAATTATGGGTCCAGGGTCAGCAAAAACAACATCAAACCAGCCGATAGGCGCAGCAATCGCAAGGGATACTAAGAAGCCCAAAAACATCGCGATTCCACCAATTCGAGGAGTCGGAGTGCTGTGGCTATCTCTTGACCGGATGTTCTTCGGGTAAATCTCATATTTCACAGCAGCCCGACGAACAAGATAGGTTGCCAGGTAGGTGACAACGAAGGCTATGCCCATCAATAGCAAGTAGGCGCGCACTAGTTATCAAATCCTTCTAGTAAATCGCCGACTACGGAATGAATCTTGGCAACACTCAAAGCGCCCTGTCTAATTACCTTTATCTTGCCCGCTGTAGTTAACCCACCGTTATCGTCGTGGCTATCAATCAACGCAGTCAAATCAAGAATGGTTGAGGCTTCACCTTTAGGACTAGGGCCACCATCTAAATAAACATCAACTGATTCACCTAGGTAATCAAAAGCTTGTTTCGCAGTTGTCGCTGCTGGTTTTCCAGTGAGATTTGCACTTGATACTGCAAGAGGTCCGGTTTCTTCAATCAGGGCTAGCGCAATTTTGTGATCGGGAACTCTGAGAGCTACAGTCTGCTTTGTTTCACCAAGGTCCCAATCAAGTGAGGGCTGTGACCGAAGAATAAGAGTTAACGCTCCAGGCCAAAATGTTTCCGCAAGCTTCACAGCTGCATCTGGTAATACCTCTACTAAAGCTCGAGCCATGTTTAGGTTTGCAACCAAAACAGGAGGCGGAGATTGTCTGTCTCTTCCCTTTGCATTGAGTAATTTCTGAACAGCCTCAGGAGCGAAAGCATTTGCAGCCAGGCCATAAACAGTATCGGTTGGGATAACTGCCAAATCATTTCTACCAAGTGAAACCTTGGCTAGGCGCATTCCTGTCAGTAGGTCAGTATCAACTGAACAGTCAAAAATCTTCTGCACACTCTCACCTGACTTCCTATGCCAAAGCTGTGGTTGCTCGGTCTCGACCAACCAAATCTTTATGGGTTCTTACTTGTCGCCACCCTGATGCCAATAGTAGTTCCCGAACTGCCTCTCCTTGCATGTCGGCATGCTCAATGATAAGAGTTCCACCTGATCTAAGTAACCTCTTTGCAGCTGAATCAACACTTCTAACAACATCTAACCCGTCTGCTCCCCCATACAAAGCAAGGCTAGGATCGTGCAAATGCACTTCAGGATAGATAGGAATCATCTCATCTGGGATATATGGAGGATTCGAAACCAAGACATCGACAGTTCCATTTAGTTCTGGAAATGCATCAAGCAAATCACCTTGAACTAGGACGGCATCCGGCGCAAGATCAGCAAAGTTGACCCTGGTGTATTTGATTGCATCACTGCTTAGTTCAACGGCAAAGACTTTCGCGTTAGGAACCTCAACAGCGAGGCTTAGAGCGATAGCCCCTGAACCAGTTGCTAAATCAACAGCAATCGGATTGGCATTTCCACTAACACGAAGCGCATCGACTGCTAACTGGGTAACTACTTCAGTTTCAGGTCTAGGAACGAAAACTCCAGGGCCGACCTTCAATGTCAATCTCCGGAAGTGTGCCTGACCAGTTAAGTGCTGTAACGGGATTCGTTGAGCTCTCTTTGCCACCAGTTCTTCAAAACTCTCAACTTCAGAAAACTCTGCATCGGTAAAGGATTTGGCTTGGAGTTCACCGCGAGAAATGTTTAGTAAATGTGAAAGGAGTATCTCTGCATCAGCAGTAGCGGATTCAATTCCTGCCTTTTCAAATGTCTCAGCAGCAGTTTGAAGTGCAGATTTAATTTTCATTAGGCTGATTCGCCTAGAGCTGCCAATCTTGCTTCTTCATCAGCCTGAATTGCTGACTGCACGACAGGCTCTAGAGCACCGTCCATTACTTGGTCAAGGTTGTATGACTTGTAGCCTGTTCGGTGATCAGCAATACGGTTCTCAGGGAAGTTGTATGTTCTGATGCGTTCAGAACGGTCAACACTCTTTACCTGTGACTTACGAGCAGCCGATAGTTCAGCTTCTAAAGCTTCTTGCTGTGCTGCCAAAATACGAGCACGAAGCACACGCATAGCAGCTTCACGGTTTTGTAACTGAGATTTTTCGTTCTGCATCGAAACAACTATTCCCGTTGGGATGTGAGTAATCCGAACGGCAGAGTCTGTTGTGTTAACTGATTGACCGCCAGGTCCTGATGAACGGAATACATCAACACGAATTTCGTTCTGGCTAATCTCAACTTCTTCTGGAGCATCAACTTCAGGAAAAACTAGAACACCGGCAGCTGATGTGTGAATACGTCCTTGAGTTTCTGTAACCGGAACTCGTTGAACTCGGTGCACTCCACCTTCATACTTCAGATGCGCCCAGACACCTTCAGCAGGATCTGCTGAGTTACCTTTGATAGCAACCTGCACATCCTTGACTCCACCCAAGTCAGATTCGTTCTTATCAAGAATTTCTGTTTTCCAGTTCTTACTGTTTGCATACTGGATATACATTCTCAAAAGGTCAGCTGCAAATAGAGCAGATTCTGCACCGCCTTCACCTGCCTTGATTTCCATGATGACATCGCGGCCATCATCAGGATCTCTAGGAATAAGAAGTCTTCTAAGCTTTTCGGTGGCTTCGTGCAAACTCTCTTCCATGGCTGGAATCTCAGCTGCAAAACTTTCGTCCTCTTTAGCCATATCTTTAGCTGCATCGAGGTCTGACTGCATTGCATTGACTGCATGGTATGCCGAAACAATAGCGTTAAGTTCCGCATATCTGCGGTTTAGCTTCTTAGCTAGTGTTGGGTTGGCATGAACCGAAGCTTCAGAGAGTTTAGTTTGCAACTCTGCGTGTTCAGCCAGAAGTGCCTGGACTGAAGAAAGCATTATTCGCCGTCAGATCCTGAAGGAACTGGCATTGACTTCTGAACCATCATTAGGAACTCAACGTTGCTCTTAGTTTCCTTCAAGCGGTTAAGTACTAGTTCAAGAGCCTGCTGCTGTTCTAGGCCAGCAAGTGCACGACGAAGCTTCCAAACAATCTTGGTCTCATCTGGGCTCATCAACATTTCTTCACGACGAGTACCTGATGCATTCACATCAACCGCAGGGAAGATTCTCTTGTCAGCAAGTGAACGGGAAAGACGAAGTTCCATGTTTCCAGTTCCCTTGAACTCTTCGAAGATAACCTCATCCATCTTCGAGCCAGTCTCAACAAGAGCTGTTGCAAGGATGGTTAGTGAGCCACCATCTTCGATGTTACGAGCCGCACCAAAGAAACGCTTAGGTGGATAAAGTGCTGATGAATCAACACCACCGGAAAGAATACGACCCGAGGCAGGTGCTGAAAGGTTGTATGCACGACCTAGACGAGTAATTGAATCAAGCAATACAACTACGTCATGTCCTAGTTCCACCAAACGCTTCGCACGCTCAATAGCAAGCTCTGCAACAGTAGTGTGGTCTTCTGCTGGGCGGTCAAATGTAGAAGCAATTACTTCACCTTTGACAGTTCTCTGCATGTCAGTAACTTCTTCAGGACGCTCATCAACTAGCACAACCATTAGGTGAACCTCTGGGTTGTTTACTGCGATTGAGTTAGCGATAGCCTGCAAGACCAAAGTCTTACCTGCCTTAGGAGGAGAAACGATCAAACCACGTTGACCCTTACCAATAGGAGCAACAAGGTCAATGATTCGAGTTGATAGCTTGTTTGGCTCAGTCTCAAGACGCAAACGCACCTGAGGGTAAAGCGGGGTTAGCTTTCCAAATTCGACACGCTTTGCAGACTCTTCAGAAGTTTGACCATTGATCGAGTCAATTCGAACTATTGCGTTGAATTTCTGGCGTCCCTGGTTATCACCTTCACGAGGTTGACGAATTGCACCGACAACAGCGTCACCCTTACGAAGGGAATATTTTTTAACCTGACCAAGAGAAACATAAACATCATTAGGGCCAGCAAGGTAGCCAGTGGTTCTTACGAATGCATAATTGTCCAAAATGTCTAGGATTCCAGCTACTGGAACTAATACATCATCTGGAGAGATCTCTGGTTCTACTTCTTCGCGATCGTTGTTAGGTCCTCGACGACGATCTGGGCCACGATCACGGAAGCGGTCGTTTCCACGATTGCGGTTTCTATTACGGTTACGGTTCTGACCTTGACGATCGTTACGTTCTGGTCTTTCGCTGTCAACTTCGCGATCACGCTGAGGAGACTCAGCGCGTGGAGCTGCTTCAGCAGGTGCAGCTTCAGTAGAACTTGTTCTACTTCTGTTACCTCGGTTTGCAGGGGCTGTTTCAGCAGACTTAGTTTCTGCAGCAGGTGCATCTTCTGTCTTGCGAGCTCTTGAAGGCTTCTTGGCCTCGGCAGGTGCATCAGTTGCT
This sequence comes from Micrococcales bacterium, assembly GCA_947454255.1. Classification (GTDB taxonomy): domain Bacteria; phylum Actinomycetota; class Actinomycetes; order Actinomycetales; family Microbacteriaceae; genus Rhodoluna. The sequence continues at coordinate 12,899 of CANGIU010000006.1, forward strand.
GGCACCGCAGTTACGCGACGAGACTTCTTTGCTTCTGGTTTTTGGATTTCATCCATTAGTAATAACTCTTTCTTGATTTGCAATCGGTTTCTTGTTTGAGGTTGATTGCTTTATGCACGACCCTCTCGTGCGCTAACCGCAAGTTTTGCGGGCTTTGGTACCAGACTCTTAAAGATAAGGTCTTACTTTCGGTACGTGATAACAGTAGCACCTTTGAAATCAACCGCCAACATTAACGGCTGCCAGAGTGGAAACTTTTCGGCTGCCAGCTTGGCTGCGGCTAGTCTTTGTGCGGGGTCTGAGGCTAAAACCAGAACCGAGGGGCCAGCTCCAGATACCACCGCAGCATGGCCAGCCTGGCGTAATGCTGTTATTACCGCATCAGTTTCAGGCATGGCTGCAGCCCTATAACTCTGATGCAATCTGTCTTCAGTGGCGGCTAGCAAGAGCTCTGGGCTCTGAGTGAGAGCCGCAATAAGAAGGGCTGACCTTGAGACATTGAACACCGCATCATCATGTGGGACAGATTGTGGTTGCAATGATCTTGCTAACTCAGTAGACATCTTGTTCTTTGGAACAAGAACTAAAGGTGAGACCCCGCGGTGCACAAACAACTTCTTATGCTTCGGACCGTTTTCATCCTGCCAAGCGATAGTTAGCCCTCCAAAAAGAGCAGGAGCTACGTTATCTGGATGACCTTCAAGTTCTGTCGCCATTTCTAGAAGATCTCCTGAACTCATTTCAACCAAACCATCAAGCAACCCTTTAGCGGCCATGATTCCGGCGACTACAGCAGCACCGGAAGAACCCATTCCCCTGCCGTGCGGAATGTAGTTGTGTGCTTTTAGTCGAAGACCTGGCATCGGTTGTCTGAAATGCGCAAAGGTAAACGCAATCGACTTCACTACTAAGTTGTCATCACCAGTTGGAACATCCCCTTGACCTTCACCGATAACCTCAACGATTGAATCATGGGCATCAACTGCTTCAACTTCTAATTCGTCATAGTAAGAAAGCGCCATTCCCAAGGTGTCAAAACCCGGACCTAGATTTGCAGAAGTAGCTGGAACCTTCACAACTACTTTTCTTCCAATTATGGAGTTGACTTCATCCAAACGCATTAGTTTTTCTCCAAGCCAAGAAGCTCTGCAACTTCAGCGGCATCTTTAGAACATGAAGTCGGACTAACTTCATTTCCGTTTTCGTCCTTTAGTGCCCAGCCAACATCTTTCAAACCATGACCGGTCACAGTAACAACAATTTTTGCTCCTGCTGGAACTTTTCCAAGCTTTGAGTTCTTGAATAGCCCTGCTGCACCGGTAGCCGAAGATGGCTCGACGAACACACCAACTTCATTTGAAAGGAATCTGTGCATAGAGAGAATCTCGGCGTCAGAGACAGCACCAAATTCTCCCTGACTGCATTCCTGAGCGCTGAGGGCAAGATCCCAAGAAGCTGGATTACCGATACGGATGGCAGTAGCAATTGTCTCTGGATTCTCAATCGGGTGACCAGCAACAAAAGGTGCTGAACCTTCAGCCTGGAAGCCCCATAGTTTTGGAACTGCCTTGATGATGCCCTCATTGAATTCTTCAAGATAACCCTTGAAGTATGCAGAGTAATTTCCAGCGTTACCAACTGGCATGACATGAAAATCAGGAGCAAAACCGAGGCTTTCAACCACTTCAAAACTTGCAGTCTTTTGGCCTTCAATACGGTCAGGGTTAACTGAGTTGACTAGATGAACTGCATAGTTTTCACTCAGGTCTCTGGCCAGGACTAAGCAGTCATCAAAGTTACCCTTCACCTGCAAGATAGAAGCCTTATGAGCAATAGCCTGTGCCAACTTACCCAGAGTGATTTTGCCTTCAGGAATTAGCACTACTGATTTGATGCCAGCTGCAGCAGCATATGCCGCCGCACTAGCTGAGGTATTTCCTGTTGAGGCACAGATAACTGCTTTCGCTCCATGTGCAACAGCTTTAGTAACAGCCATGGTCATTCCACGGTCTTTGAACGAACCAGTTGGGTTCATACCTTCAACCTTTAACCAAACTTCCTCAGCACCAACCAGCTTGGCTAAGGCAGGAGCATGAACAAGTGGAGTGCCACCTTCACCCAAAGTGATGATTTTGGTGCCAGGTGCTATGTCGAGGCGGTCAAAATATTCGGTTATTACACCGCGCCATTGGTTTGCCATCGTTACTCTCCCTCGACTCGGATAACTGAAGTGATTCGCTCCACCGATTCACTACTTGAAAGCTCTGCGACTACGGCAGCCAAATCTTTATCGCTAGCCTGATGTGTCCCGATTTCCAACCAGGCCACTGTCTCAGCTTCGATCATTTTTGCTGACTGTTCGACTGTTTCAATGGAAACATTGTGCTTTGCGAAAACATTTGCGATTTGAGCTAGAACACCAGGTTGGTCGGAGACCTCTAAAGTGATCTGGTATCTAGTCTTCACTCGAGAAATAGAAAGCACTTCTAGATCAGCGTGAACTGAATCGGCAAGGCCTGGCCCACCAGCAACATGCCTCTTTGCCGCAGACACTAGGTCTCCCATTACTGCAGAAGCAGTTTGAATTCCACCAGCACCAGCACCATAGAACATTAGTGACCCAGCAGCTTCAGCTTCAACAAAGACAGCGTTGAATGAGCCTCTGACAGATGCCAAAGGATGTTCAAGTGGAACCATGGCTGGGTAAACGCGAACAGATATACCCGCTTCTCCGCCAAGTTCATCAGCTGGAATAGCTTCACAAATTGCGAGTAGCTTTATCACATAGCCGTCACGCTTAGCTGCGGCCATCTGCTCACGAGTAATTTTTGTAATACCCTCGCGGTAAACCTTCTCCAGGGGAACCTCTGTGTGAAATGCAAGTGAGGCCAAAATTGCTGCCTTCTGAGCCGCGTCATAACCTTCAACATCAAGGGCTGGATCTGCTTCCAGATAACCAAGGTTTGTAGCTTCTGCCATAGCCTGCTCAAGAGTCAAACCAGCCGAATCCATTCGATCGAGAATGAAGTTGGTTGAACCATTAACAATTCCCATGATGCGCTTAACTTTGTCGCCAGCAAGAGATTCACGAAGTGGCCTAATTATCGGAATTGCTCCGGCAACTGCCGCTTCAAAGTAAAGCTGTGCTCCAACCTGTTCGGCTGCATCAAAAAGCTCAGTGCCGTGATTAGCAAGCAACGCTTTGTTAGCAGTAATAACATCACTTCCAGAATTCAGCGCCTGCAAAATAAGAGTCCTTGCAGGCTCGATTCCACCCATTACTTCAATTACGATGTCAGCACCAAGAATCAAAGAGTCAGAGTCCGTGGTTAGTAACTCAGCCGGAATTTCGTAGTCTCGACTAGCTTTCTTGTCTCTAACGAACACTCCCGCCAATTCAAGTTCTGCTCCAACTCGAGCCGCAAGTTCAGCCTTATTTTCAAGGATCAGCTTTGCCACCTGAGAGCCGACAGAGCCAGCACCTAAAAGCGCTATACGTAATGGACGATATTCAATCATTAGGAAACCTTTGTCGCGGTTGAATTAAGTCTGGCATCTCTAGCCAGTAAATCAGTTTCTGTTTCTGCCCTTACCAAAAGAGTGGACAGGCCATTTTTAACTGCGACTACAGCAGGACGGGCAAGATAGTTATAGTTGCTAGCCAATGAGAAGCAATATGCCCCGGTAACCGCAACTGCCACTAAATCGTTTGGACTAATGTCCTCTGGCAAGAACGCATCTCTCACCACTATGTCCCCCGACTCACAGTGCTTACCAACAACTCTTGAAATAACAGGGACTGCATCTGATTCTCTCGAAGCCAGGGTCACGGAGTAATCTGCTTCATAGAGGGCAGGTCTGGCGTTATCGCTCATACCGCCATCGATGCTGACATATTTTCTAGTTGCTGTTTCTTCAACTGTGACGTCTTTAGTTGTGCCAACGTTATAAAGGGTTATTCCTGCAGGACCAACGACGTATCTACCTGGCTCAAATGCCAAAGCAGGAAGTTCAATTCCATATTTTTTGCACTCTTGCTCAACAGTTTCTGTAATAGCAAAGGCAATTTCTTCGATCTGCATTGGCTTATCAAGTTCGGTATAGGCAACACCAAAACCACCACCAAGGTTGAGCTCTGGAACTGGACCTAGTTTTAGCAATTCTGCATGCAGCGCAACTAAACGCTTGGCCGCTTCAACGAAACCCTCAACAGCGAAAATCTGTGAACCAATATGTGAGTGCAGACCTAGGAACTGCAGATGCTTGTGTGAGCGTATATTGGCAACCACCTGAGGAACATCCGCCATAGCGATACCAAACTTCTGGTCTTCTCTAGCAGTAGCTAGATACTCGTGTGTATGTGCATGGACTCCAGTGTTAACTCTTAGTCTTACCGGTTGAATTCTGTCTTGAGCGCCAGCAGCCGAAGCGATGCGCTCAACTTCAATCTCGCTATCAATAACAATGACACCAACACCGGCAGCCACAGCTCTTCCAATTTCGCTATGTGACTTGTTGTTTCCATGCAAACCAATTCGTGCCGGTGAAATTCCACCAGCTAGAGCAACTGCAAGTTCTCCACCGGAAGAAACATCTAGATAGAGACCCAACTCATCAACCCAACGAACTATCTCTGAGCAAAGAAGTGCCTTGCCAGCGTAGTAAAGCTTGGCAGTAGTGCCATACCTTGTTGACGCAGCAGAGAACGCCTCTCGGATTCGTTTGGCTCTTTCGAAGAAGTCTGTTTGATCTAAAACATAAAGTGGGGTTCCATACTCACCCGCAAGATCTCCAACCGACACTCCACCGATAGAAAGTTGCCCTTCGCTCTCGCGTTTAGCAGTTGCTGGCCAAATACCCTTGGTTAATTCATTTATGTCTGTTGGCTTAGTCAACCAACTAGGTGCAAGCATTTCCCCCACGATTACATCCGCTCCGGCGCAGATACGCCTAAAACTCTAAGACCATTAGCCAGAACTACAGAGGCAGCATTGTTCAACCACAATCTAGTTCTATGCACTGACTCAACCGGTTGTTCAGACAGCGGAGTCACACGACAGTTGTCATACCATCGGTGATAAGCACCAGCGACTTCTTCTAGGTATCTCGCTACTAGATGAGGTGCTCGTTCAACTGCGGAATGAGCCATTACCTTAGGTAACTGAGCTAACTTTCCTAGTAGTTCTGATTCACTGGCGTGAGTCAGTAGCGCAGGATCAAACTCACTGTCATCAACTCCGAGAGAAACTGCATTATTAGACACTTGCTTAGTTCTGGCGTGGGCATACTGAACATAGAAAACCGGGTTGTCATTTGTCTTCTTAGACAGTTGATCAAGATCAATGTCCAACATTGAATTGATTGAAGATCTAGTTAGTGCATATCGAGCCGCATCAACACCAACAACTTCGACAAGATCTTCCATGGTCACAACAGTCCCAGCACGCTTAGACATTCGAACTGGTTCACCATCTTTGACAAGGTTTACCAGCTGGCCAATAAGAATCTCTAGATTGACTCCTGGCTCATCACCAAACGCAGCACACATCGCCATCATTCTCTGAACGTATCCGTGGTGATCAGCTCCGAGCATATAGATTGCTCTATCGAAACCACGTTCACGTTTGTCTAAGTAATAGGCAAGATCTCCTGCAATGTATGCAGCCTCACCATCGCTCTTAATCACTACGCGATCTCTGTCATCACCGAATGTAGTCGAGCGCAACCAAATAGCCCCGTCTAGTTCATAGATGTGACCCAAAGTTCTTAGTCTTTCAATTGCTTTTTGAACTGCGCCTGATTCATAAAGGGAGTTTTCGTGGAAGAACACGTCGAAGTGAACTCCAAAGTCTTCTAATGACTTTCTAATCTCCGCAAACATAAGGTCAACACCAGCAGCTCGGAATGTTTCAATTGCTTCTTCATCCGGCAAAGTTGCAGCATCTGGGTGTTGCACTAACACTTCACTGGCAATCTGATTGATGTATTCACCCGCATAACCATCTTCTGGAGCTGCTTCATTTCTCGAAGCCGCAACTAGAGATCTTGCAAATCGATCTATCTGCGCTCCATGGTCATTGAAGTAATACTCTCTGGTAACCGTTGCACCTTGAGCTTCAAATATTCGAGCAAGTGAATCTCCAACTGCAGCCCAACGAGTTCCACCAATGTGAATAGGCCCGGTTGGATTAGCCGAAACGAATTCAAGGTTCATCTTGAGGCCCAATAGATCTGAACCAGTTCCAAAGGCATTACCCGCCAATACAATCTGTTTGGCAAGTTCTCCGGCGGCAGCGGCACTTAGTGTGATGTTGATAAAACCAGGACCGGCAACATCAACTTTTTCAACACCAGGCTCTTTACCCAGTTCTGCTGCTAACAAAGTCGCAAATTCGCGAGGATTACCCGCAAGTTTTACTCCCCATTGCATAGCAATATTGGTTGCCCAATCACCGTGGTCTCTGTTTTTGGGTCTTTCAACGGTGACGTCGGCAGGTAATTCGCCTGCAACCAGCGACCCACTTGCCTGCAATGAGGCAAGTATGCGCAAGATGCTTGCGGCAATGTCAGCAGGGGTCACTTGAATACCTTTTATTTTGAGTGAAATATCTGTGATAAGCAGGCAACAGCGCCCGCACCAGTAATGCTCTAAGTCTAGCGAAGAGCCTATAGAAGGCTGAAATGTCCCCGAAGTCTCAGATATAGCGCTGGTAGTCTGGGTATATCTTTGAGCCCCCATAGCTCAGGGGATAGAGCACCGCCCTCCGGAGGCGGGGGCGCAGGTTCGATTCCTGCTGGGGGCGCGTGAATATAAACGAAATACTGCACCCTGAAGCACTCCTCCAATCCCTAGGCTCTTGGGCCTTAGTCATAGCAGCCCTAATTGTTATTGCAGAAACGGGTCTACTCCTGGGCTTTTTCCTGCCTGGTGACTCTCTGCTTTTCACGGTAGGCCTTTTGATTGGAAGTGGCACCATAGCTTCACCAATCTGGGTTGCCTGCTTGGTTATTGCACTTGCAGCAGTAATTGGTGATCAGATTGGATACTTCATTGGACTAAAAGCTGGTCCTGCTGTGTTCAAGCGGCCAGATTCCAAGCTTTTCAGCCACAAGAACGTTGAACGCACTCAAGCATTCTTTGCAAAGTATGGGTCTAAGGCAGTTATCTTTGCTCACTTCGTTCCAATAATGCGCACATTCATTCCCGTTGCCGCCGGAGTTGGACAGATGAAATATCCGTACTATCTAAGAAACAACGTGATTGGTGCGTTCACATGGGGGTTGACAGTTCCCCTGATTGGTTTCTTCTTAGGCGGAAATGAATTCATCAAAGCAAACGTGATATTGATTACTTTGGTGTTAGTAGTTCTATCTTTTATCCCAGTGATTATTGAGATTTTGAAATCACGAGCTAAAGACTATTCAAGTAATCAAGCAAAGAAGTAACAGCGCTTGCCCGGTGGCTTATCGAATTCTTTACCTCTGGCTCTAATTCAGCAGCTGTAAGTTCAAAACCTTCAGGAATAAATACTGGGTCATAACCATGACCGTTAGATCCTTTTTCTTCAAAAGCAATGCTGCCTGGCCAAGTTCCAGTGAAACTAATTTCACTGTCATCTGTAACTAGGGCGATAGTACAAACAAATGTTGCGGCTCGATGTTCAACTGCAATATCTTTTAATTGGGCTAGGAGCAGTCTGCGATTTGCAACGTTGTCCTTTGACCCTGACCAAATTGCTGTAAAAATTCCAGGTGATCCACCGAGTATCTCAACTGCTAAGCCAGAATCATCTGCAATTGATGGTAACCCCGTGTGTTTGAAAGCTGCTCTAGCTTTGATTAGAGCATTCTCAACAAAACTGGTGCCATCCTCAACAGGCTCTGGCCCGTCATAACCTTCCAAATCAAATCCATGCGGTTCAAGGATTGCTCTTAGCTCGGCAACCTTACCCTGATTATGAGTCGCGAGAACTAACTTCATGAATTCAATGAATCACTCTGATAACGAGTTAGCTCAGCTGTTCCAAGAAGAGCCAGATCTAGTAGTTTGTTGAGTTCCTCTCTGTCAAAGGCTGCACCTTCTGCAGTTCCCTGAACTTCAACAAATTTTCCCGAACCAGTAACCACCACGTTCATGTCTGTCTCTGCGCGAACATCTTCGGTGTATGCAAGATCAAGCATCGGTTCGCCATCGATGATGCCCACTGAGATAGCAGCTATCGAATCAACAATCACCTTATTCTTGGCAGGGATGTGACCCTTAGAAATTCCATAATTAATTGCGTCAACTAGCGCAACATAAGCCCCAGTAATAGCTGCAGTTCTAGTGCCACCGTCTGCCTGTAAAACGTCACAGTCAATAACAATGGTGTTCTCCCCCAGAGCCTTAAAATCAACAGCTGCTCTTAGAGCTCTACCAATCAATCTAGAAATTTCGTGAGTTCTTCCACCAACTTTGCCTTTGATTGACTCCCGGTCATTACGGTCATGCGTAGCCCTAGGCAACATTGCATACTCTGCAGTTACCCAACCCTCACCTTGACCAACCTTCCAGCGAGGAACTCCCGCTGTGAAAGATGCAGTGCAGAGAACCTTAGTTGACCCAAAGGAAATCAGCGCAGACCCTTCTGCATGCTCACTCCAGTTACGCTCAATGGTTACTTTACGTAATTGGTTGGCTTCTCTGCCATCTACTCTGGTCACTGGTTACCTTTTCTATTAGTTGATCTGTTCAACGGTTTGGACTTCTGGGCCTAAGAACCTTTTCGCCAACTTGGCAAATGATGTTGCATCCCCAGTGGCTTGGAATCTAAGAGTTGGTGCATCCAGATCTCCTCTGAATAAACCATGCTCAGAAATAGTTCGATAAACATCTTTCGCTGTTTCCTCTGCTGAAGAAACAAGGGTGACGTCATCACCCATCACATATGAAAGCGCTCCGGTTAGTAAAGGATAGTGAGTGCAACCCAAGACCAAAGTGTCTACCCCTGCTTGCTTGATCGGTGAAAGGTAAGTTTCAGCAAGTGCGATTATCTCGCTACCGCTAGTGATTCCCCGTTCAACATAATCAACAAACTCAGGACAAGCCACAGTTTCTAACTGCAGAGAAACTGCTGCAGCAAATGCATCATCGTATGCTTTGGAATTTATTGTGGCAGTAGTTCCAATGACTCCGACTCGTCCGTTTCGGGTAGCGGCAACTGCTCGTCTGACTGCAGGCTGAATAACCTCAACCACAGGAATGCCTCTGCCTTCGGTGTATCGCTCTCTTGCATCTCTAAGAACAGCAGCCGAAGCAGTGTTACAAGCGATAACTAATACCTTGACACCCTCATCAACAAGTCGATCCATCACACTAAGAGCCAGCGTGCGAACTTCGTTAAGCGATTTTGGACCGTAAGGAGTATTAGCAGTATCGCCAAGGTAAATTATGGACTCGTTTGGTAGCTGGTCAATTATTGCCCTGGCTACAGTTAATCCACCGACTCCAGAGTCGAAGATCCCGATTGGCGAGTTATTCACTGGATAAGTCTATTGGCGAGGGCCTTATTCCTGGCCTGAAGAGTCCCCCGACTCATTGCTCTTCATTCCCTCGTAAATATCTTTACACTCTGGACACACAGGAAACTTCTCAGGATCTCGACTTGGCACCCAGACTTTGCCACAGAGTGCAACAACAGGAGTTCCCATTACAGCAGACTCAACTACTTTGTCCTTTTTGACATAGTGCGAGTAACGTTCATGATCACCTGGCTCAAGTGGGGCTAGCTGAGGGTCAATTATTGTAATTGGACTTTGTTGGCTCATAGCTCTTTGATTATGACCTAGCGACATTACGAACCGCTTCAGCGACTCGTTGGGAAACATCAGCGTGAAAAACACTTGGAACAATATAGGAAGCGTTTAATTCAGAAGGTTCAACACAATCTGCTAGAGCTTTGGCCGCAGCAAGCAGCATCTCTTCGGTTATTTGCGTTGCACCAGCATCAAGTAATCCCCTAAAGAAACCAGGGAAAGCCAAGACATTATTAATCTGGTTAGCAAAATCGCTTCTACCAGTTGCAACCACTGCGGCAAACTTTGCCGCCTGAGCAGGATCAATTTCAGGATTTGGGTTAGCCAAAGCAAAGACGATTGAGTTTGGTGCCATCTTGGCGATATCTTCGGCTACCAAAAGATTTGCAGCCGATACGCCGATAAACACATCTGCGCCTACCATGGCATCCTTGAGTGTTCCAGTCTTGAGAGATTTATTGGTCGCTTCAGCAATCCATCCAAGAGAACTTGTTGGATCGATGTCATTTCGACCGACATGGATTATGCCCTTTTGGTCGGCAACAGTTGCATGACGTAATCCTGCTGCAAATAAAAGTTTTAGTACTGCTGTTCCGGCGGCACCTGCTCCGCTCATAACCAACTCAACGTCTTCAATTTTCTTGCCGACAACCTTGAGCGCATTGCGAAGGGCAGCAAGACAAACAATTGCAGTGCCATGTTGATCATCGTGAAAAACAGGAATATCTAACTCTGCTCTAAGTCTCGCCTCGATTTCGAAGCACCTAGGTGCCGAAATATCTTCAAGATTAATGCCAGCAAAAACCGGGGCGATGGCTTTGACTGTTCTTACTATCTCTTCGGTGTCCTGGGTATCAAGGCAAATAGGAAAAGCGTCGATGTTTGCAAAACGTTTGAATAGAGCAGCTTTTCCTTCCATCACTGGAAGCGCTGCTAGTGGGCCAATATTCCCCAAGCCCAAAACTGCAGAACCATCTGTCACAACGGCAATGGTGTTTCTCTTGATGGTCAGTCTTCGAGCATCGCTAGGGTCTTTAGCAATAGCCTCACAAATTCTGGCAACACCTGGAGTGTAAATGAGAGATAGGTCATCGCGGTTACGGATTGGAAGCTTGGATTCGATGGTTAGTTTTCCACCAAGATGTGCAAGGAATGTCCGGTCAGAAACTTTACCGACGACCACACCGTCGAGCTTCTTTAGGCTGTCTACTATTTCGGTTGCGTGGTCTGAGTTCCTGCACGCACAGGTAAGGTCAACTCTTACTCTTTCGGCATCAGAGTGGTTCACATCCACGGCAGTAACAGAACCGCCAGCTAATTCGATGATGGAGGTTAGCTCACTCACCGCAGTGTTCTTAGCTGGTGCTTCCAAACGGATAGTTATGGAGTATTGAACAGATGGCATCATTGACATACAAGTAGTCTGCCACGAGTTTTTAGCAAATAACTAGCTATTTGGATGACGCATCGCCTAATGTAGGGGAGATCTCTAGCGTTTCTTTGCCTCTGAGTACTTTCAACGTGACTGTTGAGAATGCTTCCTTGGCTCGAATAGCCGCTGTCAGTTTAGAAGAACTGTCAATTGTTTGACCGTCGCAACCAATTACGATATCCCCAACCTTGAGACCCGCCTTTTCAGCAGCTCCTCCGGCGGTTAGCTGCTGAACTTTTGCGCCAACGGTAAATGAGCCTTTTCCTTCAGAACTAGGCTGATCTGAAACTAACGCTCCAAGTAGCCCGTGACTTACTTTGCCCTCTTTAATTAGTTGAGTTGAGATTCGTTTTGCAACATTTGAAGGAATAGCAAACCCTACTCCGATGCTTCCAACCTGATCAGATGTTGATGCGGCTGAAGCGATTGCAACATTTATACCAATCAGTTGCCCCTTGTCATTAATAAGAGCACCGCCAGAATTACCTGGGTTGATTGCAGCATCAGTTTGAATTACATCTAGGTTCACAGGTGCAGCCGAACTCCCCGATTTCCAGAGTTCAAGGCTGGATCCACCATCTTTAGGAACTTCTGAAGAAGCAACCTGAATTGTTCTGTGCAGAGCGGAAACAACACCAGCTGTGACAGTTGCGTCATAGCCAAGTGGTGCGCCAATGGCTACCGCAGAATCTCCAACGTTGATGGTTGCGCTGTCAGTGAATTCAATTGGAGTAAATCCTGAGCCTGCCGCCTTTATTACTGCAAGGTCATTTGTTGGATCAATGCCGACAACAACTGCACGATAAATCTTGTCCGCACTTGATTTCACCTCGATGGTGACCTTAGAGGTTTCACCATCGATGGTTACAACGTGAGCGTTGGTAAGAATATAGCCATCGCTAGTCAGTACAACGCCTGAACCTGTTGCTCCAGTGCTAGCGGATGAAACAGAAAGAGTGACAACAGAAGGCAATGCTTTTACAGCTGCACCAGTAACCCAATTCACACTGCCTGGGTTGTTGACTACAACTTGTTGAGTGCTGGTTAGGAAAGGTACGCCACCGCCGTAAGCGTAGATGCCAACAACAGCGCCTAGGACGGGACCTAGAATCGCAACAAGAATAAGCCCTAAGCTGGCGGACCTTGTTTTTACCTTGTTTTCATAGACATCATTTTGCTTGTCCTCTAGGGTAAAAATTTCTCCAAGAAACTGTGTGCTGTAGTGACGCTTGTTATCGGCCATTGTCTATTACTCCCAAATTGAAACGCTCTTGATGCAAGGGTATGCAATCAACGTCCTAAGTTTATAAAACTACGCTGAGAATTTTCTGAGGGTCAGCAACCCCAAGCAACTGACCCACTTTGGCAGGGACCACTGACTAACCTAGGGATCTCATTAGCTTGTTTAGGCGGTTCTGCCCGCTGCTCAACTTGTAGGGACACCGGTAGAGCATTCATGATGATGTTCGGTTGTACCCTGCGCCAAGTAGTAATACCCGTAAAGAGATACTCAACGGAATAACTCACTTTTAGGTTCACTTGAACTGATCCAACAGTGTCAGCTACCCAATTGAATTTGGAGGAGCTTGAAACCTTCTTGCTAGGTTGCACCTGCCAAGAAAAATCAACTGGCTTGAACCTTACCTGTAGCGGTAAAGAAAGCAGCTTGGAATTGATCTGCTGATTGCCGGCAGTTGAACTAAAGGGAATCACTGATTTGATGGCAAAGGGCGGTTTTGCATTTACCAGAATTCGAGGGACAGTCGGCTTGAACTGCTTAAGTGCTGATTGAATTTTGCTTGATGAAGGGCTACCAACATTTACGATATTGATTGGCTGCCCAGGCGGATAAAGGCTCCAGCAACCAACGTGCCCTGAATGTAATAACTGGAAAGTCAGATCCGGACTCAGTCCATTCGGATAAATCAAACATCTTGGAGCTGTGGAGGTTGCGCCACCAATCACTAAAGTAAGTGATCCATTGGTTCCAGTTATTAGCTGGGCCTTGCTAACACAAATGCTCAAAGTTGTTGAGTTAGTTATCGCTCCGACAGTGCTGTTTGTGGACAAGAATGAACCAGGGCAGTTAGCACCCATGGCCCAACCCGTAAGCAATGCAATGGATGCAAGAACTGGCATCTAGTGAGAATAGCCATGAATATTTCAGAAGTTTTGCGCTGTCCACAGAAATAAAAAACCCCGACCGAAGTCAGGGTTTTCATTTTTGGTTGCGGGGGCAGGATTTGAACCTACGACCTCCGGGTTATGAGCCCGGCGAGCTACCGAACTGCTCCACCCCGCGGCGAAGTTTCAGTCTAACACGACTACAACTATTTTTCACTGGCTGCAATTGCAGCTTCAATGGCAGCCTTCAGTCTCGCGTCAGCCTTACCAAAGGCAGTCCAGTCCCCAGCTTTCATGGCTGCATCCTTATCAAGCATTGCCTGCTTAGCTGCTGCCAGCGCAGTGGCTAGTTGTTGGGCTTTGGTTTGACCTGGATCTACTGGTGGAGGATTGTTTCCCCCCGAACCTGAATTGCCATCAAATAGTGCATTCAAGGCAGCATCCAAGTTATCTTCAAAGGCAATCTTGTCGCCGAAAGCAACTAAAACCTTCTTTAGAAGAGGGAATGATGTCTCTCCAGTTGACTGAATGTATACAGGTTGAACATATAGCAATCCACCTCCAATAGGCAAGGTCAACAAGTTACCGTTTAGAACCTTGGTAGATCCCTGACGAAGAATGTTTAAAAGCTTTGAAACTTCACTGTCTGAGTTGAAGTTATTCTGCACCTGACCAGGCCCTGGCACGATTGTGGTTCTCGGTAACGTAAGGAGTCTGAGTTTGCCGTAGTTACTACTTATCTTTCCCTTCACGCTTCCAGCATCAGAATCTGCAACGAAGTAGCCTGTCAAAACATTTCGTGAAGATTCACCAGTTGATCTAGGAATAAATGTTGAGTAGATGGAGAAGGACGGCTTCTTCTGTCCTGGCGCTTGCAAAGTTAAGTAGTAAGGGGGCTGCTGTGAACCTGTACCTTGCCCTTGATCAACAGGGTCGTTTGGAGTCATCCAAGCATCTTGCTGAGAGTAGAAAGCACCAGCATCAGCCACGTGATACTGACCTAGAATTCCTCGTTGCATCTTGAAAAGATCCGCTGGGTACCTTACGTGACTCAAAAGTGCACCAGACATTTCAGAAACAGGTCTGACCGTATTCGGGAAAATCTTCATCCAGGTCTTCAATATTGGATCTTTAGAATCCCAAGCGTAAAGCTTCACTGAACCGTCATAGGCATCAACAGTTGCCTTTACAGAATTGCGAATGTAGTTGATTGAACCATCTGGAATGTTTGCCGTGGTTGAGCTATCCGCAATTGCGCCGCCTAAGCTCTCTGCGCGCGAGTATGGATAGTTAGCAGAAGTTGTATAACCGTCAACAATCCAAACAACTTTTCCATCAACAATCGCAGGATACATATCTGTATCAAGAGTCAGATAAGGGGCAACTTCCGCCACTCTCTCTCTTGGGCTTCGGTTGTATAGGATTTGTGATTTGTCAGTTACCGCATCTGAAAGCAAGATCTGTTCACTAGAGAACTTCAATGCATATGCGAGACGTTTGAAAATACCGTCAAGAGTTGGACCACCGCTACCTTGGAAGGTCGTCATGGTCTGCTGATCAGTTGTCCCTGCTCCTCCTGCCGGGTAATCAAGTTCTCTGTCGGTGGCACCTTTTGGAGCTCCAACGATTGAATACTCGGGAGAATTTTCACCAAAGTAAATTCGAGGCTCATACTCCCCGAGCGCTCCATTTGCAGTGATACCTGCCTGAAGGAACACAGGTTGACCATCGGTCGAACGCTTATTTCCATAAGCAGCAACCAACCCGTAACCATGGGTGTAAACAATTGTGTTGTTATACCAAGACTGTGAGGTGCCCAACCCTGATTGGTTTAGTTCACGAACAGCCAGAACTGTATCCTGAGTCTTTCCGTTGATGGTGTAGCGATCAACATCTAGGTGATTTACAAAGTTGTAGTACTGGCGATATTGTTCAAGTTGTTTGAAAGATGAACTGACCAAGTTCGGGTCAATGATTCTGATCTGAGCGGCTGTCTGGGCGTCTTGCTTTAGAGCCCCCGCTGTAGCCGTTGTCTTCGCGTCATAAGCAATTGTCTCCACTTTGTCTAGTCCGTATGCTGCGCGAGTGGCTTCGATATTGCGCTGAATAAACTCAGCTTCAAGCGTTCTTTCATTTGGAACTACTTGGAATGTGTGCACAATGCCCGGCCACACACCAGCAAGAAGAATTGAAGTAACCAGCATCAAAGCTGTTCCAAGTATTGCCAAACGCCACTTGGCGATAATCGCAACAATTATGAAAAGTAACGCTACTAAGAATGCGATTGAAGTCAAGATTTGAGCTGCTGGAATAGCAGCATTGACGTCTGAATATGTTGCTCCGGTGAATAGTCCGCTCGGGCTAGTCATAGTTTCATACTGACCTAGCCAAATGTTGCAACCCAAAAGCACCATGATTAGAGCAGCCAGAATTGCTACTTGAATTCGGGCAACATTGCTGAACTGAGAATTACGGCCATTGAATTTGATGCCACCGTAAACCATGTGAAAAATTAGCGTGGGAATTAGTGAAAGTAAAACTACTGCAAGCAGATAGCCGACTAATTGCAGGTAGAACGGCAGATCAAAGAGATAGAAGCCGATGTCCAATTTGAATTGTGGATCTAGGACTCCTGTGTAACTGTGATTGATAAAGGTATAAACATTAGCCCAGTCCGAACTTTGCGACATTGCTAGGAAAATTGCAATCACTACTGGTATGGCAATTAGCAATCTGCGACGAAGTCTGTCAAGAACTGTTCGATACTCCCCTAGATCACGACCGAAGAAGTCATTACTTGTTACATAGATAGGCCTAAATCTCCAGGCCACAAAAATGTTTGCCCAAATTACAAGACCAGCAAAGATTGCAGAGACAGCAAAAACACTAATCTGCGCGTAGATCTGAGTAGTAAAGACACTCACATAACCAAGCTGGCTAAACCATAGGACATCGGTGTAGACACCTGATGCGCTTACTAGTGCAATTGCGAGAATCGCAACTATCGCTAGTGAAATCAGAAGAGGCCTTCTTCTCCTGGAGCTAATGTTGGTTGCCTGTGTCATAGTTTTCCTTTATTTTGTGCAAGTAGGTAGCTTCGTTGCGTCCCCACCTGAAGAGATTACCTTTAGTGCGGCTAATGAGTCTTGAAGTGTTGACACCTTTATAACGCTAATGCCCTTGGGGAT
Organism: Micrococcales bacterium; assembly: GCA_947454255.1. Lineage (GTDB taxonomy): Bacteria > Actinomycetota > Actinomycetes > Actinomycetales > Microbacteriaceae > Rhodoluna. The sequence goes on from CANGIU010000006.1 coordinate 29,438, forward strand.
ATGCCCTATTACCTCATCACAGTTTGCACTAGGAGCGAAGAACCACTTAATCCCTGCTCTAGAGGTTCCAAACATCTTTTGAACGATACCGCCGATTGGGCCAATGTTGCCAGATGGGTCAACAGTTCCAGTACCGGCAACATTCTGCCCTCCAGTTAGAGAACCAGGCGTCAGCTGGTCATAAATTGCCAAAGCTAACATCTGACCGCCACTAGGGCCTCCAACATTTCCAACCTGAATGTCTATCTTGAATGGGAACTCAGGAACTGCTGAGATAAAGACGCCTATGCGCCATTCACCTTCAACTTTTTTTGGGGTGATGCTAACAGTCATAGGTTTGGTGCCGCGAACAATGTCGATAACGACCGGCACCTTGCCGTTTGTTTCTTGAACAAGTCTCTTGATTTGAGCGAGCCCGGTAACTTTCTCTCCTTGAACGCTTATCACTTTGTCTCCTGCTTTGAGTATCTTTCCTGCGGCACCAGTTAGGTCAACAAGAGTTACTGCCTCATAGCTTTGATAGGGAATGTGCAAAAGGTTTAGGGCTGCCGCTTTCGCATTGGCCTGGGCATCAAGCATCATCACATCCGACTGTTCATTGAGCTTTGCGTCATCCCAGCCGGGAGGGTAAATATCTGTGATCTTTAGAATCTTCTTTGTCTCATCCATTTTTGCTATTCCCACTTGGAACCAAGAAGCTCCCCTAGAGGAAGTGCCTTGCAAGGTAACTGTGAGCATGTTCAGTGAACCCTTAGTTGGATAAGTTTTTCGACCATCGATTGAGATAACTGGTTTTCCACTGATGTTCGTGAAGAGATCGTAAACAGGTCCAGGTTGTTCAACCAAATATGGTGTTGGCGCAATAGTCACAAACGCCACTCCACCGATAAACGCGAGAGTAACTAGCCAACCGACTATTCGAGAAGCACGACTTCTAGATTTTTTAGGGTTTTCAAAGAGTGACATTAGTAAAAGCCTAAGTCAGAGGGAGATTAGTTCAAGATATGAATCTGCAAAATCGCTGGATAGCAAACGCTAATGGCGAACATGCGGGCTCTCAGCTTCTTGTTTTCCTAGAAACGGCATACTTTATATTCATGACCGATGAAAATGGCAACTCAAACTCTGCCCCAGATCCAGAGGAGATTCGTCGAATCTGGGAGCAAATGATGAGTCAGGGCTTTGACCCAGAAGCACTTGCCGAAGCAGGCGGATTTGATGGAACTCCAGAATCACTTCAACAACTGTTCGCGAACATTCAAGGTGCTTTTCTATTGCCAACTCCACCTGCAGAAGGCTCTGGAGTTAATTGGCAGGCGGCTGGAACCAAAGCTAAGGAGATTGCCAAAGTTGGTTCATACAGTCTTGATGACAAAGATCGTAAAAACCTTACCGATTCAATCGGTATCGCTAACCTCTGGCTGAATGAGGCGACTGGCATCTCTGAAATCGCAATTGAACCAAAGATTTTGAGTAGACCACTTTGGGTAGAGGACGCCTTGCCCCTATTTAGAGCTTTGGCTGAACCGGTTGCAGATCGTATGAACCGTAGTTTGGGCGAAGCAATTCAATCTCAGCTACCAGAAGAATTCGCAGAAACATTAAAAGGCGCAAGTGAAATAATGCGTTCTGCTGGGGCAATGATGTTTGCGATGCAATTGGGTCAAGCTCTGGGTCAGCTTTCTCAAGAAGCAATCACTGGGACTGAGATTGGCTTACCAATTTATGTCGAACAGCGTCCTGCATTCATCTTGCAGAATCTCGCCGACTTCGTGAAGGGGTTGGACCTAGGTCCAGATAGCGACCAAATATACATATACATAGTTCTAAGAGAGTTGGCTCACACCAGATTGTTTAAACACTCCAAATGGTTGAGAGAAAAAGTTGTAGCGCAGATTCGTGAATATGCTTCAGGTATTTCAGTTGATACTGACCGTATGCAAGAACTGGGTGAAGGTTTCGATCCAGAAAACCCAGAAGAGATTCGCATTGCTCTTGAATCTGGTGCATTTCTTGCTGAGACCTCTGAGGATCAAAAACTTGCCTTGGAAAGAATTGAAACAAACCTTGCGCTTATCGAAGGTTGGGTCGATGCAGTAACGACTGAAGCATCCAAGCGCCTACCAAAAGGTGATGCAATCAGGGAAGCTGTTAGAAGAAGACGCGCAACTGGTGGACCAGCTGAGAGAACGTTCCAGACACTTGTTGGATTAAGCCTTCGACCAAAGAGGCTAAGAGAAGCAGCAGTGCTCTGGCAAAGAATTGGTGAAGCCGTTGGGAATGAGAGAAGAGATGCGCTCTGGGATCACCCGGACCTACTTCCAACGAATAGAGACATCGATGAGCCAGATAAATTTATTGCCAAGCTAAAAGGCGACCTTGGTATCGGTGACGCTATGGACCAAGCCCTTAGGGATCTCCTAGACGAATAGCTGTGTAAAAGTTCGGCAAGGATTGAACTAAAGCTGAACAATACATTTCATGCCCTATCGAATAAATAAAGCTCAACCCATAACTTGGCGGGACCCGAACACTCTGCAAATTGGGTTAGGGGCCTCGAGCATTCAAATCCCCGAACTTACTATCGAGCAACAAAAGATAGTTGATGCTCTTTATAGCGGAGTGGTTTCAGGTCAAGAGAGTGCGATTGATTCAATCGTCAGCGCAGATATAGGGCAAACATCAAAGCTCATAGACCGTTTAGAACCAGTCTTGGAAAAGGAACCGCCTAAACAAATCGATGTATTTGGACCTTGGCAACAATTGGCATTTGCTGAGATAGCTAGAGCTTCGCTTGACTACGAAGTAAATGGCGAAATGGTTTTAGCTGAACGTTGGCAGAGGAACATTCACATTGATCAATTAGATAAGTCTGGCTGGTTTCTCGCCCGAGCATTATTGGCAAGTGGTATCGGAACAGTGCTCACACACGATTCAGGTAAAGTTCTCAACACTGATTTGGGAGAGCTCGGATTCCCGAAAGAAAAGCTTCACTCAAAAAGGACAATTGCAGCAGTAGAAGAACTTCAAAACTATTCCCTAACCAATACAGCGAAAGCAAGATTGGTGTTGCTTCCCAATCCACCTAAGACAGATGTGAAGGTTTCTTTCGCGTTAGTTGTTGGGCACTTGGCTTTAGATCCGACAAAGTATTCGAGGTGGGCTAATAGAGATGTCCCTCACCTTGCAATAATTTTTGAACTGGATTCGATTGAGATAAGTCCAGTTATCCGACCAGGCATTTCAGGCTGCTTGAACTGTTACCAACAAACCAAGATTGATGAGGATAACAACTGGCCAGTTATAGCAAGTCAATTGCTCGATTTACCTCGAATACGCGATGACAGCGCTTCCCTGCTGACAAGCAGCGGCCTTGCAGTGAAGATGATTCTTCGCTTTCTAGATATAGAGGCAGGGTTTCAGCTCAAAGATGACAACATAAATTTAGATTTAGATTTAGGGTATCGAATCAACCAACTGGATGGATCCATTACCAGGATGAAATATGATTTTCACCCTGAATGCTCATGTCAGAGTGCAGGTTGAGCCAAAGCAATGAATCGAGATGGAGATCTAAGTCTCGAATCTGAGGAGTCTGATCGATGCCAAGTAATGTTCAGACTATCTTTGGCTCTTGTCAGAGCAACATAGAAGAGTCTTTGCTCCTCTGCTATTTGTGAATCTGATTTGGCGTAGCTAATTGGAATGTATCCTTCGTTTGCTCCAACAATAAACACGACGCGATGTTCAAGCCCTTTAGCTGCGTGAATAGTGCTTAGAGTGATGCTCTCTTTCGTTGGTTCATGCTGAGATCTAGTTCGTTCTTCTAACTCATTTGCAAAATGCTGCATGTTGGAACCTGCAGGCATCTCTTCTGCAATCTGAACGAATGAATTCAGAGCCTCCCAAATTTCTAATTCGCTTCCAGTAACTTCTGGAGCAATACTTTGCCAGCCAAGTGAACGAGCAATAGCAGTAACGCCTTCATACATATCTCGCTGTTTGGGGCTTGCTGCTTCCGCTCTAACCAAGCGAACTGCCGACATAATCTCAGGTCTATTGAAATAGCGTTGACCACCTCGAACTTGATACTCAATCCCTGCACTACTCAAGGCGTTCTCAAGGAATTCTGATTGACTATTAATTCGATACAACACGGCTATCTGGGATGCCTTTACACCATCACGCAAGGCGATGCTGATGCGCTCTGTTACCCAAGCGCATTCTTCATCTTTGGTTTCAAATCCCCTAAGTTCTGGCACAACTCCACTTTGCCTAACCGCTTGGAGAGGTTCAAGGATCTGATTGCCTCTGACCCGGTTAGCTAGAGCAATAATCTCTGGAGTTGACCGGTAGTTCTGAGTCAAGTTGATTGTTGTTGCATCTGGGTACCTTGATCCAAAATTTTCTAGGAATGATGCACTTGCTCCGGTAAATGAGTAGATAGTTTGATTAGGGTCCCCAACAACGCAGATGTCAGATCGATCCCCCAACCAGGTGTCAAGAAGTTCCTGCTGGAGTGCAGATATATCCTGATACTCATCAACTGTGAAGAATCGATATTGCTGATGAACATGACTCAACGCTCTAGGTTCAGCTTTCAGCATTCCGGTGCACAGCAGTAATACATCTTCCCAATCAACCTGTTTGGCTTTTATCTTTGCTTGTTCGTAAGCTTCCTGGATTTCATAGTTTCTAATTGGGGCTAGACCTGAAATTGCTGGACGTTCAGTTATGCGATCTAGATAATCTTCTAAGGAGAGCATGGTGTATTTACGCCATTCGATTTCCGCTGCCAAATCTCTAATGGTGTTTGGATCTAAGCGAATCTTTAGGGATTCAGCCGCGGCACCAATTGCTCTTGCTTTGGATTCCAAAACTCTTGGAGCTTCAATCCCAAAGAACTCTCGCCAAAAGTATTCAACTTGAGCAAGCGCTGCAGCGTGAAATGTCTTGGCCCCGACAGACTGAACACCGAGGTGTCTGAGTCGTCCCCTAAGTTCACCGGCTGCCTTATTGGTATAGGTCAAAGCCATAACTTTTTGCTCGGTGTAATCGCCTCGAAGAATTCCATAGGCAATACGGTGAGTGATGGTTCTTGTTTTACCGGTTCCAGCTCCAGCAAGAATTACTGTTGGGCCGTGAAGTGATAGAGCAGCTTCTCGTTGCTGCTCATCTAAAGCCTCGAGGATGTCGTCTGCTTCGTATGCCATTAGCGACTCTCAAGTTCTGATGCGGATTCAATGCTCTCGCCAAGCCAGTGTTCAATTAGTGCTCGTGCGATTGAAATTCTGGTAGGTAAAAGAATGTTCTTAGCTTCTGCTTTTAGCTCTGCCCGGGTAAACCATCTCAACTTAGCAATCTCTATGCCATCGGGTTTAATTTCTTCCGCATTGTTTTCTTGAGAAACTTTTGCTGTAAAGCCAAGCATTAGGGAGTATGGATATGGCCAAGCCTGCGAACCAAGGTAAACCGGATCAGTGACCAGCAACCCACTTTCTTCAAGCATTTCTCTAACCACTGCTGACTCCAGAGACTCTGCCGCTTCAACAAATCCTGCAAGCACTGACCAACGATTCTCAGCCCAAGAACCTTGAGTTCCTAAAAGTATTCTGTCCTGATCATCAATGATGCTAACTATGACTGCAGCATCGGTTCTAGGAAATAGTTGCCTGTCTTCTTGGATGCACATTCTTGACCAACCACCCTGGGCCATTATGGTAACTGCCCCACAACTTGGACAATACTGATGAGTCTCATGCCAGTTGTGAATGGCAAGGGCTTGAGAGATTAGCGATGCATCTCTCGGAGACAACCCAGCGCCAGTTCTTCTCAGCTCATGCCAATTAGCTTCATTGGGTTCAATTGAATGGGCAGCATTATCTGAAAGCACGGAAAGCACTATCGCAGTCCCAATGGGTTGCTCGTCGGTAGCGGTTGTTGTTCTTCCTAAATAGACCCGATATTTTCCTGCAGTTGAGTCCCCAGTGGTCAGTAACCTTAGGGCACCATCAGATACCAATGTCTTGCCATTGTGAAGAACTAAAATCCTTGTTTCTGGTTCTAACCAAAGCTGATCAAATAGCTCAGCTCTGTCTCTAGCCGTCCCGTCACGGTCGATTACCGCTTGAGCCAGAGGCAGATGCAATGGTTTGGTCATGAGACTTTTCTCTTAAGGATGTGAAAGTGTGCGTGGCGATACTCAAGCAACTGGCTGTTCTTGTCTAACCTAATTTGCATGGGTAAACCTTCCTTGATTTTAGCGGCGCTAGCAGCCGATGCTCTCCCTGGTGTTCGCTTTGTATCAGTCCAGGACCTCGCTGACTATCAGCCAGAGGTAAAGACCCTGGTTCTAACCACCGATGATGGCCGCCAGGTTCTCCTAAAATCACCTAGAACTGTGTCTGCTGCCACAACTATTGGCACTGAAATCAGAGCTTTGCGGGTGCTAAAGCCTGTGTCTCTTCCTTTTCAAATCTCTGCCTTATTAGGTGAAAGCTCAGCTAATGCTGAACGTAAAGCATTCATCTTTGATTACGTAGGGGGCAGAGAAATCAACCTTGACTCCATAAAGCCGGAAGATCCAATTGTTGCAGCAACTGCTTTGGCCATTGCAAAGATCCATTCCATCCCAACTGCACTGGTATCTGATGCTGGTTTACCTGAATATGTCCCCGCTCAAAGCGTCAAAGAAAGAGTTGCTGAATTTGATCGGGCCATGGATACCGGCAAGATTCACCGTGATTTACTCGAGCGCTGGCAAGCAGCCTTGCTTGACATCAACCTCTTCCGCTATCAGCCAACGGTCGTCCACGGAAATCTAATTAGTCAATACCTTTTGACTGATGGCATTGAAATCTCAGGAGTAACTGATTGGTCTAACCTGTCTATTGATGATCCGGCTGTGGACTTAAGTTCGCTCTATGGGGAAGCAAGCCCTGAAGTAGCTGCTGCCATAACACTCGCCTATGAGGGCTATCTGCGAGCTGATAAGAACCTCCGTCAACGTGCCAACCTTTACTTTGAACTTTCACTGGCCAGCTATCTACTGCAGACAACTGAAGCCGGAACAGAAGCTGAGATTGCTGAAGCCGAGGGGATGTTGGCAAACCTTCTTAAAGATCTACACGATGGGTTGCTTCCTTCCCTTACTCCAACTGAATTTGCGGTGAACGCGCCAGAGGTAGTTACCCCGATCTCAGCAGCCTCAAGCTTTACCAGCCCGGTGGCAGTAGTCACTGAAAACCTAGAGATTATTGACCTTGCTCAGCAGGAAGCCCCTAAGCCTGAAGAGGACCTCTTCTAGTAAGGCTTATTTGATTCGCCGAATTGGCGTAATCTAGTGGTGAAAGAAAGAAGCATCATGGAAATCAGAATTGGCCTTAGAAACACTCCTCGGGAGATTGCCTTCGAATCTAAGCAGACTGCTGCTGAAGTTGAGAAGCTTGCTTCCGATAGCATCAATTCTGATTCAAAAACACTAAAGCTAGTCGATGACAAAGGTCGAATCTTTATTGTTCCTACCGATGCTTTGGCTTACGTCGAGATCGGTGCAGAAGAAGCCCGAAGAGTTGGATTTATTGCCTAATGATTATTGAACTTGTTTTCATTCTTATTTATGGATCAATCCTTGGATTGATGGCCCCATACATTCTTCCAAGAAATGAGAGCGTAGGAGTTCTCCTTGCTCCTGCAATCGCACTTGCTTATGGTTTTCTGTCCTGGACAATCTCAACCTGGTTTGGATTAAGCTCAAGCGACTACTGGATTTGGATTATTTCAATGCTTGGCATGCCGGCAGCGATGATTATTGGTGTTCAGGTTATTTCTAGAAGAAGAACCACACACGAAGCTGCCTAAGCAGTCAACCCAATAGTTTCCATCCGAGCACTGTGTGCTCCGGTTAGTTCAGAAATCAATGGCTCCAACTTGGCATATGCCGCCAGGTTGACCGTGTTCTCTTCCTCAACAGTTAGCACTTTGGTCTTTGGAACGTGAGCGAGCTTTCGGTTATCAAATGCGGCTCTTAGCTCAAGCAACACATCTCCCATCAAACGTCTCCCCCATAAAGCAAGTCTTGAACCTAGAACTGGATCTGCCGAAATGGCTTCAACCAATACTCGCTTTGCAAACTTTTCAAAAGTCTTATCTCTAAGTGCTTTTTCAACTTCAACCTGTAAATCATCATCTAATCCAGAAGCTAGTCGGAAATAGAAATCGTCAAGTAGCCCTGAAGTCAAATAGACCTTAACAATTACTTCGTACCAATCAAGACCGGTTGTAGTTGAGTGAAAGACTGCGATTCTTTCTTTGAAAGGATTCATCTGCTCTGCAGGATCTGCACCCAATTCAGTTAGCTTCTTTGAAAGCTGACGATACTTATCAAAACTTCTAGCTGCTGCTTCAGAAAGTTCAGCTTTGAAAGCAGTGTTAGGTGAATACTTCAATGAAGCAGTCAAAATCTCAAAATTAGCTAGATGCAGGTAGGCAAGTTGACCTAGGAATGCTTTAGGTTCAGGGGTATAGGGAGCTAAGTTGATCGCCTTGGTATTGCGAGCAACCTTCTCCTCACTGCGAGGAGCGACGCTAAGTTGCTTTGCAACTCTGCGTAACCGCTTAAACCATTCGAACACCGAACCATCTTAACCTGCTTCTGCGCAGATAGACTTGCCCTAACAAGACAGGCGGCCAAAACTATTGGATTTTTGCGACTTAGGCATCGATGCAGACATCGTTGCAGCCCTAGCAACCAGAGGCATTACCAACCCATTCCCCATTCAAGAGCAAGCCATCCCGCTAGCCCTGACCGGTCAAGACCTTATTGGTCAAGCAAAGACAGGAACAGGTAAGACTCTAGGGTTTGGGTTACCAATCCTGCAGCGACTTGGTGCGAACCCTGAACACGGTGCTAAAGCACTTGTTGTTGTGCCAACGAGAGAACTTGCTATTCAGGTGGCAGATGATCTAACTTTGGCAGCAAGTAACCGAGGAATTCAGGTTGCAGCTATTTATGGTGGCAAATCCTACGAAGGCCAAGTCGCCCAAATTGATGCTGGAGCTCAATTGATTGTCGGAACACCAGGAAGACTAATCGACCTCAGCAAACAAAAGAAACTAGATCTTTCCAAGATCGAGTGCATGGTGCTTGATGAAGCAGATGAAATGTTAGATCTTGGATTCCTTCCCGATGTTGAAAGACTCTTTGCTTTCACTCCTCCAGGGAGACAGACAATGTTGTTCTCAGCTACCATGCCGGGACAAATAGTTTCACTTGCTAGAAAATACCAAAACAAGCCTGTTCACATCAGAGTGAACGATCCTGATGAAGGCCACACCAAGGCAGACATCAAGCAGTTCTTCTATAGAGCACACTCACTTGATAAAGATGAAGTTGTTGCCAGAATCCTCCAGGCTGAAGGCCGAGGCAAGACAGTAATTTTCACGAAGACCAAGCGTCAAGCTGCGAAGGTAGCTGAAGAACTCGTGGACCGTGGTTTCAAAGCAACCGCTTTGCACGGGGACATGTCTCAAGAAGCTCGCGAGCGTTCAATGGATGCATTCCGTTCAGGCAAGAAAGACATACTTGTTGCAACTGAAGTTGCAGCGCGTGGAATTGACGTTGATGATGTTACGCACGTTATCAACTACACAGTCCCAGAGGACGAGAAGGCATACCTACACAGAACTGGTAGAACCGGTCGTGCAGGTAGAACTGGTATCGCAGTTACTTTCGTAGATTGGGAAGATCTCTTACGCTGGTCAAACATTGATAAGGCTCTTGAACTTGGTGTGCCAGACCCAGTCGAGACTTACTCTTCTTCACCGCATCTTTTTACTGATCTAGATATCCCAGCCGGAACTAAAGGGCGAATTGCAGCTAGCAAACGTCCTGCTGGTTGGAAACCAGGTGACGATGAGAAGCCAAGAGGAAACTCAAGACCGAGTGGCAGGCCGAAACCACAAGGTCAGCGACCAGCGGCAGCTAAGCCTTCTGAAAACAAAAAGCCTAGAAACCGCACCCGCACATACAAGCAAGGTGACTAACTAAAACTGACGTGAGAGCGTTGGAGCAATCCCTGTTCCAGCAGCAATAATTCTCTTTAGCATTTCTAACTCAGTCGTATGTAATCCCAAAGGATTATGTTTTTTAGTGTTTAAACCGTGGTAGTCACTTGAACCTGTGGTTATTAGGTCAAACTCTTTGGCGAAGTCATCGAGAATAATCTTGTTTTCGGGACTTACCTCAAAGTGACTAGTTTCCAGCCCTAGCAAACCTGCTTCGGCCATTGCGATGAAATTCTCTCGGGGAAAAAATTCAGGCTGGGAGTCTTCTGAACTTGTTCTAGCCAAAGGATGAGCGATAACAGGCACACCTCCAGCTCTTCTCACCAAAGCAATCACTTCTAACACAGATGGCGCTGAGTTAGGAACGTAATACTTGGTATTTCGCTTGCTCAAGATTCCCAGCTCTCCTGGCTTGCCCTTGAATGCTTCATCAACACTTTTCACTATCCCAAGTTCGATTAATGCCCTAGCGATATCCGGTCTTCCTAAAGTTGAACCAGATTCCGCAATGGAATCAACTAGCTCAAAAGTAAGTTCTGGATAATCCGTTGCTAGCTTTTCCACGAACTTCTTGGTTCGAATGATTCTGCTGTTCCTGTTGATGTAGAGAAGCTCCTTCAATTCCGCGTTATCTGGATCAGGGAGATATGCAAGCAAATGAACCCCAAAGGAATGCATTACTCCGTTTTCACCAAGCGTGCGACCCTCGGTTGTTATTTCGACGCCAGGGATGAAAGTTAACCCATTGGTGACTGCAAGCTCTGCCGCCTCTGCCCAACCATCCGTTCTATCGTGATCGGTTAGGGCGAAACCATCTAAGCCAGAAGACTTAATCTTGGCAACTAACTCAGAAACTGAATCTTCACCATCTGACAGACGGGAATGAATATGCAGGTCAATCTTCAACTTTTCCCTCTCTTTACTTTCTTAAGTTATCAGTAACCACTGACCTAAAAGTGGCAGAATAAAAGCATGAGCAAAGACGCCGCTAAGAAACTAGCTGAACGAGGTTCAGCACGATCACACCGTCCAACTGGAAGTAAGTTCGTCAAATACATTGGCACTAACTGGGCAGTGGACACTACCCCTCTTCCTAAACAAGCCAAAGTTGCACCTTTTGCAGCATCTAGAAGAGATGCGGTGGGAGCTGCCTTTCAAGGAAAGATAGTTGTAATCGCAGCAGGCCCTGAACTTGCAAGATCTAATGATGATTTTTACCGATACCGACCAAACTCTGCTTTCGTTCATCTAACCGGGTGGGGTTCAGATACTGTTCCTGATTCTGTTCTGGTAATTGACGCAAGAGGCAAGAAGCAGAAATCAGTTTTGTATCTCAGAGAGACTGCTGGAAAGAAGAGTGCGGAGTTTTTCTCAAATAGCCAGATTGGTGAGTTTTGGGTTGGCTTTAGACCAAATCTAAAGCAGGTTTCTGCGCTACTTGGCATTCAAACCAAGTCAATCAGCAAACTTGAATCAGATTTGGCTGAACACAAAAAGAAGCACATTCTAACTTTAGAAAAGAGCACCAAACTCGTTGAGTTTGTTAGCGAACTTCGACTGATAAAAGACAGTTACGAAATAGCCGAAATGAAAAAAGCGGTTGCGGCCAGCATCAGAGGTTTTGAGTCAATCGTCAAGAACCTTTCTTCTGCAACTAAGCACCCAAGAGGTGAAAGAATTGTTGAAGCTGCCTTTTATGCAGAGGCAAGAGCTGAAGGTTACGACCTAGGTTATGGAACAATTGCGGCTGCTGGTGCACATGCCTGCACGCTGCACTGGGAGAAGAACGATGGTCCGGTGAAGGCTGGAGAACTAATACTTGTCGATGCTGGTGTTGAAGTTGAATCGCTATACACAGCTGATGTCACTAGGACTCTTCCTATCAATGGCAAATTCTCAAAGATTCAAAAAGAAATTTACCTAGCTGTTCTTGAAGCAGCCGATGCAGTGTTTGCAATGGCAAAGCCAGGCGTTACATATCTAGAAATGCACAAAACCGCTATGAGAGTCATCGCTCAGAAAACTGCTGAGTGGGGCTTCTACAAAGGTGGCTATGAAGAATCTCTAAAACCTGATAACCAGTGGCACCGACGTTGGATGATTCACGGCACTGGACATCACCTTGGTTTGGATGTTCATGATTGCGCGCAAGCAAGACGTGAAATGTATCACGAGCATGTTCTAGAAGAAGGAATGATCTTTACTATCGAGCCAGGTCTTTACTTCCACAAAGATGACCTAATGGTCCCAAAGGAATTCCGTGGCATCGGCATCCGAATAGAGGACGATGTTTTGGTAACTAAGACTGGTGTTCAGAATCTAACCGCCAAGCTACCTAGAAAACCAGAAGAGATCGAAGCTTGGATGGCAAAACTAAAAGCCTAGGCTTCTAGTTCTCCCCCTTTGATGAACGCCTGAGTTGCTTCACCAGTTAGCTCAGTTGGAACAAGCACTGCATAACTCTTAGCAACTACTGCTGAGGCACTAGAAAAACCTCGCTTAGCTTTGTTCATGCTGAATCGAACTACCTGCCAAAGCATGCCAACCCCCGCACCTACTAATAATGCTGAACCAAGTGAAAACACTGGCGAAGCCGCATCCGTAGTGGTTTGGCCAGTTGAACCAAAAACTAAGTAAATAAATAGTCCCAGCCAAGAGCCATTCATGGCACCGCTGATAGCCACCTTGCCATAGTTGATCTTTGTTCTAACTCGCTCGACTGTGCTGAGCCCAATTCCCACGATTGCTATTGAAGTTGGAGGGAAATTGCCCCTAAGAATACGTTCAACGTAGCTGACAGCCTCGGGATAGCTCTTGAAATCAGCAACTGTTGCCCCATTGGGCATACCTCCGCCAATTCCGGCTGGATGATGTGAATTATTAGTTTTTGCCATCTGACTAGTCTGTCAGAGTCAACGAGCCTCGTCTAAGGTTAAGGGGTGAGTGCAAATAGAGTTTTTGTTGCCCGTTTGGCGGGCTGTGGCGTCTTTGACCCGCTCGGTGATCGAGTTGGGAAAGTCATAGACGTTCTAGTGGCATACCGTAATTCCGGTGCCCCAAGAACTACGGGGATGCTCATTGAGATTACTGGTCGCAGAAAGGTATTTGTCCCTATCGCCAGAGTTACCTCAGTAGCTCCTGGTCAGGTAATCACAAATGGTCTTATCGACCTACGTCGTTTTACCCAAAGAGGACAAGAAGTTCGCATTATTGCGGAGATGTTAGGCAGAAAAGTTAACCTCAAAGATGGTTCTGGACAGGCAGCAATCGAAGACTTAGCGATTGAGCAGAATGAACAGAAGGAATGGATAGTTTCAGACCTTTTCATTAGACGCCCAAAGACTTCGGCTACACCATTTGGTCGAGGTGCAACCCTTTTCGTTGAATGGAACGATGTTACAGAACAACAGTCTGAAGAATCACAAAGTGCAGAACAGCTAATCGCAACATACTCAGACATGCTTCCTGCTGACCTTGCAAGTGCATTGATGGATCTTCCTGAAGATCGAATGATTGAAGTTGCAGAAGAACTAGATGACGAACGCCTCGCCGATGTTCTTGAAGAGCTTCCTGAAGAAGAACAGATTGAGATTGTTCAGGACCTCGATGATGAACGTGCCGCCGAAGTTCTAGATCTGATGCAACCGGATGACGCTGCCGACTTGATGCAGAACCTACCTGAAGATCGCGCTGAAGCAATTCTTGAGTTGATGGATGAAGAAGAAGCCGATGATATTCGTCGTTTGATGTCCTTCGGAGAATTTACTGCCGGTGGACTTATGACTACTGAACCGGTTATCTGTGCTGCGGATGCAACTGTTGCTGAAGCAATGGCTCTAATTCGTCGTAAGGAAGTTGCTCCTGCACTTGCCGCCTCAATCTTCGTTACTTTGCCACCACATGAAACTACCACTGGTAGATATCTGGGTATGGTGCATTTCCAGAAATTACTGCGCTATCCGCCGCACGAGCGTCTAGGTGCACTACTTGATACCGATGTTGAGCCAGTAACAGCAGATACTCACATCTCAAAGATTCACCGTACTCTTGCCAACTACAACCTAGTTGCACTTCCTGTTGTTGATAAAGAGCACCGACTTATTGGTGTGCTTACTGTTGACGACGTTCTAGATCACCTGTTGCCAGAAGACTGGCGTACCGAAGATGAGAGTGAGATTCACCATGGCTAAGTCACTCGACCGTCTTGACACACCACTTTTGGGTAAGCGTAAGTCAATAGTTCCTCGCATAGACCGAGAGAGATTTGGCCGCGCCTCTGAAACTTTCGCTAGAGCTTTGGGAACTGGCAGTTTCTTAATTGGTTTAACAGTGTTTTGTGCTCTTTGGCTTATCTGGAACAGCCTTGCTCCTGATTCAGTAATCTTTGACCCGAAGACAACTAACTTCACCCTTTTAACTTTGCTGCTTTCTCTCCAAGCCTCATACGCCGCACCACTTATTCTTTTGGCTCAAAACCGTCAAGATGACCGTGACCGTGTAAAAACTGAGCAGGACAGACAACGCGCAGAACGCAACCTTGCTGATACCGAGTACTTGGCTAGAGAAGTGGTCGCGCTTCGTTTAGCAATGAAGGAAGTCGCTACTAAGGAATTCGTTAAGGATGAACTTAGAGAGATGCTCGAAGAGTTGCTAACTGAACTTAAGGCTCAGGAAAAACCTGGCTCTAAAACTGAATGAGTGAAATATCCTCAAGGGTTATCGAAGCGCTTAGCCGAGTAATCGATCCAGAACTCAGAAGACCAATCACTGAACTAGGAATGGTTGGAGATATTGCAGAAACCAGCTCTGAAATTTCTGTTGCTATAAAACTAACGGTTAGCCACTGCCCCGCAGCAGAGCAAATTGAAAACAATGTGAGAGTTGCTTTAGAGACTGAGTTCAAAGAACACGTAACTGTCAAAATGCAGGTAATGACGGTTGATGAGTTGAACTCTCTAAAAGCTAAACTTCGAGGCTCTTCAGAACCTAAGTCAAACCCATTTACTGTTGGCTCGGCAACGAGAGTCTTCCTTTTTGGTTCCGGTAAGGGTGGTGTTGGTAAAAGCACAATAACTGCAAATGTTGCTGTTGAGCTAGCGAGCCAAGGGTATGAGGTTGGACTTATCGATGCTGACATCTTTGGCTTTAGCATTCCGGGCCAACTTGGTCTGACTGCAAAACCTACACGTTTAGACGACATGATTTTGCCCCCGGTAATTCATGGAGTGAAAGTAATTTCAATTGGGATGTTCTTACCTAGCAATGAGCCAGTTGCATGGCGAGGGCCGATGCTTCACAAAGCTATCGAACAGTTCCTAACAGATGTCTACTGGGGACCACTTGATTTCCTCTTGATAGATATGCCCCCAGGAACAGGAGATGTTGCCATCTCAATTGGGCAATTACTGCCAACCGCGAAGTCAATAGTTATTACGACTCCTCAACTCTCTGCCGCACTTGTTGCCGAACGCTCCGGCTCTGCTGGCCTAAAAACGGGTCAAGAAATATTTGGTGTCGTTGAAAACTCCAGCTATCTAATCCAGTCAGATGGAACAAAGTTTGAAATCTATGGTGCGGGTGGTGGCGCAGAAGTTGCCAGATCACTATCCGAAAGAACTGGCACAACTATTCCACTTCTTGGGCAAATACCAATCAGCTCAGCTCTGAGTGCAGCGAGCGATGCTGGCATGCCTCTGGTTCTTAGCAATACAGCTGACCCTTCATCGGTTGCAATCAAAGCACTCGCAAAGGCTATTAGCGAAGATAAATTGCCTTTGACGTCGAGAACTTTGAACGTCAAACTTAGCTAACCTTCCGCCTAAACTTGAGGCTATGAGCGATACCTCGATAGCAAACCTAATCAAACATCTAGGGACTACTGCAACTAATGTTGCAGTCATAAACCCAAAGACCGGCAATGCAATATATGAATTGCCTCAGCAATCTGCTGATCAGGTGGCTGCTGCAGTTAAAGCAGCCCGACTTGCTCAACCAGCCTGGGCCCAAACACCTGCGAAAGCCAGAGCGGCTTGGCTCTACGCTCTCCATGACCTCATTCTTGAAGAGCAAGACAAATTGATGGACATCGTCCAATTAGAAACCGGTAAAGCCAGAGCCCATGCATTTGAAGAAGTTGCTGGTGGTCTAGGTGCTGCTCGTTACTACGCCAAGGTAGGCCCGAATGCCTTGAAATCTAAAAAAACTGTCGCTGGCGTTCCAGTTCTTACCAAGACTTGGGTAAACCACATTCCAGTTGGAGTCGTTGGTGTCATTACTCCGTGGAACTATCCCCTAGCTCTTTGTCTACTGGATGTCCTTCCGGCATTGATGGCAGGAAATGCGGTGGTTCAAAAGTCAGATAACCAGACCACACTGACTGCACTTTTCTCAAGACACCTTGCAATTCGCGCTGGATTAGATCCAGCACTTTGGACAGTTGTTGCAGGAGATGGCGCCACGGTTGGTAACGCCCTTACCGATAATGCTGATTACATTGCGTTCACCGGAAGCTCTAAAACAGGAGCTCAGGTAGGAGCAAGAGCGGCAGCTAGGTTAATTCCTTTTAGTTTGGAACTCGGTGGCAAGAACCCAATGATAATTCTTGACTCAGCGAAATTAGATTTTGCTGCGGAAACTCTGATCGGTGGTGCTTTCGGAAGTGCTGGCCAACTCTGCGTCTCTATCGAACGTGTCTATGTTCCAAATCATCTAAAAGATGAGTTTCTAGTTGTCCTGAAAGAAAAAGTTGAGAGTCTCAAACTCGGACACAGCAATGACTTCTCGATGGACATTGGCACTCTTACTGGCGCAAACCAATTAGCCAGAGTTCAAGGTTTCGTTGCCGATGCAACCGCTAAAGGTGCAAATGTGATTACCGGTGGACACCCTCTTGCCAACCTCGGCCCTTACTACTACGCCCCAACTGTTGTCACTGGAGTTACCAGTGACATGAACATGTTTGACGGGGAAGTATTTGGTCCAGTGGTTGCGGTTTATGGCTATGACAACATCAAGGAAGCAATTGCTCTAGCAAATTACACCACCGAAGGTTTGAATGCTTCTGTCGTTGGTAATAAACGTGAAGCAGCTCGCGTTGCAGCCCAAATCATGGCTGGAACCGTAAACATCAATGAAGGCTTTAGAGCAACCTTCGCAAGCCTTGATTCGCCAATGGGTGGGATGAAGCAATCAGGTCATGGTAGAAGAAATGGAATTGACGGCTTGTTGAAATATACAGAAGCTCAAACAATTGGTATTCACAATGGACTACTGAACTTCCCTTGGCAAGGTAAGCAATACAACCGCATGGCACCACTGCTGAATCTGCTGTCTAAAATACTTCGCAGACTCTAGGTGGATTCCGAATCATAAGGTGGTTTCTCACCTTCGGTGAGATTGTTCTGTTTTCTAATCTTCACCTGGTTCAAATCTGAATGCTTAACAGCTGGAGTTTCATCTTCCAAAAGTGCTTCACGGATGATTCTTCTAGGGTCATACTGACGAGGATCCAGTTTCTTCCAATCCATGTCTTCAAAACCCTCGCCCAATTCGTCTTTCATTTGTTCTTGAGCTGCGTTAGCAAGCTTTCTCATCTTCTTGATGAAATTGGCAAAGCTTCGGGCATACTGAGGCAAGCGCTCCGGCCCCAAAATGAATACGGCGAGCACCAGCAAGATCAGAATCTTTTCGCTGCTTAGTCCAAACACTCTTCTAGGTTACCTGCTCCGATGGGCATCCGCAGATATGCTCTAAATACGATCATGGTAGACAAGATATCCAGCTGGAAATACACCGAAGACCTAGTTCAAGAGTCTGATGTCATTCGACGCGCTCGTTCTAGAGCGGATGAATTGGGAGTTGAAGCCATCACCGCTTCGGTTGGCATCCATCTCAGCATTCTGGCCAGAGCACTAAATGCCAAGGCGATAGTTGAAGTTGGCACAGGAGCTGGAGTCTCTGGTCTCTGGTTGCTTTCAGCAAGCTCGAATTCAGTTTTAGCCACCATAGAAACCGAATCGGAACATCAGAGTCTGGCAAAAATAGCATTTGAGCAAGCTGGTATTGCAAGTTCAAGACTCAGGCTGATTAATGGGCGCTCGGTTGAAGTACTGACCAATCTAGCTGATGAGGCATATGATCTAGTTTTCCTAGATGGCGATCTAGATACTTTAGAAGAGCAAGTGCTGCAAAGTCATCGACTTCTTCGTTCTGGTGGAGTCTTAGCGATTGCGCATGCACTTTGGAGAGACCGAGTTCCAGACACTGCTATGGGCGATGAAAATACCGTCACTTATCGAAACTTGATTGCCAAGCTACTCAAATCTGAAGGATTCATAACCACCATCTCACCTATCGGTGACGGCTTGATTATCGCAAGCAAGCTTTAAACAGAAAAGCCACTCGGCTAACGAGTGGCTTCCCAGATAAATCTAAATTAGCGCTTTTTGATACCAGCAAGGACTTTCTTTAGTTGTTCGACTTCTTCGTCATTTACAGAAATCGCTAAACGTCCACCGCCTTCGGCTGGAATTTTCAAAACGATTAGACCCCGAGCTTCACGCTCAGCTTCCATTGGACCGTCACCGGTACGTGGCTTCATGGCTGCCATTGATACTCCCTTGTTGCTTGGCTTTTTGCGCAGAACCTCTATTAAACCACGCTCAGCAGACACAGAACAGCCGCTATGGAAAACAGAGGTCTCCATTTGATTACTTTTAGGCTGAAAGCCAGCTTCTGAGCGCTTTCTCACAGGAATAGATCTGGTCTATTTCAACCGCCTCATCGTCAGCATGGGCCTTATTTGGGTCCCCTGGGCCGAAGTTCACCGCCGGTATTCCAAGGGCGCTAAAGCGGGCCACGTCGGTCCAGCCATACTTAGGAAAAGGCTCGGTACCAGTAGCGGTAACGAATGCAGCTGCCTCAGGAAGGTCAAGTCCAGGTCTTGCTCCATCAGCAAAATCCTTGACCGTTACCTCGAAACCTGCAAACAGCTCTCGAAGATATCCTTCTGCTTCCGCATGAGATTTACTTGGCGCATATCGGTAGTTCACAGTGATGGTTGCAAGATCTGGAATAACGTTCGCAGCAATACCTGAGCTCATCAGAACTGCATTCAAACTTTCACGGTAAACCAAACCATCGACTTCAACTTCTAGAGGAACATAGTTGGCCAGTATGCTCAGCGGAACTGCAGCCTTGTGCAAAGCGTTTTCACCCATCCAAGACCTTGCACTGTGAGCCTTTACTCCAGATAGTTTTATTTCAACTCGCATGGTGCCATTACAGCCACCTTCGACACGAGCACTGCTCGGCTCACAAAGCACTGCAAAACTTCCCTGCAGAAGTTCTGGTTTATTTCTAGAAATACGACCAAGCCCATTCAAGGATGAGTCAACCTCTTCGTGGTCATAAAAGACCCAAGTGACATCAACGTTTGGCGCAGTTAGTTCTGCTGCCAGTTTTAGCTGGACTGCAACTCCTGCTTTCATGTCTACTGTTCCTCTTCCAAAGAGCACATGAGATCTTTCAAGACTTACCAGTTTGGTAGGGAGGTTATCAGCCACCGGCACAGTGTCGATGTGACCTGCGATAACCACACGTTTTGCCCTTCCAAGGTTTGTTCTAGCGATAATGGCATCGCCATCGCGAATGATCTCTAGGTGGGGGTAAGCCTTAAGTGCGGATTCTATGGAATCGGCTATTTCCTTCTCATTGCCAGATACCGATTCGATATCGCAAAGGACTCTGGTTAGTTCAACTACATCAGATTTAAGGTCAAGATTTACTGGCACGAACCCAGCCTACAAGTAACCTTGATGGTGATGAATAATTTTGTAGAGAATCACGCTTGGGGCATGGGGCTAGCCACCATCGCTAGCGATGGCACCATCTTGGATACCTGGTACCCGAAGCCTGCATTAGGCCAAGCGCCTAACTCCGATGCGATCTATCTGATGGATAAAGACTTCGATGCGCTCATCGGTAAAGACCCAAGAAGAAACGTCGAAACAAAGGCAGTCAGAACTGAGATTGAGCTTTCAGCTCCAGTGTCCTCAACTCCAGATGCCTATCTAAGGCTTCATTTACTCTCCCACTTACTAGTCCAACCAAACAGCATCAACCTTGATAACCTCATGGCTCATCTACCTATCGTTGCCTTTAGCTCGATTGGGGCAATCGCTGTCACCGACTACGAAAAACTATTACCGACTCTTGTTCGCCAGGGTGTCGCTTTACACTCAATTGATAAATTCCCAAGACTAGTTGACTATGTTGTCCCTAAAGGTGTTCGTATCGCAGATGCTAACCGAGTAAGACTTGGCGCTCACCTATCTCCAGGCACCACAATCATGCATGAGGGCTTTGTTAACTTCAATGCTGGAACTCTTGGTATCGCAATGATTGAAGGTCGGGTTGCTCAAGGAGTAATAGTTGGAAATGGCTCTGATATTGGTGGTGGTGCCTCGATTATGGGCACTCTCTCCGGTGGGGGTAGAGAACGAGTAAAGATTGGTGAACGAGCGCTCCTAGGAGCAAATGCAGGTATCGGAATCTCTATAGGAGATGACTCTGTAGTTGAAGCAGGGCTCTATGTGACTGCTGGCACAAAAGTGACCATAGTTGATGGTGGTGAAGAAAGAACTGTCAAAGCTGTTGAACTCAGTGGTCAGCCAAATCTTTTGTTTAGAAGAAACTCTGTGAATGGTCGAGTTGAGGTTTTACCTAGAACTGGTGTTGGGATAACACTGAACGCTTCTCTGCACACTGGCAAATAAAATCTTTAGCCTCTTATCGAGTCCCAGCCATTTTGTTGTAATTCGATCCCGTCTAGGGTGACCAAATTATCTGTCTGAGTCACTACCTGACCAATTGGTTTGAATTCTCTTGGAATGGCTGCATTAGCGGGGAACGTCGCCAACAAAGAATGATCTTCACCACCAAATCTAACCCAGTCACCGCTATGAACTCCAAGCCTCATAGCAGCCTGCTCTAAGGTTGCTTCAAACCCTTGCAAATCTTTGCTGTTGATTTCAATTGAAACATTAGATGCCTTAGCAATACGGTGCACATCTCTCGCTAAACCGTCTGAGATATCCAGCATCGAGGTTGCCCCGGCCTTAGAAGCTATAACACCAGCAGCAATAGGAGGCATCGGCCTCAATTGAATTCCAACTAGTTCATCAAAAGCGCTAATCACATCGGCTATCCCGGACTGCAAGATTGCTAAGCCAGCAGCTGCTTTTCCTAAAGTGCCAGCAACTGCTAAAACATCCCCAGGCTTTGCGCCTGAACGAAGAACAGGTTCTCTGCCTTCTAGATCACCATGAGCCGTGACGGCTATAAATACCTTGTCGGAGCTTGCAATATCTCCTCCAACTACTTCAGCTCCCGGAGCAAGTTCTTTGAGCGCTGCATTAAGTCCATCGGCGAAGGCTTCTAACCAAGAGATGGGAGTATCCCCTGGAAGAGCAATCGCAACTACCAGAGCTGTTGGCTTTGCCCCCATTGCTGCAACGTCTGCAACATTGGACGCTATTGCTTTGAAGCCTAAATCAAACCCACTGGACCATTCCAGTTTGAAGTCATGGCCTTCAATCATGGTGTCCGTTGTCACTGCGAATCGACTATCCGAAGCTCGAACGATTGCGGCGTCATCGCCAGGACCAACAATGGTGTATTCACCTTGGATTAGCCTGCCGATGGTTCTTCTTAGGGACTCGGACTCCCCTAGATTCGCTAAAGTGCTCTCTTGACTCACATCTCAAAGGTAGCCTGTTTATGATGAAGTTTCTAATTAGGGCAATAAGTCTTCTACTTTTAGTCCCAACGCTAGCGGGCTGTGCCGCAACTGTAGTGATCCCTCCAGCAGACGATGCCAATAACCCATCATGCGCTGAGGTGATTGTTCGACTACCTCAAGAAACTGACGGTCTAGCAAAGCGCTCCACAAACTCACAGAGCACGGCGGCTTGGGGAACCCCGGTAGCTGTTACCCTGCGCTGTGGCTTAGCTCCTATTGAAGTCAGCGCATTGCCATGCCTCACAGCAGGTGGAGTTGACTGGTTAGTTGATGATTCAGCGAAGCCAAACTACACCTTTACTAGTTTTGGTAGAACCCCAGCAACTTCGATAACTATCGATTCGACAAAAGCATCGGGTGCAACTGTTTTAGAGGATTTGGGCCAAGCAGTACAGTTCACACCTAGCACTAAGAAATGCTTGGGCTAGATTCTTTCGAATGCTAGCTGAATCAGTTCATCAATTAGATCTGGGTAACTTAGGCCAGATGCCTGCCAACACTTTGGATACATCGAAATAGGTGTAAAGCCTGGCATGAGATTCAGTTCATTGACGAAAAAACCATTTTTAGTCAAGAAGAAATCTGCTCGTGCTAATCCAAAACAACCAAGTGCGTTAAATGCTCTCCGCGCTAATTCCTGCAGCTGAGAAAGTTCCTCAGCAGAGAGTTGCGCCGGGCAAATAAGTTCTGCAGCATCACCATCACGATACTTGGCATCAAAGTCATAGAACTCTCTAGTCTTCACAACGATTTCACCTGCCACCGAAACTCGAGGAGATCCGCCCCCGCGATTTGATAACACTGCACACTCAACTTCACGACCAACTAGACCCTGCTCAACAGTGACTTTGTTGTCCTCATTGAAAGCAAGCTCCAATGCCTTAGCAAAATTTGCCATATCTTTGACTTTAGAAACTCCAACCGAAGAACCGGCACGAGCTGGTTTGACAAAAATTGGTAGTGACCCTAGTTTCTTGAGATTTTCAAGAACTGTTTCAGGGTCGGCCAACCATTGGTCCTTATGAATAACTAGATGTGGTGTTACTGGTAATCCAGCAGCAATGAATAATGCCTTGGAAAATTCTTTATCAATGCCAGCAGCTGAAGCAAAAATACCATTGCCAACGTATGGCAAGTTCATAAGTTCTAGGAATCCCTGGATGGTTCCGTCTTCACCATTAGGGCCGTGCAGGACTGGGAATACAACATCAATTTCTCCAAGTGAGTGGACGCTGCCATCTTCCTTTGAATACTTCAATTCTTTACTTCCAGCCGAAGGCCAGATAATGCTCTCCCCAGCAAAAACAACTTCAGGCAATTCACCTTCAGCTAGCGCCCAGTGTTTGACATCATCAACTGCAGGAACAAACTCACCTGCCCTAGTGATACCTACCGGTATAACTTCATACTTAGCTCTGTCGATTGCCGAGAGCACACCGCTAGCTGTTGCGCAGGAAATGGAATGCTCGCTTGAAGCGCCACCAAATAATAGAACTACGCGCTGCATTATTCTGCCTCAGGGCTATCGTTGCCACGGGTAAGGCCAGGACCTATATCCTTGGGACTCATCTTGCCTTCAATAACTAGGTGCACCTGCTCAACAATTGGCATGGAAACACCTTTTTGAGCTGCAAGCTTCAAGATTGGAGCAACTGAGGTTAACCCTTCAGCGGTCTGCGATAGACGCTTTAACACTTCACGCTTAGAGTAACCCTTGCCTAGCATTTCACCGGCTTTATGGTTGCGCGAAAGTGGAGATTCAGAGGTAGCGATTAGATCTCCAAGTCCAGCTAAACCAACCATGGTTTTCTTCTTAGCACCGAAGGCTTGGGCGAAGCGAGATATTTCAGCCAATCCTCTGGTCATAATCGATGCTTTGGTGTTTTGCCCATAACCAACACCGTTCACGATACCGATAGCCACCGCGATCAGGTTCTTTAGAATTCCACCGAACTCTGTTCCAATCACATCTTTGTTGGTAAAGGTAGTGAAGTATTGATTAGTTGCTGCTGCTGCAACCAGTTGAGCGTTCTCTGCGGAGGTGCATGCTGCCACACAGGCAGCTGGCTGCTCAGATGCAATTTCTAAAGAGAGGTTAGGGCCAGAGACCACACAGATCTGATCTGGTGCAAGGCCAAGGACCTCAGCGATAACTTCACTCATTCGCAACCCTGAACTTTGTTCAACACCCTTCATGAGAGAAACGACAATCGCATCCGGTTCGATTAAGGTCCCCCAAGCTTGCAAGTTATCTCTAAGAGTTTGAGATGGAACAGCTATGTATACCTGCTTTGCGCCTTTTAGAACTTGAGCGATGTCACTTGAGGCAACAAGTGTTTCTGGAAGGTTGATACCAGGCATGTAATCGCCATTACGGTGTGAACTGTTTATTTCTTCGGTAAGTTCTTCTCTCCTTGACCAAAGTAAAACATCGTTGCCTGCATCAACTAAAACTTTTGCGAAAGTGGTTCCCCATGAACCTGCACCAATAACAGCTATCTGAGTCATTTATTTTTTCCTCACGACAATCTTCTTACCTTTGACCTTGGCAGTAGCAGGAAGTTGCTCTAGCCCTGCTGCCGCACGTCTATCGTTCTCCGCTTTTAGAATTAGGAACTTCTTGAAGTTTCCATGCTCCGGTAGTCCGTGTTCGCTAGGAACAAATCGCTTGGTCGGAGCCTTTTTACCTCGTAGCTCTTCAACAATCTTGGTAATTTCAATCATGACCTGATCGCTTAGTGCAACCATCTCTTCAGTGCTAACCTTCTTGCCGTAATACTGACTTAGGTCTATGGGTTTACCAATAATCATGTTTACTCGATGCCAAGGCTTAGGAAATATCTTGGATGAATATGTGTCCATTACAACTTCAGTTCCCCACTGCCCCATCGGCACAATCGGAACACCTGTTTCTAAAGCAAGACGAATAGCGCCAGTTCTGGCTCGCATTGGCCATTGGTCTGGTTCGCGGGTAAGAGAGCCCTCAGGGAAGATCCCAATTACATGTCCTGCTCGCAAGACTTTGTATGCAGATTCCATTGGATCTGAGTTTCCACGACCACTTCTAAAGACAGGGATCTGACCACAGGCAAGTAGTACCGGACCAACGATCGGAGTCTTAAATAGACCTTCCTTAGCGAGGAAGTGCGGAGCTCGATGTAATTTGAAGAACATCATGAAAGCAACTGCTAGCGCATCAACAGTGGTGACGTGGTTAGCAGCTAAGACATAGCCGCTATCTTTTGGCAGGTTTTCCTTACCAGTTACTTTTACGCGATAGAGCAATCTAACCCAAGGCCAAAGAATCCAAGCAAGAGTGCGGATCTGCCAAGTAATCTCAACGCCAGGGCGTAGCTCTGGCATCTTAATTTGTGCAGAAGACTTTTTAGCCATGGTTATTCCGAATAACTAAAGTCAGCGCCAAGAGCTTTCAGCTTGTCAAGGAAGTGTTCGTAGCCACGGGAAATTAATTGAACGTTAGTCACGTTCGATGTTCCTTCGGCAGCAAGAGCTGCGACCATGTGGCTAAACCCACCACGAAGATCAGGAACACGAATATCAGCGCCATGGAGTTTTGTAGGCCCTGAGATAACTGCTGAGTGATTGAAATTACGCTGACCAAAACGGCAAGGGTTACCACCTAGGCACTCACGATAAATCTGAATCTGAGCACCCATTTGCACTAGAGCTTCCGTAAAACCAAATCTATTTTCATAAACAGTTTCGTGAACAATCGATAACCCAGTTGCCTGAGTAAGGGCAACTACAAGAGGTTGCTGCCAGTCAGTCATAAAACCTGGGTGCACATCGGTTTCAATTACTACAGGTTGTAGTTGTCCACCTGGATGCTTGAAACGAATTCCTTCGTCTTCAATTTCAAATGCTCCACCGATTTTTCTAAAGACGTTTAGGAATGCAGTCATCTCCTGCTGTCTTGCGCCACCAACAAAGATATCTCCACCTGTTGCAAGAGCTGCAGCAGCCCATGAAGCTGCTTCGTTTCTATCGAAGAGAGCGCGGTGTGAATAACCATTCAGAGTTGCAACACCTTCGATACGAATTACACGATCGGTGTCAACAGAGATAATCGCACCCATCTTTTGCAAGATGGCAATTAGATCCATGATTTCTGGTTCAACTGCAGCACCAGAAAGCTCTGTGAGACCCTGTGCTCTTGTTGCTGTGAGCAAGACTTGCTCAGTAGCACCAACTGAAGGATACGGAAGAGAAATCTTTGCACCGTGCAAACCATTAGGTGCACTCATTCTTGTTCCGTTAGGAAGTTTTTCAATTACTGCACCGAAGTTGCGTAGGACATCTAGGTGGAAATCAACTGGTCTATCACCAATGTGGCAGCCACCTAAGTCTGGAATAAATGCCTCACCTAATTGGTGAAGGAGCGGACCACAGAACAGGATTGGGATACGAGAAGAACCAGCATGGGCATCGATGTCAACCATGCGGGCAGATTTCACATTGGTAGGGTCAAGCTTCATGACTCCGTCATCACCAAATGAAATCTTCACTCCATGAAGTTCAAGAAGATTTTGAACTACTTCAACATCGCTGATTTTTGGAACATCGCGCAACTCACTCGGGGTCTCACCCAAAAGGGCGGCCACCATAGCCTTGGTTACAAGGTTCTTTGCTCCGCGAACATCTACTCGGCCAATAAGTGGCTTACCGCCACGAACAGTTATCTGACTCATCGTTCTCCTACTGTCCTAACAGGTAATGTCTTAGGCATCCAAGCCGGTCTTTTTGCTTCAAAAGCTGTAATTGAGGCTTCATCTCTAAGAGTTAGCCCGATATCATCGAGTCCTTCTAGTAGACGCCACCTAGTGTATTCGTCGATTGCAAAACTAACCTTGATATCCCCAAGCGTTGCGGTCTTATCGACCAGATCAATGGTGATTGAAACACCTGGATTTGCTTCAATTGCTGCCCAGAGCTTCTCGGTATCTTCCTCTGAAATCTCACCGGTTACCAAGCCCTGCTTACCTGCATTGCCTCTGAAGATATCAGCAAACTTAGCTGATAGAACTGCTTTGAAGCCATAATCTCTAAGTGCCCAGACAGCATGCTCACGCGAGGAACCGGTACCAAAATCCGGTCCTGCGATAAGGACTTCACCATGTTTATAAACCTCTTGATTCAAGACAAACTCTGGGTCATTTCGCCAAGAAGCAAATAGCGCATCTTCGAAACCAGTCTTTGTGATTCGTTTTAGATAAACCGCAGGGATGATCTGATCGGTATCTACATTTGATCGCTTTAGCGGAACTGCGACACCGGTGAAGGTAGTGAACTTATCCATTGTTCTCCTCCAAATCTCCAGGAGCTGAAAGTGTTCCTCGGATAGCAGTGGCTGCAGCAACTAGTGGAGAAACCAAATGTGTTCTAGCACCCTTACCTTGGCGCCCTTCAAAATTTCTATTAGATGTTGAGGCTGCTCTCTCCCCAGGTGCCAACTGATCTGGGTTCATACCAAGACACATAGAGCAACCAGCAAATCTCCACTCCGCACCAAAGTCCAAAAATACTTTGTCTAAGCCTTCTGCTTCTGCTTGCAATCGGACCCTCGCACTGCCAGGAACAACCATCATGCGCAAGCCATCGGCTTTCTTCTTACCCTTGATAATTGCAGCAGCTGAACGCAAATCTTCAATCCGAGAGTTAGTACACGAACCCAAGAACACAGTGTCAACTCTGATGTCCTTCATCTTGGTTCCAGGCACTAGATCCATGTATTCAAGAGCACGCTCAGCGGCAGCTCTTTCGTTTGGATCTGAAATGCTTGCTAGTTCTGGAACAGAATCATTTAATGAAACTCCTTGGCCTGGGTTAGTTCCCCAGGTTACAAAAGGATCAAGAGTGTTGGCATCTAAGAAAACTTCCTTATCAAATACCGCTCCATCATCAGTGGGCAATGTCTTCCAGTATTCAACTGCAGATTCCCAATCGGCACCCTCAGGAGCATGAGCCCTACCAAATAGATATTCAAAAGTAGTTTCATCAGGAGCAACCATCCCAGCTCTCGCTCCTGCTTCGATAGACATGTTACAAATTGTCATTCGAGCTTCCATAGAAAGTGCTCGGATTGCACTACCGCGATATTCAAGAACGTAACCTTGACCACCACCAGTACCGATCTTGGCGATAACTGCCAAGATGATGTCTTTAGAGGTAACGCCAGGACGTAATGTTCCTTCAACATTGATTGCCATTGTCTTGAATGCTTTCAACGGCAAAGTCTGGGTTGCTAAAACATGCTCGACTTCGCTTGTTCCAATTCCCATAGCAAGAGCGCCAAAGGCACCGTGGGTTGAAGTATGCGAATCACCGCAGACTACCGTGATACCTGGCATGGTTAGCCCTAACTGAGGGCCAACTACGTGCACAATTCCCTGATCAATGTCTCCCAGTGAGTGAATGCGAATACCAAACTCTTTAGCGTTGTGGCGAAGCGCTTCAATTTGAGTGCGACTGGTTGCATCTGCAATTGGCTTATCGATGTCGATGGTTGGGGTGTTGTGGTCTTCGGTAGCGATAGTCAGGTCAGGGCGTCTAACCGGTCTACCGGCTAAACGAAGGCCATCGAAAGCCTGCGGGCTAGTTACCTCATGGATTAGGTGCAGGTCGATATACAACAAATCGGGTGCGCCGTTCTCACCTTTGACCACTAAGTGGTCTCTCCACACCTTTTCGGCAAGAGTTAGGGGTTTGCTAGTCATTTAGACACCTCAGGACGGCTGAAATACAAGTTTACCAGCGTGCCGTAGATTGAGAGAATGAGCGAAATTGAGCAAATCCAGCGCCGAACCATACGAGTCTTAGCTCTAGGCCAGGTTTTAGGCGGATTCGGTCTAGGTTCCGTGCTTTCAATTGGTTCACTTTTAGCCCGGGACCTGAGCGGATCTGAGAGTTGG
Source organism: Micrococcales bacterium (assembly GCA_947454255.1). Classification (GTDB taxonomy): domain Bacteria; phylum Actinomycetota; class Actinomycetes; order Actinomycetales; family Microbacteriaceae; genus Rhodoluna. Next base: position 58,232 of record CANGIU010000006.1, read on the forward strand.
GCAGGCTCTGCAGCTACCTTTAGTACCTTGGGGGCAGCCATTTGGGCCATTCCCCTATCTAGATTGGCTTATGCCCGAGGTAGAAGAGTTTCTCTGGCTACCGGAGCAGCTCTTGCCATTACGGGAGCCACAACAGTCATCGAATCAGCACACCTGAGGGTATTTCCATTACTTTTGCTGGGCATTTTCTTACTTGGCGCAGGTTCGGCCACTTCACTTCAAGCAAGATTTGCCGCGACAGACATTCCAATGGCGGGTAAAACAGGCCGTTCAATTGGACTAGTCGTTTGGGCAACAACCATTGGTGCTGTTTCTGGACCAAACCTATTTGGGCCAGGTGATCAACTTGGACATTTCTTAGGGCTTCCACCGATGACAGGCCCATTCCTATTCACAGTGGTAGCTCAGATCGGTTCAACCCTGATCTTCTGGTTTGGATTGCGACCGGACCCACTTCTCTATGCTCAAAAACTACAGGCGAAAACAAAACACAAGATTTCCATAAAATCAGCCATAGAAACCTTGAGAGTAAATGCCGTCCCCCGATTTGCAATCTTTAGCGTTGCGCTATCACACATGGTAATGGTCTCAGTAATGTCTATGACTCCGGTTCACATGCAAGACATGGGCTATGACTTAGTAGTTGTTGGTTTCACAATAAGTCTGCACATCGCGGGCATGTATGCGCTATCGCCAGTGATGGGAATCCTCGCTGACAAAATCGGTAAAGTCCAGCTAATTCTGCTGGGTCAGTTTATGTATTTATTGGCTATCGGCTTTGCAGGGTTTGGCCAGATGGATCGTGTCCAGGTAACAATTGGTTTGACACTTCTTGGATTGGGTTGGTCAGCATCAACAGTTGCAGGGTCTGCTCTTCTTTCTGCAAGCGTGCCTGCAAATGAGAAGACTAACGTTCAGGGTGTTAGCGATTCGACTATGAACCTCAGTGGGGCAATAGGTGGCGGTATCGCAGGAACTATCCTCAGTGCAGTTGCTTTCAATGGTTTGAACTTCTTCGCATTGATTCCTGTTGCTGCAGTGGTTGTGTTGAGTTTGATTATCTTCAAACGAGCAAAGGACTTTAGCTAAGCGCTAATAATTCTTGCCAGGTAGGTCCTGTGCAACCACCTTCAAGTTGAATGGAATATTCAGCAGCACGACAAGCAAGCTCAAGAGAAGCCTGTAATGCATTTCCTTGTGCAAGAGCGGCAAGGAACGCTCCAGTGTGAACATCACCTGCACCATTTGTATCAACAACATTTACTTTTCTACCTGCAGCGGAAGCAACTACTTCACCACGGTGCCAAAGTTCCGCCCCTTCAGATCCCTTACGAAGTAATAGCCAGCATTCAGGAGACACGTGAGGAGCGAGTTTTTCGTATTCGCTCAGGTTGCAAGAGATAAGTGCTGCGTGAGTACCAATCCAGTCAAGGAAGTCGGGAGTTAGATCAGCGGTGGTTGGTCCTGGATCGAAAACTATTTTGCTCTTGATCAGGCCTGATGAAAATAGGTCCATGAACGCATCTCTAGAGGTTGGGTAAACCAGCTCGTAACCATAGATAACTAACCAGGCATCTTCTTCATAGGTGTATTGCTTTAGTTCAGCAAAACTCCTCATGCCTTCTGCCCCACTTATTGTCACAAAGCTTCGTTGACCATCAGGCTCAACCAAGGTAATGCAAAGCCCAGAGTCACCTTCAGTGAAGTCTTCAATACCGATTGCCTCGACCCCTTCGATGGCCATGGCTGCTCTGATGGCATCCGCTCTTGGGCCACTACCTACCGGTGTGCAGTGCTGAGCTTTCAACCCAAGCCTTGAAACTGCTGCCTCTAGGTTTAGCGCTCCACCTACCTGACTAAAGGTCTTGGTGGCTAGAACATCGCCCCCAGGAGCAGGCAGGTGCGGCACAAAGGTAACCTGATCAACTAGCCCACTGGCTAGTGATTTGAGGTGAGTGGGGCGAAAATTGGCTAAATCCATTAGTTAAACCCTAGCCTTTAAAGCAAACTCGCCTCCAAGATTTGACTCATCGGAGGCGAGATTGGTGACCCCAGCGGGATTCGAACCCGCGCTACTGCCGTGAGAGGGCAGCGTCCTAGGCCGCTAAACGATGGGGCCGAAGAGCAACCTCTCTATTATGCCAGAGCCGAGAGCCTAATTCCAGAGCGGATTATGCGAAGACCTTCAGTGCCCCTGGTAATACCTTGCAAACAACCGGTGATTCACCTACATGTTCACCATCGGAATATGCTGGCATTCCCTCTGAATGAATCTCAACATGCTTAGCCCTGATGATTTCAACTGCCGGATGAGTGACGTGTTTACCTTCATAAACTTTTGGAAATAACTTAATTAGTTCCATTCGGCTAATTGAGTTCAAAATGAAAAGATCCAACTCTCCATCTTCAACCTCTGCTTTAGGAGTCACATACAAGCCACCACCGTAAGAAGGAGAGTTCGTGATTGTGCAGAGGTTAGCGTCTAGAACTCTTTCCACTCCATCGATAACTAAACGGTAAGGAATTGGTTTGAATGCCATTAGCTCCCGATACATCGCAATGCGGTACTTAACTGGGCCTTTGATCCAGTTCCACATATTTGCTCGTTTATTCACCAGAGCATCGAATCCGGCACTAACAGCCCCGAATGAATAAAAAGTTTTACCCTTTGAGTCAGTTGAAATAAGATCAACCACTCTAGGTTTACTAATACTTTCAACTATTTTTTTGACACCCGATGGAACATCATGAATCGGAAGGCCTAAAGCTCTTGCTGAATCATTACCTGTTCCTGCAGCGACAAGACCTACCGGAATTCCAAACTCTGCAACCGCATTCACCGCTAGATGGAACATTCCATCACCACCTACGACTACCAGCCCTGAAATTTCCTTACCAGCAAGGGCACTCTTAGCGTTCAACATTGCTTGAGCAAATGAATCTGCGGATAAATCTACGAGGTTGATATTGTGCTTAGCAAACTCAAGTTTCGCTTTCTCCCCTAAGACCTTACCTTTACCTCTTCCAGAGGTTGGGTTGATCACGATTCCTAAACTGGTCATAATTACTTTCTTAGCGACTGAGCATTAATAGCCACAATCAAAGTTGAAAGTGACATCAAGACTGCTCCTATTGCCGGAGTCAAAACTAAACCTAGCGGCATAAACACTCCAGCCGCCAACGGTATTGCCAGAATGTTATAGCCAGCTGCCCACCATAAATTCTGCAAAGACTTCGCCCGAACTCTTCTACTTAGCTTCACAGCTCTTACTACTGCCCCCGGATCATCGCTTATCAGCACGATGCCTGCAGATTCAATGGCAATGTTTGTTCCAGCGCCGATGGCAAAGCTCACATCTGCTTGTGCTAGCGCTGGGGCGTCGTTGATGCCATCGCCAACAAATCCAACGCTTGCACCTTCGGCTTGCAGTTTCTTTAGAATCTCAGCTTTATGCCAAGGCAATACTTCTGCAAAGACTTCAGTAATCTTCAGATCTTTAGCGATGTTATCTGCTACCCCTTGAGCATCCCCGGTTAACAGTCCAACGTGAAGACGTTCAACTTGGAGCTCATACACCGCTGCTGCAGAAGTTTCCCTGAGCACATCACCAACGCTAATCAGAGCTTCCAAGTTGCCATCAACAACAACACAGATAACTGTATAACCGGAGAAGGTAGCTTGATCTGCCCAGAGCACATCTGATACTTCCATGCGGATGTTGTTCTGCACCAAGAGCGCAGGAGAACCAACTACTACCTTTGCCTTGCCAACAACAGCTGAAACTCCAAGACCTGCAAGAGCAGCGAACTCCTTAGCCTTAGGAACCTTCACACCTTTAGCTTCGGCTGCAGCAACAATTGCCTTACCTAGCGAGTGTTCACTACTTCCTTCAACTGAGGCAGCAAGCCCCAGAGTCTTATCAACATCACGAATGTTTGCCTTATTGGCAATACGAACTTCAGTTACAGATCTCTTTCCTAGAGTCAAAGTGCCTGTCTTATCAAAGAGCACCACATTCAACTTGGCTGCTTCCTCAAACATCTGCCGATTACGGATAAGCAAACCCGAAGAAGCTGCCTTCGCAGTTGTAATAGCTGTCACTAGGGGAATAGCCAGGCCCAAAGCATGAGGGCAAGCAATCACAAGAACTGTTACGACTCTTTCTAAAACAAAAGTGATGTCTTGTGATCCATCCAAGACCCAATAGAGAGTTGTTAGAAGAGCCGAGGCAATAGCAACATAGAAAAGCCAGCCAGCTGCCCTATCAGCTAGTCGTTGAGTACTTGATTTTGACTTCTGGGCTTGATCAACCATCTCCACTATTTGTGAGAAAAGAGTGTTTACCCCCGTTGCGCTGGCTCTAACAACGAGAGCACCTGAGGCGCTCATTCCATCAGAGCTAATCACTGTCCCCGCAAATACGTCACTGCCAGTTTCTTTTAGAAAGAGCGCTGATTCACCGGTAAGCATAGATTCGTCAACATGAGCCTTACCCGAAACTACATGCCCATCTACCGGAATGATTCCACCAGGGGCAATTGCAATCTGATCTCCCAGCTCGATGCTCGAGACAGGAACATTTTCATATTTCTTTCCGCGCAAAACATTGGCAGTATCGGGAAGCATGCTTTTGAGTTCGCTGAGCGCATTCGATGCCTTCATGGCAGCAGCCATCTCCAACCAGTGACCGACCAGCATGATGGTTATTAGTGTTGCCAGTTCCCACCAGAAGTCCATGTGACCAATTGGTCTCCCAAGTAACTCTGCAATTGTGAGTGCAAGGCTATAGCCAAAGGAAACTATTAGTGCCATGGCAATGAGTGCCATCATCCCAGGCTTTCGAGATTTAAGTTCCTGGAATCCGCTTGTCAAAAACACTCTTCCAGAAGTGAAGAAAAGGACAATGCCAAATATGGCTGGCAAATACATCGAACCCGGGAAGGATGCCGCTGAGAAGTTAAGTAAGGACTGCAATGTGTGAGAGAAGTAAAGGGTAGGAAGCGTTAGCAATGAGGCAAGAAGAACTTGCTTCTTGAACATGTCGGGGCTGTGCTGGCTATGGTCATGCGCTTGGTGGTCCTCATGCGGATGATGAGCATGGGGGTCATCGTGATGATGGTGTTCGTGCTCATGCGTCATTGACATATTCTTGTTGCTCCAATTGAGGTTCGGTTCTAAGTTTGCCATGCCTTGTATTCTGAAGTCATGAAACTCACTAAGTATGGACATGCCTGCATCGTTTTTGAAGAGCAGGGAAAGAAGCTAGTTCTAGACCCAGGCTCATATTCAGAGCCTTTAGAAGGTGTCGAGGATGTCTTAGCAGTGGTGATTACCCATGCTCACGATGATCATTGTTTTGAGGCCCAGCTGGACAGGCTTATCGAAACTAACCCAGATCTTATGATTTTTGGCCCTCCTCAGGTTTGCACACGACTCTCCAAATACAACACCACAGCTGTATACATGGGAGATCATTACCCGGTTGGTCCTTTCACTCTGGAGTTCTTCGGTGACCTGCATGCAGTGATTCACCAAAGCATCCCAGTATTAGAAAACCGTGGAGTTCTAATTAACGACAAGTTCTACTACCCAGGAGATTCCTTTACAAACCCAGATCGACCTGTTGAACTACTAGCAGTTCCAACCAGTGCTCCATGGCTAAAGATTTCCGAGGTGATGGACTTTGTTTCTGCTATCAAACATAAGCATTCAATGGCAACTCATAACGCATTACACAGTGACTTTGGCAATGCTCTAAGTAATGGCAGAGTCAGAGCAATTACTGAGGCACAAGGTGGAGAATTTCATTACCTGTTACCAGGTGAATCAATCACCATTTAGTTTCGTTGTTCAAGTTCTGCTGTTTTGGCTTTGATGATTGTCTTTAAGGTCTTATCGGTAACTCTTTCATTCCAGCTAAAGCGAAGTGTTGATTTATCTAGCTCCCCTTGAGATAGTTCATCGGCAATCACCGCTCCCAATCTTCCGCTTAGAAGATAGATGGAATAAAAATCCTTCCACGCAGCAAAGGCTAAAAAGTTCTTACCGGAAACCCGAATAGTTGGCAGTTGGTAGCTAATAATCAGATCTTTTTCTGCCTTGGCTAGTTTGAGCAACCTGGTCCGAAGATCAAGCAGCACTTTTGCTTGATCCTCCGGGATGAGTTCAAAATACTTCTCAGCTTCGTCTCTCTCAAGTTTTCGCATATCCCCATTAAAGCAAAACAGCCAGACCTAAAAAGTCTGACTGTCAAAGCTGGGGTACCAGGACTCGAACCTAGAACAAATGAACCAGAATCACTCGTG
>CANGIU010000007.1 GCA_947454255.1 Micrococcales bacterium
GCAACCGCTAGTTGATCCACAGCCTTCACAGACGTGACATGAACCAGAAGGTCTCATCTTGATTCCACAGTTGAAACATAGAGGAGCATCTGACTCGGTGCCTTGCAACATTTCAAACAGTTCAGCTGATGAGTGAACCTGGCGAGGAGCTACTGGCGCTTCTTCGACCTTGAGTTCAATTACAACTGGCTTTGACTCAACTACAGGCTCAGCTGCCGCAACTGTCTCAACAGGTGACTCAGCAATTGCTGGGTAGCTACTTGATGCATCAAGTGCTGCTGATCGCTCAGTTGCTGTGTTGATTCCAAGTGCCTGACGGGTTTCAACCGGTAGGTGGTCAATAGCCAAGCGACGGAAGATGTAATCCATCAGTGACTTAGCCATACGGATGTCTTTGTCATCGGTAAGACCTGCCGGTTCGAAGGACACGTTAGTGAACTTCTGCACATAGGTCTCTAGCGGAACACCGTACTGCAAACCGATTGACACTGCGATTGAGAATGCATCCATTACACCGGCAAGAGTAGAACCCTGCTTACCGAGCTTTAGGAATACTTCACCAAGAACACCATCAGGGTATGTGCCTGCAGTCATGTAACCTTCAGCGCCACCGACAGTGAATGAGGTGGTTGATGATGGGCGTGACTTAGGCAGACGCTTACGCACTGGGTGTGAAAGTGCAACATCAGACTTAGCTGCTGCTGGCTTTTCCTCGGTCTTTGCCTTCGCATCGCTAAGTGGCTGACCAACCTTACAGTTGTCGCGGTAGATAGCCAGAGCCTTCAGACCCATCTTCCAGCCCTGGAAATAGATCTCCTTAACTTCTTCAACAGTTGCAGTCTCAGGCATGTTTACAGTCTTTGAGATTGCTCCTGAAAGGAACGGCTGAACAGCTGCCATCATGCGCACGTGACCCATTGGCTCAATCGCACGAATACCAACAGCAGTATCAAAGATTGCATAGTGCTCTTGCTTTAGACCTGGAGCTTCAACAACGTGACCGTTGGTGCTGATGTGGTCAACAATTGCTTCGATGGTTTCCTGTGAGTAGCCAAGACGGTGCAGTGCGAAAGGAATTGTCTGGTTAACAATCTGCATTGAACCACCTGTAGAGAGCTTCTTGTATTTCACCAGTGAGAAGTCTGGTTCGATACCCGTAGTGTCACAGTCCATCATGAAACCGATAGTTCCAGTAGGAGCTAGTAGTGATGCTTGTGAGTTTCTCCAGCCATTTGTTGCACCAATTGAAGTGTTCAATGCCCACTCGCGTGTTGCAGCTTCTAGAACTGAACGGTCTACTTCGGTTACAGGGCGAATAGTTGCGTTCGCTGCTTCGTGCTTGCGCATGATGCGATCGTGACCTGCCTTGTTGTGTGCGTAACCTTCGTAAGTTCCGACAACAGCAGCTAGTTCTGCTGAACGACGGTAAGAAGAAGCGCTCATCAATGAAGTGATAGCAGCAGCTAATGCCTGACCTTCAGTGCTGTCGTATGGAAGGCCGATAGCCATAAGCAATGCGCCAAGGTTCGCGTAACCAATACCTAGCTGACGGAATGCACGTGTGGTTTCACCAATCTTTTCGGTTGGGAAGTCAGCGAAACAGATTGAGATATCCATTGCGGTGATGATCAACTCACAAGACTTTGCAAATTTCGCGCTGTCAAATGTGCCGTCTGGGTTCAAGAACTTCAAGAGGTTCAAGCTCGCCAAGTTACAAGATGAGTTATCCAAGTGCATGTACTCAGAACATGGGTTAGATGCTGTGATACGACCTGATTCTGGAGTGGTGTGCCAGTCGTTGATGATGTCGTCGTACTGGATACCAGGGTCAGCACAGGCCCAAGCAGCTTGTGCAAACTTGTCCCACAACTCACGTGCATCTACTTCTTCAATAACTTCACCGTTTGTTCTAGCGCGAAGACCGAAGTTTGTACCGTGCTCCACTGCGCGCATGAACTCTTCGTTTACACGAACGGAGTTGTTTGCGTTCTGATACTGAACAGAGTTGATGTCCTTGCCACCGAGCTCCATGTCGTAACCTGCATCGCGTAGTACGCGAATCTTGTCCTCTTCACGAGCCTTTGTGTCAATAAATTCTTCGATGTCTGGGTGATCAACATCAAGAACAACCATCTTTGCTGCACGACGAGTCGCACCACCAGATTTGATAGTTCCTGCTGAGGCATCAGCACCGCGCATGAATGAAACTGGACCTGAAGCTGAACCACCTGATGAACGAAGAAGTTCCTTAGATGAACGGATACGCGACAAGTTAAGACCTGCACCCGATCCACCCTTGAAGATCATTCCCTCTTCGCGGTACCAGTTAAGAATCGATTCCATTGAGTCATCTACCGACAAGATGAAACAAGCTGAAACCTGTTGTGGGCTTGATGTACCGACGTTGAACCAAACCGGCGAGTTGAATGAGAAGACCTGGTTTAGCAACATGAAGGTTAGTTCGTGCTCAAAAATGGTCGCGTCTTCTTCTGAAGCGAAGTAACCGTGGTCACGTCCACCCTGGGTGTATGTCTTTACAACCCGGTCAATCAACTGACGAAGGCTGAATTCGCGAACTGCAGTGCCTAGAGCCCCGCGGAAATATTTTGTGGTCACGATAGTAGATGCGTTCAAGCTCCAGAATTCAGGGAATTCGACACCGCGCTGTTCAAAGATGTTTTCACCCGTCTTCCAGTTGGTCTGAACTACGTCACGGTATTCCCAGGTGACCTGGTCGTATGGGTGAACCCCCTCAGTTGTGTAGATGCGCTCGATCTTGAGCCCCTTACGCCCCTGACTAGCTGCACCGGCGTCGGTGTATGCCGATGTGTCGGTCATTTGTTGCCTTTCTTTTATATTTTTTTAGTTTTTATGTTGTAATCGCACTTGGCTAGGCCAGTTGCGAAACCTGATTTTCGCGCTCAACCTTGAGCACTGCTATTGCTGCTTCGAAATCCTCTAAGCTTTCCCATCCCTGATAAACACTGGCAAATCTCATGAAAGCCACTTCGTCTAACTTGCGAAGCGGTTCAAGGATGGCTAAACCAACCTCATTTGCTTCTACTTGCGCAGATCCTGTTGCTCTGATCGTTTCTTCTACTGTTTGAGCCAACATAGCTAGGTCAGACTCTGTAACCGGTCTGCCCTGGCATGCCTTTCGAACGCCATTGACAATTTTGTCTCGGCTGAACGGCTCAGTGGACCCTCCACGCTTAGCAACTAAGAGGCTAGAAGTCTCTAAAGTCGAGAAACGAGAGCCACACTCTGGACATTGACGCCTTCTGCGGATGCTAGATCCGTCGTCAGAAGTGCGCGAATCCATGACCCTGGAGTCGATATGGCGGCAAAAAGGACAATGCACGTTTTGCCTCCAATCTTCTAGGGTCGTTTCCGCTTAATTTACGCAAGAGAAACCTAATATACACACAAGATGTGGGAATATTTCACTTCTCCGTCCCTATATCTTGTGGTTTTCTACTCCCAGAAGCAAATTTCACTTCCAGTCGGCGTGTTGCCAATAAATACGGGCAATTTCATTCTGAAACCATAACCTTCAACCAAAGATTTAACCTTTTTGTTATCAAATCATTGGTAAAGATCTAGAGCTAAATACGGGCTTTTACCGCGTCACCATGGGCTTGTAGGCTCTCTTGGTTGGCGATAGCGATAACACTATTGGCCACCTCTGACAGCGCTGCCTGATCATAATCAATGAGTTGCTGAGCCTTCAAAAATGTGTGGACACCTAAACCCGAGCTAAATCTTGCCTGGCCACCGGTCGGTAAAACGTGGTTTGAACCAGCTAGATAGTCCCCTAGAGAAACAGGAGAATAGGGGCCAAGGAATATGGCTCCCGCGCTGTGAATCATGTCACTGACGACCTTGCTGTCTCTGGTCTGAATTGAGAGATGTTCAGCCCCGTAGAAATTGGCAATAGAAATTGCCTCAGCCAAACTTGAAACAAGCACAAAGGAGCTTTGCTGGCCCGACAGAGCGGCTAAAACACGCGTTTTATTGGGAGTGTCAGTCACTTGCCTATCTATTTCAGCACTTACTGCCCTAATGAGCGATTCGGAGTCTGTAACTAGAACCGCTGCCGCCAATTCATCGTGTTCTGCCTGAGAAATTAGGTCAGCTGCAATAAATCCTGAATCAGCAGAGTCATCAGCCAAAATCATGATTTCTGTTGGCCCTGCCTCTGAATCAATAGCGATTCTCCCCTGCAGAATCCTTTTTGCCGCTGCCACATAGACATTTCCTGGCCCTGTAACCAAATCAACCGGGTGAAGTCCAATTTCGGGTACGCCATAGGCAAAAGCGGCCACTGCTGCCGGCCCACCAATTACATAAACGTCCTGAATGCCAAGCAAAGCTGCTGTAGCCAGGACTGTTGGGTGCGGCCTTCCTCCGAAATCCTTCTGGCCAGGGGTAGCAATAGAAATCTTCCGAACGCCAGCAACCTGAGCGGGAACAACGTTCATTACGACACTTGATGGATATACCGCCTTTCCCCCTGGCACATACAAACCAACCGATTGAATTGGGACCCAACGTTGGCTGACTATCGCTCCTTGAGAAAGTTCGGTGCTGGATCCTTTAGGCATATTTGCCTTCGAAACCTTTCGGACCCTCTCGATGGCAATTTCCAGGGCAATCTTTAATTCTGGAGCTAGTTCCTGAAGCGCGCGCTCAAGCTCTGCCGCGGTTACCCTTATCGGTTCAATTTCAATGCCATCTAAAGTTTGAGCAATTTCGATGATCGGCCTTGCGCCATCGGTACGAATTGATTCAACTAGTGGCCGAATGCTTTCAACAGCTGCCGCCACATCGATATTTGCTCTAGGGATTTGGGCATCAACGAGTTCACGGGTGATTCGCTGCCCTGTGAGGTTTATCGTTTTGATGCTGCTAGTCATTGGTGGCTTTACTTTCTTATTTTGATTATTGTAAGCGAACACTGCCTTGCTGAACTAAGTTAGCCTTGGAACACGTTAGAAGGATAAATTTTGGATCACATCAATAACCCCACTGAAGCCCTGAAAGCAGCCTTTAGAAGGCACGCATCTGGAGTCTGCGTCATTACCCTAAATGACGTCGACGGTAAGCCTGTCGGCTTCACAGCGACCTCAGTGACATCGCTGGGTTCAGAGCCCGCACTAGCTACGTTCAACGTTGCTAGGGGCGCAAGTAGTTGGCCAGCACTTGCTGATGCTGAGTATGTTTCTATTCAAATGTTGAATGAAGCAAGTCTCCCCCTAGCCATTCGGATGTCTCAAGATCACACCCAACGCTTTGTTCCAAATGACTGGTTTAGAGAATCAAAAACAGATCTACCAATTTTTGAGAAGGTTAACGCTGCTTTGATTTGCAGAATCAGGGAACGCTACGAAGTTGAAAAAAATGCAGTGGTTGTTGTGGAGATCATCGAAGGGTTATTCCCCGAAGAGCTCTCCAGTCTTCTCTACCACCAGCGCGGGTACGTCATCCCCGGTGATCGGATCAGCTAGTAAATCTTCGCCAGGTTCAAAAACATCTAACGCAGCGGTACCAAAATACTGCTTGATCTCAGAAATAAGCGCGTCGCTTACGAAGACTCTGTGCTTGAGCTTAAAAGTTTTCAAATCTAAATCATTTTTCAACAAAAGTTGAACTTCAGTCTGGCCAGGATATTTCTTAAAAATAGAATCAAGTAGTTCGATGTTGCTGCGCGTAGCCAACTGCTCAGCAATGACAACTTGTAACGGTCCAGCAAACCGATTTTCATCCTTCTCAAGGACTTGAATGTCATTGACATTCAAGGCGAAACTCTCATCACGCGGCCGCATACGGCCTCGGACCGCAACTAAAGAATCGACTTTCAACTTGTCAATATTCTCCAAATAAGTTTTGCTAAAAATCATCAAAGTAACTTCAGCGTCAAGATCTTCGAGTGTGACGTTAGCGTAGACATTTCCAGAAGATCTAGCTGTCTTAACATCTACCGCGGTAATAAGTCCTGCCAAAGTCACTGCCTCTGCTTCAGAGAAATCCTTCCGAGTGATAAATGAAGTAATTGGTTCAGTTGCACTTGAGCGTAATTTACTTTCAGCTCCCTGCAATGGATGTGCACTGACATACAGCCCAAGCATCTCTCGCTCGAGGCTTAGAAGTTGACGCTGAGGCCACTCTGCAAGGGCTGGAATCGAGTGTGAATGATGCTGATCCTCAAAATCATCAAACAAATCGATCTCGCCAGTTGATTTTGACTTCTTAGCTTTCAATTCCGCATCGATGATTGATTCGTGAGCTTCAAATAGAGATCTTCTGCTCATACCGAACGAATCAAATGCGCCCGCTTTGATTAGCGATTCAATTACTTTTTTGGAGCAAACTGAGGCTGGAACTTTGGATATGAAGTCTTGGAAAGAAGTGAAGCGTCCTTCGCTTTCTCTCGTTTTTACAATTTCTTGAACTACTCCGATGCCAACATTTCTAATTGCCTCAAGACCAAAACGAATATCATTACCCACCGCTCTAAAATCAGCAATCGAGTCATTCACATCCGGTGCCAGAACTTGGATGCCAGCTCGACGGGCCTCACTTAGGTAAATGCTCAACCGATCCCTTGAACTCTTAACCGAGGTAAGCAGTGCCGCCATATATTCTTGTGGAAAGTTCGCTTTCATATATGCAGTCCAATATGAAAGCACACCGTACGCAGCGCTGTGAGCTTTGTTGAACGCGTAGTCAGCGAAAGGTAATAGAGTCTCCCAAAGTTTTTCTATCGCTTCATCGACATAGCCGTTTTCTTTCATACCCTGAACGAAGCTAACCTTCTGCGCGTCTAGCTCTTCTTTCTTCTTTTTACCCATCGCACGGCGGAGCTCATCCGCCTTTGCCAAACTAAAGTTCGCGACCTTTTGAGCAACAGCCATTACCTGCTCTTGATACACAATCAGCCCATAGGTTGGGTCAAGCACCTCAGATAGAGGTGCCTCAAGACTTGGGTGGATTGGAATGTTTTTCTCTTTACCGTTTTTACGCTGTGCGTAAGAGGTATGAGAACCCATACCCATCGGCCCTGGTCGATACAAAGCAATAGCTGCAGATATATGTTCAAACTTGGTTGGCTTCAAAAGTCGAAGAAGTGATCGCATCTGGCCACCATCAAGTTGGAATACACCTAAGGTGTCCCCTCGAGAGAGCATCTCGTAAGTTGTCTCATCACCGTCTAGGTCTAAATCCTCTAGAACCACTGAGACACCACGGTTAGACATCGCGTTTTCGATTGCTCGATCTAGCACCGTTAGATTTCTAAGCCCAAGAAAATCCATCTTCACGAGCCCAAGCTCTTCGCAAGGATGTTGAGCGAAAGCAGTGATGATAGCCCCATCATCGTCACGTCTAATCAAAGGAATGACATCAAGAAGCGGTTCTGCGGACATGATTACACCAGCTGCGTGAACGCTGGTCTGCCTCTTAAGCCCTTCGAGGCCCCTTGCCAATTCAAAGGTCTTTCGTGCATCTGGATCCTCTTCAAGAATTCTCCTGAACTCAGCCGCTTCTTTGTATCTACTCTTTGAATCGAGTGCTGCTGGCTCAATTGCTACTGGTTCGAAATCTGGAGTCTCTTCGTCAAAATCATCTTCCGACAAATCATCAGTAGCACTCTCAAGAACTGGTCTGTTATTTGGATCTTCGACCATCTCACTGAGAGTCATATCTTTTCCAAGCACCATTCTTGGCATTGCCTTGGTAAGTTTTTCTCCAACTGAGTAGTCCATGCCAAGAACACGAGCTGCATCCTTAAGCGACTGTTTAGCTTTGATAGTTCCGTAGGTAATGATTTGGGCGACTCGGTCATCACCATATTTCTGTGTGACGTATCGAATCACCTCACCACGTCTTCGATCATCGAAGTCAACATCGATATCGGGAAGGCTTACTCTCCCAGGGTTTAGAAAACGTTCAAAAAGCAATCCATACTTAATTGGATCCAGAGCCGTAATACCAAGTGCAAAGGCAACCAGTGAACCTGCTGCTGAACCACGACCAGGACCAACACGAATACCTTGAGCTCGCGCCCAAGCAATAAAGTCTGCAACGACGAGGAAGTAACCAGGGAAATTCATGTTCTTAATAACTTCTATTTCAAAGGCAACACGTTCTAAATACTGCAGGTCAATCTCTTTGCCAAATCTCTCGTGCATGCCTCGCATTACTTCTGCTTCAAACCAAGAAGCTTCTGTTTCACCTTGAGGGACGCTGAATCTTGGCATGAGGTTACGTTTAGCGAAGTTGATGTCTGATCTCTCAGCAATCAATAGTGTGTTATCACATGCTTCTGGGAACTCTGCGAAGAGTTCTCGCATCGCTTTCGCACTCTTTAGGTAATAGCCTTCGCCATCAAACTTAAAACGCTTCTCGTCGGTTAGCTTGGTGCCGGTTTGGATACATAACAATGCCTCTTGGGCATCAGAGTGACCTGCGTCCGTGTAATGGAGATCATTAGTGGCTACAAGAGGAATACCTAGATCTTTTGAGAGTTTAATAAGATCGGAAAAACTTCTTCGCTCAACAGATGCCCCGTGGTCCATGATTTCGATGTAATAGTTTTCTTTACCAAAGATATCTCTGAACTCAGCTGCAGTTTCTAGTGCCTCCTTGTATTGACCAAGTCTTAGTCTTGTTTGCACTTCTCCACTGGCACAACCCGATGTTGCGATGATTCCTTTGGAGTATTTTGAGAGCAGCTCTCGATCCATACGAGGCTGGAAATAGTAGCCTTCAAGCCAAGCATAGGAACTGAGTTTGAATAGGTTCAGCATGCTGTCGTTGTCAGTTGAAAGCATTGTTAGGTGGGAATAGGCACCTTTAGATAAATCATCATCTCCGCCGTCGGCCCAATAGGTCCTCGATTTATCGAGTCTTGATCCTGGCGCAAGATATGCCTCAATGCCGATAATCGGCTTTATACCCTTTTTAGTTGCCTGCTCCCAGAAGTCAAAGGCACCGAAGTTATTGCCATGATCGGTAATTGCTATCGCGGGCATTCCAAAATCGACAGCTTTATCCAGCAGTTTGTCTACTTTGGCTGCACCATCGAGCATGGAATATTCAGTGTGCACATGCAAGTGCACAAAGTTACCGTTTTCGCTCGACATCTTCTCTAAACTTTCAAATTCTTTAGGGCTTGGGGAAATAGCCTAACTTGACCCTACGTCAACCAATTTTGCCACTCCGACCACGGCTATTCAGACCTTAGCAAAGCAAGGGATTCCACTAGATCTCTGGGGTAAGAGCTTTCAAAAGAAACATACTCTCCCTTGGTTGGATGAATAAAACCTAGTTTCATGGCATGAAGCCACTGTCTTTCCATTCCAAGTCGTG
This sequence comes from Micrococcales bacterium, assembly GCA_947454255.1. GTDB lineage: Bacteria > Actinomycetota > Actinomycetes > Actinomycetales > Microbacteriaceae > Rhodoluna. The sequence goes on from CANGIU010000007.1 coordinate 9,370, forward strand.
ATGCTAATTTTGGGTCACAGCCATACAAGGTATCCCCTACCAATGGATGCTTGAATGCAGAGAAATGAACTCTGATCTGATGTGTTCGCCCTGTTTCAAGTTCAATTTCTAAAAGAGAAGCAGCGGTGAAGGCTTCTAGAGTTGTGTAATGGGTAATCGAAGGCTTGCCATCCTGTGCAACTGTAAATTTATATTCGTGCTTGGCGTGACGACCAAGGGGTGCGTCAATGGTGCCAGACGATGGATCTGGATGACCCTGCACAAGAGCGTGGTAGGTCTTATCCACTACCCGGTCCCGAAATGCCTGCTTCATCTTGCTGTATGCAATCTCAGTCTTGGTAAGGACCATCAAACCACTTGTGCCAACATCTAAGCGACTGACGATTCCTTGTCGCTCTGCTACCCCACTGGTGGACATTTCGATGCCCATAGCCAGCAACGCTCCACCAACACTTGGACCATCCCAACCAACAGATGGATGAGCCGCTACACCAGCGGGTTTATCAACTACAACGATGTCCTCGTCTTGGTAAATAACTTTTAGATCTGGCACTAATTCAGCAATAAGTGCAAGTGCAGGCTTTGCAGCCGGCAAAGTTATTTTTAGCCACGCATCGGCAATTAAGGAGTCTGACTTTCCTAGCAGCTGGTCACTCTGCAGAACTAAACCAGACTCCAACATATCAGCAACAGAACTTCGACTTAGACCAAGAAGTTTGGCAATACCCGCATCAGCTCTTGAACCGGCTATTCCCTCAGGAACTTGAATGAGACGGTCTTCAGTCACTTACTACCACCGAGTTTTTCACCACGGATAATTCTGATGGCAATGATTGCAGCTGAAATGGTTATCGCCGAATCCGCGATGTTGAAGATCGGAAAATTGAAAGGTATCTGGATGAAATCAACTACATGCCCACTTGGAAATCCGGGGTTGCGGAATAATCGATCAATCAGATTACCGACCACCCCTCCTAAAGCGAGACCAATAAGTATTAGCCATCCCCTGGTCCTAAACTTTGGACCGAACCAGAGCAGTGCGAGAGTGGCCATGGACGAAAGAACAGTAAATACCCAAGTAGCTGACCCTCCCAGAGAAAACGCCGCACTGTCATTAAAAACTAAGTTGAATCGAATGATGTCAAAGAGAAAAGACACCGATTCGAAAGGGTGCAGATTTGCCACAGCCAAAAACTTTGTTAATTGGTCAATTAAGACAACAAATACAGCAACCCCTAGGAAGAGTAATGTCTTGCCTAACTGGGTTTTATTTGGGTTAGTACTCACCTAAATCAGATTTGGTAAGTGTTGGTGATAGCAGTTGGCCCTGTTGATGGCTTCTGAGAGTTGCCAGCAGCACCTTCAAGATCACTTAACTGAGATTCGATGTATGCTTTGAGCTTTGCTCTGTAGTCCTTCTCAAAGTTACGCAAAGTTTGAACATCGTTTTCAGCAAGAGCTTTCTCTTGCTCCAGACGGTTAAGGTCTGCCTTGTGTTGAGCTTCAGCCTCTCTTACGATTCTTGATGCGGTGGCATGACCTTCAGCAATCAATGCATCGCGCTTCTCAAGCCCTTCACGAACGTGCTCCTCGTGCAATTTTCTCGCCAACTGAAGCAAGTTATTGGTGTTATTTGATTCGAAGCCGGACATATCAGGTGCAGCCTGTGGGAAGTCAGAGTTAGGTGTTGTACTCGCTGGAATAGAAGCTTCAGCACTGTTTACTTGAGCGACCAGTGAAGCGCCACTTCGTTGCAACTCTGCGATTCTTCCGTCTGCAGCCAATAGGCGTTGACGAAGATCTTCGTTCTCCTGGGTAACGCGACGCATCTCTAGAACAATTTCGTCTAGAAAATCATCAACTTCGTCCTGGTCGTAACCTTCACGGAACTTGGTTGGTTGAAAACGCTTGTTTACAACATCTTCTGGAGTCAATGGCATCGCCTTCTCCTTCTTTTACGGGTTTGATTCAGTAGTCAACTCTCAAGATTACCCTAACTAGGCCCGCTAGAGCAGTGTTCTTAACAGCTGTTCTAAGCCAATCAGGATCAAAAGGAGCACCAGAAGAGATAAATCTATGTATCCTGACCCAATTCTTACTGGTTTTATCAGCCTAGACAGTGGCTTTATCGCCCAGTCGGTGAAAGTGTATGAAAGTTCAGCTAGGACTAGAAAAATGCCCTTTGGTCTAAACCGTGGGTTCATACCCCTAATGAGATCCAGAACTATTCGAATCCAAAGAACAATTCTAAATATTTCAATCAGCCAAAAGCCAATTTGAACAAATAGTCGCATTTGCAGCTAACTACGGTCTGATGATCAGTTTGTCGCTTTCAGCTTCAAGAACATCATCCGAATCGCCATCAACATCAACGCCGTAAGGCGCAAGTAAATAAACCTGCTCTGCAACGCGCTTTGATGTGCCAAGCAACCCAGCCTTTAGGCCTGCCATGAAATCCACAAGTCTGCGGGTGTCGGTATCAGTTAGGTTTTGAACGTTTACAACAACTGGGATTCCGTCACGAAGGACCTCAGCAATAAGGCCGGCATCTGCAAATGAAGACGGAGTGACGGTTTCGATGCTTGAGACATCGTTACCACGACGCTGAGGTCTAGGAGCTCTTGCCTGACGTTCATTGGATGCTGCAGCTCTAGGCGCAGCTGGTTGAGTTTTTGTTGAACCACTGACATTGATTAACTCTTTAAACCAATTGGTAACCGCGGACATAGTTTCTCCTTCTAATGAAACCCCGATATTGCTAGATTAAGGCGAGAATCAGCGGTTTCCAGTAATTGCGGTACCTATTCGCAAGTGTGTCGCACCAAAGCCAATGGCTTCCTCGAAGTCTCCCGACATGCCTGCTGAGATAAATTTAGCCTCTGGTGCTATCTCCATAAGCACCTGGCTGGCTTTGGCTATTCTCTCGAAGTCCACCTCCGGCTCAACTCCTAACCCGACTACCCCCATGACTCCAAGTAACTGAATCTGTGGGTTAGCAAGGACGAGTTCTGCAAACTCTTTGAGAGACGATGGATCAAGACCACCACGGTTAGGGTCTGCTGTCAGGTTTAGCTCAATAAAGGCCTGTAATCGCGACTCAGAGTCTTTAGCAAGTTGCTTGTTCAATTCTGTAAGCAGCGATGTCCTATCGAGCGAATGGAGCACAGCTGTGTATTCCAGCATGGATTTAACTTTGTTGGACTGCAGTTGGCCAACGAAATGCCAAATAGCTCTACCTGGATTTTGTTCACTGACAAGACGAGCCTTTGCAGATGCCTCCTGATCTCGGTTTTCACCAAAGTTACTTTCCCCTAATTCGAGCAAAGCAAGAGGCAACTCTGCAGAATGATTTTTGGTAACTACCACCAACTCAATGTCAGCAATACCTCTGTGAGCTTTTGTAGCAGCAGAACTGATTCGATCTTTGACTGCCTCCAAGCGTTGAGCCAGAGTGAGCTCAGTCATTTACTGTTGAAGAAAGTCAGGAATGTCTAAACCATCATCAAAACGATTAGTTTGCTTAGGGGCAACATAAGCGCTAGGAGTTGGCTCTTCTTCTTCGTAACTCGAAACCTCTGGAACTGCAGAAATTGCATCGGTGTTTCCTGCAAACCAGCTTGGTGCAGCGACTAACTCTTCTTCAACTTCTTCAACAGTTTCAACAATTGCGATTGGTCCTGAACTCGGTGCAGTGAAACCGGTGTTTCTCAGACTTGGTCGAGGTGTTACTTCATCAAAGCCCGCACCGATTACTGTTACCCGCATCTCGTCACCAAGAGCATTGTCGATAGATGTTCCGAAGATGATATTTGCACTTGGATGAACAACTTCCTGAATCAAACGTGCAGCTTCATTGACCTCAGCGAGCTTCATGTTAGATGCAGCAGCAAACTGAATTAGTACGCCTCTTGCATTGTCGATGCTGGATTCAAGCAGTGGGTGGTTGATTGCCTGTTCAGCTGCGCGAATCGCACGATCTTCACCTTTGGCAACACCGATACCCATAAGCGCAGTTCCCGCACCTTGCATAACTGACTTAACGTCAGCGAAGTCAAGGTTAATAAAGCCAGGCTCGGTAATTAGGTCTGAGATGCCTTGGACTCCGGCACGAAGAACATCATCAGCCATGCTGAAGGCATCCTGGAATGAGAGCTCTTCGTCTTTTAGTTCAATAAGTTTTTGGTTAGGAACGATGATTAAAGTGTCAACTTCTGCGCGTAAAAGGTCAATACCTGCTTGTGCATTTTCTGCTCTGCGACGTCCTTCAAAATCAAATGGTCGGCTGACAACTCCAACTGTTAGCGCACCTGATTGTTTAGCAATTCTTGCTACCACCGGCGCTGCTCCAGTTCCAGTTCCACCACCTTCACCAGCTGAAACAAACACCATGTCTGCTCCACGCAAAACCTCAGCGATTTCATCCACGTGATCTTCAGCTGCTCGCCTACCAACTTCAGGATCTGCACCAGCACCAAGGCTCTTAGTACTTGCTCCACCGATTTCAAGCTTTACGTGTGCTTCGGACTTTAGTAAGTCCTGACCATCGGTGTTGATTGCAATGAATTCAACTCCGCGAAGCCCCTTCTCGATCATCTGGTTCACGGCATTACCGCCGGCACCACCAACTCCGACGACCTTAATAACTGCTAAAAAGTTATTGAGCATTGGGTCTGACATATTCTTCCTCCGAATTACCTAGATTTGCTAAACCCTAAACCTCTTGTTGAAGGTTAAAGAATCTAAACAAATGCACTAGCGCCAAGAAACTAAACGCTAAGAGACTGTTTTTCCCGTAAATCCGCAGGTGTGTCTAAAAGAAGTTATTTGATCACACTAGGGGTCAGCGGAGAAGAGACATCAAAAGTTGCACGTATCTTTGTCGAAGTCTTCAAGAGCAAAGTCTTCAGTACCTTAGATTTCAGTATTGAGTTCTCTGAATCTCCCCAAATAATGTTTTGAGCTGAAGCTCCCCTTAGCCGCAGAGTTACGTTATCCCTTGTCTTGGCCTGAATATAGGCAACTCGATCTAGCAATTGAAGAGGGAGAGCAAGAATCACGTCTATTGCTTGTTTATAAGTCGTTGAGTTCCGTGGATTTCCAGTAACAATGACGGTAGGCAATTTCTCATTGCCTTTGGCCATCCCTAATTTAACTCCTGCGGGGTCATAAAGATACTGCGTTCCATTCTGAACAACTATCGCGATTGGGGTTCGCTCGGTCACTCGAATTTCCAGGACATGTGGTGGCCGACTGACTAGAGCAATGCTCTCAATAATCGGGAACCCTTTTAGGTCTGCAGCCACTGAAGATTCATTGATTGTTGTTAGAGGAGTTCCAACATATTTCTTCAAGATGTGCTGAATTTGCTTCTCGGAGACTCTGGACTCTCCAGAAACAATGATCTTGTCAATTGCTAAAAGCGGTGTGAAGGTAGTAGCCAAAACCAGAATTACAAGCACTGAGATAGCAACCATGAGACTTCTCAAGAAATACTTACGAGTTGGATTTTCCTTGGTAAACCTACGAGCTTCTTTTCTTCCAACCCGATCTTGAGAAGAGCGCTTTAATCTTGTGCTGATTGGGGAAGGAATTTGCTTCACCCGTTTAGGTTTAGCTCCCTTGGCTTTATTGGCAGGTAACGAATATCGATTCTTGGGTGGACGCATCTTATTTCTCTAAAGCCTGAAGTATTCCAGGGACCTGTCTATAGACATCTCCACAACCCATAGTGATGATGAAATCTCCGGGTCTAGCAATCCTTGCTGCAGTTGCCGGCACATCATCCCAATTTGGAACATAGTGCATACGGTTTTGGTCTAGGAAGGCATCTGCGATTAGAGCACCAGTAACTCCTGGTTCAGGATCTTCTCTTGCTGCATAAATATCAAGCACAACAACCTCGTCGCTTGCTGCTAACGCTTCTGCAAACTCTTTGGCAAACAATCTTGTTCGACTGTATAGATGAGGCTGAAAAACCGTAATTAGGCGGCCATCGCCAACTACTGCCCTTGCGCCTTTGAGAGCTGCACTAACCTCAGTTGGGTGGTGAGCGAAGTCGTCATAAACTTTTACACCCCGATACTCACCATGTAACTCAAACCTTCGCTCTGTACCAGAGAATGTAGCAATTGCATCAAGCGAAGCCTTTGGGTCAAAACCTAAACCAACCAGCACAGCAAAAGCGCCTGCAGCGTTAATTGCGTTGTGCTCCCCTGCGATGTTTAGTACTGCATTATAGTCAGCATCTTCAAAACTGATACTAAAACTAACCTGAGGCCCGGTTGCATCAACTGAATGCAATCTCACCTCCGCTTCAGAAGCAAAGCCAAATCGAATTATCTTCTTGCTTGCTATCAGCTTTTTAACACGAACAGCACCTGCGTCATCCGAGCTAATTACAACAAAATCAGATGCCCCATTTGCAAACCTTGCAAATTCAGCTTCAAAGTTCTCTAGTGACCCGTAGTGATCTAGGTGATCAGGGTCGACGTTTGTAATCAATGCAATTGCAGTCTTGTAATGAAGGAAAGAGCCATCTGATTCATCTGCCTCGATAACAAACAACTCAGAACTTCCACCCTCGGCCGACTTACCGTAGGCAGCTATGACTCCACCGTTTACGAAACTTGGATCCTCACCCAAAGCTCGAAGACCAGTAACAACCATTCCTGTGCTGGTTGTCTTACCGTGCGCACCAGCAACAGAAATTAGCTTCTTACCCTCTGTCAAATACTTCAAAGCCTGAGATCTATGAAGGATTGGCAGTTTCTTCTCCTGAGCCAGGACATACTCTGGGTTAGTTGGCCAAAGCGCTGAGGTGACTACAACTGTGTCGCAATCTCCCAAGTTATTGGCATCATGACCGATGTTGATTACAGCGCCAAGTTTCCTAAGTTCTGCAATGTTGCCAGATTCACGAACATCGCTGCCGGTGACATTATGTCCGGCTTTGATCAGCATCCTGGCGATACCACTCATCCCTGAACCGCCGATGCCGATGAAGTGCACCTTGCCTAGATGCTCTGGCACCTGCTGCGAGTAATCGGGTTTGATGGTCATAAATTCCTAAGGTTTAGCTTTAAGACTAGGTTGGTCAATCAGATCGACATCAAAACAACACGCCATTTACAAGTTTCAATAAATCCTGAGACCCTGTGACAATCCCAACTGATCTTGATTTTTCTTGCATTTCAAGAATCACTTTCTTATTACTAAGAAGCGGAATAAGCGTGCTCGAGACAAACTCTGGAGTGAAGTCTTCGTCTAAAACTATTCTTGCCCCACCAACAGCGACGACGGCTTCAGCATTAAGTCTTTGCTCCCCATTGCCAACCGGGTAAGGAACAAAGATTGCAGGAAGCCCAACAGCTGAGAATTCGGAAACTGTTGCAGCTCCAGATCTAGCAACCGCAAAATCTGCTGCCGCAATAGCTAATTCCATCCTTGAACAATATGAAATGCGTCGGTAGCCCCCAACACTTTCATCTGCCAAGCCTGCACGATCACCAACAATGTGAATCACCTGAACACCGGCAGCTTCAAGTATTGTTCTGGATTCTTCAATCGTTTCATTTATTTTCTTGGCACCAAGCGACCCCCCGGTAACGAGCAAAGTGGTGAGTTTTGGATCCAAGCCAAAGAATTGGTTAGCTTCAAAACGGTGATCGGTTTTTGTAAGCTCAACTATTTCTTCACGTAGGGGCAAGCCAGTTAGCTTTGCGTTTGGAAGCTTGGTGTTGGAGAAAGTAATTGCGACAGCGCTAGCATTCCTTGCACCAACTTTGTTTGCGTAACCCGGTAAAGCGTTTGCCTCGTGAACAACATAAGGAATCCTAAGTGCCTTTGCAGCTCTATATGCAGGAGCACTTGCATATCCACCAAAGCCAACAACAACATCGATTTTGTAATCCACGATGTATTGCTTCACGACTCTAATCGCCTTTGCGAATCTAAATGGAAAGGAAAATGCGTAGGCGTTCAGTTTTCTTGGCATTGGTAACCGATCAACGGTTAGCAGCTTGATCCCTCTTTCAGGAACTAGCCGTGACTCCAAGCCTTCAATAGTGCCAAGTGCCCAAACCTGTTGCTCCCCGGCTTGGTCTTTGATTGCATCGGCGAGGGCTAAAAGTGGGTTAACGTGCCCAGCAGTTCCACCACCAGCTAATAGGTAACGTGTCATCTTTTTCTTGCACTACTCGCTATAGGTGCTTGCACTCTTTCAAAGGCTAAAACAATTCCCAACGCCATTAAGACAGCCACGATGGATGAACCACCCTTTGATATCAATGGAAGTGGAACTCCAAGCACTGGTAGTAGGTGCAGCACTACAGCAATGTTGATAAGCGCTTGCAAAAGCACCCAGAGCATAACGCCCGTTGCAGCAAGTGAGGCAAAAGCATAGTTATTGTTCTGAGCAATGTTCCTGATGTATTTCCCTAACAACAAGAAGCAGAATAGAACTAGTAACCCGCCGAGCATTCCCCATTCTTCAGCAATGTTGGCAAAGATGAAGTCATTTTCAACTTCAGGAATCCAACCCCAGTTCAAAGTCGAGTTACCTGGTCCAACTCCAAACAAACCTCCGTTAGCTAATGCCCAGATGCCATGCTTTACCTGCCAGTCAGCGCCATCAACAGTAGATTGCCCTTGTTGGAAGAAAGCGATGATACGCGCAACTCTTGAGGGACTCGAGAGCGCCCCAACCAAAACTCCACCAAGGGTCAGCAATAAGAATTTGTTGAAATGCTGAGAAGGCATACCTGCCAGATATGTCATTCCTAAGACAATTACCAAGAAAACTAACGCAGTTCCCATATCTTTCGAAGTTAGATAAACCAGTCCGGCGGCACCAAAACCAGCAACCATTACTTGCTTTGCTCCGGTGTGAAAATCCCAAAGTTCATCCTTATAGTGACCAAGCAAGTGAGCTAAGTAAAGGACCAGACCGATTTTTAGAAACTCAGAAGGTTGGAGAGTTTGTCCCAAAATTCTGATCCAGTTAGTGTTACCTCCGACCGAAACACCGACTCCTGGCACTAGGACTAGTAGTTGACCAAATATTCCTAAGTAAAAAGCCAGCTTTGAGATTGACTCAAGCCACTCAACTGATCGTGTTGAAAGTAAAACCATTGCAACCAACCCAATAAGGGCGAAGGTAAGTTGGCTACCAACTCCACTGAAAGGATTGCCACTCTGTTTGATGTCGACAACGTTTGATGAAGACAAAACGGTGATCAGACCAAAACCAACTAGAAGCAAAACAAGCATCACCAGACGATAGAACTGCTTACTCTGGTGCAAAAAGTATCGATCAAACCAAAAAATTGAAGACTTGACTGGACTTCTCAGGAAACTTCCCAATCCAGAGAGATTGATTTTTGGTTGTTTGGATGAATTAGATCGACTAGCCATTGTGCTTACTTACCCTTTGTTCAATTGCCTTAGCAAAGGCATTACCTCGATCTGCATAATCGAGAAACTGATCCATCGAAGCTGCCGCCGGAGCAAGCAGGACAACATCACCTGGTTGAGCATGGCTCTTCGCAATCTCAATTACTTCCTGCATCACAAGTTCTGCTGAGCAAGTAATTTCAAATTTTGGAATTTGTGGAGCATGATCATCAAAAGCTTGGACTACGGGAGTTCTATCTGCGCCGATAATGATGGCAGCCTTTACCCTTCCGGCATACTTCTTTACCAAAGGAGATATGTCTACCCCTTTGAGTAGCCCTCCGACTATCCAAATAACTGATTCAAAAGTCGCCAGAGCAGCAGCTGTTGCATGTGGGTTTGTCGCTTTAGAGTCATCAACCCATCGAATGCCATCTTGGTCAAGGACCAGCTCAATACGATGCGAATCTAAAGTAAAACTCTTTAGTGCAGCCTTTATCTCTGCACTTTGAATTCCGACAGCTCTCGATATTGCAGCAGCCGCTGCAACATTTGCCATTAGATGAGGGCCAATAACCGAAATTTTCTCGAGATCTTCAAGAGTTGCTAATTCTTCAGCAACTGCTGGATCCTCAATGAATGCTCTGTCTACTAAAAGATTTTCCACCCAACCAATTTCATTGGGAGCAGGTGTATTCACAGTGAACCCGACAGCTTGGGCATTCTCGGTTCCTGAAGAACGTGCCACCAGTTTCTCTGTTAGCGAGTCCCCTGCGTTGTATAGGCAACAAATGCTGGAGTTGTTATAGACCTTCGCTTTGGCTTGGGAGTAAGCGTCGATTGAACCATGCCAGTCCAGATGATCATCAGCGATGTTTAGCACTGCACTGACTAAAGGTTCGATGTGTCCTAAGTAATGTAATTGAAAACTACTCAGTTCAACAACCAAGACCTCAAATGCTGCTGGGTCTCTTATGACATCCAAAATCGGAATACCAATGTTTCCGCAGGCTGCCGCCCTTATTCCTCCAGCATGCAGCATAGCCTCGACAAGCTGTGTGACAGTAGTTTTTCCATTTGTTCCAGTAATACAAATCCATTGCGAAGCGAGCCCATTCTTGTCTCGAAGTCGCCAGGCTAAATCAATGTCCGTCCAGATTTCCGAACCAAGTGAACTGGCTGCTGTGAGAATTTCATTCTCTGGTCTAATACCAGGAGAGACAATTACTAGCTCCGGATTGAATTCTCGTAAGAGTTCGAGAGCTTCCTGCTCATCTTTGCCAATTTGATGCTTGACGCCTAAGACATCTAAAACATCGATTAGGTTCTCATCCGCTTTATCAGCTATAACTAAAACTTCTGCGCCCAATTCGTGAAGGGTGTCAGCAGCTGAGAAACCAGATACGCCAAGCCCGTAAACCACAACCTTAAGATTATTCCAGTCAGCATGCCAGCTGTTTAATTGAACGAGCTTACTCATGCAACAGAGCCGTAGATCCACTCAACATAGAACAATCCGATACCGGATAGCACTAACAATCCACAGATGATCCAGAATCTAACCACTACTGTGACTTCGTTCCAACCCTTTTCTTCAAAGTGATGGTGCAGCGGACTCATCAAGATAATTCGCCTTGGTTTACCTGTAGTCCATTTCGTGATTTTGAAAACACTTCTCTGCAAAATTACAGAGCCAGCTTCAATAGCAAACAAACCACCGACAAGTAGAAGCAGGACTTCAGTTCTAGAAAGAATTGCAAGTGCAGCTAGAGCTCCACCTAGACCTAGGGACCCACTATCACCCATGAATATTTGAGCAGGGTTGGTGTTGAACCAAAGGAAACCAATGAGTGCTCCAACTATCGCGGCTGCAATAACCGCTAGATCAAGTGGGTCTCTTGTGTCGTAACAGTTGGGGCTCAAGTTTGTCAGATCACACGCTTGGTTAAATTTCCAGAAACCAATTACTGCAAATGCTCCGATAGACATAACCAAGGAACCGCTGGCTAAACCATCTAAACCGTCGGTGAGGTTAACACCATTGGATGAGCTGGCTACCAAAAGGTATATCCAGAACAAGAAGGTGATAGCACCAATCCAGATTGCGGCGTCTCCCCAACTATTGGGTGCGATGTGTAATAAATCAATATCAATGTCTCTAAAAATAGAAACTTTGCTTGAGGCTGGACTAAGTCCAGCTGCATCGACATCCTGCAAGGACGCCCAGGCAAAAACAGTTGCCACCACTCCCTGACCAATGATTTTCATGAGCCCAGAAAGGCCCGCGCTGTTTTGTCTTCTAACTTTTAGTAAATCATCAACGAAACCAACAAGGCCCAGGCCAACCATCATGAAAATGACTAACAAAGCTGAATAAGTTGGAGTCTCATGGTTGTATAGCTTGCCAATGAAATAGGCAGCTAATGAACTAAGAATGATGGCAATTCCACCCATGCTAGGAGTTCCACGTTTAGTGTGATGAGCTTCAGGACCGTCCACTCTAATGACTTGACCCCAGCCAAGCTTTTTGAAGAACCAAATTAGTGTAGGAGTCAAGATCAATGAGAGTACCAGGCCCGCAAGTCCTGCAAGTAGGAGTGCTCTCATTTGTTTTCCTCCAACAGGGCGTCACCTAAGTAGCGCAGATTCGCAGACTTAGAAGACTTCACTAGGACAATCTCTTCACCTGTAAGCATTTCACGCAGATAGGCTTCTGCCTCGGAGATTTGCTCGAAATACTTGGATTCGCCATCCCAAGAACCCTCAAGAGAAGCACCCATGTGAACCATCTTGGCCCCAGTTCCGATAACCACTAGTTGACCTAGGTTCAAACGAACGACCAATCTACCGATGGCATCATGTTCCGCTACCGAGTACTCGCCCAGCTCAGCCATCTCCCCGATAACAGCAACTGTCTTTTTACTGGATTGTCTACCAAGTTCAGCCAAAGTTTGAAGGGCTGCCCTCATCGAGTCAGGGCTTGCGTTGTATGCATCATTTATTACCGTTAGCCCGTCTTTACGGTAATTCAATTCCATTCTCCAGCGTTCGGCAATTGGCATTGCCTCTAAAGCTGCAACTGCCGAAACCATGTCAACTGCAAGAAGATCAGCAGTAGCAAGAGCGGCTAAAGCGTTGTATACGTGGTGCTCCCCCAAAATTCGAAGTTGAACTTTTACTGCTTCCTGATTCGGAGAGTGAAAGATAAAACTTGTACCGGCGATAGAAACTGAAATATCTGAGGCACGGTAAAGCGCAGAATGATTAGTACCAAAGGAAATAATTTTTGCTTTAGTCCTGGCGGCCATCTGGGCAACTCTTGGATCATCAATATTCAGTAACGCTGAGGAGTTAGTTGAAATTTCCTCAACAAGTTCTGCTTTGATATTTGCAGTGCTTTCAATTCCACCAAATTCACCAGCATGAGCAAGCCCAACTTTCAATTCGATTGCTATATCAGGTTGACACATTTCAGTTAGATACCGAATGCTTCCTGGGCCACCAGCACCTAGCTCAACAACCAAATACTTAGTTTGATCGTTGATCTTCAACATTGAATAAGGTGCTCCGACTTCATTGTTAAAAGATTCTTCTGGAGCGACAGTTGCGCCACTTCTGGAAAGAATCTCCCGCAACATGTTCTTTGTAGTCGTCTTACCATTTGATCCCGTGACACCAATAACTTGAAGAGAGCCCTTGGACTTCACTTCTGCAACAACATATTTGGCAAGTAAACCCAAAGCTTGAACGACATCTGACACAACCAACTGCGGAATGTCCTGCTGAACTCGATGCTCTACCAATACAGCAACAGCGCCATTTCTAATCGCGTCATCTACAAATAGATGTCCGTCTGTATTCTCACCCGGTTTGGCAACGAACAGCGAGCCCTGAGTAATTTTTCGGGAATCTGTCTCAACATTGCCTGTGATAGCAATTTCACCATTGCCATAAAGCTCAGCAGATAAAATCTGAGCAATTTCGAGCGCACTTAGTTTCAGCAAGGGTAACCTGCCTCGGTAAGAGCTTTTCTAGCTTCTGACCTTGCTGAATACGGAGTTCGAACACCTTCAATATCTCGATAGTCCTGATGCCCAGGACCAGCCCACAAAATGGAGTCCCCAGGGCTAACTAGCTTGACTGCAGCACGAATAGCAGCCTCAGGTGGTGAAACTTCTATTATTTGAAGTTCTGGCCTGAAGGCTTTAGCGGCCTCAACAAGTGTCTTGCGAATAGATGCTGGATCTTCAAATCTTGGATGGTGATCAGTGATTACCAAAATGTCACAACCAGCAGCAGCAACTTTAGCCATGTCTTCGCGTTTAGATGGGTCGCGATCACCGTCAGCACCAAAAAGCATTAATACTTTGCCAGATGTCACTTTTCGAACCGCCGCCAAAGTATTTAGAAACGCGTCGGGGCTATGCCCGAAGTCTACGTAAACGGCAGGCGCACCAGCTGGTGACACTAGCTCCGTTCTACCCGGAAGATAGGCGTCTATCCCATTCGCAATTGCGTTCTTGATTTCAGTGAAAGAGTAACCGGCTGTAATGGCCATAACTATCGCCAAACCTGCATTAGCCGCCATGTGCGCTCCAATGATTGGCACTGAACTTTGTAGCACCTGTTCATTTGGGCCAGTTAGTTTGAATTTGGTGATTCCAGGGAGTTCTTCTAGAACCGCAACGTGCCATTCGGCCGCAATCGAATCACTGCTGGCGATAGTTACTACCGGTACCTCACTAAGCTCAACGATCTTGTTTCCATATTCAGTGTCTAGACAGATGACAGCTTGCTTTGATCTACTCTTGGTAAAAAGTGCCGCCTTGGCCTTCAAGTAGGGCTCAAAGCCTCCATAGTCATCAAAGTGGTCGTGACTCAGGTTTGTAAAGCCGGCAACATCAAAATGAAGGCCATCGACTCGAAGTTGAGTAAGTGCTTGCGCAGAAACTTCAATGGCAACATCAGTGACTCCTCGCTCGCGCATTCTGGCAACTAAGGCTTGCATCTCAGGAGACTCGGGAGTAGTTAGTCTGCTCACAATGATTTCACCTGCAATGTGACGCTCAGCAGTTGAGGTAAGCCCTGTGGTTCTTCCGAGCTGTCTAAGAATTGCTTCGAGCAAATAGGTGGTTGAAGTTTTACCGTTTGTTCCAGTAGTTGCAAAAAGTGTCGGAACATTTCCAACAGTGTTGCCATAAACGTAAGCTGCCAACTCTCCGAGATGTTCTCTCGGCAGTTCTAAGACCATTAGAGGGATGGCTGTTTCCCCTATTAGATCTTTGCCTGCTGAGTCAGTAACCACCGCTACAGCCCCAAGTTCAATGGCCTTTGAGATGAACATGGCACCGTGAGTCTTTTTACCTGGCATTGCAACGAATAAATCACCAGGACGAAGATCGCCTGTGTTCATACTGATGCCGGTGACCGTGACATCTGAATATTCAGGTGATAGTTGTAAACCAAAGTGAGAAGCAAAATCAGTAATTGAAATTGGCTTAACAAAGTCAGGTCTGAGAATAGGTGGTATGGACTGTTTTGGTTCCATTATTTCCACCCGGTCGGAATATTTTTTGATTTAGTCGTCGAAGGTGGAACTGCATAAGTCTTGAGGACCTGTTTCATAACTGCAACAAATCCCGGTGTTGCACCTAAAGAGTTGCTTATGTTTCGAGATTTATACGCAGTGACTGCAACAACATATTTTGGGTTTTCAGCAGGAGCTATACCAACAAATGAAACAGCGTGTAAACGGCCGTAACCACTTCCTTCAGCGATCTGAGCGGTTCCAGTTTTACCAGCAACACGGTAGCCATAGATTCTGGCAGTCTTTCCGATAGGACCTTTCTCAACTACCTTTTCGAGCATATCCATTGTTTGCGAGGCAGTACTTTCAGAAATGACCCGCACTGGACTATCAACGTGTGTTGGATCCATATTTCCAGCTCTGTCCCTGCAGCCAGAAATAAGCAACGGAGATACTCGGACACCTTTGTTTGCGAACGTTTGGAAAATGTCTGCTGTTTGAATTGGAGTCAGTGAAACACCTTGACCGAACATGACGACCTTGTCAGTCATTCGATCCCAGTTCTTATAGCTGTTGAGGACACCAGAAGACTCACCTTCAAAATTGACACCGGTCTTTTCACCCATGCCAAATTTCTTCATGTAGTCATACCTCGTAGCGGAATCAACCTTGCCACCGATTTGAACTATTCCAGTATTTGAAGACTGCGCCAAAACACCTGTGAGGGTTAGTTTCTCCGGTGCGTGCAACTCCGCATCGTTTATGAACTGACCCCAGGGCATCTTTAGGCTCTGCGGGGCAACGACATGTGTTGTAGGTGTTGCTTTGCCAACATCAATTGCAGTAGCTGCCGCCACTGGCTTCAAGATAGAACCAGGCTCAAATGCTGTTTGGAATATTCTGCTGGCACGGTTTCTCGCCTTTACCGCTCCAGGTTTATTGGGATCGACTGTTGGTGCTTCAGCGGCGGCCAAGATTTTTCCAGTTGAAACTTCAATTACGATTGCGCTAGCCCAGTCGGCATTAAGCCTCTTTACAGTAGCGGCCACTTCTTGCTGCGCAGCATATTGCAAATCTGAATTGATGGTTAGAACAACATCGGAACCATCTCTAACTGGAGTAATAGTTCTGATCGATGATGGAATCTTAATAAGATCAGCACCTTGTTCATAGGTTTCTTTACCATCATTACCGGCAAGACAACTGTTCATGGTTCTCTCGATACCAGCAAGTGCTGAGCCGTCAGAGCTCATGAAACCAATTAGGTTTCCAGCCACAGCACCTTGAGGATAATAGCGGGTTTGTTTTCTATCAAAATAAAGCCAAGGAATTTCTAAGTTCTTAAGTTGTGTGAACTGAGTTGCGGTTGCATTCTTTTTAAGGTTTGCGTAGCGGCCAACTCCGGTCATCTTGGCGAGAATACTTGCAGGATCAACATTTAAAATAGTGGCGATATA
This sequence comes from Micrococcales bacterium, assembly GCA_947454255.1. GTDB lineage: Bacteria > Actinomycetota > Actinomycetes > Actinomycetales > Microbacteriaceae > Rhodoluna. The sequence continues at coordinate 25,744 of CANGIU010000007.1, forward strand.
TGTTGAGATTTCTTCTTTTGAGAAGGCGGTCTGTTTGCCATCGATGTCTAGCGTTACAGGACCAACGTTCACTGGATCTATGTTTACATCCCAGGTAAAAATTGTGGTCGCAAGAATGTTTCCTTGGCTATCAACGATATTTCCTCGGACAGCCTCAATTGACTTTGTGACTTCAATAGCCTTTTTTGCTTCATCTCTAAAGCCAGAGGCGGCAACGAGTTGAAACCATGTCAATCGTGCAATAAATGCGAGCAACACTAGGAGGACAACAATGTTGATGTTCCTATGACGCTTAAAGGTTCCTTCGTTGAACACCTTTATGCCCCTGCCTAGTTCTTAGTGAGTTGGTGAGGCTGGAATGCCATCACTTGGCAAAACTACTTGGACAACAGGACTTTTATTGGTCTTGACACTCGAAACGGTAGGAACATCAATCTGAGCCTTTTGTGAAGCGGCGAATTTACTCGGGTTGCTCTTTGCGATTAGAACAGCGTTGGCAATTAGGTTGTTTGAAACTCCGGCATTATTAGCTGATACCGGCGAAGAAGTTCCAAAAATCTTAGATTGTTTGACACTAAGGAATACAGGGTTTGAGTTAACAACCATGCCTAGAGCCATCGCACTGTTAGCTAGATTCTGTGGCGAGCGTAATGAGGCCACCTGCTGGTTGATGATTTGAGCCTGAGTTCCAAGCGTCGCAGTTTCCTTTTTCAACTGAGAGATCTGGTAAATCGAAGCGTTTGAAAGTGAACTTAGAAATAGGTTCAACAAAATAATTAGGACTACCCCGACAATGATCTTAGGACTTAGTGCACGTAGAACAGCGGAAGCATTGGCTCTAGAGGATGTGCGAGGAGCAACTGCGACTCTAGGTGCACCTGTTGATGGCACCGGTCGTAAGTGCCTTCTAGGTGCGATTGGACGAATTGGCTGAATGGCTCTTACGACGCTCATGCTGCTTTCCTTATTTTCTCAGCGGCACGTAGTCGTACGGAGGCCGATCTTGGGTTCTCTTGAATTTCTTGCTCTGAAGCTTTTTCTGCACCACGAACTACCAGGCGAAGAACTGGAGCGTGTTCGGCAAGTTCGATTGGCAATTCGATGGGTGCAGAGGAAGTAGATGCTGCGGCTAACGCCTGCTTGACGATTCGGTCTTCAAGTGATTGGTATGAAAGAACAACCACTCGCCCACCGATGCGAAGCGAATCAATGACAGCCGGAATTGTTTCTTCGAGGATTTCTAGCTCGGAGTTGACTTCAATTCTCAAAGCCTGAAAGACACGCTTAGCTGGGTGGCCAGAGCTCTTACCCGGAATGAAAGGAACAATCTTTGCAATGATCTCACTGAGCTGCTTACTGTTAGCAAATGGTTGTGAACTTCTTACCTTCACGATTTGCTTTGCAATTGGCTTGGCATAACGCTCTTCACCGTAGTTTTTGAAGATGTCAGCTAAATCTGCTTCAGCGTATTCGTTTAGAACGGCAGCCGCAGTCAGTTCAGCGCTTTTATCCATGCGCATATCTAGCGGAGCATCGAAGGAGTATGCAAAACCGCGATCGCGTTCATCCAATTGCATTGAAGAGACTCCCAGATCTAGGAGAACTGCATCTGCAAGATCTAGCCCCAGTTCTTCTAGAACCTCTGGAATCTCGCTATACACCGCTTGAACCAAGTGAATTCTGTCGGCAAATGGAGCGAGACGTTCACCTGCAAGCTTTAGTGCATTCTCGTCACGATCTATACCGACAAGCGTTAGTTTTGGAAAGCGCTGAAGGAAGGCTTCACTGTGACCCCCAAGACCCAGGGTTCCATCAACAAGAATTGCTGAATCACTCGTTAGCACTTCACCTAAAAGTTCAATGCAGCGCTCTAATAGAACTGGTTTGTGGAGTGATGAAATCTCGGTCATTTGTATTTCTCTTGTTTCCTAGTCCCTAAACCCCATCCATTTGCGTTCTGGCATCGGGGAAGAAAGCCACAAGCCAAATAGCTGGAGATCAGAAACTAGGAATTAACTGAGCTTCACCTCCCCTGCGCTGAAGTTTGCAAAGTTTTCTGCACCTGCGGCCATGAATGCTTCACGATCTGCAGGGTTCCAAATCTCAATGTGGGTACCGACACCGGCTACAACAAGTTCGCGTCCTAGGTTTGCCCACTCACGAAGACCCTGGGTAACCAAGATTCGACCTTGACCATCAGGGGTTTGCTCATCTGCATCGCCAAAGAAGTTACGCATGATGTTTCTGTATTCAGGAGTACCAATGGTTACGCCTTCGGTCATCGCCATCGCCCTCGCGTGGTACTGCTCTTTGGTGAAGATAGCGACACAGTGCTCTTGGCTCTTAGCTAAAACAACTCCGCCAGCTAAGCGATCACGGAACTTCGCAGGCAAAATAAGGCGGAATTTCTCGTCCAATTTGGGATAGCTAGTACCGATGAACATCGCCATTCCCCTTCCTCATTGGACTATTACTTATACTCTCCACATTACACCACTTCCATCCACAAAATGCAACAAATTGCTAGTAAACATCTATTTTGGCGTGTCTTGGGCTTATTTAGCAAGCCTCAATTGGTGGAGGGAAAATCCAAGAAAAATGAAAAAATCATCAAATTTAGACAGAAAAAAGCCCCGGCAAACTGCCGAGGCTAAGAAATCAGCTGTTTAGTGGTTGGAAATGGTGTTTATTTGCCCTCGTTGCGCTGATCCCAACGATTCTGGAAGAAGCTTCCAGATGACTTATTCGCTCGTTTTGACTCGTCAGAAGCAGCTTTGGCTCCCCTAATTGCTCGAGAAGACCAGTTCTGGCTTACCAAATAGAGCCCGAAAAGCATGGTCATGAAAGCAATTACTCCAAACCAGACCAAATGCACACTGGTGGCAAAGATCATGAGCCCGAGGCCAATAATCACAAGGGTTGAGCCTAGAACCAGAAGTCTGGCGTACTTGGTTGGATTCTCGCTAATGGGTGCAACCTTAGCTTTTGGTTCTTTTGAACCGGTTAGCTGACGCTCAAGCTCTGCTAGAACTTTTTGCTCTTGCTCTGATAAACCCACGGAATCCTCCAGACCTAGGCTTTAATGCTAAACGCTTTTGCCAAGTTAGGCTATTCCAGTGAAATCCTCAGAATTACTCCTAGGTCAGGTTCAAGAGAATCTTGATTCTTTCTGCCACAAGCAGCGCTCGGACTTTGAAGCCATCTCTGCTGATTTGGTGCCAGTAGTGGATTACACCCAGAGTCTTTTGCAGGGAGGTAAGCGATTTAGAGCCCTCTTCTGTTACTGGGCCTGGCGTAGTGCGCTTAGTCAATCTCTTCACCAGCAAAGCCAGGCTGAGGTAGCAGAATCTGAAGCCGCTATTGCAGGGATCGCAGCATCTCTTGAGATGTTTCATGCCGCCGCTCTAGTTCATGATGATCTTCTTGATCAATCAGATACTCGTAGAGGCGCTCCAAGTATTCACAAACGTTTCGAAACCTTGCATGCTGAGAAACAGTGGGCCGGCAGTCCTGAACGATTTGGTGTTGCTGGGTCTGTCTTGGTTGGCGATCTAATGCTTGGTTGGTCAAGCGAAATCTTTGGTAACGCTCTTCTTCACTCCCCTACACGTGAAATCGAAAGCGCTTGTCGTGACGAGTTCAGCCTGATGCGTGTTGAAGTGATGGCTGGACAGTATTTAGATGTTCTTGAAGAAAATGCTGCAGCTACTAGATCTCTCTCAGAAGCAGTTGGTAGGGCTGAGAAAGTAATTCTCTATAAGACAGCTAAATACTCAATTGAAGCTCCACTTAGAATTGGTGCGGCTTTTGCGGGCGCAGATCAGGCAACTCTTAACTCTTTTACTTCTTTTGGAATTCCCTTGGGAATCGCATTCCAACTAAGAGATGACATCCTTGGTGTTTTCGGTGATCCAAGTGTGACCGGAAAACCGGCTGGAGATGACCTGCGTGAAGGTAAAAGAACAGTTTTAGTTGCTCTTACCAAACAATCGCTAGCGGCAAGGTCGACCTCTATGAGCGACGCATTTGAAGAACTACTAACCAGCAGAGAACTTGAAGCTCAGCAAATTGAATTTATGCAGCAACTCATTAAAGAATCTGGCGCTCTTGATAAGACCGAGAGAATGATTAATGAACTTGCCGACAGGTCACTAGAGGCTTTGGATGAGGCGAGCCTTGATCCAGAGGCCAAAGAAGTTTTGCGTTCACTAGCTTTGAAAGTAATTAACCGAGACAGCTAGAGCGCTAGTGACTGAGCGATGCGTCTAACTTCAGTCTTCCTACCAGAAACAAGTGCCGACATTGGAGTACCACGAAGAATGTCGTTTTCTGTATAGAGCCAGTTGATGGCACTCATGAGAGTAAATCCCGAATCTAAAAGAACCAAAATGGTTCCCCTTAATGAAGGTAAAGCTTCGCCATTGGCAATGAGCTCTGCAGGAATCATAAAGACTCCATCTCGCTTTACAGCAATCAGATTGTGCTCTTCGATTAGTCGGCGGACTTTGCCAGGGACAATGCCAAGGCGTTCACCTGCCTCAGGAATTGAAATCCAATCGGTTACGTTATCTATAGGTTGACTCACATCTCAAGATTGCCACACCTGAAGGCTTCCCGCTATCTACAATTAGGTCGTGGCACGATATTTATGCCCTACTAGTTACGGAACAATGACCTCTCTACTTAATCCCAACCCTGTCCTTGGCGTCCTTTGCGCCCAGAGAAGGGTCGGCGCATGAGTGACCTGCTGGGAAGAACCCTTTCATCTAGGTACTTAGTTCAAGAGATAATCGCTCGCGGCGGTATGTCAACGGTTTATAAAGCCAAAGACCAGAGGCTAGACCGTCAAGTGGCAGTAAAGGTCATCCATCCGCATCTTGCAGCTGATCCGCTCTTTAGAGACAAGTTCTTCAGAGAAGCAAGAATGTTGGCCAAGGTAAATCATGCAAACCTTGTAAATATTTATGATCAGGGCGATGATTCCGGAAATGCATATATTGTTCTCGAGTTTGTAGAAGGAATTACGTTACGAGATGCTCTTCGAGACAATGGAGCACTCACCACCGGACAAATCTTGCAGGTGAGTAAAGCAATACTGTCTGCGTTGACTCAAGCCCATGCCAATGGAATTGTTCATCGTGATCTAAAACCAGAAAATGTTTTGTTGTCTGATGACGGGCGAATAAAAGTTACAGATTTCGGGCTTGCTAGAGAACTTAGCGCAGATACTGATACTGGATCTTTGGTTGGCACTGTTGCCTATTTAGCTCCAGAGGTTATCAAGCGCGGTAAAACTCAAACTCAGAGTGATATCTATTCCTATGGCATCATGCTTTACGAAATGCTGACTGGTAAACAGCCATATTTAGGAACTGATGCAATTCAGATAGCTATGCTTCACACAACATCAAGGGTCAGTTCAGCACTTGATAAAAACCCGAGTGCATCAATTGAACTCAATGAACTGATGCTCTATTGCACAGAACCAAACCCTGATAACAGACCTCAGAATGCAATTGATGCCCTAACCGCACTAGAGAACATCACAAAAAACTCTGTTAGTTATCCAGAGCAGAACTTAGATGAAACGCTAATTCTTAATGACTCTTTCGAGGACATAAGCTTTACCGAAGTTATTGCTGATATTGGAAAACCTGAAGACAACCCGTTTGAGCCTTATTCAAAGCGAAACGTTTTCAGCAAATGGCTTATTGCAAGCCTGCTTGTATTTTTACTAGGGTCTTTGGGTGGCTGGTGGTTTGGTTCTGGACCAGGAGCTTTGGTAGCTATTCCAAATGTCAGCGATAAGACAACTAGCGAAGCAACTAATCTGTTGCAGCCAGTCACCACACAAATCTCAATTCGTAAAGTCTTTAGTTCAACATTTGCTCAAGGACAAGTTGTTGGCACTGAACCACCGGCTGGTCTTCCTGTTTCAAAAGGTTCTGGGATAACCTTGTTGGTTTCAAAAGGTAAAGAGATGATATCTGTCCCATCTCTTTTTGGCTTAGATCTAGTTACCGCAACGGCAAAGTTGGTCGGCGCTCATCTCACCGTTGGTTCAGTAAGCGAGTGGTTTAACTCGGACTACTCACTAGGTTCTGTTTATGGGTACTCAGGCGATGACAAGACCAAGCTTGCAGTTGGATCAAGCGTTGATCTAAAGGTTTCTTTGGGTGCTATCCCAGTAGTTACTGGCCTTCGAGAAGGAGTCGCTAGAGCAGCACTTGAAGTTGCCGGCCTTACTGTTCGAAAGAGTGTCTATCATTTCTCAAATACTGTCTCAAAGGGTGAAGTAATCGAAGTTGTCCCAGATGAAGCGCAGGTTGGCAAGGGCTCAACAATAAAGCTTGTGGTGAGTCGAGGACCAAATACTGTGGTGATGCCAAAGGTTAAAGGTGAAACGATTTTGGCAGCACAAGCGTTACTTGAGTCGCTTGGATTGAAAGTCGTAATAGATACCAAGTGGCTATCTAAAGATTATGGAATTAAGAAAGTAACTGGAGTTAGCGAAAACGTTGGAGCCACCCTAAAGGTTGGTTCAAGCGTAACTATTCGATCTCGCTAGCGAGCTGCTAGTTCTTCAGCAACTAGGAATGCTAGCTCTAGCGACTGTGAGTGATTGAGTCTAGGGTCACAAAGTGATTCGTATCTTGATTCCAAAGTAATCTCATCGATGTGCTCACTTCCGCCTAGACACTCAGCAACATCATCACCGGTAAGTTCAACGTGAACTCCGCCAGGGAAGGTTCCTAGATCACGGTGGACCTCAAAGAACCCGCGGACTTCATTCATGACATCATCGAAGCGGCGAGACTTGTATCCGTTCGCTGTGGTAATGCCATTACCGTGCATTGGATCTGTGATCCAAAGCGGTTGGAATCCAGCATCTCTAACTGCAGTTACCAACTTAGGAAGTGCTTCGCGAATCTTTTCTGCACCCATTCTGGTGATAAAAGTTAGTCGCCCAGGTTCGTGATTAGGGTCAAGCTTTTCAATTAGCGCCATAACATCATCAACTGAGGTATTTGGGCCAAGCTTCACACCAAGCGGATTGCGAACCCTCGAGAGGAAGTCAACGTGTGCCCCATCAAGTTGGCGAGTTCTCTCACCAATCCAAATGAAGTGTGCGCTGGTGTCGTAGGGAGTTCCAGTTCTCGAATCGATTCGAGTCATTGGACGCTCGTAATCAAAGAGCAACCCCTCATGACTTGTGTAGAACTCAGTCGTTCTTAGCTCATTAAAGTTTGCACCACAGGCTGCCATAAATTTGATCGCTCGATCAATATCTTTTGCCATAGTTTCGTATCTTGAGTTTGCTGGGTTGTCAATAAACCCTTTGTTCCACTCATGCACTGAACGTAAATCTGCAAAGCCACCCATGGTGAATGCCCTAATCAAATTCAGAGTTGAAGCTGAGGTGTTATATGCCTGAAGCAATCTCGTTGGATCAGGAGTTCTAGAAGCTAATGTGAAATCATAGCCATTGACTGCATCACCTCGGTAGGCAGGTAGCGTGAGTTCTTCTCGAGTCTCAGTGTCTGAAGATCTAGGCTTGGCAAACTGGCCAGCCATTCTGCCCATCTTTACCACAGGCATCGAAGCACCGTAGGTCAATACAACTGCCATCTGCAGCAATGTCTTCACTCGGTTACGAATTCGGTCTGCGGTCGCATCCACAAAGGTTTCAGCACAGTCACCACCTTGCAATAGGAATGCTTTACCTTGAGCAGCTTGAGCAAGTCGGTCTTTAAGGATGTCCACTTCACCTGCAAAAACAAGTGGTGGGTATTTTGAAAGGATTGCACGAACTTCAGCAACCGCAGCCGCATCAGGCCAAGTCGGCTGTTGAGCCGCAACGAGGTTGCGGTAGTTATCCAGGCCCACGATGACTCCTGGGTCTGCCGCTACTACTGGTTCAAATGAAGCCAATTTATGGTTCCTGTCTAGGTTGGATACTTAACGACGATCTTTTAATGTTGAGGCATATACGTCGATGTATTCCTGCCCGCTGAGCTTCATCAGCTCATAAATTATCTCATCAGTGACAGCCCTTAGCACTAGTCGATCGCCCTCCATGCCAGCAAAGCGAGAGAAATCAAGGGGCTCTCCAACCACGACACCAATGCGACGAATTCGTGGCAACCTTCTGCCAATAGGTTGGACTTTCTCCGTATCAATCATTGCAACTGGAAAAACTGGGACTTTAGCTTCAAGCACCATACGAGCAATACCAGTTCTACCTCTAAATAATCTGCCATCCGGAGATCTGGTTCCTTCGGGATAAATACCGAGTAATTGGCTTTGCGCCAAAACGCCGAGACCAGTGTTAAGCGCTGCTTCAGATGCCTTGCCGCCACTTCTATCAATCGGTAGTTGACCGGTTCCTTTGAAGAACCAACGTGAAAGAGTGCCTTTGATTCCCTTGCCGGTAAAGTATTCGCTTTTTGCGAGAAAGACTACCGGGCGACGAAGCATCAGAGGTAAGAAGATTGAGTCTGAGAATGAAAGGTGATTAGACGCCAAAATTGCAGCACCATCGGTTGGAATTTTGTCCGCGCCTTTGACCCAGGGTCTAAATAGCACCTTGAGAATTGGTCCAAGGATGATGTTTTTCAGCAAGAAATACCACATGCTGAACCTCCATCTCTTCCCGAACTTGCTCGAAAGATAAGTTTATCGCGGCAGTGAATGTAATCTAGCCAGATCTGCTACGCCTACGACCCCTGCATCATTGATAAGTTCAGCTGTGACGAGCTTCAGTTCTGGCCTGAAACCTCGGGCTGGAAGGTGCTCTAGGAAAGCCTTACGGATTGGATCAAGCAGCAACTCCCCTGCTGCGCTAACTCCTCCACCGATAACTACAAGCTCTGGATCTAGAACTGCCGCTAGTGACGCCACTGCAAGCCCAAGGTTCTGACCCAATTCAGTCAAAAGTCTGAGCGCACCAACATCCCCTTCTTGGATTGCTTGATACACCTCTACCCCGGTCAATTCACCCTTTTGGCTAGCTAGTTCTCTTAGCCGAGCTCCCTCTTGGGTGTTTTGAGCAATAAGTTCTTTGGCCGAATTCAACAGCGCTGTTCCAGAACCATACTGTTCCAAGCAACCATGTTGCCCACAACCACAAGCTTTGCCATTCGGGACAAAATTGCTGTGACCTAGCTCAGCCCCAATACCAAAGCCACCTCGGAAAAGTTCACCATTGGCAACGATTGCCCCGCCAACTCCGGTTCCGATGGTTAGCATCACCACGTGAGCGCTTCCTCGCCCAGCACCAAAACGATACTCAGCCCAACCAGCAGCATTGGCATCATTCTCTATAAATACCGGAATTTTAAGTTCTGCTTCTAAATTTGCCTTCAAAGGCTCATTTCTCCAGCTCAGGTTTGGTGAATAAACCACAACAGCCTGATTTGCATCGATAAATCCTGCAGCGGCAACGCCAACAGCGGCTATTTGCTCACCTGCTCTAAGTTCATTTACCATCGCCACTACGGCTGCCTGAAGAGCCTTAGGGTCAGTCGCAGGGGTTGGAACCTTGAGTTCACGAAGGATTACGCCAGTGTCAGATACCAGAGCACCAGCAATCTTGGTTCCCCCGATGTCAATTCCAACGGTATTCATCGATTTCCTTCACTTTTTAACAACTTCGGTCAGTATATCGGCAAGGGGCGCAATAGCCTAGCGGGCTAAGAATTAGCCCTGCCACGGGTAGAGTAGTGAAAAGTTTCATTTACAGTCCGGAGTTAGAGATGAAGACCAACGAAGTTCCACTGCTTGTTACCTCCCAACCAGGGGCAAACATCACTGATCTCCTAATCGAGCGGGTCAAGCAAGATCCAAAACTGCCTTTGATGTCTAAACAAACTCAACCTGGAGTTTGGGCAGATGTGTTAGCGGGTGACTACCTCAAAGAGGTAACCGACCTTGCTAAAGGTTTCATAGCTGCTGGCATCGAAGTTGGTCAACGCGTAGGGATCATGAGTCACACCCGATACGAGTGGGCTCTATGCGATTTCGCTCTTTGGTTTGCCGGAGCTGTATCAGTGCCCATTTACGAATCTTCCGCCCCGAGCCAAATTGAATGGATTCTCTCTGACTCTGGTGCAACCGCAGCATTATTCGAAGATGCTACTTTGCTTGAACTTTTCAAGAGTGTAAAGAGCAATCTTCCAAAAGTTACCAAGCAGTGGATTTTTGAAGGTAATGATCTTCAAGAGCTAGTTAAGTTGGGTTCTAAAATCACCGATGCAGAACTAGAAGCAAGAAGAACTGCGAACGGACTTCAAGATTTAGCCACAATCATCTATACCTCTGGTACTACAGGTCGGCCTAAAGGTTGTGAACTTGTGCACCAGGGATTCGTAGATTTATCTCGTAACGCCCAGGCAGTCCTCCCTCAGGTTGTATGCCCAGGTGGATCAACAGTTTTGTTCTTACCAATGGCGCACGTCTTCGCTCGATTTGTTTCAGTCTTGTGTGCTTCAAGTGGGGTCCAAGTTGGACACCAACCTGATGCAAAGAATGTTGCCCCAGCTATGCAAAGCTTCCACCCAACTTTCTTGTTGGCAGTGCCAAGAGTCTTTGAAAAGGTTTATAACTCTGCAGAGCAACGTGCAGAAGGAGCTGGTAAAGGAAAGATTTTCCACGCAGCAGCAGAAACCGCTATTGCATGGTCGATGGCCCTTGACACTAAGAAAGGCCCGAGCCTTTCTCTAAATATCAAGCACAAGCTCTTTGATGCACTTGTCTACAAAAAGCTCAGAGCCGCTATGGGTGGCCGAGTGAAGTATGCCATCAGCGGTGGTGGACCACTTGGGGCTCGCCTCGGTCACTTCTACAGAGCTATTGGTTTGATTGTTTTGGAGGGCTATGGACTTACCGAAACAACTGCACCAGTGACTATTGGAAGGCCAGATAACCTCAAAATTGGCAAGGTTGGTTTCCCGCTGCCTGGTTGCGGCGTTCATATTGCTGACGACGGCGAAATCTGGCTACGTGGAACAAACGTGCTCAAGGGTTATTGGAATAACAAAGATGCCACCAAGTCGACCTTTGAAGGTGACTGGTTCAAGACCGGTGACATCGGTGTTCTAGATGAAGATGGTTTCCTCGCAATCACCGGACGTAAAAAAGAACTGATCATCACTGCGGGTGGAAAAAACGTAGCACCAGCATTACTTGAAGACCCGCTTCGTGCCAATCCATTGGTCAGCCAAGCGGTCGTAATCGGCGATGCGAAACCTTTCGTGTCTGTATTGGTTTCTATCGATGAAGAGATGCTTCCAATCTGGCTTGAAAATAACGGCATCAAAGAGAAGCTCACTCTGGATGAAGCTCGCTCAAACACCGCAGTTCTTGCTGAGGTTTCTAAAGCGATTGAGGCAGTAAATTCCCATTTCTCGACAGCTGAATCAATCAGAAAATTTGCACTACTCCCATACGATCTAACAGAGAAAAGTGGACACCTAACACCTTCGCTAAAGATTAAGCGGTCGACAGTTGTTGAAGACTTTGGAAACCTGATTGATGACATTTATGCCGATAGCGCTAAGTCAACCTGTCACAACATCGGTGATTACAAGATCTAACGCATAAACCAATCAGATTGGCGTAAGAGCTTCATAGCTTCTTTTCGCTCTTCTGCTGTGAGCCTGTCTAGATATAACAAACCATCTAAATGGTCATACTCGTGCTGAATGGCCTGGGCCATCAGCCCAGTTCCAGAAATAGTTGTTTCACTTTGATCGAGCAATTGCCCAGTCAAAGAGGCTTCAGGATATCTTGTCGTTAGATGCCAGTGACCTGGTACAGACAGACATCCCTCTTCAGTTAGAAATGGTTCCCCGGAAAGCACGAGGTTCTTTGGGTTGATTAGGTAACCAACTTTGCCTCCGACGTTATAACTGAATGCTCTAAGTGAAACGCCTATTTGTGGAGCTGCAACACCTGCTCGGCCCGGAATTTTAGTGGTGTCAACGAGATCGGCAATCAATGCTTCTGTTTTGGCGCTGAAATCAGTTATCACATCGCAAGAAGACTTTAGAACTGGGTCGCCATAGAGACGTATTTCTCGAACTGTCATGAATTAGTTGGACTTGGCCAAACCCTCAACGACCAATGCTGCAAGTTCACGCGCAGCTTCACGAGTATTGCGATTCAGTTGATCAAACTTAATAACTGATCCAGCTGCCAAAGCTGGGTCATATGGAATCTTGACAACGGCACGAACACGAGATTTGAAGTGCGCTTCAATCTCATCCAACTTCACAAGGTTAGTTCCCTGCGTTGCTGTGTTAAGTGCTACTACCGAGCCACGAACTAGATCTCCATAACCGTTGGCCTCAAGCCAGGTTAGAGTCTCTGAAGCCAATCTAGCTTCGTCAACTGAACCACCAGAAACAATTACTAAACCGTTGGCTCTCTGCAGGGTTGGTCGCATAACTGAGTGGACAATACCTGTACCACAGTCAGTAAGGATGATTGTGTAATAACGAGCCGCCATGTCAGCAACGACGTTGTAATCTCCCTCATCGAATGCTTCCGAAAGCATTGGGTCGCTGTCAGATGCTAGAACGTGAAGTCTAGTTACGTCTCTAGAGACCATGGTTGAGAAATCAGTAAATCCATCAATAGCTGCTGCCCTATTTACAACGTCTCTAACTGTGAACCTAGTTGACTTGCTGACACGTTCTGCCAGTGTGCCACGGTCAGGGTTGGCATCAATAGCGATAACTCGATCTTCTCTGGCCAGCGCCATAGCCATTCCCAGAAGTGTTGTAACGGTAGTTTTGCCAACGCCACCCTTGCGGGTAAGCACTGGCACAAATCTTGCGCCTCCACCTAGGTTGGCAGCGATTCGAGCATCGATTGCTTTGCGTTCGCGAACGCGTAGGTTATCGCCCAGGTTAATAGATTTTAGAGATAAGAAATAAATGAACCTGCGGAAACCTGATTCTGGAGCTGGTCTGGTCTTAGCGTTCACTTCAATAAGACGATCGGCTGTGAGCATAGCGGCGGGCTCTGGCTGATCAAAAGTATCGCCCCGGAGGCTGTCACGTCTGGAGTAGCCAGTTTGGGAAGCGGCGAGACTTGCAGTTTCAGATGCTCCGCCTGTTGGAACAATCGCTGTGGCTTCAGTAACAACCTTGATTGATGAAGTGGTTGGAGTTAGATCAACCGTGCTGGCTTCAATACCAATTGCACCTAGGTCCGCATTAGATTCAGATGAATCTTTCGAACGAGAGTTCTTGCCTTCAAATTTTTCAGCCAAAGCTAATTCCTTATGCATTCCAATTCAAGGCAAATTCAGCCCTGAAACAATAACTTATTGGGTAAGTCTATTCGCTAACTTTAGGTTCAACCACGAGGATGAGATCCCCCGACTCAACCGCTTGAGTCTTGGCAATGGCTAGACGCCTGATAACACCTGAGATATTGGCTGTGATGGTTGCCTCCATCTTCATAGCCTCAATGGTGGCGACAGGCTGGCCGAGCTCTACCTGAGTGCCTTCAACCACCTGCAAGGTGACAACCCCTGCAAAAGGAGCCGCAACCTCTGCTGGGTTAGCCAAATTAGCCTTTTCAGCAGAGACAACAGTTGTTGCTATCTTTCGATCTCTAATGTTGATTGGACGCAATTGGCCGTTGAAAGTAGCCATAACCGTTCTAAAGCCCTTGGTGTCAGGTGAGCCAATTGCCTCAAGACCAACAAAGATACGAACTCCCTTGGCAATCTCAACAACATGCTCATGACCTTGCTCTAAGCCGTATAGGTAATCCAAAGTGTCTACTGGGTCAAGGTTGCCAAATGTTGATCGAGCCTTTTCGAATTCGGCTGTCGGACCTGGGAAAAGCAATCTGTTGAGAGTACTTCTTCTCACCTTTGCATCACCCGATACTAGATTTTCCAAATCAGCAGGCGATACAGCGACTAGACCAAACTTCGGGCTCTTGCCTTGCAAAACTTTGGTTCTAAATGGTTCTGGCCATCCACCAGGCAGGTCTCCTAGTTCGCCTGCCATAAAACCAACTACTGAATCTGGAATGTCATAGTTCTGGGGGTTAGCTGCGAAATCGGCTGGATCAGCATTTACTGCAACTAAGTGCAACGCTAGATCACCGACAACTTTTGAAGATGGAGTTACTTTTGGTGGTCTTCCTAGAATTTCATTAGCTGCTGCATACATATCTTCAACGCGCTCGAACTGATTACCTAAACCGAGAGCGATGGCCTGCTGGCGAAGGTTGCTCAGTTGGCCACCGGGGATTTCATGCTTGTATACACGACCTGTTGGTCCTCGAAGACCTGATTCAAATGGTGCGTATACATTTCTAACAGCTTCCCAATATGGTTCAAGAGCTGTGATCTCATCAAGTGTGATTCCAGCATCTCTATCTGTATTTTCAAGGGCTGCAATCAATGCAGAGGCGGACGGTTGGCTAGTTGTTCCGGCCATTGGCGCAGAAGCAACATCCACAGCATCGACACCAGCATCTATGGCTGCAATCAAAGTTGCTAACTGACCACCTGCAGTGTCGTGGGTGTGCAGATGAACTGGGACATCAAACTCAGCGCGGAGTGCTTTAACTAACTTTGCTGCTGCCTGAGGGCGAAGTAGTCCTGCCATGTCTTTGATAGCAAGAATATGTGCGCCAGCGTTAACAACCTGTCTAGCTAAAGCTAGGTAGTACTCAAGGGTATATAACTTCTCGTTTGGATGGAGTAGATCACCGGTGTAACAGATGGCTACTTCAGCAACAGCAGTTTTAGTCTTTAACACAGCGCTAATCGCTGGAAGCATTTGATCAACATCGTTTAGTGCATCGAAGATTCTAAAGATATCAACACCAGAAAGTGCTGCTTCTGAAACGAAAGCTTCAGTTACCTCAACTGGGTAAGGTGTGTATCCAACAGTGTTCTGACCGCGAAGCAGCATTTGAATACAAATGTTCGGCATCGCCTCTCTTAGCGCGGTAAGTCTGGCCCAAGGATCTTCACCTAGGAAACGAAGTGCAACATCATATGTTGCCCCTCCCCAGGCTTCTACTGAGAATAACTTGTGCAGCACTCTTGCCTCGTATGGGGCCACCTGAACCAGATCGCGAGATCTAACTCTTGTTGCTAGCAACGACTGGTGTGCGTCTCTGAAGGTGGTGTCAGTAATCGCAACTGCTGACTGTTCTCTCAAGGCTTTTGCAAATGCTGTTGGGCCTAGCTCAATCAACTGTTGACGAGAACCATTTGGGGCAGGTTTAGTCAAGTCAAGCTTCGGCAACTTTGAAGCGGGTGAGATTAGGTCTCCCCTTGCTCCGTAGGGCTGGTTGACTGTGACATCGGCCAACCAGTTCAGAATCTTGGTCCCTCTATCGAGTGAAGCATGTGCCGTAAGCAGTTCAGGTCTCTCATCAATGAAAGCTGTGCTTAGCTCACCAGCTGCAAAGCTAGGGTCGGCAAGAACTCCTTGCAGGAAGGCAATGTTGGTGGAAACTCCACGGATCCTAAATTCAGCCAGCGCACGCTCTGCTCTGTTTACAGCAGTCTTAAGATCCCTGCCTCTAGTTATTAGTTTCACAAGCAATGAGTCAAAGTGCGGACTAATCTCACTTCCGGTCGAAACCGTTCCACCATCAAGACGAATGCCAGCGCCGCCTGGTGAACGATAGGTGCTTATCTTTCCAGTGTCCGGTCTAAAGCCTGCAGTTGGATCTTCGGTTGTGATCCTGCACTGAATTGCAAAACCATGCATTTCAATCTTGTCTTGGGTCAGTTCCAATTCTGAAAGCGTCTTACCTGCTGCAATCAGCATCTGTGACTGCACTAAATCGATACCAGTAATTTCTTCAGTGACAGTGTGCTCAACCTGAATTCTTGGGTTCATTTCAATGAAGACGTGCTTGCCTGCATTTGGGCCAACGGTATCGATTAGGAACTCAACAGTTCCAGCATTGACGTAGCCAACCTGCTTAGCGAATGCAACCGCATCTCGGTAAAGTTCTTCTCTAAGTTCTTGAGAGATATTCGGTGCTGGTGCGATCTCGACAACTTTTTGGTTTCTTCGCTGAACGGAACAATCACGCTCGAATAAGTGAACTACGTTTCCCTGTCCATCTGCCAAGATTTGAACTTCAATGTGACGAGGTCGAAGCACAGCTTGTTCGAGAAAAACTCTCGCGTCACCAAATGCACTCTCTGCTTCACGCATAGCCTCACCAAGTGCAGCCGGAAGAGACTGAGCATCTGCAACTCTACGCATTCCTCTTCCGCCACCACCAGCAACAGCCTTTACAAAAAGTGGAAAACCGATTTCTTTAGAATCTTCAATCAGGATTGAAGTGTCTTCTGATTGTCTTGAAGATTTTAGAACTGGAACTTTGGCGGCGATAGCGGCTTCTTTAGCGTTGACCTTGTTTCCAGCAAGTTCCAAAACCGCCGAGGTCGGACCAATAAAAGTAATTCCATTGGCTTTTGCGGCCTCTGCAAGTTCTGGGTTTTCAGAGAGGAATCCATAACCTGGATAGATGGCGTCAGCGCCACACTCCAAAGCAACACGAATGATTTCAGAAACATCTAGGTAGGCACGAACTGGGTGGCCAATCTCACCGATCTGGTAAGCCTCGTCTGCCTTTAGCCTGTGTGATGAGTTTCTGTCCTCATAAGCAAAGACAGCAACAGTCTTAGCGCCTAGCTCATAGGCTGCCCTGAAGGCGCGAATGGCTATTTCACCTCGGTTGGCAACCAAAATCTTGCTGAACATGCGTTCCTAACTGCAGTCAGGCGAACAAATAACGGGTTGCGCCTAAATCAAAAGGTAGCCTAGACAGGTGCAGGTATTAAGCATTAGCGCCTTGAAGGGCGGAGTTGGTAAAACCACGGTTACCCTTGGTCTTGCCTCTGCTGCCATGTCTAGGAACTTACGCACACTGGTGATTGATTTAGACCCACAGTGCAACGCAAGCATTGGTTTAGGTGCGGTTGGGGAACATAACTCTTCAGCGGCCGAAGTAATCAAGAAGCCCCGGCACAACACTGTGCTACAGGCAATTGTAGTCTCATCTTGGGCTAAGGGGCAGTCAGGGCGCTTAGATATCATGGTCGGCAACCCTAGATTGACCATAGCCAACAAGGGAAATCCCTCTTACCGATCGCTTTGGCAAATTGAGCGAGCTTTAGCCACTATCGAAGACAAGTATGACCTCGTTCTAATTGACACACCTCCTTCAATCGGAGCGCTGACAAGAATGGCTTGGGTGGCAAGTGATCGCGTCCTGCTAGTGGCTGAGCCAACCATCAACTCAGTAATTTCCATCGAGACTGCTGTGAAAGCTCTTGTTGAATTGAGGAACAAAGTCAATCGTCGAGTTCACCTATTTGGAGTGTTAGTAAATAGACTCCGCGCCAGCGTTGCAGAGCACCAGTATCGAGTCAATGAACTCGAGGAGCTCTTTGGCGATTTGATGCTTAATCCCCCGCTCGAGGAAAAGACCGCCCTTCAACAAGCTTCTGGTGCAGGCAAATCAATACATGCTTGGCCCGGCCAATCAGCAGCAAAATTAGCCAACCGTTTTGATGTTTTACTAGAGCAGGCATTGAGCGCTTTTCAAGCCGAAGACCCTGGTAGCACCCTTCGCAAACGTAAAACAGACGGTAAGAGCCGATTCTCTAAACGCAGTCGAGACATTAAACCAAGTTTTCCGGCTAAGCCAGAAGTGATCAAGGAATTTGCTGCCACTGAGCCGGAAGAACCTGTCAGCGTTTCTCCAGAATATGAAGAGAAGTTCAACGAAGTAATTCGCCAGACACTAACTAAGAAGCAGATACAAGCTCTTACCCAACAATCTGAGGATGAGAATTAAATAGCTTTTTTGCTAAGTCTCTTCAGTGTTAGTTCATCAAGATCTTCAATGTGGCTTGGGTTAATGGTGGTCAGAGTTGCCTCTACCTCGCCAAGAACCTTGCCAACCGAAATACCGAATACACCCTGACCGCGATCCAGTAGGTCAATGACCTCATCGACTGACGTGCAAAGGTAAACCTTGGCTCCATCAGAGATCAGAGTGATTTTTGCCAGGTCACTAATCCCCGCTTCACGAAGCTGCTGAATAGCGATTCGAATTTGCTGCAGAGATACTCCAGCATCAATAAAACGCTTGATAAGTTTTAGGACCAAGATATCGCGGAAGGAATATAGTCTTTGAGTTCCAGAACCTGATGCGCCTCTAACGCTAGGTTGAACGAGTCTTGTTCGATCCCAGTAATCAAGTTGGCGATAACTGATGCCAGCTGCACCAGCAGCAGATGTACCTCGGTAACCAACATTCGGGTCATGCCAAGGCTGAGAAACTGCAAACAGATCATCCTGCAAGTATGCGAATTCACTGGCTTCGCTAAGAACGATTCGGCCAGTTTCAGTGGTTGGTTCCTTTATGACACCATCAACTTCGGGCTGATTTGAGTCCATGCTGGCCTCCTCTCCTAGTACTCTAAAGCTCAACTTGTTATTGAACCTTTGTTTAATTGTTCCGCCTACCCCTGACCAAAGGGGGTTAATATTCTTTTTCGGCGTGTCGGACTAGTCGATTTTGTCGATTACAGAACGAATAAGCTCTGCTCTAATGACCGCAAAATGCGACTCAATCTCATTCGCATAGGCTGCAGCGCGGGATTTTGCAGCGGCATCGCGTTGTTTCTTGACGCTTGCCACAACTCCCTGAATCAAACCGAGGTCTCTGTCCACTGAGGTCTTGATGCCTCGTAGATGTCTTGCAGAAATTCCAAAACGCTGCAGCTGCATCAGCGATCGTGCAATTTCAATGTCGCTGTATTCAAAAGGTTCGGCACCAATTAACTGAGCCAATTGTGCTTCTGCTAGCAAAGTTTCGTTGATGCCGCTTTCTGCGACAAGTTCCAACTTGCTGAACTTGCGAGTTACGCTTGGACGCCTAGTTGCACTAGGCAGAGTTGGTTGCTTTCCAGCATCTAGATCATCCAGATATGTCCGAATTACTTTAAGAGGAAGGAACTTATCTCTCTGCAATTCAAGAATTAATCGAACTCTTTCAATGTGTTCGTCGCTGTATTTGCGGTAGCCGGATTCGGTTCTAAATGGTGAGAACAATCCTTGATCTTCTAGAAAGCGAATCTTGGATGGAGTTAGATCTGGGAAATCACTTTTGATCTTGTCGATTACCTGACCAATTGTAAAAAGCCTGCCCGGTCTGGGTGCAAAGAGATTAGAAGCTTCAGAAACAGCCATGATTTTAGATGTCCTTCTTTGAAGCAAAGAAAGTCAGGTGATACTTACCGATTTGAACTTCACTTCCGTTTTCAAGTTCTGCTGTTTCAACTCTGGCGTTTTGATATTGTGTTCCATTAAGTGAGGCGAGGTCAGTCACGGTGAAAATCTTCCCTGATCTTTTGAATTCAGCGTGTTTTCTTGAAACCGTTACATCATCCAAGAAGATATCTGCATTTGGGTGACGGCCAACTGTTGTTACATCAGCATCTAGCAGGAATCTTGATCCCTGGTTTGGGCCGCGTCGAACAATTAGAAGAGCATTGCCAGAAGGAAGCGCATCAACGGCTGATCTTTCTTCGTCTGAAAGTGATTCTAAATCGCTCTCGATTAGGTCCTCCGAGAAGTTGCGAGTAGCCTCAATGTCTTCGCCTGAATTGGCATCTTGGCCAGCTGAAAACTCGTTCACACACGCTCCTCTTTGTCCTTAAGAATAGCCGAATCTAGGAGGGCTGATTTTCGAATGTTATGAACCTGTCGTAAATAAATGAAACCTGTCCACCAGTAAAGCCAAATACCCCAAAATGCAAATGCCCAAGCAATCGGGTAGATCCAGACTGCAACTTCCTGAGGGACAACCTCAGGAAGCAGCATCAGTGGGAAGGCGTATAACAGGGCGAATGTTCCAGCCTTGCCGGTGTAGTTAACTGGCAAAGGCCCATAGCCCTCTTTGGCTAAGAATGGCAGGCTAAAAAAGAGGACCAAGTCTCTGGCTACAATTACCAGAACTAGCCACCAAGGAACCTTGGATGTAATAGCAAGACCTAACAGCGAAGCGAGGATGAACAATCGGTCAGCTGCTGGGTCTAATAATTGCCCAAGACGAGACATCTGGTTGAGCCTCCGAGCCAGGAACCCATCAAGCCAGTCAGTAAAACTTGAAAAGGCAAGAATCATAAAAGCCACTAAATTTTGGTCTATCAATATCATCCAAAGAAAAATTGGCACCAAAACTAAGCGAAGTGCGGAGAGCGCGTTAGGCCAGGTTAGGACTCTGTCACTCAACTGTAGATTCTGTTCAACCATGATTTTCCTAGACTAGCGTCGGGCTAGCGGGATTTGAACCCACGACCCCTTGACCCCCAGTCAAGTGCGCTACCAAGCTGCGCTATAGCCCGTGGGGACAATATTAACGCTTACGCTTCTCTCTAACTCTCATACCAATTTCAACAGGTGAGCCTTCGAAACCATAGGTCTCTCGGAGTCTTCGAACAATGAATCTTCTGTAGCCAGGATCTAGGAAGCCAGTTGTGAAAAGAACAAACTTTGGCGGCCTGGTGCTTGCCTGAGTTGCAAACAGAATTCTAGGCTGCTTTCCGCCACGAACAGGGTGAGGAAATTCCATAGCCAATTCTTGAATGAATGCATTGAGCTTTCCAGTTGGAATTCTGGTGTCCCAAGAATCCAGTGAAACTTCAAGAGCAGGAACTAACTTCTCCAGGTGGCGGCCAGTCTTGGCGGAAATATTAACTCTAGGAGCCCAAGAGACGTGAGCCAGATTCTGTTCAATCTCGCGTTCTAAATACTCTCTGCGGTCTTCATCTAAGTTGTCCCACTTGTTGAATGCCAAAACAAGCGCACGTCCCGATTCAAGAGCCATGTCAACAATTCTGATGTCACCTTCACTAATTTTCTCTGTGACATCTAGAACAACAACCGCAACTTCTGCACGTTCAAGCGCCGCTGCGGTTCGAAGTGACGCATAAAAGTCTGCACCTTGCGCTAAGTGAATTCTTCTACGGATACCAGCAGTATCAACAAAACGCCAAATCTTGCCACCAAGTTCTACCTGCTCATCGATTGGATCTCTGGTTGTTCCAGCCAAGTCGTTAACAACTGCTCGCTCCGAACCAACCGCCTTATTGAGCAAGGATGATTTACCAACATTTGGACGACCGATAATTGCAACTCTTCTTGGTCCACCGAATTCTTGTTTGGCAACATTTGAAACTTCAGGAAGAACTTCCATGACCTTATCCAAAACATCGGCAACGCCACGACCGTGGAGTGCTGAAACAGGATGTGGCTCCCCGAGTCCTAGAGACCAAAGTGCAGCTGCTTCTGATTCGCCTCGTTCATCATCAACCTTGTTGGCGAGCAAGAGCACAGGCTTCTTGCTAGCTCTAAGCATTTTGACTACTCGCTCATCAGTGGCTGTTGGCCCAACAGTCGAATCAACAACAAACAAAACAGCATCAGCTAGTTCAACCGCGATTTCCGCTTGGATAGCTACTGACTTATCGATACCCTTAGCGTCTGGTTCCCAGCCACCAGTGTCAACCAAAGTGTATTTACGACCATTCCATTCAGCCTTGTATGAGACGCGGTCACGGGTTACCCCTGGCTTATCCTCCACCACAGCTTCGCGTCTGCCAATAATTCTGTTGACTAATGCAGATTTACCGACATTCGGTCTTCCGACGATAGCCAAAACTGGAAGTGCAGGAAGCAAGACTGGCTGACCATCAGCAGAACTTAGTTCTTCAAGGACGCGAATGTCCTCTTCATCAAGGTCATATTCAGATAGTCCGACTCGAAGTGCTCGAACGCGAGCCTCTTCCTCTTCAGTTGAAAGCGAATTCAAACGATCGAGAAATTCTGGATCGACCGGATCCGCGTTAAAGTCTTGGTCTTCCATGTTCCCTACTTAGTTCTTTCAATAATTCTGATGATTGCCTCAACGGTTGAGTCAAAATCTAGTTCTGTGGAATCAACCAACTCGACACCAGTGGCAGGAGAAAGAAAATCGACTACTTTCGAATCGTTTTGATCTCGTTTGGTGATTTGCTCGGCAATTGAAATGCCTTCGGGGAGCTCCGCAGAACGCCTTCTAAGTCTAACTTCTTCTGAGGCAGTTAGGAGAATTCTATTTTGAGCACTAGGGAAGACAACTGTTGTGATATCCCTTCCCTCAACGACTACCCCTGCAAAACCTGAGGCATTAACTAGCTCATGGGCAAGGTTTCTCATGTATTCCCTAATTATCGGCAGCCCAGCAATAGCGCTGACCTTCTCGCCAATGCTGGTTTCACGAATTTCATAGGTGACATCTGTAGAGCCCACTTTGACCCAATAATCATCTGGGTCAAGAGAAATGCGGTAATCAAATTCTTTTGTTAGGAAATCTAAATCAATAGCAGCCAAGTTTTTGGCTTGGCTGCTGATAAACCAGGTGAGGGCTCGATATGCAGCTCCGGTATCTAAATAGCCATAGCCAAGCTTTCGGGCAACCGTTTTACTAACACTTGATTTGCCGGAACCCGCAGGACCGTCAATAGCGACAATATGCATTTATCCTGCCAGCCGCCAACCATTAGTACGCAAAGTATCGATGAGTTTCTCTTCAATGTTTGGCAGGATGTATAGCTCCACTAGGCCAACCTGAGCGCCACTGGCGTGATCTAATTTCAAGTCTTCAACGTTTAATGCAGCCTGACCAATCTCGGTGAGTAGCCGTGCCAACTCGCCAGGCTTGTCGTCAATCATGACTACGACCTGAGCGTAAGAAGTGTTAGTCGAACCATGCTTACCCGGCAATCTAGCAATGCCTTGATTTCCGGCCTCTAGAACTTTGCCCAACTTAGCCAAAGCACCAGAAGTTCCAACTTGCTCAAGGGCAGAAATAACCTGTTCCAGATCTTTATCAAAAGCCTTTAATACAGGCAGTAATTCCGTTGAATTTGCAGAGAGAATTTGCAGCCAGAGACTCGGGTCACTTGCAGCAATACGAGTGGTATCTCTTAGCCCCTGACCAGACAGGGCAAGGTCCTTATCTTCTGCAACAGAGAGCTGCGCTGCTAGAAGACTAGAAATCAATTGCGGGGTATGAGAAATAAGAGCAACTGCGTGATCATGTTCCTGTGCACTCATTCTCATTGGTGTCGAACCTAGATCTAAAGCGAGTTGCTCAATCTTTTGCGCAGCATCAGAGTTAGTGCCATCCTCAACCGCAATAACCCAAGGTCTACCCACAAACAAATCAGCTCGTCCAGCTAGGGTTCCACCTTTTTCTCGACCTGCCATTGGATGAGAACCGACATACCTTGAAGTGTCAGCGGAATTGTTTTTTATTTCAGATAGAACTGTGCTTTTCACACTGGCTACGTCAGTAACAATTGCTTCAGGAAAATCTCTCAATGCACCCAATACTGTCTTTGCAGTGACATCGGGAGGAACACACACCACTACGACTGCAACCTGATCTCCCGCAATTAGCTTTCTTCCAGCGGCAAAGTCAATTGCAAGTAGTTCATTAGCCGGGGACGCATCTTCAATTGAGACTTCAATGCCGAGTTTGGTTAGAGCAAGCCCAATACTGGTGCCTAGTAATCCAGCTCCAATAATGTGAATTTGTCCTGTGGTGCGTGGGCTCATTGAGCAATGTCCAATCGCAGAGCGGCTGCTCCTCGCAGGTAGATATGTTGAACTTCAGACCTAAGAACATCCAACTCTGCGTTAATCATTACTCGGATGATTCTAGGAAGAGCGCCTTCGACGTTCATTTCGACAAAACACATTAGGGGAACATCCCCCAGGCCAAGTTCTCGCGCTGCTAAAGCCGGAAACTCTGAAGTGATATCTGGTGTTGCGGTGAAAAGAATAGAAATAAGCTGGTCAGTGTGCATGTTATTGGCATGCATCATCTTTGCAAGTAGTTCAGCAGTAAGTTTCAGTAGATGTTCGCGATCATCTGTTTCTAATTGGATTGCTCCACGGATAGCTCTAAGCGCCACTTCTTTTTCCTCTCGGCTTCGGCTTGCTTGCCACTTTGGCTTTAGGTTTTGGAGGCCTCGGTGCCCGAGTGCTCTTACCCTCAGCTGCTTTTAGTAGCGCACCGACTTCAACTTTACTTAGCAGCCTAGTTTGACCAGGCTTTAGTGGTCCAAGCTGAACGGGACCAAACTGTCTCCGAACAAGGTCCTTTACTGGATGACCAAGTGACTCAAACATTCTTCGCACAACTCTGTTCTTACCAGAGTGGATTACAATCTCAACCAGAGATTCAAAAGCATTTGAGTCAACCAGATTAGCCTTATCTGCTTTCATTGGGCCATCCTCAAGCTCAAGACCGGTAAGCAGTTTCTGAATCTCTTGTGCAGAAACCTGACCTTCAACTTTTGCCACATAGGTTTTTGTGACACCGAACTTTGGGTGAGCAAGCATGTTCGCTAGTTCACCATCATTGGTAAGAATCAATAGACCTGAAGTGTCGGCATCAAGGCGTCCGACGTTATAGATGCGATCTGATCTCAAAGCATATTGAGAAAGGTCAGGTCTGCCATACTCATCAGCCATAGAAGAGATGACACCAACTGGCTTGTTTAGAGCCATGTACACACGGCTGGCATCTAATTGAACAGGAGTTCCACGTACGGAAACTTTATCTGAGTCTGGGTTGATACGAGTGCCTAGCTCCTTTACTACTTTGCCATTGACTTTCACAGCACCTGAAGTGATTAGGTCTTCGCTGGCTCTTCTAGAGGCAACACCTGCATTGGCTAACACCTTTTGCAGTCGAACACCTTCGGTTGATTCATTCACTTAGTTTCCTGCTGCATTCTCTGCACCAAAGTCAAAATTGGCATCAGGTAGATATGGGCTGATCAGAGGTAGATCGTCTAGAGCATTTATTCCAAGAGTTTCAAGGAATGTTTCAGTTGTTCCGTAGTTGATAGCACCGGTTTCACTATCTGTGAATACTTCAGTAATCAATCCCCTGCTCAGCAGAGTTCTAACCACAGAGTCCACGTTAACTCCACGGATGGAAGCAATCTGGCCACGTGCAATCGGTTGCCGGTAGGCAATAACTGCAAGTGTTTCTAGTGCCGCTTGAGAGAGCTTTGTTGGATTCTCGTTCGAAATAAATTCTCTAACTGCCCATTCGTATTCTTCTCTTACGAATACTCGCCAACCACCGCCAACTTCACGAAGTTCAAATCCCCTAGGCCTCGTTCCATTCTCGCCATCAAAGTCAGCTTTTACTGCCAGCACTGCGTCTTTAATATCTGGAACAGGCATGTCCAGTGATGTCGCTAAATGAACAATAGAAAGTGGCACTTCGGCAACCATAAGAATCGCCTCAACAGCTCCACGAAGAGATTCAGCGGCTATTGGTTCAGATAGCGCTAGCGCTTGTCTGGGATCAGCAGTCGCTTGCTTTTCTTCTTCGATGTTGCTTTCCATTTCGACCTGTTCTTGATTATCAAGAGTCATAATCTGCTCCTAGTGCTGAGAGTTGTTCATCATCAAAGACTTCTGCGCGCCAAGTGATCTGCAGCGGTCCAAGTGATTCTGATTGTTCAAAGCTGACTGCGCTCATTCTGTATAGCTCCAAGATGGCTAGGAATCGTGCCACCAAAACAGCTCTGTCTCGAACTGATTCGATCAGTTCTCGGAAAGTAAGCGTCTTAGCGGCTCGAAGTAGAGCAACCACTTCCGCAGCTTGTTCACGAATAGAAACTCTTGGTGCGTGCAAGTGGGTTAGCCCAACCATTGGAATCTCACGTGGGGCCATTGTCTCTTCAGCTAATCTTGCGAAATCTTCTAGAGAAACAGTCCAGACCAATTCAGGTCGCTGAGTTCTAAACCGATCATCAAGTCTTACCGAGCGGTAGACCCTCCTGGATTCCATGGCAATTGCTGTTTGGAACCAGGACGAAATGTCTTTGAATGCTCGGTATTGCAGAAGTCTTGCGAACAGCAGGTCCCTTGCCTCTAATAGAGCAACATCCTCTGCATCGACTACCTCACCCTTAGGTAGTAGTTCTGCAATCTTGATATCTAAAAGAGTGGCTGCGACAACTAGGAACTCAGATGCTTCTTCAAGTTGGTCTGCATCTTCAAGTGTTCGAACATAAGCAATAAAGTCATTAGTCACCTGGCTAAGCGAAATAGAGGTGATATCTAGTTGATGCTTTGAGATAAGTGAAAGCAGTAAATCAAAGGGGCCTTCGAAGTTTCCGATATTTAGTGAGAAACCGTTACCGCTGACATCCTCGAGATCGTTATGGAGCACAGCCACGTTCAACCATCTCTCTTGCAACAGCACGGTAAAGCTCTGCTGCTTCGGAAGAAGGAGCATATTGGGTAACCGGTCTACCCTGGGCAGATGAATCTTTGAATTTAACTGTCAACTTGATTACTGACTTGAATACTTTCTTGCCATAGTCTTCGTTGAGCTTGTTCAGCATCTCTCTTGAGTGCAAGGTTCTAGGGTCAAACATCGTTGCGAGAATTCCATCAATTTTAAGATTCTCATTTAGTCGCTCTTGCACAAGTTCTACGGTGTTTTTGATTAGTAGCTCTAGGCCTCTGAGCGCGAAGAAGTCACAAGCAACTGGGATTAATACTCCGTGAGCGGCTGTTAGTGCATTGACTGTCAATAGCCCAAGTGAAGGTTGGCAGTCAATCATGATTAGGTCATAGTCGCCAAGAATAGGGCGAAGCACGCCAGCTAGAATTTTTTCTCTGCCTGGTTCTGCAACAAGTTGAATCTCCGCTGCAGAGAGTTGAATGTTGGCAGGGATTAGATCAAGGCCTGGAACTTCAGTATGGACGATTACATCAGTTGCTTTGAGTTTGCGATCAAGCATTAGGTCATAGATGGTTTTAACATCTTCGTTCACCACACCAAGACCTCTTGAAAGTGCACCTTGAGGATCGAAGTCAACTAGTAAGACTTTACGTCCGTACTCAGCTAAAGCAGCCGCAGTGTTGATAGTTGTAGTTGTTTTACCAACGCCACCTTTTTGGTTGCAGAGAGCAATTATTCGAGCTGGCCCATGGCTGGATAGGCGTTTAGGGATTGGAAACCTGTGGTCGGCACTTTTACCTGACATCGATAGCTTCCTCTCTGGCTTCACAGCAGTAAGTTTTGGTCTAAAGACCAGTAAAGACAATAACTTTAGTGCTTATAGCCTACCGCTGAGCACGTGGATGGGCGGTAGCGTAGATCTCCCTCAGCGCGTCTACGGTAACTAGCGTGTAAATCTGGGTAGTGGCTACCGAGGCGTGCCCTAGGAGCTCCTGGACCACCCTGACATCAGCTCCGCCTTCTAGAAGGTGGGTGGCAAATGAGTGCCTAAAAGTATGCGGTGAAACTTCCTTTTCGAACTTCGCATTTGAGGCAGCATCTGAAATTATCTGCCAAACACTTTGCCGACTTAGCCTAGATCCTCTCTGGTTTAGAAAGAGGGCTGGAGTCCCTTTAGCCAAAGCAGCCAAAGAAGGGCGGACCCTTATGAGGTAAGCCTGTAGTGCAGCCTGAGCATACCTTCCAACGGGGACTATTCGTTCTTTAGAGCCCTTACCAAAAAGGCGGATGATTTCTGGGTCTATTAGATCGTCTAAATCGATGTTGACAAGTTCCGAAACTCTTGCGCCGGTGGCATAGAGCATTTCTAGGATTGCTCTGTCCCTTACTCTGATGAGATCCCCTGCTCCACTTATTTCATCAGGTTCAGGACCAGAGGCCTTTAGGAGCCGTTCAACATCGTTTACTGAGATGGCTTTAGGTAATCTCCGAGGCGCTTTTGGTGGTTTTACCGTTGCAGCCACATCAACTTCCAGCACACCTTCGAAAAGTAAGAATTTATGGAGACCTCGAACTGCAGCAAGAGTTCTAGCAACAGAGGTAGCCACCATTGCTTTGTTGGTGACCAATTGTTGAGCAAAGTCTCTAACTTGGCTTTCCTGAACTTGACTAGGTGAATCAATTTCAAGTTTGGCTAAATACGCAATATAAGAATTTAGATCACGACGGTAAGCCAATAAAGTGTTCTTGGCCATTCCTCGCTCAATAGTGAGGTGTCTCAGGTAGTTATCAACCGATTGCTGTAATTTAGCCATCAGTTTATTTTTCTTACTCTGCCTTATCGCCGAAGAGACGACCGGCAAGAGCTGCCTTGATTAACCCATGGAAAAGTGGGTGAGCTTTGGTAGGTCTTGAAAGAAACTCAGGATGAGCTTGAGTTGAAACATAGTAAGGATGGACATCCTTAGGTAGCTCAACAAACTCGACTAGATCCCCATTAGGAGAAAGACCAGAGAAACTTAAACCAGCATTTGAAAGTTGATCTCTGAATGAGTTGTTAACTTCATAGCGGTGACGGTGGCGCTCTTGCACAGTGGTCTTGCCATATGCTTCTGCCACCACACTTCCAGGGGTTAGCTGGGCTTCAAAAAGACCGAGTCTCATCGTGTGACCCATATCCCCTGATGCAAGGATTTCTACCTGCTCTGCCATTGTTGCAATAACTGGATACTTAGTGTCTGGTTCGAATTCAGTTGAGGATGCACCTTCCAGGCCAACTACGTTTCTTGCATATTCAATAACCATGCACTGCAAACCTAAGCAAAGGCCTAAGGTAGGAATCCCATTTTCACGAGCAAACCTTAGGGCTCCGAGTTTTCCTTCAAGACCTCTAATACCAAATCCACCAGGAACACAAATTGCATCGACTGCTCCAAGGTGCTCTCTCGCACCTTCTTCGGTTTCACAAAGATCGCTGGCTACCCATTTGATAATGACTTTTACCTGCTCAGCGAAACCACCTGCGCGAAGGGCTTCAGTAACAGAGAGATAGGCATCCGGCAGATCAACATACTTACCGACAAGAGCGACTGTCACTTCGCTCAGTGGTTCATGAACTGCCTTTAGAACACTTTCCCAACGCGACCAGTCAACATCACCTGCTTCTAGGTTTAGGTGTTTGATGATGTATGAATCCAGTCCTTCGTCGTGAACAACTGTAGGAATGTCGTAGATGCTATTGGCGTCAGCAGCATTGATAACCGCTTCGATATCAACATCGCACATCAATGCAATCTTCTTTTTGATTGATTCACCAATTGGTCGATCGCTACGACAAACAATTGCATCCGGTTGAATACCGATTGAACGCAAAGTGGCAACCGAGTGCTGAGTTGGTTTGGTCTTTAGTTCACCACTGGGAGCTAGGTATGGCACTAGAGATACGTGAACGAAGAAAACCTTGTCTCTACCTAATTCGTGACGAACCTGGCGAGCGGCCTCAATGAATGGAAGCGACTCGATGTCTCCAACAGTTCCACCTATTTCAGTAATGATGACATCTGGCGCTGGACTCTCATGTGCTTGCAAACGCATTCTTCGTTTGATCTCATCAGTGATGTGTGGAATTACCTGGACAGTGTCCCCAAGATAACTGCCTGCTCTTTCCTTGCGGATTACTTCAGAGTAAATCTGGCCAGTGGTCACGTTAGCTGATTGACCTAGGTTTATATCTAAGAATCTTTCGTAGTGACCGATATCTAAATCTGTTTCGGCACCGTCATCGGTTACGAATACTTCACCGTGTTGGAATGGGTTCATTGTGCCTGGATCAACATTTAGATATGGGTCCAGTTTTTGCATTACAACAGAGAGACCACGTGCTCTAAGCAGGTTCCCTAGGCTGGCAGCCGTAAGGCCTTTTCCAAGTGAGGAAGCAACCCCACCGGTCACAAATATGTGTCTTGATTTACCAGAATCCATCGCATCAGCCATGGAATTTAACTTTAGCACTTCTCGACCAGAGCTCCCCACACTCTCACAAGACATGCCGAAAATTAGATCTACCTTGCCTCTGAAGCGATCTTTCTAAGTTCCAAAGCGTTGTCTTTGGCTGCCTGAGAATCACTCAACCCAGAGAGCATTCTTGCCAATTCCGCTGTTTTAGCTAAGTCATCCAATACTTGAACATCGCTTGCAGTAAATTCAGCAGCGGAGGTCTTCGTTACCCTCAGGTGCGAGTCAGCAAAAGCCGCTACCTGAGCCAGGTGGGTAACAACAATGACCTGAGCCTTCTTCGACAATTGAGCCAATCGCTTACCGAGTTCAATCGCTGTTGCGCCACCAACTCCAGCATCTACTTCATCGAAGATAAAAGTTGGGGTATCAGCAGATGACGCCAATACAACTTCAAGCGCGAGCATAATACGGCTGAGCTCTCCGCCGGAGGCACCTTTCCCAATCGGTCTAGGTTCTGCTCCTGCATAGCTTTCCAATAAGAAAGCAACTGTGTCTTTACCAGTGGCCGTGAGCTGATTACCGTCTTCGACGATGACCTGAAGTTTTGCCCCACCCATGGCCAGACTGGTGAGCTCTGCGGTCACTTTTTGTGAAAGTTCATTAGCAGAGACTTTTCTAGACTGACTCAATCTTTCTGCTAGTGCTGCAGCTGCTTCTTCGAGTGCGGTGACTTGTTGTTCGATTTTTTCGATGTGCTCTGAAGACGAATCCAACTCAATTAATCTTTTTTGTCCTTGGCTCTGGTAATCCAAGACTGCGTCGAGAGATCCGCCGTATCGCTTTATTGCTGTCGTAAGTTCACTTCTACGCTCTTGAACCTCGTCTAGACTCAGGCCACTTTCAGCTTCAAGGCTCGCTAGGTAACCTGAAAGACTGGCAGCAACATCGTTCAGATTCGAGCCAATTTCTCTGAGTAATTCAATATTTTCAGCAAGAGCTGCATCTTTTGCAACGACAGCTTCAAGCGCTTTACGTGCTTGTCCAACCAAACCAATTGCGTCAGAAGAATCGTAGCCCTCACTCGCCAAGGCTTCGTGGGCAATACTCGCTGCGTTGCGCAAGTCTTCTGTATGCGTCAACCTTGCAGCAAGCTCTGCAAGCTCATGATCTTCATTTGGTTTTGGTGCTAGCTTCGCTAGGTAATCAAGGCTTTCTTCCAATTCAGCAGCTTCACGCAATCTACCTGCTTGGTTTGTTCTTATATCCTCTAGTTCTTCCTTAGCCTTTCGCCAATCCTGATAACTAATTTGATACTCAGCTAAAAGTGCAGAAAATTCTGCTCCGGCGAATTGATCAAGGGCGATTCGCTGAGCATTTGCTGACTTCAAACGAATTTGATCTGCTTGCCCATGAACGACCACAAGCTGCTCCCCCAGTTCGCTCAATAGCCCTATGGGAGCGCTTCTTCCTCCAATTACCGCACGAGATCGGCCATCTTGAGACACATTTCTCGCAAGGATAAGTTCGCCTTCTTCAACGAAAGCCCCAGCTTCAACTGCACGTTCTATTACTTCGTTTTCAGTTGGAAGCTTCCAGCGCCCTTCCACACTAGTTTGGGATGCGCCTTTTCGAATAGAACCAGCATCTGAACGTTCACCAAGTAATAGCCCCAGAGCAGTAAGCACCATAGTCTTACCGGCACCGGTTTCACCGGTGAGCACAGTTAGCCCAGGATGAAAAGTAAGAGTTGCTTCTTGGATAACTCCAAGGTCATTAATTCTGAGTTCTTCAATCATGTCTGATGCCGAATCTAATGAACTGTTTACTCAGCGGAAGCATCAGGTCCGCGCCAGCCTGAAACAGGAAGCGAGAATTTACGAACTAGACGGTCGGTAAATGGTCCTTGGCGAAGGCGGGCTAGGCGAACTGATTTCTTAGATCTGCTAACTTCAACACGAGCACCCACTGGAAGGTCGTGAGTTCTTCTACCGTCGCACCAAAGCACTCCCGTTCCAGCTGAGCGATCCAACACTTCAACTGCCAGCAGGGAACGTGGGCTGATGACCATAGGTCTCGAAAAGAGTGCGTGTGCAGAAAGTGGTACGAGCAACATTGCTTCAACGCTAGGCCACACTACTGGCCCCCCGGCACTAAATGCATATGCTGTTGAACCTGTTGGGGTCGCCATGATCACTCCATCGCAACCAAAACTTGAAAGTGGACGCCGGTCGATTTCAACGACAACTTCGAGCATTCGCTCTGCAGCGCTTTTCTCAACAGTTGCTTCATTCAATGCCCAAGTTCTATAAACTTCTTTACCCCCGACCAACACTCGAACATCTAGAGTCAAGCGTTCTTTAACTAAATAGTCTCTAGCAACTACCCGAGCAACTGCATGAGATAAACCTTCTCGTTCACTTTCGGCTAAGAACCCAACGTGACCGAGGTTGATTCCCATGAGCGGTGTTGCGCTTTCGCGAACGATCTCCGCGGCTTTCAAAATTGTGCCATCACCACCGAGCACCATGACAAGTTCTAATTGATCTTCGGCCACTGAGGTACCAAGTGACATGACCGAACTCAAGAAAGATGAGTCATTAGAGCGATTGCTCAAATACTCTTCTATTTCAGTTATTTGAACCGGAGTCATAACAGGAATGAGGCTAGCCGCATCAAGCTGCTGGACGGCCTCAATGGTCGATTCAACAGCTTCAGGCCGACCGGTATGGGTCACGAGCAAAACATAGCGTTGCTCAGCCATTCTGCTCTCCTCTACTTCTTAGACTCGCTCTTTAGCCAGTTCATCAATTCTGCCAGACCAGTCGATGCTGTGGTTAGTCTCCACAGCACTCAGCCAGACCAAGAATTCGATATTTCCATGCGTGCCTGGAAGTGGCGACTTGATCAAACCTTGGACATTCAGCCCAACCGCTTTAGCCTCTTCAAGAACTTGCCTGATGGCACCGGCTCTAAGCCTGTGATCGTTGACAATACCGGAAGCATCAAGAGACTTCTTACCCACCTCGAATTGGGGTTTGACAAGTAAAACAAAGTTGGCATTTGGCGCAACAGCCTTCATTTGCGCTAGCACTAATGTCAAAGATATAAAGCTTAGATCTGCCACTACCAGCTCGATTGTGGTTGGTTCTAACTTTCGATCAAGTCGTTTTCCAACCACAGCAGACAGCGATTCAGGGGTTAGCTCGCGTGCATTGAAATTCTCGATATTGATTACAAGACGATTATCAAGCAATGATTCAGCTAATTGAGAGTGCCCAACGTCTAAAGCGATTATCTTTGACGCACCGTAACGGAGCAAAACATCGGTAAAACCTCCAGTTGATGCCCCAACATCGAGACAAATTTTGCCAACAATCTCTATCTCTGGGAAAGCATCAAGTGCAGCAGCTAATTTATGACCTGCCCTGGAGACATAATCAATAGCTTCAAGGACAACCAACTCAGCCAACGGGGTTACCGGCTGCGATGATTTTCTAGCTTCTTTTCCGTCGATGAATACACGACCTGATTCCACAAAAGTAGAAGCTTGGTTTCGTGACCTGGCTAGGCCTCTTTCGACTAGAGCCACATCGAGACGTACTGAATTCTCATCCACGTTATAGCTCAGTTGACTGCTCAGCGGCAGCGTTTAGTTGAGACTCGAGTTTTTCTCGAAGTGCAGAAAACGCAGCAGGCTGTTCACTCAAATCGAGAGCAGCGATTCTCGCCAACTCTGCTTCTAGTTCTTCTAATCTGTCGCTCATCTATGCCTTCGTTTCATACAGTGCACTTTGCACATCAAGAAAATGTATGTGTTTTCCAGATTCCCAAATCACTAGAGCAGCAGCTCTGAGCGCTTCGATAGAACTTGGATCTCCTTCAACCACCATAACTTTATCGCCAAGCAGTTCGACGCTTGCTCCCCCACACCGCCAGCCACGCTTTGTTTGAGTTGGTGTGACGTATTCCGTAAGCAGATCGCTTAGTGTTCGCAAAATGTATTTTGGTCGTTCTTCCCCTTGGGCCGCTAGCACGTCTTTCCTTGAGGCAATACCAGTCAAAACAACGGCACTATCTATCCCCGCACGATTGGCACCTAAGATATCTGTTTCTAACCGATCTCCAACAAAAATTGCTGATTCTGAATTGAATCTAGTCAAAGCTGTTTTATAAATTGCAGTCTCTGGTTTTCCCGCAACTAGAGGGAACTGCCCAACTGCAGTGTGAACTGCACTGACTAATGTTCCATTGCCGGGTGCAACACCTTTTTCTTGTGGCAGTGTCCAATCGTTGTTGGTGGCAATCCAAACTGCGCCATTAGCAATTGCGTATGAGGCTTCAGCTAAATCTCGCCATGACACATCAGGAGCGAATCCCTGTAATACGGCTGCGGGCTTCGCGTCGCTATCGTCAACCAACTCAAAGCCACCAGCTATTACAAAGGCTCGAAGACCTTCTCCCCCCACTACAAAAACTTTAGAACCAGCTGGAACTTTGCTTGCAAGTAACTCGACTGCAGTAAGTCCTGAAGAAATAACTTCAACGTCTTTGGCGGCAACTCCAAAACCAACTAATTGCTCGGCAATTGATGATGGCTTACGAGAAGAGTTGTTCGTAACATAACCAACTGAAATATTTCTTGAATGTAACTCAGCAATCGATGAAGCTGCATCAACAATTGATGATTGACCTTCGTAAATTACGCCATCTAAATCTGCAAGAAGTAAATCGTATTGATTCCAAATCTTATTAGCGACCACGACCTGGGCCTCTACTTCTTCCCTTTGGTGGTCCGCCGAATCCACGACCACCGCCGGGTTTGAAGCCACCTTTAGGCGGAGGCCCACTGCTTCGTTGTCCTCCATTAAATGGTGGACGCTTTGGCTTTTCACCTGAATCTGCATCATCACGGTTGGGTTTTCCTCTATTTGAGGAAGGATCCCGAGGTGTCCTGGCCACGGCATCATGCTGGGATTTTGAAGGCCGCGCCGATCTGGACACCTCGGGAATCTGTATCTCCTCAATCACTGAGAAGACTTCATTCTCGGGGTTATTGTTCCCGATAAAGTGTTGCTCTGCGCGTTCTGCCAAGTCTGACCAGCGCTTTGCTTCACTTTCTCTGTTCCCGATTATAAGGGTATTTGCATAGGCGCGGAATAGATTTGTGGAAAATTCAAAAACTTTTGTTGGATCGAGCTCTGGAATCTCAAGTTCTGCCAGGGCTAAATCATTCTCATTTAGATCTAGTCGCGCACCTGACATAGCAATTGCAAGGTTAACTCGAACCGAAGGCTGAAGAGATTTTCTATCCACAGATCGGCCTAGTTCAAGAGCCTTTTGGGGTCTGCCAAGCCCTCTTTCGCAGTCAACCATGATTGGAAGCTGGTCGTTTGAGCCAGAGAGTCTGCGATATGTCGTTAGTTCTCGAAGAGCTAAGCCATAGTCGCCAACCTGGTATGCCGTAACTCCTAAAGTCTCTCTCACAATAGCGATACGCCCTGCTCGACGAGCAGCCGCCAACGCATGTAAGTGGGCCAATTCAGGGTCCTGTTCATGCAGAAGGCTAACCATCGCCAGGTGCCTTGCTGTCATCTCAGCATTTTCTGCTGTGAGGGTCTTCAATTGAACGCGAATCCCCAGTTCAAGGTCTTGATCCGTGATTTCATCTGGGATCATTGGAGATTTAGGTGTATCCTCACGAATAGGCTGAGCGACACGAGTCTGCCAATCAGGGCGTTCATCGCGTCCACCACTGCGGCGCTCAGCTCCAGCTGGCTTCTTTCTGTCATCCCCGCCCGCGCTGCGGCGGTCTTTTGGTCCTAAATTATCGTTCATGAGTTCTCCTCTAAAAATCTTAAAACATCTGTTAAATAAAAATGGCCACCCTGTTACCAAGGTGGCCATTTTCTAAATTAAGTCCGGCGGTGTCCTACTCTCCCACAAGGTCCCCCTTGCAGTACCATCGGCGCAGAGAGTCTTAGCTTCCGGGTTCGGAATGTAACCGGGCGTTTCCCTCTCGCTATGGCCGCCGAAAC
>CANGIU010000008.1 GCA_947454255.1 Micrococcales bacterium
ACTCCAGCATTCTTTGCAGCAATGGTTAGCAATGTGTTCTTAGCTACGGCGTAAGTTGCATCGGCACTGATTGAACGGCGCAGCTCTTTAAGCTGTGCCACAGTGAGTCCGCGGTACTCGGTGAGCAGAACAGCCTTAGAGTTCTGGAATAAACCAGTTAACTCTGCAACTGTGGCTTGCTTGTCCGCCATGGC
Organism: Micrococcales bacterium; assembly: GCA_947454255.1. Classification (GTDB taxonomy): domain Bacteria; phylum Actinomycetota; class Actinomycetes; order Actinomycetales; family Microbacteriaceae; genus Rhodoluna. The sequence goes on from CANGIU010000008.1 coordinate 195, forward strand.
GCTCCTTATATCTGTGATGCCGGTAGCCCTAGGGTCTTAAAGAAAAAAGCTCTGGCGCAAATGACCAGAGCTTGAAAAATATCAAATTCAGTTCACCTGCGCTGGATGCCGCTTACTTAGCGGACCTTCGTCGAAGCATGCAAAACCTCTGATAAATCTTTGGATTTGCCTGCACCGAAACCGGCGGTCTTTGGCTAACTACAGTTTAGCCTGAATGGTCTCAGGGCTGCAAGCCCCAGTTAGATCTGGCCTTTAGAGAGCCCAGTAATGACCTGGCTAGCCCTGACCTTCAACTCATCTAAATCACTGAGTTTCTTGAGTCCATAGACCTGTTGGCTCATTCGGTGGTTCTTTACGAACTCCTCTTTATGTCTATCTAGGAAGTCCCAGTAGAGAGTTGTAAAGGGACAGGCATTATCGCCAACCCTTAGCTTCGGGTCATAAACACAGCCCTTGCAGTACTGGGTCATTCTGGAGATGTATGCGCCACCGGCTGCATAAGGCTTTGTCATCATGATTCCCCCATCGGCATGAACTCCCATGCCAATGACGTTTGGAACCATTACCCAGTCAGATGCGTCGATGAAAGCCTCCCTCATCCAATCCAAAAACTCTTGAGGGTTAGTGCCAGTGATCAGTGCCAGATTACTCAGAATCATCAGTCGAGGAATATGGTGAACCCAGGATCTGTCTTCAATATCTTTCACAACACTAGAAACACAGTCCATCTCGGTGGCTATTGAATTCCTAAATACCGGTAGCAAAGGCAACTGTGCGTTCAAACCATTCTTGTATTTATAGCCCTCCCCTAAGAACCAATACATTCCATTGACATACTCACGCCAACCAATAACCTGTCTGACAATTGCTTCAACTGATTGAATTTTTGCTTTGCCTTGCTTGTAACTGTTAATAACAGCTGATACTGCTTCAGCAGGATCTAGTAGCCCATTGTTGAGATAAGGACTCAGTAGTGAATGGTGCAGCGCCCAGTTGTCTTTGACAACAGCATCCTCATAAGGACCAAAACCATCTAGGTGATGTTTGATGAAGTACTCAAGTTGAGCTAAAGCACCTTTACGAGTTGTTGCCCAAGTTCTAGTTGGTTCATAGTCAAGGTCTTTAGCGACCGCAAGATCAATCTCATCTCTATCGTGATAGAGATACTCAGGCCACTCATAATTCTTAGGTGGTGGTAATCGGTTATCGGCATCAAAGTTCCAAGCACCACCCTCAGGCTTACCGTCCAAAACAAGAATGTTTAGTCGCACTCTTTGAGCTCGGTAGAAGTTCTCCATGACATAGGTCTTCTGAGACTTAGCCCAAGCAAAGAAGTCTTCACGTTTGGTTAGAAATAGATCGTTAGTTACGAACTTAACACCGTATTCAGTTAGCTGAGCAAAAGATCTAAATGAAGATGGCTCAGCGCAGTAAACAGGAAGATCACCATAAATACTCTTTGCCGTATCAAGACCATGAATGGTTGTTTCCGCTTTGATGTATTCGACTTTGATGCCAGACGCTTTTAGTTCTTCAGCGAAGTGTCTTGCTGAAGAGATTAGGAAGAACAATCTTTCCTTGTGCCAATCTCTACCTGAAGTCATTCGAGCACTCTCGACCAGAACAACAACATCGGTCTTAGGGTCTAGGTCCTTTAGAACACCTTTGTTTCTATTCAAATGATCAAAGGGAATGTAGAGAATTCGAGAGGTCATGCCTTTTTGCACTTCTCTGAACAGAACTTCACGTTCTCCCAATCTCTTTCCCACTTCTTACGCCACTCAAAGGGTAAGCCGCACTTTTGACAGGTCTTAGGTGGGCGACCGTTTTTAGTCTTAGCAACGCGAGGCATGTCTCAACAATAACCAGAACTAGGCTAGAGAAATGCGCTATGAAGAATTAGACGAAGACGCTCAAATAGCTGAAGTCCAGAAACTAGTCCCTGGCATATTGGCTCAATATGGAATTGAAGCAAAGGCCATTGAGAATGTGAACCACAGTTTCAATTCCTCATTCAAGATCACAGATACCAAGGGGGAAGAATATGCACTTCGTATCAACCTAGCCTCGGGGAAATCCAATAATGAGGTACTAGCTGAGATGCAGTGGCTAGAAGCCCTTGCGCTTGATGGCTCAGTCTTAGCCCCAGTCCCACTTAGAACAACTAACAATGAGCTGTTAGTAAGCACTCACTTCAAGCCTCTGGAGAAAGAGACAACTGCGGTGCTCAGCAAATGGATCCCAGGTGAAGAAGTTGGAGATAAGCCAACTAATGAACAGTTGTTTGGTCTAGGTCAAAACATGGCTAGGTTGCAGATCTTTGCAAAGACCCTAAGTTTCACAGAACCGGCATACTTGCCAACAATTAACCGCACCTTCATGAACACCAAAGACAACCTAAGCCCAGCCCAACCAAAACAGATAAACGACAAGTTGTATGGGGATATTCTCAAAGGTCTAGCGCTAAGTGAAGAAGTCTATGCACGCATTTCTGAGGGCCAAGAGCTTCTTCCAATCCATGCCGATTTGCACAATGGCAATGTAATCCAAACGGCAAACAAGTTAGCAATTATTGATTTTGATGATGCAGGAATGGGTCTTCCAATTCAAGATCTAGTAATTAGCAACTATTACATCAGGGAAGACACCGAGAAAGAGAAGCACCTGAAAGCAGGTTACGCATCCCTTCTTGAGTTACCAAAGATTTCTGATGAAGACTACGAAACCCTTCTTATGGGAAGACTGATTGGTTTGGTGAGTGCAGTGACATACATGACCTCTGCAGAAATAATTGAGTTCATACCAACTTTCTTGGAAAGAACTCAGACGCGTTTAGATCACTTCTTTGCAACCGGAAAGTTCTCTTTAGCCAACTAAGGCTTAGTTGAATAAAGAGCGTAGCCAGAAGCCGCAATCGAAAGCCTCAAGGTACTGCCGATTGATGTTGCTTTTGTTGCACCTAGCTTGAACATCTTGCCTGAAGGTGTTGACACATTCACAGTCTGTTTCGAATCGGTGAGGTTTATAACAGTAAGAACTTTGTCTGAGCCTCTGGTTCTGATGAAAGCCATGACATTTGTGTTATCGGTGTCTAAGGTACTTATCGATCCACCAGCACTACCTGCCCAAATAGCTGAGTTATTTAGCTTCATCGAGTTCAGTTGTGTATAGAAGGTATTCCTAGCAACACCCTTAGCTCCGTAAGACTTCCAATTGATTGGGTCCTTCTCAAAGAACTGAAGCCTCTTATTTAGCCCCACCTCTTGACCGTTGTAAAGCAGAGGAACACCAGGGAGAGTGTAGGTAAGAACTGCCATTGCATCCTCAGCAGCACCATAGAACTCATGCGCTGTTCCATTCCAAGAATTCTCATCGTGGTTGGTAATGAAGTTCAAAGGGTAGGTTCCAGCCGGATACATATAACTCTGGTTAGCCACCAAATTCTCAATAGCACTCTGAGAACCAAACCCCGACGCTAGAGTTTTTAGCTTGCCTAGCAAGCTCCAGTTGTAGTTGGCATTGAAGGCATTCTCTAAAAGATTCATGGAACTGCCGTCTTCGGCCAACATCCACAATTTCTTAGACTTAGCCAGTTCAACAGTGGCCTGCTCCCAGAAGTCCTGTGGCACCATACCGGCAGCATCACAACGGAAGCCATCAACATCAAAGTTGGTAACCCAATACTTCATCGAAGAGATCATCGCTGAACGCATTGCTGAATTGTCATAGTTCAAATCAGCAACATCGTTCCATCCAGTTCCAGCTGGGCTAATGATCTGACCATTGACCTGTGTATACCAATCAGGGTGACTTGAAATCCATGCGTTATCCCAAGCAGTGTGGTTAGCCACCCAGTCCAAAATCACATGAAGTCCTGCAGCATGAGCTGCTTTAACTAATGCCTTTAGATCAGCAGCATTACCAAACTCAGGATTTACTTTCTTGTAATCCTTGATTGAGTAAGGAGAACCAAGAGAACCCAATCTGTTCACTTCACCAATTGGGTAAATAGGCATCAACCACAAAACCTTGACACCTAGTTTCTTCAAACGAGGCATGTCCTTAGTAACAGAAGTCAGTTTGGAGTTAGCGCTGTATTGACGCACATTGACTTCATAAACAGTTGCTGATTTCACCCAGCTAGGAGCAACAGCATTAGGCACCGAAGCAAATGCCACCGAAGCTGGCAATAGAAGTGAAAGTGCAACTAGGGTTCCAAGAAGTCTTCTCATGCTTTGAGTCTATGACCCCAGCAAAATGGGAACAGACTGGTAGCTGCTGGATTTGTAATGTAATTGAAATGCCAATAGCCCGGCTAGTTTCTTTTACTCCCCTACAATGTTGACAAAAGGGAAAAGGAGTAATTATGACTAACCAGTTACCAACTGAACCAGAAGCCAACCAACCGGTGGTGCCATGGTTCAAGAAGAAGAAGTTTGTAATTCCACTAGGAATTCTTGTATTTATTATTGCCTTTAACGCCACCAAAGGCCCAAGTGGTCAGACCGCAAGTAATAAGACTTCCCCTTCTGAGACCAGCATGACAACAGAAGACCCAACTTACGAACCAGACCCAGTTGTTACTGAAGATCCTGTCTACACAGAAGACCCAGAACCTGTTGGCCCGGTTGAAACCCTAAGTCAGAGCAACGCAGTCTCGACTGCGCAGGATTACCTAGATTCAAGTTCATTCTCACGCTCAGGACTTATTGACCAGCTCAAATTCGAAGGCTTTAGCCTTGCAGATGCCACCTATGCTGTTGACAATATTTATGTGGACTGGAACGAGCAGGCTGCTCAAACTGCGCAGGATTACTTGGATTCAAGTTCATTCTCGCGCTCAGGACTATACGACCAACTGATCTTCGAAGGATTCACACCTTCGCAGGCAAACTACGGTTTGGCTGCGGTCGGCTACTAGCTCTAATAAAAAGATGCCCCAGTCGCAATGACTGGGGCATCTTTTTTAATATCTTGATTTAGCGATCGCGAGCAGGTCGACCTGATGACTTACCAGCAAACTTACCTGCTGGTCTTCCACCTGAGCGTGCACCGTCTCTTGAGCCACCACGTGAACCACCGCGGTCTGAACGACCACCGAAGTCACGAGAGCCACCGCGAGATGAACCACGATCTGAACGACCTCTGCCACCATCACGAGAACCACCGCGGCTGTCGCCGAAGTCTAGGGTGCTAGCAGCAGGTGCTGGAGCAACCGGTCCTGCAATTTCAGCAAGGATTGGGCTATCTGGACGAACATCACCATAGATTGCGTCACGTTCTGCTCTGCGCAGTAGATCTTCTACCTTGCGTCTACGAGAACGAGGAACAAGAGTAATAACAGTTCCAGTCTTACCCGCACGGCCAGTTCTACCCGAACGGTGCAAATAGGTCTTGTATTCCTCTGGTGGATCAACCTGGATAACCATTGCAATGTCGTCAACGTGAATACCACGAGCAGCAACGTCAGTCGCCACTAGTACACGGACTTCACCTGACATAAAGCGCTGAAGGTTACGGTTTCTCTGGTTCTGGTTTAGATCTCCGTGCAAACGAGCAGCTGGAACACCAGCACTGGTTAGAGACTCACTCAATCTTTCAGCAGTCATCTTGGTACGGGTAAAGATGATTGCCTTGCCGTGACCTTGAACTAGACGAAGCAAGATAGAGCTTCTGTCTTCAGTTTCAGCAAACATAACTCGGTGAATGATGTCGCTGGTCTCTTCAGTTTCGTTAGGAACTTCATAGACATAAGGGTTAGGCAGGAACTGCTTAACTAGTGCATCGATTTCTCTGTCCAAAGTAGCTGAGAACAGCATCTTCTGTGAGTCGCCTGTTGCAGCAGTAATTCTCTTCACTGGCTCAATGAAACCTAGATCACACATGTGGTCTGCTTCATCGATAACTAGAGTCTCAACATCACGAAGATCAACAATCTTCTGAGCCATTAGATCTTCTAGACGTCCTGGGGTTGCCACAAGAATGTCAACACCACGAGCCATAGCAATCTCTTGTCTACGCTGAGGCATACCACCGTAAATACAGGTGGTGTAGAAACCAACTGAACGAGCTAGCTGAGAAAGAGTTCTATCAATCTGGTCAGCTAGTTCACGAGTAGGGGCAAGAATCAAAGCACGTGGACGGTTAGGTTTACGTGGCTGTGAGCCTTGAGCAACAAGCTTGGTGATAAGAGGAACAGCAAACGCAATTGTCTTACCTGAACCAGTCTTACCTCTACCTAAAATATCTCTACCTGAGATAGCAGCAGGAATAGTTGCCTGCTGGATTGGGAAAGGAGAAACAGCACCCATCTGAACAAGTGTCTCTAGAAGGCGTGGGTGTAATCCCATCTCTTCCCACTCAGCTGAGATAACTGCTTCTGTAGCATCAACTGACTGAAGCTTCTCAAGAACAACATCTTCAAAGAAAGCCTTCTTGTTAGGTGACTTATCTCTTGCACCATCAAAACTTCTCTGACGGTTGTCATCTCTAGCAACACGATCTGATCTACGTGGATCTCTTGAACCACGGTCATCTGACCACTCTCTGCGAGGAGCTCTGTCATCGCGTGCTGGACGCTCTGATGTCCATTCACGACGTGGGGCACGATCATCACGTGCTGGACGTTCTGCAGTCCACTCTCTACGAGGTGCTCTGTCGTCACGAGCTGGTCTTTCAGAAGTCCATTCGCGTCTTGGTGCACGGTCATCACGTTGAGGTCTCTCAGAAGTCCACTCTCTACGAGGAGCACGATCGTCACGAGCTGGACGCTCTGATGTCCATTCACGACGAGGAGCACGATCATCTCTAGGCGCTCTGTCATCGCGACGAGGAGCACGAGATGCACCAGCAGCGTTACCACCGGTACGAGCCTGGCGACCGGCAAAAGATTCTCTTGAATCAGTTGGAGCCCAGTCGGGACGACGGTCAGTACTTCTAGCTGGACGGTCGTTACGTTGTTCACGACCAGGACGTGAGTCTCTAGCCGGTCTGTCATTTCTTACTTCACGAGCTGGACGTTCGCTACGAGGAGCATCTTCACGGTAGTCGCGCTTATCGCGACCAGGAGCTGAAGATCCTGCAGTGTGTCTAGGCTTACGAGAAGCCGGGGCAGCGCTAGCTGCACCTTTACGATGTGTTTTCTTTGCTGCGCCAGGCGCAGACGAGTTTGTGCCAAATTTTGGCATGATTTTATTCCTTTATAGTGTGTGGCCCTCGTAGGAGTAGTACTCAGGCGCATGGACTAGTCGAACTGCGCTGACCCACACACGAGAGGAACATCTGCAAAGAGGCAGATTCTCACAAATAGGAAGACTGGCACATTTATCTTGTTCAGACCAAAGGTTCGAACGATGTGCTGCAAACGACTACTATCAAGATTTCTTGACTCATTAACCCTAACGGAAAGGTAACGTTTTGCCTAGAGGCAATTTATATTGCTAAATCAGCCCTCTAACCACTAACTCAGCATGTAATTCAGGATCACTAGGCTCCACCAGGTATTTACCGTCAGCGAAGAGGATTACTGGGATGTTGGTTCTACCGGAGATGCTTCTAGCTTCTTCGGTGAATTCAGCTGATTGCTCAACATCTTTCTTTTCGAAGTCAACCTTTAGTGCTTTTAGGAGTGCTTCTGACCTTCTGCAGTCTCCACACCAGTCAGCGCCATAAACAATAACTTCACTCATTTACCTGATCCTTATGCTCTCGGGTATTACTAATACTTCACCATCAAAACTAATACCGGTTAGGTCTCTAACAACAATATCTGCATCAGACTTCTTGGCTCTTTCACCAACACCTATTACTAGGCCCACTCCAGCTTCTATTGCAGAAATAACTCCTGCTTCAGCATCTTCAAAGACCACACAGTCCATTGGGTCAAACCCTAGGTTCTTAGCTCCTAGCAAATAAGGATCAGGATGTGGTTTACCTTGTTTCACGTCGTCGCCGGTTACTAGTTCTTTAGGGATAGGTAACCCTGCCGCTTCTAGTCTTGCTCTACCTAGGTTTGGGTTAGCTGATGTACAGATAGTCCAAACACCTAAAGGTAAAGAGGTGAGGAGTTCTTTAGCTCCAGCTAGAGGAATAGTTAGATTTGCCGTTTCTTGCTCTAGCTGGTTGACCCTGTTGTTGGCAACTGTAAAGAGGTCTAAAGAAACCAGTTCTCTAACCATGTCTTCTGCTCTTCTACCTGCATTGTTTGCTTTGTCTAAGTCATAACCAGGTGAGAACTCAGTCGCCCAAATATCCCATGCCTTCTTAGCTGCAGCATGCGAATCAACCAAGACACCATCGTTGTCAAAGAGGATGGCAGAGCAGGAGAACTTCATAACTAACAGGTTACAGCTAACAGAAATAGGGAGCTGAATTACTATTCTGTAATCACTGGGGTTATTTAGATTCAACTATTTGTTAGGGGCACAAATGTTCTTTCTTCTACTAATCGGTGCTGTCGTTTATGGCCGGATCATGATCAAGAATCGACTTGAATCAGGCAAGCCCGGCGAAAGAGAAAAAGTTGGTCGCTTTTTATGGATTGCTGGTTGGGTAATTGCGGCTATACCAATAGTGATCATTGCCTTTGTATCAGCCTTTGTATCAGCCTTTGTATCACCATTCGTCCGTGATCCACTTAGTGGATTCATTGGCTTCGAATCAATGCTCGGATACACCTTCGACGGCATTGTTGTAGGGGCTTTCTGTGCTTACTTAGGCAGAAAATACATGCGTGGGGAGAGCACTTTCATCATCAAGGAAACCCCCAAGATCGAGGAAAGAGTGCCCCTAATCACTGAGGTAAAAATCACTACTGAAGGGACTAAACCCAAAATGGCACCCAAAGAACTTGAAGTTTTGTCTCTTGTCTTTAGTCTCCTAATGTGTGCTTACATTTTCATTACACCCTTCATCGGAAATAAAGGCACGAGCAACGGGAGTAGTTCCGAGGCAGCTGGCATTGCTTTCCTAACTTCTTTTCCAGCAGCTTTGGTAGGTTTCTTCATTTTGTTTGCGATACCTGCAGCCCTTATCACGAGGAGCGCACTGACATTTACAGAAAGAGAAGCCGCCATTCGAAGGAGTAGAAAGGCAATGTTTTTAGCCGGGACATTGCTTGTCTGGGCGATCGGCGCCACCGTACTAGTGGTAATTCCAAGGTTGGTATAAATATCATGAGCATGTCCTTTGAAGAACAAAAATCCAATGCGAATCTTGTGCTTGTCGTCGGTTTAGTGTTGTTCGCAATCGGTGTACTACTAGTAGTTATATCCTTCTTCTACTTTTTTGACATTCGCCCAGAGAGCCAAATGCTGGGCTTTATGTTTACAGGACTTGTTCTTGGTGTGATTGGAGTAATAAATATACTTAGGGGTCTTTTCAAGCTATTCCAATAGTTCAAAAAACAAACTCGTGGAAAGAATCAAAAGAGATAATGAGCTCAAACCTTGATCCACAAAAATATTTAAGAAGAAGTAGCAACGCACTTACTAATTGACAGGACCAGAACATGACCAGCAACAAACAAGAACCAAACTCTAAGCGCAAGATGTGGAATTACATCGGCTGGGGCGTAGCTCTATCCCCATTCATACTGCTGGCAGTAGGGCCTGCTTCATACAGCTACCGTGGCGATAGCCACGGTGCAGGAGAAGCAATATTCTTGTTCTTTGTGAGCATCCCTGCAGGATTATTTGTTTCCCTTATTGGTCGACGTCCTAAGGTAGCCCTTTATATAGGAATAGTTATTGCAGCATATATTCTGTTTGCTTTTGTGTATTCAGCAATCACTCAGCACAACTAGTAAAACTACTTTGCAGAAATAATGCTTCTAACTCGAACAGTGAAGTAAGTAATTACAACTGAGATCACATAGATGGCTAGAACCGGAAGCATCATGTTGACAAGCCAGTCACTGAATGCCACGTTACCCACTGTGTATGCACCAACGACACCTTCACCAGCACCAAAAGAGATACCAGTCAGGATCACGATAAAGATCACTACAAGAGTCAGGTTCAATCTAAGAGCCGTGCTGCTCTTAGCGCTCTTGGTGTCTGCTTGAGATGCGCCGAGTGCTCTAGTTCTTGCTGAATAGAATCCACCAAGACCAAGAGATGCTGCAACTAGAAGAAGAATAAAGATCCAGTACCAAACACTGTTTCCTGAGCCGAAGTGAGTTCCCATAGAGCTCAAAATAAATACAAGGGCAATTCCTAGAACTGGGAATATGTAGGCAAGGGAAGCTTCAAGCTTTGCCTTCTTCTCTTCAGGTGTTCTTTCACCCTTACCCATCTCTGACTTACGGAAGACAGTTGTGCTCAACAGGAGAGCAGTACTACCAAGGGCAGCCAAAAGAATAGGTAAGTAAGCTCCGGTTGTCATTTCTAGGAAGCTGACTTTTCTATATGAGCTAAAAGATGAAATTGAATCAACAGATGTTGCAGTACTAAATGCAGAGAACGCAAAGAAGAATAGCGAGAGTGCGGTAACCACGATCCAGACAGTTGCGTATTTCAGGACAGGAAGAGCACCTGGGGTCTTCTTTGCTAATTCAACATCTGCGATTCGATATGCGCAAGCAACAAAGAAAGCCTGCCCCAAAAGAGCCACTAGAAATACATAAGTTGCAGGAGTGGTTAATTGGATATGATTTGGGTCACTCAGGGCGTCTTTCGCCCCCACAATGATCCAATAGGTTGCCAACATAAAACCAACCCAAGCGGTAGTCATACCAACTAGGACAAGGGCAGTTGCTTTTTTAAGTGATTTCTCCATGGCATAAGCCTATTTGGAAACACCGATTGGCTAAACAGAGGTTCTATCCCCTATTTAGGGGACAAAGGAGAAACTTAAGGTCTAATGCCCCCAATAAACTTGAGACTATGTCCGCAAGTGAAGTAACCGCCTATTTCAAGGCACAAGACCCTACCAAGGCTAAGACCCTTGAAGCTATGCGAACAATACTTCTTGAGACTGAACCAGGTCTAGAACAAACAATTGCTTGGAAATCAGCAATGTTCAAATACAACGACAAGTTCGTTGTTGGGCTTTGTGCTCACAAAGCCCACATGTCTTTCTCAATGCCTCAGTCAGACCTATTACTAGATAACCCAGACCTAAAGGACTTTGTAGTTTCTAAAGGTTCATTCCAGTTTGCGGTTGACCAAGTGCTACCTAAGAAACTAGTCAGCAAACTAGTCAAAGCGAGACTTAAAGAAATCAGAGAAGCTAAATGATCGTAGTTATTGGTGAAGCCCTAATTGACCTTATTGAATCAAGAGAGACTAAAGGTCAGTTCAATGCTGTTGTTGGCGGAGCCAACTGCAATGTTGCTTTAGCTTTAGCTAGAAGAGGCAACAACCACCAGTTCTTAGCCCGAATCTCAACAGATAGATTCGGTGGTCTAATCAAAGAAAGACTTAGCTCTAACAACGTAAAGACTGATCACATCATCACAACTGATGAGCCGACAACTCTTGCTGTTATTAGTGTCAATGCTCAAGGATCACCAACATACAACTTTTATACCAATGGAACAGCCGACTGGGGTTGGACTAAAGAAGAACTTCCAACCCAACAGCAACTAAAAGACCTAAACGTTAAAGCAATTCAATTCGGTTGCCTAACCATGGCTATGGAACCAGGCAACCTAGTAATTGAAGATTGGGCTAAACAAGCACAAGACGTAACCATTAGTCACGACATCAACATCAGAGCAGCACTTGGCTTTGATAGAAACAAAGAAAGAGAAAGAGTTGAAAGAGTCAACTCTTTCTCACACATCATCAAAGCCAGTGATGAAGACATTGAGTGGCTATACAACTTAGAACCAGATGCAGATCTAACTGAAGTAATAGCTAACTGGATAAATAACACCAACAAGATTGTCCTGCTAACCAGAGGCTCTCAAGGAACCAGAATCTATACCAAAGACACAACAGTTGATGTTCCAGCTAGAAAGATCACTGTAAAGGACACAGTTGGAGCAGGAGACACATTCATAGCTCATCTCCTAGGTCAACTAGATGACAACAACTACCTAGGTAACAACCTAGAAACCCTAGACCTAGAAACCCTAAAGACCTACGTCTATACCGCAGGCATAGCAGCCAGCATCACCTGTGAAAGAGCAGGATGTGAGCCTCCTACTTTGGAGGAAGTGAAAGCGCTAAATAACTAGATCACGTCTTTGCAACATGCAGCGCCGAGCGGGAAAAGATCACTTATGCTTCTGGCATGTACGATTTCGTGGAACAAGCTCTTATACGCCTGGACATATTCCAATGGTTGGAACTAAGGCTCGGTGAGCATGAGTGGATAACCAAAGACGAACTACTCAACGGCTACTCCTATAAGGGAATTCGAATTCCACTGATCCCGACACAACAAGGAATCCATAACCCACAAATTTTTAACGAAACCCTGAGTGTTGTATCTACTGCTCGCAGCAAGTATGAGGATTCAACCCGAGACGATGGCATGATCGAGTACGACTATGAGTCTCAAAGCGTTGAAGGCTACAACACAAAACTTAGACGAGCATATGTAAACAAAACACCAATTATTTATCTCAAGCAAATCAAACCTGGCATCTATCAACCGTCGATAAATGTCTACGTCATAGGGGATGACCTTATAAATAAAAAATTCATTCTTGATTTCAGAAGTACAAATCCCGAAAATGACGAGTTCCAGCCCGAATTCAAGACCTTGCCGAGTACGGAATTTGAGAAGAAGTACGCGATTCAGCAAACTAAAAGACGTTTACATCAGCCACAGTTTAGGGCGGCAGTTTTATACGCTTACGAGGAGAAATGCGCAATTTGTAGATTGAAGCACCCTAAGTTACTCGACGCGGCGCACATCGTTCCCGACAGCCATGAACTAGGTGTCCCAAAAGTTTCGAATGGGTTAGCGCTATGCAAAATTCACCACGCAGCTCTAGACCAAAAATTTATAGGAATCACACCGGATTACACGGTTGACGTCGACAAAGACCTGCTCACAGAGGTTGACGGGCCAATGTTGAAACACGGCATTCAGGAGATGAATGGAATCACTATTCAAGTACCTAAAGCAAAGGATGAGAAGCCAGATCGTAGGTTACTCGAGTTGAGTTACGCTTCTTTCCTAGCTAACTCAAGAAAGTAGTCATACTAGACCGCTTTTTTGCGCTTGATTTACTATCCGATCCCACAACACATCCACCGAATGGTTCTGATCTGTTCCCATCAGTGGCCAGGAGAGTCTTCTGCCTACTAAGCCTCTGAACTTGGGGTTAGGTTCTGGTTCTAGGGTTTTATGGTTTCTGTGGTGTTTGGATTCGATGATGGCTAGGAGGTTGTCTGACTTCTCTAGTCTTAGACCACATGTACAGGTGTTCTCAGTAATTAGGGAGTGCAGCCCTTCCTCATAGTCAGCTAGGACAACTGTGTATGGTGCTGCTTCTGCCCAGGAACCAAAGAAGACTGGGGAGGAGTCTATCCTCCCCCGCTTCTTTCTTATGGCTTCGAGTTTCTCTTGAGGGTTCTCCCACTGCTTTGTATAGCTCCAGCCTTTAGTTGGCATTGTGTTCTCCTATTACCAATGGTGGACGTTCTGCGATGATGCGGTCTATTTCTTCTGGGTCTGTCTGCTTGAGTTCCCTAACGCAAGGGGTTAGTGGTTCGTTAGTCATGTTGAAGCAGTCGGTTGAGTAGTCGCCTTTGACGAAGAGCCAAGGTCTACCCTTGGTAGCTTCGATGTTTTCTGGTTTTGCTCCGGCAAGAGCGATTAGAAGCCTCTGCGGGTTATGGGTAAACCAGAAGCTGGTGACCCCTTCAACTGTGACTTGGAATGCTGCGTCACCAAATACTCTTACCTGTGCTGGGACTCTAGGTTGACTTGCACTGTTGATGGCGATGTAGTGGAAGTGGTGTCCTTCTGCGTAGCTGTAGCAGCGGTTATTGTTTGTTGATTCGGACATGAGTAATGCCCCTTTCTTCAAGCTTTCGCTTGATCTATCGGGGCATTGCTGCCCCATCTTTGATTGCTTCAACGGTTGTTGAGGCCTGTTCCTTTGTTAATGCTTTGGCACCTTACCGATGGGTGGCAGGTTGCTCTCTTCTTAAGTTCTTACGAACTTGAACAGTTGTATTTAGTTTTTAGTTGTTGCTAGTAACTTTCCGGCTTGTCTTTACCTTTGGTGCGGAAAGTTTTGGAAAGCATTAGTGCACGGTCAATGTTACCGGCTTCCATGTTTTTCTCAATAGCAGAATCAATCCATTTCTTTGCTTCAACAGATTTCTTCTGTGCTTTGAGGAATCTAAATCGATTTTCGTAAGCGTAGGCCTTCTCCTGGATTGATTGACCTAGGCGGTAATCAGCAAGAAGTCGATCGTTGATTTCAATGGCTTCGTCGTAGCGTCCTACTTTGTATAGAGCGTGGCTAACGATGTTCTTTAGCTGAATCACAATCTCATCTTGGAACTCCAAACTTGCCTGGGTCAGAGTGTCCCAAAGTGTTGCAATAGCTAAAAAGTCTTCACTCTGGCGGTAACACTGAATCGCAGCAAAGTTTGCTTTCCAGCGTCCAGCGATATCACCCTCTTCACACTTCTTCATGATTAGTTCACCGGCGACAATAAGAGCAGCAGCTGGCTGGTTGCTTTCAAGCAGGTTCTCAATCTCGATGAATGGCTTGTTGTCATCACCAATCTTCGGAAGTCTAGAATCAACCGCCATTGCCTGAGCAAGAATTGATCTTGCTTCTGACTCTCTACCGAGTTGAGTTAAGAGCTTTGCTAGGGCTTCGGAAGCTAGTTTGGCAATTCTGAATTCACGCTGCCAAGGCTTGTATGCGCCCTTTCTAACCCGCTGTAGGTAGCGTTCGGCTCGTTCGAATTCCCCGGTTTCGATAAAGGCAATTCCTAACCAAAGTTTGGTTTCGGTTCTAGAACCATCGTTTAGTGCACGCTCTGCATTGCGCACTGAAAGCAGCAAATCCCTAGCCGGTTTGGCCATTCCTCTGCCAAGCATGATGCGAGCCTGGAGGCGATCAACATCGCAGATATCCCCAGGCATTGCGTACTCCAGGTATAGGGCTCTAGCCTTCTCAAGTAGTTCTTCAGCCTGATCTAGCTCGCCAATTTCAATGAGGCACTCTGCAGCTTTCTCGTAGCCGGTAGCTACTCCGCGGTCAATATGTAGCAGTTCGTTGAGTTCGGCCTGCATCTTGTATTGAAATACAGCTTCTGGATAGCGGTCAAAAGCAACCATAATCTTGCCCATGACATTGGCAAGAGCAGCCTTCTTGTCTAGCTCATCTTTATCAAGCGTAAATTCAGGAAGCATCGCTTCAGCTTCAAGTGCATACTCAAGGGCTGCCTTTGGGTTCCCCTGAGTGTTGAGCATCACTCTGGCCAGAGTGATGCGGAAATGAATCTGCCAAAGAATCAGCTTGTGCTCTAGCGCGATTTCTAATCCTGCTTGAAGGTAAGTAAGTTCGTCACCAATTTCTCCGCGGCTGTTTGCTTTGTAAGCCAGGGTTAGCAAGATGTGTGCTCTGCGGTCCCAAGGTGTGTTTGGGTCGTTGTATTCGCTCAAGAGTTCGTCCTCATCGGCGTGCCATTCAGGTGTCATTTGTGCTCCAAGGTTCTGACAAGTTTGGGATCGCCTAGCTTGTCTGCGGGGGTTGGAAATTTGTGTTGGAGAGTTATTGTCATACATGCCACTGACATTAATCTGAAACACGCCGTTCCCTTTTAAGTTTTTAATTTGTTGTTCGCCACAGGCAAACCGAGGGAGTGCGGAGGTGCTGTTTTTAGAGCTTAGGTTTCTTCAATCACAGGTGTGATGGTGACATTCCAACCTTCATCGCCGAAGAGTCTTACTGCTTTTTGGGCTTTCTCACCAAGGACTCTGCCTTGGGATGCAATCTCTCCTGAGGAGTCTTTAGCTTCGATGTAGTAGATCTTGGCAGCTGGTAATGCGTTGCCGTCTAGGTCTCGCACAATGATGTTTGGGGTGTCTTATGGTATGGCTGGCTCCTAAGGTTTTGGTGTTTGGTTATAAGAACTCTTTTGAGTTCAGAATTATTCCCGTTAGGCAGAAAGAATTAGGTCCTGGATTGTTAGTTCCCGTACTACCTCAAACTTGACTCTGCCGAGCTCTTGGGATGTTAGGTGGAAGCCATTGCAACCTGAGCACTCGTAGGTTCTCTTCTGGTTATAGGTAGTAAAGCCCTTGGTCTTCAAGTCTTGGGCTGCACGAGCTCTAAAGTTTCTTAGATCGTGTTTGGCTTCCTGGTTGTCGCGGTAGCGACGCTTATCCGGCGTTGCAGAGCAACGCTGGTTGTGCTTGGTTAGCTGTGGCTTCTGAAACTTCTTTGCGCTCTTGCTCATGATTTCTCCTTACTAGAAATTGCTGGAATAGGACTCTAACCGAGACCACTGACATTTGTATTTCTAAGAATCAGATTTGGATCGGGATTATTCCTGGTTGGTTCATCACTATAGGGTCAGTTGAGAGAACTCTTTGTAAGTTCCCAAAATGGTGGGTTCGCTGATGCTGGTATTAGTTCCCAAACCTTATTGACTTATCCACAATCTCATTTATTGTTATGTGTATTACATGTAATACAGGAGAGAATTATGGCCATGTTGACCCTTCGAATTGACGACGAGATGAATGCCCGCATCGATTGGCTAGCCCAGCGTAGCGGCAGAACCAAGTCACACTTCGTCAAGAAGATGATTGCGGATGCCCTAGAAGAGATGGAAGAGCAAGTACTTGACGAGCTAGCCATCAAAGAGTTCTTAACCAGTAGTCCCGAAGATCAGCAATTAATCCCCTGGGAGCAAGTGAAAGCTGAACTACGTGAACTCGAATTGGCAAGTAAACCTAAGCAGAAAAGCGCTAAAGGAATTGGTAAGACTGGATCAAAGCCAAAGAAGCCGGGTAGAAGCAAGGATTGAACTCCTCCCAACAATAAGCATCCCAAGCAATCATGCAAAGGCACTTGGTGGCAATGGATCTGGGTTTTACGCATCTCGAGTGGGAGACCTTCGTATTCTTTTCAGATTGCACAAAGTCACTAAAGAAATTGAAGTAGTGAGAATCGAGTACCGCGGAGGTTCATACAAGAAGCTGCGGAATCTAAACAAGTAATCCTTATTGACTTATCCACAATCTCATTTAGTCTTACATGTAAGACAAGTAAGACAGGAGATACTTATGGCCATGGTAACCGTTCGACTTTCTGATGAGCTCAGAGCCCGGATTGATAATCTCGCCGAACGAACAGGAAGACCTAAGTCCTACTTTGTTCGCGAGTTGATTATCCGAGGCATTGAAGAATTTGAAGAGGACCTTCGTGACCTTGAGGCTATTCGCGAATACCTCGCCGCAGGGGGGCGCAACCAAAAGAGGATAAGCATGAAGGAATTGAGTGTTGAACTCGGACTCGACGAATTGGAAAGTGGAGATAACTCCAACAGCAGAAAAGCAACTGAGAAAGTTGCCCCAGCGAGAAGTGCAAAAAATGCGAAACCAGCTAGATCAGCTAGCCCAAAAAGAAAATCCAATTAATTACCTGACACCTTTGAAAGGTGACTGGTCTCCCTTTTACAAACTAAGAGTCGGCGATTACAGGTTAATCATTGACATCGAAGGAGAGACTTTAACCTTGCTCTTAGTTAGAGCAGGTCATAGAAAAGATGTCTACAACTAGCTACTGCGGCAGAACTACAAAAGTCTCTAGAGTTCTATCTGCTGCGAATGCGATTCTGACTCCTGAGTCTCTTGCTTCAAATAGTGCATCTAGAGCTTCTTGAGTAATTCGCTCGCCAGGAGAAAGTACTGGAACACCTGGTGGGTAAGGGCAGATCATTTCTGCTGATACTCGACCTACTGCATCTTTAGCTCTAACTACTTCATGCTTTGAGAAGAAGGCATCTCTAGGGCTCACAACTACTTCAGGAATAATCGAGAATGCTGCAGCTGTTGCAATTGGTCTTGGTTCTCCCCTGTGTCTATTTACGGATTCAATGATTCTGTTGATGAGATCTTCGATTAGTTCTGGGGTATCAGCAAAGGTAATCATTGGAATGATTAGGTCTCTGTTAGCCATCTCAACGTCGATGTTTGCTTTTAGTAGATCTTGTTCGACTAGGTTGCCGTCTGCTCCAGTTTTAGGAAGCAGGATAACCAGCTTCAGTGGGTCGATGTATTCACCGTCGATTACATCAATGCCGTTAGCAACTAACGTTGCTCTTCCCTTTTCAGTTGCATCAATGATTGGGTCAATCAGGTCGTAGCCATGCTTTTGCAGCAGGGCACGGGATGCGTCAATAGAAGCAAGGATTCTGCCTGACATAGAAGTTGTCTGTGTTGAGTCAAAGGCTTTGTTGAATCTGTCTAGATCAACTAGACCTTTTCTCACTAGGACAAAGCTTGCTTGTGACCAAGCAGGTAGAGTCTTGTGTGCTGAGGTAACTACGATATCTGCGCCTTCAGCAAGTGGGTGTTCTGGTAGTTCTGGATGGAAACCGTAGTGAGCTGCCCAAGCAGCATCAACAACTAGTGGAATGCCTGCATCGTGACAGACTTTGGCAAGTCTTGGAATGTTGGACATGGTGCCAACATAAGAAGGTTCCCCGATTAGAACTGCTTTGGCATCTGGGTTAGCTTCAATAGTTTCTTTGAGTCGAGTTGATGGTAAGTATTCAGGTAGTCCGGTTGCTGGGTTGATTTCAGGTCTAACCCAAACTGGGATTACACCTGCATAGACCATTCCAACTAGAACTGATTTATGCAGTGTTCTAGAAACGATTACTTTATCTCCAGGACCTGCAACAGCCATTACTGCTGCGTGGTTGGAACCAGAAGAGCCATTAACACCAAAGCGGCATAAGTCTGCTCCCCAAAGATCAGCAGCTAGTTTTTCAGCTTCAAGAATTAGTGAAGGGGAGATTCGGTAAGGGTGGTTACCAGGAAGTACTGGGATGTCACCGTCAACAATTGGTCCGGTGAGATTAGTGCGGCCTTTGTGGCCGGGTATTTGGAAGGGAGATCTGTCTGTCTCCATGTCGCGTATCCACGCGTCTAGTAATGGTGCCGTAGCACGAAGACCCATTGGGTCTTTAGTATCAAGCAGAGTTGCTGCGCCGAATGCCTCTGGTGCCAATATCCCAACCTTTCGAACTACATTCACTAAAGAGTGAACTGCTAACAGATGAAGAAAGACCAGGGTTTCCCCTGGTCCTTCAGCCTAGCCCTCATTACTGAATGCTAGGTAAATATTTTTAGAACTCTACTTTGGTAACGCTTAGGTCTAGTGGAACACCAGGACCGAAGGTTGTTGCTAGTGCACCCTTGAGCAAGTACTTACCCTTAGATGAAGAAGGCTTTAGACGAACGATTTCATCTAGAGCAACAGCTAGGTTCTCACCAAGTTGTTCCTTAGTGAATGAAACCTTACCGATGATGAAGTGCAGGTTTGACTGCTTGTCGATACGGAACTCGATCTTTCCACCCTTGATGTCGGTAACAGCTTTAGCAACATCAGGTGTAACGGTTCCAGTCTTAGGGTTAGGCATTAGGTTACGAGGACCTAGAACCTTACCTAGACGACCAACCTTACCCATGAGCTCAGGTGTTGAAACTGCTGAGTCGAAATCAACCCAACCAGCGGCTACCTTCTCAATAAGTTCGTCGCCACCGACCTCGTCGGCTCCGGCTTCACGAGCAGCGTCAGCTGCTGCACCAGTTGCAAATACGATTACGCGAGCAGTCTTACCGGTACCGTTTGGAAGACCAACAGTTCCACGGATCATCTGATCTGCTTTACGAGGGTCAACACCTAGCTTGATTGCAACTTCAACAGTTGAATCGAACTTTGAGGTGTTGGTTTCTCTAACGAGGGTCACTGCTTCTGCAGGAGTGTATAACTTACCCTCTTGGATTTTTTCTGCTGCGGCGATATATGCCTTTGAGCGCTTTGCCATTTCTGCTTTTCCTTTTCTTTATTGGTCACAGTTCGTGGTTAGACGAGTCGCGCGCGACTCTCCCACTAGTGTTTCTTTATTTTGTTTAGAAACCTTCGACGGTGATACCCATGCTGCGGGCAGTTCCGGCGATGATCTTTGCTGCTGCTTCAACGTCATTGGCGTTGAGGTCAGACATCTTTGACTCTGCGATCTTTAGTACTTGCTCGCGAGTTAGCTTTGCAACCTTCACGGTGTGAGGGGTTGCAGAACCCTTAGCAACTCCAGCTGCCTTCTTGATTAGCTCAGCTGCTGGTGGAGTCTTCAGGATGAAAGTGAATGAACGGTCTTCGTAGACAGTGATCTCTACTGGGACAACGTTTCCACGCTGGTCTGCAGTTGCATTGTTGTATGCAGTACAGAATTCCATGATGTTAACACCGTGCTGACCTAGAGCTGGACCAATCGGTGGGGCTGGGTTAGCAGCTCCTGCTTGGATCTGTAGCTTGATCATGCCGGTTACTTTTTTCTTCGGTGCCATTTGTTTTCCTTAGTTGGTTAGGTTTTGTAAATCTTTAGACGAGGGCTGAAACTTGGTCGAATGCTAGTTCTACTGGTGTTTCACGTTCGAATAGTGAAACTAGCACAGTTAGCTTGCCGCTTTCTGGCTTGATTTCGCTAATGGTTCCAGGAAGACCAGCGAATGAACCTTCCTTGATCATGATGCTCTCGCCAAGTGTGTAGTTGACGTTAACAGGGATTGACTTCTGCTTAGCCTTACCTGATCCACCCTTGACTGAAGCCTTAGCAGCTGCTTCTTCAGGTAGAACAAATAGGGTCTTGAGCATGTCAAATGCTTCTTGCGCACGAAGTGGGCTTGGGTATTCGCTGTGACCTACGAAGCCAGTAACGGCAGGTGTTCCACGAACTAGCGACCATGAGTCTTCGTTCATTTCCATGCGGACTAGAACATAACCTGGAATACGAACCTTGGTAACAAGCTTGCGCTGACCGTTCTTGATTTCAATGGACTCTTCCATTGGAACTTCAATCTGGTAGATGAACTCTCCACCAATAACAGCAAGTTTTCTGTTTTCGATGTTCTGCTTAACGCGCTTCTCGTAACCTGCGTAAGAGTGAATGATGTACCACTTACCTGGCTGCTCGCGAAGTTCTTTCTTGAAGACTGCGTATGGATCTTCTTCAACAGCTTCTTCTGCAGCTTCGTGAATGTCAGCTGCAGCAGCAGTTTCAGATTCAGCAGCAACTTCAACATCGGTTTCGATGTGTAGAGCTAGTTCCTCAGCTGATGGTTCATCACCGTTGGTGTCGTCAATGTAGGCAGGATCAGTTTCGGCGTAGTCGTTTGACTCCACCGGAAGTTCAACTTCTGGCTGGTTCTGCTCTGATTCGAAATCGGTCACTTGTTTCCTTGTTGTTTGGTAGTGCTAAAAATTATTTGGTTGTATTGAAAGCTGAGTAAAGCCAGAAGACACCTTGTCCGAAGATGTAGTCAAGACCAAAGATGATCACCATAACTACAACTACGAAACCAAGTACAACACCTGTGTAGTTGCGAAGCTCCTGGAAAGTTGGACGGTTTACTTTACGAAGTTCAGCAATGACTTGCTGGATGAACAGAATAAAGCGACCGATGAATCCGCGTGCAGCAGCTTTATTCGCCTTTGACTTCTCAACGAGGTCTTCGGAGTGCTGCTCTAGTTCTTCTGACATTTCTCTTCTCTCAGTAATACTTTTTGTTGCTCTTTCACTAGCGCTTGCGCGCTAATGCTTGCAGGGCAGACAGGACTCGAACCTGCAACCTGCGGTTTTGGAGACCGCTGCTCTACCAATTGAGCCACTGCCCTAAGGAGGCAAATGGGCACACTAATAGATTGAAATCTAATGTGATTAATTTGCCAGATTAGGCTTGGGGCAGTTGTCAAACTACCTCCTAGGAGTTTATCTCCGAACCCTTGTAAATGCAAAGAGAGATCTTGATTCGTGTGTAGGTAATGCATATGCATTACCATATCCACATGGATGAAAACGAACTTGAATCAAGCCTTACCGACAGGTATCAAACCACCGTTCCAGCAAGGATACGCAAACTCCTGGGTCTAAACAAGAGAGACAAGCTGGAGTGGATACTCGATGAGTCTGGTGGTATCCGAGTTAGCAAGAAGCCAGCAGAACCAGAGCACTTTGACCCAGTATTTGATCAATGGCTTGATTTTCTTGAGAAGGACATGCTCGAACATCCCGAAAGGTTGATACCACTCGATGAAAAGTGGTACGAGGACATGGTCTTCGAGTTATCAGGTGAGAGAGGGGTTGGAATTCCTGGATTTCCGCCTACCTTGGCTGAGTTCAGAGCGCAGCCTTTGCCTTTCGACATGGATGAGGCGCTTCCAGAGATTGAGGAGATCTAGATGCCCTCAACAGAATGGTTTCTGCTTGCTCATCCAGCATTCATGAATCAGCTCATAATCTCCACACAAAAAATGTCCGATGCCAAAGCTAAAGCTGGGGCCGATTGGATACAACACTCTGACGTAAAACGCCACTTCACCCTCACCCGTCAGATTACTGAAAGAATTCCCCAAGACCCATCATCCGCACACTTCCGATTGGGGAATGCCCTTGGACAAAAATACAAACTTTGGTTTAGGGCAAAGTTTTTACAACAATATCGAGTTTTTTTCAGATATAGCAGCATGAGAAAAATAATTGTGTACGGGTGGGTGAATGATCCAAAGACTTTGCGTGCCTACGGATCAAAGACAGATGCCTACCTTGTCTTCAAGAAAATGCTTGAGTCGGGCAGGGTTCCAAATAGCTGGGACGAACTGGTTGCTGAATCGAAAAGACTTAGCTAAATAGTTTCTGAAGTCTCTGAATACCCTCAAGTAATTGTGCGTCACCAAGCGCGTAAGAGAGTCTCACATAACCTGAAGGACCGAAAGCTTCACCGGGCACTAATGCAACTTCCGCAGCATCAAGCATGTAATCACAAAGCTCGAGGCTGGTGTTTATTTCTTTGCCGCCCCAAGTTTTACCAAGTAGTCCAGTGACATCTGAATAAACATAGAAAGCACCCTGAGGTGTTGGGGCAACCCAACCAGGGATCTTGTTTAGTTCATCAACCGCAATGAGTCTTCTTCTGTTGAATGCATCACGCATTGCAATAACTTCATCCTGTGGTCCAGTGAGCGCTGCGATCGCAGCTCGCTGGCTGATGTTAGAAACGTTTGAAGAAAGGTGCGACTGCAGGTTTGCAGCAGCTTTCATTGCATCTAATGGACCTGCCATCCATCCCAAACGCCAACCGGTCATTGCGTAACTCTTAGCAACACCGTTGACCATGATGGTTCTATCAATAAGTTCAGGAACAACTTCAGTAATTGAATATGCTTTTAGACCGTCGTAGGTAAGGTTCTGATAAATCTCATCAGTGATAACCCATAGACCATGCTGGTAAGCCCACTTACCAATAGCCTCAACTTCATCTCTTGAATGAACAGAACCAGTTGGATTAGAGGGAGAAACAAAAAGAAGCACTTTAGTTCTTGGAGTTCTAGCTGCCTCTAACTGCTCAACTGTTACTAAGTAGTTCTGGTCACTGCCTGAAAATATTTCAACTGGAACACCGCCGGCTAAGTGGATAGCTTCCGGGTAGGTTGTCCAGAATGGTGTTGGAACCAAGACCTCATCACCTGGATCTAATAGAGTCGCAAATGCTTGGTAAACAGCCTGCTTACCACCATTAGTAACAACTACCTGAGCAGCTGTTATTTCAGTTCCTGAATCACGCTTAGTCTTTTCAGCAATTGCTTCTCTAAGTTCAGGTAACCCAACAGCTGGTGTGTATCGGTGGTTCTTCGGATCTCTCGCTGCTACAACAGCAGCTTCAACAATGTGAGCTGGGGTTGGAAAATCTGGTTCACCAGCGGCATAGGAAATAACTGGTTTACCAGCAGCCTGGAGGGCTTTAGCTTTACCGTCTACCTTTAGTGTTGCCGATTCAGCAATAGAACCAATGCGGTGAGAAATTCTTGGGAACTCGTTCATGCTTTCAGCCTACCGAACCCAATAGTTGTTACGAGTATGGTGATTAGTTATGAACGCGATTCTTCCAGGATT
This sequence comes from Micrococcales bacterium, assembly GCA_947454255.1. GTDB lineage: Bacteria > Actinomycetota > Actinomycetes > Actinomycetales > Microbacteriaceae > Rhodoluna. The sequence goes on from CANGIU010000008.1 coordinate 24,302, forward strand.
TCTCACCGGACTTTCACTAATCATTGCTATCGGTGCGCAGAACGCTTTCGTACTCAGACAGGGACTTACCAGAAAATACATCATTCCCGTGGTTTTGATATGTTCTCTCAGTGATGCACTTCTAATCACACTAGGGACAGCTGGACTTGGTGCTCTCATCAAAGCCATCCCATTGCTTCTAGAAATACTTCGCTGGCTAGGCGTTGCTTACCTCGCTTGGTTTGGTATCTCCGCAATCCGTAAGGTCCTCACTAAAGATTCATTACACGTAAGTGACGACAGCGCAGTCTCACTGAAACAAACAGTGCTTATGACTTTAGGATTCACATTCCTAAATCCACACGTCTATCTAGACACTGTGATTCTGGTAGGTGGATTAGCTAACCAGTTCGGTGACAGCAAGTGGCTCTTCGCTCTCGGTGCTGTGTGTGCGAGTTTTGTTTGGTTCTTTAGCTTAGGTTTGACGGCATCGAAGATGGCAGTAATTATGGCGAAGCCGATGTTTTGGAAAATACTGGATGTCTTTATCGCTGCTGTGATGTTTAGCTTGGCGATAAACCTAGCTGTTGGAAAATTGAACTAGAAACCAATCAGGCTAGGTTCTGGCACCAAAGTAATTCCAAACTTATTTGAAACTTGAACCTGGATATAGCGAGCAAGTTCCGCAACATCATTGGCTGTTGCTCCTCCACGATTAGTTATAGCGAGTGCATGCTTTGAGGAGATTGCTGCTTTTGAATGAGGCAACGAGAAAGATTTGGTTAGGCCAGATTGTTCAATTAGCCAAGCAGCTGAGAGTTTCACAGTCTTACCATCATCGTCAACCGTTGGCCACTGTGGTGCATCCATTGGAAGAGTTCTAGCAAATGACTCAGACACAATCGGGTTAGTAAAGAACGAACCACAAGACCAGGTGTCATGATCTGATTCATTCAAGACCATGCCTTTGCTAGTTCTTAGTTCTAAAACTTCTTCTGCACGAGATTGCAGGAGTGCAGTTGAAGCTGCTGGCAGATCAACAAAGAATTGAAACTCGACCCAGGTAACAACACCGCGTTTACCTTGCTTAAATATGCTGTCGCGGTATCCAAAAGCGCAGCCTTCTTTACTGAGAATTTGTAATTCACCAGTTTCATAATCTAGGAACTCTAGCTGCTTAAAAGTTAGGGATACTTCTTGCTGATAAGCGCCGATGTTCTGGATTGGCGCAGCACCAACAGTGCCTGGTATTCCGGCAAGCGATTCAACCCCAGCCCAACCCTGCTTGCAGGCGTGAATGACAAAATCACTCCAGTTTTCCCCTGCCTGAACCCGAACTAGTCCTTGACCCAAATGTTCAACACCAAGGTTTCTCACCAAGATGACTTCTAGGTCGCTAACCTCATCAGCAATAACAACATTGGAACCTCCACCTAGAACTAGCCAGTTGTCAGTTTTTGCCCAAACAGCTTTAGTGATTTCAATAAGTTCGTTCCTGCTTGTTGCAGTGTGAATTATGTGGGGTGTTCCACCAACACGAATTGAGGTGAGTTCAGCTAGAGCTTGGGTCATAACTTCACTACGGCTTGAGCTTTACCAAGAACTGCAACCTCGTTGCAAACACAAGTAATGTCAACACGAACGGTTTTAGCTTCTAAATCAATAGCTCCAATTTTTGCAAGGACAGTAACTAGTGCACCTTCATTGGCATCAACAAATACTGGCTTAGTAAAGCGCACTCCGTAATCGATAACGTTGCCAGCATCGCCCACCCAGTTCACCACAACCTGAACTGCAGTTCCCATGGTTAGCATTCCGTGAGCTAAAACACCATCAAGCCCTACAGACTTTGCAAAGTCATCACGGTAGTGAATTGGGTTGAAATCTCCAGATGCACCTGCATACCTCACCAAAGAATCTCTGGTGAAAGTGAAAGACTGAGAACCAACTTCTTGGCCAATCTCTAAAGCAGTTATGTTGATGTGAGTCATTCGCCACCTCTAACGACCAGGGTGCTAATTGCGGTGCAGACAAGAACCTTGTTTCTATCGAACACTTCGGTCTTGAAGGTGATCATGGAATGTGCACCAAGAGATTTAACTGATTCGACTTCAAGAATGGAAGTTAGTTCATCCCAGGCAACAATTGGTCTGACGTGAATGAATCTCTGATCTCCGTGAACCACTCTCGAGAAATCAATATCTGCTTCTGGATCAGCTAGCACAGCGCCCAGTGATCTTTCTTGGATCAAGACAGCAAAAGTTGGTGGAGCGACAACATCTGCATAACCAGCTGCTTGAGCTGCAAAGACATCGTGATTGATTGGGTTGGTTGAGAAAACAGCATTAGCGAATTCACGAATCTTTTCGCGACCGACTAAATAGGGTGCTGTTTCAGGGTATTTCTTGCCCTGGACGTTTGGATTTACCACTGAATAAGTTTCGCAGGTTTAAAGGAATTTAGATTGCTTTAGGGCAACTGGTAGCGGAGGCGGGACTTGAACCCGCGACACCACGATTATGAGTCGTGTGCTCTAACCACCTGAGCTACCCCGCCGCAGAGCCCCGAGACAGGATTGAACTGTCGACCCCTTCCTTACCATGGAAGTGCTCTACCACTGAGCTATCGGGGCGTGACCGAAGCAATTCAAGGCCTAGGCACTAGACGAGATTACCACCTGCCGGCAGGCACCCGCAAACCTTAGATCAGGACATCGACTAGCTAAGCGTCAGAGCCAGGCGCTGGTAATGACCAGATATTCACTGACAGTGGCTCTGTTGGTAGCACCAATTCTTTACCAACAACCTTGAGCTTTCCTTCACCAAATAAGTTCCTAGCCCCTCTTATTCCAGCAACGGAATCCAGTGAGATGGTGGCCTTGGGGTCTTTACCTCTGGAGACAACCACCAAGATGCTCTGTTTCTTGTTCTCCCTGACATAGGCAATAAGTTCATCAGATGCATAGAGGAACCTCATAGAACCATCGTGCAGAGCTGTGTTCTCTTTACGAATCTTGGCAAAGGCTTTATAGACCTCAAGCATGCTCTTATCGTTTGGGCGTTCGTCATTCCAAGGAATTGGAGTTCTAGATTCCTCACCATTGCCGCCATCCAAACCGAACTCATCTCCAGCCCAGATCACCGGCATGCCAGGGAAAGTGAACTGCATTCCAGCTGCGACTTTCTGCGCTCCTGCAATAGTGAAGGTTTTGAATCTAGGGATGTCATGAGTGTCGAGTGGGTTCATGTTGTGTAATCGAACGTGCCAAGGGAAAGCAGAGGCAAACTCAATGTGTTGTTTGACAAGCTCTGAACCCGTGATCTTTGTTCTGCCTAAACCTAAGAACCCTGCTTCTGCCTTTATGTCGGTGTTATAGAACCAACGCCAAACAGGTTTAGTGAAGTTGTAATAGGTCATTGCACCATGCCAGCCCTCACCTTGGATTTGGTAACCAGCATCGCCGGTGTATTCACCGAGCAGGATGGTGTCTTTGTTTATTTTGTGCATGGATTCACGAATGAGGATTTGTAGTTCCATATACATATCTTCATCGCGAATACGACCAGTCATGTTAGAAACATCGATTCGCCAACCATCCATATCAAATGGCTTTTTCAACCATCTAGCGACTATGGACTTAGAACCGGTGATGAACTTCTTTCTCAGTTCTTTAGAGTTCCAGTTGAACTTAGGTAGAGAAGGAACACCAAACCAAGAGTCATACTCTTTGTTTTTATTACTGAAGTAGTAATACTCAGATTCTTTAGCGCCTGGTTTCTTATAAGCAGCTCTGAACCATTCATGAGCATCACCCGAGTGATTACTGGTTAGATCGCCAATGACCTTCAAACCTTTTTTGTGAGCTGCTCTTACTAACTCAACTAGAGCTTTATCGCCACCGAGCAATGGATCAACTTCAGCAAATGAACTTGCATCGTATCGGTGATTAGATCTGGCAGGGAAAATAGGAGTTAGATAAACCAGTGTCACACCTAAATCCTTTAGATGATCCAGGTGTTCTGTTATGCCGTAAATATCCCCACCAAAGAATTGCTCTGAAGTACCAGGACCTGTACCAATAACTTTGTCTCCCCATTTTTTAGCAATTGCCCATGTTGGAGTTGCATGCTTATCTGCATGTTTAGATCTAGCAAAACGATCTGGGAATATTTGATACATCACCGCACTCTTACCCCACTTAGGAGCTGATGAGAAAGTGTTGATTCTAAAGTCTTCAATATCGGGCTGTTCAAGCTCAGATAGACCTTTAGCATTTAGCCAGTAAATAGAACCATCAACAAGTTCGATATAGAACCGGTAGTTCATGTATGGGTTGTGCATGGTAATCACGGATTCAAACCATGACCAACCATTACCTTTAGCGACTAACTTTGCTGCTGGAGTCGGAAAGGCTTCTCCTGATTCACTGAACCGGACTCTGACTATCTTGACCTTACCCAGAGCGCTGTGAATGCGAATTTTGATCTTGAGCTTGTCGCCTAATGCTGGCTTTTGGTTAGGAACGTAAAGTTCAGAGCCATCATGGTGTGGCCATAATCCAACTGGCAGTGCATCTAGTTTGCTAGTCATAATCTCAATCCTCGCTGATTGCACGGAGCAGTCCCTAAATAACGATTGTATGAAAACGATTACAGATTGGTAAATACGCGGACTTTTATAGCTTTCGTGTCGTATTTTTATCTTTATGTCTATTCCAACAACTGAATTGCTTTCCCATGCCCGCAAGGACGCCGAATGGTGGCGTACTAGCGTCATTTACCAGATCTACCCTCGTTCGTTCGCAGACGGGAACGGAGATGGCATGGGTGACCTTCCAGGCGTTACTTCAAGGCTGGAATCGCTTGCGGAATTAGGCATTGATGCTATCTGGTTTAGCCCATTTTTCACCTCCCCACAAAAGGACGCCGGCTACGACGTAGCCGACTACAAGGACATCGACCCTAGATTTGGAACCCTTGCCGACTTTGACGCACTGGTAGCTAAAGCCAAGACCCTGGGCCTTCGCATCATCGTTGATCTCGTTCCTAACCACTCATCAAGTGACCACGCTTGGTTCCAAGCTGCCCTGAAAGCTGCCCCAGGTTCTCCTGAGCGCGCTCGATACATCTTCCGTGATGGCAAAGGCGCAAACGGAGAACTACCTCCTAACAACTGGGAATCAGTTTTTGGTGGGAAGGCTTGGACCAGAATTACTGAGGCTGATGGAACTCTAGGCCAGTGGTATCTCCACATCTTCGATTCATCACAGCCTGACTTTGATTGGCAGAACGAAGAAGTTAGATCAGAATTTGATTCAGTCCTTCGTTTCTGGTTAGACCGCGGAGCAGCCGGTTTCCGCATTGACGTTGCCCACGGCATGATCAAGGTCGATGGATTACCCGATGTCGTGAAAATTTCATCTACTATGTCTGGTCAAGATTCACCTGATGCATTGAAGACTGAGGAAACCCAAGAAGAACTTATTAAGAGACTTCAAATTGAGAACCCATTCTGGGGTCAAGAAGGTGTCCACGAAATCAACAAGAGGTTCAGAAGCATTCTCGATGAATATGACGATCGAGTAATGTGTGGTGAAGCTTGGGTATTGCCACTTGGACGTATGGCTAAATATGTTCGCCCAGATGAGTATCACCAAACCTTCAACTTTGGATATCTTGAGACACCTTGGAACAAAGAGAAACTGCAAGATGTTGTTACTGAATCGCTAAATGCTTTTGGAGCAGTTGGTGCACCTTCTACCTGGGTGCTTTCAAACCACGATGTGATTCGTCATGCCACCAGAATGGGTTACGACCAAGTTCCTAAACAAGGTGATGGCATTGGTCCTAACTATCCTCAGCCTGATGAGGCCAAGGGGCAGAGAAGAGCGAGAGCTGCTTCATCATTCATGCTAGGGCTACCTGGCGGAGCATACATTTACCAGGGTGAGGAACTAGGTCTTCCTGAACACACAACTCTTGAAGAGAAGTATCGTGAAGATCCAACCTTCTTTAGAACCAATGGTGAAAGAGTTGGCCGCGATGGTTGTCGTGTTCCACTTCCTTGGGAAGCAGGAGCTAATGACTCAAACGGTTTCTCAACAACAGGTGCATCATGGTTACCTCAACCTGCTTCCTACCGACGCTATGCAAGAAGCGAACAAGAAGGAGTAGCAGGTTCTACCCTTGAGCTTTACAAGCGTCTACTAAGAGAACGTAAAGCTTTCGATATGGGTAACGGTGAATTCCGTTGGGCACCAGAGTTTATGAACGAGAACACACTCGCTTATATCAATAACGGCATTCTAGTTTTAGCTAATTTCTCAGGAGATCCTGTATTCATCCCTGCAGGGGAAATCCTGGTCACTACCCAACACGACCTAAGGCTCGAAGGTGAACTAGAGCACGATCACGTCGTTTGGATAAAACTGTAATAAGAAAGCGGTTAAAGCATAAAACCCAGCCCGAAAGGGCTGGGTTTTGTGGCTAGTGAGGGATTCGAACCCCCGAAGGCTGAGCCGGCTGATTTACAGTCAGATCCCTTTGGCCGCTTGGGTAACTAGCCAGTGCTCCCGGCCGCCTGTAATCAGCCGGACGGGTGCTTGTAAAGAATACCTGAACCTAGGGCACCTGCGCCAATTAGCCTTCCGCAACAATCGGGTTGCGATTGTGCAAATGACTGTAACTGATTACATCTGAGGCAGTAGATTACATAGAGATTTCCATACTTTTACAGATAGAGGACTTGTGGCTGGAATTGTTGATGTTGCGAGAGAGGCTGGCGTCTCAACAGCAACAGTCTCTAGAGCACTTAGCGGTAAGGACTATATCTCTGCTTCTACCAAGGCTTTGGTGGAAGAGGTTGCGGAAAGACTTGGCTATGTTCCTTCAGCTTCTGCATACACCCTGGTCACTGGCCGGACTAAGACCATTGGTGTTGTAGTTCCTTATGTTGACCGTTGGTTCTTCTCGACTGCGCTAGAAACAGTTGACCGTGAACTGGTTAAAGCTGGTTATGACGTGACTCTGTATAACCTCTCCAGCGGTGATGATCACCGGAAATCAATCTTCACGAGGTCTCTCCCTCGTAAACGAGTTGATGCAGTTATGTGTATTTCTGTTCGTATGAGTGATCAAGAAATTGAATCGCTAGCAAAGGTTAATAAACCTATTGTTGCTATCGGAGGCCCTATTGCTGGAGCTAAGTGCATCAGAATTGACGACACTGCTGCAGGTAAGTTGGCAACTGAACATCTGATTGCAATGGGTCACACCAAGATTGCCATGATTGGGTCATCAGTAAGTGATGAAAAGTTTTTCGATGTCTTTAATGAACGTCGCGAAGGCTATGCAGTGGCTCTAAAAAATGCTGGTATCACTGCAAGAGATGCTTGGTATAAATCGGTTTCAAAATATGCAATTAGTGAAGGTTACTCAGCTGCAAAGCAATTGCTAGGGGACCCTCATAACGCCCCAACAGCAATCTTTGCTTCTTCTGATGAGCTGGCGGTTGGTGCAATGTTAGCGGCTAAAGACATGGGGCTTTCTATTCCTAATGATCTATCCATCGTTGGTGTCGATAATCACGAGTTGGCTGACTTCTTTGGGATTACAACCATCAATCAAAATGTTCAAGGTCAAGCAGGACTACTTGTTAAGACAATGCTTCAACTTCTTGATGACCCAGACCACGAGGTGGAAGATCAGGTTGAGTGGCCTGTTGAACTTATTGTTAGAAGCAGCACCGCTCGCCTAGTTTCCTAACTTGTACGATTAGAATTCAAAACATGGCAGATTCCTCATTCGACATCGTCTCTAAAGTAGACAAGCAAGAAGCAGCTAACGCGCTCAATCAAGCTGAAAAAGAGATTGAACAGCGCTACGACTTCAAAGGCGTAGGCGCATCAATTGAATTCTCAGGCGAAAAGATCCTGATGAAGGCAAACAGCGAAGAAAGAGTTAAAGCTGTTCTTGATGTTTTCCAGAGCAAGCTCATCAAACGTGGCATTTCACTAAAGTCTCTAGATTCAGGTGAGCCTTTTCCTTCAGGTAAGGAATACCGCATTGAATCGACTCTCAAAGAGGGCATCGAACAGAAGGAAGCTAAAAAAATCTCTGCAATCATTCGTGAGCAAGGACCTAAGTCTGTAAAGGCCAATATCCAGGGTGATGAACTTAGAGTTTCTAGCAAGAGCCGCGATGATCTCCAAGAAGTCATGTCACTACTTCGCTCAAGCGATTTAGATATAGACGTTCAGTTCATCAACTACCGTTAGGGAACGTCTATCTCTGTTATCGGAGAAGTTGGTGGATACGCCAGCGTGTCAGCTCTGGCAACCTTCTTATTCCTTGAAGCTACAAACCCGCTGATAACGCTGGCAAAAGCAAACATGGTGATTGGGAAAATCATCGCCAACGGCAGGCTTGCGTTATCAATTAGTGAGCCCATAAGCATCTTGGCAAAGATGATGATTGTGTAGTTAAAGAGCGCCATTCTTGAAAGCGCCTGTGCTGTTGATAAGCCTTCAATGTGCCCAGTAGCACTATAAAAGCCAGGCACCATTGAAGAGATTCCGTAACCCGCAATAGCAAAGAATAAGCAGAGCAGTAATAGCGCAAGCGGTTGATTTGATGAAGCCAGGTTTGCAGAAGTATAGATAGCCAGAGCTAAGGCGATAGAACCAAAGGCTCCACCAATTTGTGAAATTCTAGCAATCTGATATTTCTCAGTTAGTTTTACGATTGAGAATCTGCCAAAGATCATTGCGACGATGAAACAGGTGTATGGAAGAGCAGCACTACCAGCATCAAGTAGCAAAACCTTCTTACCGTAAACAGAAGACCAATCCATGATGACCAGTTCTGGCCACATTCCTGCAAATGCTCCTATGGATAGCAGCCACAAATATTTAGGTGTTTTGAACCAAGAGACTTTACTTCCGCTATCTCTTTCTTGTGCATGGTTATCTTCTTGAGGGGTAAGCATGTTGGAAGAAGACCAAAGGAATAAACCTAGACAGATCACTCCTAGGGAAAGGGTGTGGACTAGTAGCGGTGTGTAGGAAGCGATGGCTGCTGAAATAGCTGCCGATGTGGCAGCTCCAATACTCCAAGCCCCATGAAAGCTTCCGAGTAATACTTTGCCCTGACGTTTTTGAAAGGCTACTGCCTGGGAGTTTAGAGCGATATTGAAAGTGCTAAAAGCAATGGACATAGTGAAATGCAACATTAGGAATACCCACCAGTGAGTTGCCAGCGGTAATACCGAAACAATAATTGCGATTGCTATCGCTGAATACTTAATGATCGGAGTTGTTCCAAAACGTAAAACTAACTTGTTGGTAAAGACCAAAGGAAGAATGGCTCCTGCACCACCAAAGCCAATGATGGAACCCCATATTTCATTACTAACCTGCAGGTTATTTATGAACTCGGGGATTCTAGGCATCCAAGATAGCGAAGCAACTCCTTGGGTAAAGAACATCACCATTAGAGCAAACTGTGCTCGCTTAGACCTGAGTGCTTGGTCCATCTAGTTGTCTTCGAAAGCAGCGCTTAGGAAATCTTCACGATCGACAAGCTTGATACGCTCGCGTCCCTGCTGTTCACCTAGCTGGCGCTCTGTGGAATCCACCTTGAGCCATTCTGGCCACCCAAGGAACCGAACATTCTTACCCTTTAGCAAATCAATCACTGCCTGCTCATCGGGATGAGTTGGCTGCCACCAGGTGCTTTTATCTCCAATGACACAGGCAACAGTTTCCATGGCATCACTCTTTGTGTGACCAATTAGACCAACTGGTCCACGCTTGATCCAACCGGTGGCATAGATACCTGCAACATTGTTACCTGCTGAGTCGATTACTCTTCCAGCTTTATTGCTAATTACCCCATACTTCTCATCAAAAGGAATCTCGACTAATTCACTTCCGAAATAGCCAACGGCTCGATAGACAGCCTGAACCGGATACTCTCTAAACTCACCAGTCGGGGTAACGCCTCCATGCCCATCAAGCTGAGTTCTCTCAATTCTGAACCCGCTTACTTTGCCGTCTATTCCTAGAATCTCAGCAGGAGATGAAAAGAAATGCAGGTGGAGACGCTTGGTCGCACCACTAAGTTCTTTACCCCTGATGCCTTCAAGTGTTGAGACCATAACGCGAGTCTGGTTATTTGAATCAATCGCATCTTGAGAACCTGCATCGTATTGGAAGTCCTCATCGTAAACGATGGTGTCGACTCCTTCGATAGCACAAGCTTCGCGAAGCTCCAGTGGAGTGAACTTAACCTGGGCTGGCCCTCTTCTTCCAAAGACGTGAACATCAGTAACAGGTGAAGAAAGTAGTCCTTGGTAAACATTGTCAGGAATATCAGTAGTGAGTAGATCTGCAGGATGTTTAGCCAAAATTCGAGCAACATCAAGAGCAACGTTTCCGTTTCCGATGACAGCAACTTCTTTAGCATTCAGTGGCCAAGTTCTAGCAACATCAGGATGAGCGTCATACCAGTTAACAAAATCAGCTGCACCGTAACTGCCGTCAAGGTTGACTCCAGGAATATTTAGATCTGCATCTTTGATTGCACCGGTTGCAAAGATCACTGCGTTGTAGTGATCTTTTAGTTCGGCAAGAGTGATGTCTTTTCCATATTGGACATTGCCGAAGAACCTAATATCACCTCTATCTAAAACTTCATAGAGAGCTTTGATGATGCCTTTGATTCTTGGGTGATCAGGAGCAACACCGTATCTAACCAGCCCGTATGGTGCAGGTAGCAAATCGAATAGGTCGATACTGACTTCGAAGTCTCGTTCGGCTTTGATGATTAAGTCAGCAGCATAGATACCGGCTGGGCCGGCACCAACTATGGCTAGACGCATTTTGGTCAATCTAGTTATTCCTTATTTCTGTCGTTCAACAACTGCTTCAGCAAAAACACGTAAGGCATCTTTAACTGGTGAATCTGGCAAAGGGGCTAGAGCTAGAACTGCATCATCTGCCCATGACTTAGCTGATTGATAAGCCTGTTCTAGAGCTGGATGCACTCTCAGCAGCGCAACCGCTTTAGCTAACTGCGCATCATCCTCAAGCCCAGCATCAATTATCTCAACTAGTTCTAAAGCCTTAGGGTCAGTAGCGGCCTGAGCCCTTAGTAAAAGAGTTGGCAACGTAGGCACCCCTGCGCGAAGATCTGTTCCAGGAGTCTTACCTGATTCTTCAGAGAGAATGTCAATGACATCATCGATCAACTGGAAAGCCACCCCTACTTTTTCACCATAGACACGCAATGGCTCACGATATTCATCAGGCGCTCCACCATAGACAACTCCCAGTTCAGCACTAGCTGCGATGAGGGAACCGGTTTTATCTGCCAGCACCTGCAGGTAGTGCTCAATTGGATCTTCGTTGTTCTGAGGCCCCAGGGTTTCATGCAATTGGCCTAGACACAATCTTTCAAAAGTATCCGCTTGCAAGCTAAGCGCCTTGCCGCCTAAGCGACTAACAATCTGTGATGCCCTAGCAAACAGCAAGTCACCGGTGAGAATCGCAACGCTGTTTCCCCAAACCTCATGTGCTGTTGGAACACCTCGTCTAAGAGGTGCTCTATCCATGACATCATCGTGATACAAAGTTGCTAGATGGGTTAGCTCAACAACAACTGCCGCTTTGATCACTTCTTCCTTTGTCGCATCTCCAAGCGATGCGCCAAGCAAAACTAGAACTGGTCTAAGTCTTTTTCCACCGGCTTCTAGCAAATGTCTACTGGTGACATTCGCTACCGGGTCAGTGTGTGTGACTGCTTCCAATAAAGCAGTTTCAACATTCTCAAGACCTGCCTGAATCGACTTGATGAGGTTTTTATCAACTACCTTGCGTAGTTGTGGTGGTAGCTGAATCTTGCTCACTTGGCCGCCTTCTGAGCTGTGTGAATAGCTACGATTCCTAAAGAAAGGTTCTTGTATTTAGCCTGACTAAAACCAGCCTCAGTTAACCAATCAACTAATACTTCTTGTTTTGGCCAAGCGGCAATTGATTCTGCTAAATAGTTATAGGCACCTTTGTTTCTGGTTACCAGCTTCGACAAAGTTGGCAAGATGCTTTTCAGATAAAAGCGGTAAAGCGCACCAATAACAGGTGTGTTCAGATGAGAAAATTCACAGATCACAACAACGCCATTTGGCTTTAGCACTCTAAGCATTTCCATCAGTGCCTTCTTTGGGTCAACAACATTTCTTAACCCAAAACTTATTGTTACTGCATCAACCGATTCCGCTTTGAAAGGTAATGCAGTTGCATCAGCGAAAACAAATTCTAGCTCTGGGTGTCTTTTACGACCTACGGCAAGCATGCCTTCACTAAAGTCACTGGCAATTACCTTAACTCCAGGCTTTGCAAAAACAACAGAGGAAGAACCTGTCCCGGCAGCAAGATCAAGGACGGTTTGACCTGCTTGTGGGTTAACGGCTTTTAGAACTCGCTTGCGCCAAATGCGGTCTTGCCCTAGGGAGAGCAGGTCGTTAGTGCGGTCATAGTTTTCGGCTACCGAATCAAACATGGCCGCGACTTCTGCTGGCTTTTTAGCCAAATCCGCTTTACTCACCTGTCAAGTCTAATCTTGACTGGGCAGCGCTCTGTTCTTAGAGTTCTTTAGCCTCGCGGCGAAGCTTTAGAGCGCTAACACCTGTCATCCCGAGAAGGGCAAGGGCCAAAGCTCCAAGACCTGCGCCAAAGACTATCGCCCCATCAAGGAACTCATCGGCTGGTGTTTTTTTCGTTAGAACCAGGTCTCTGATTTGAATAGGGGCAGCCCCAGAAGGATTTAGGTTGCTAGCGGTTAGGGCTTGCTTCTCGTTAGCAGTGATGAAGGTTATTCCCAACTGACTGGAAACATACTCCTGGACTTCTTCCTGCTTACCCGCCGCAGAGTTATCTTCAACTTCCCCAAGAGAAGTCACCTTAGAAGTTGGAGAAAGGTTCTCTGGAATCACCGGCATTTCAAATGCACCGGGATCTGGATTCACCCCTGGCCTAATAGCAATCCTTGGAACCCCAACGTGATCGACATCGCCATACTGATCTTCAAGCTTTTTGTGTTTGTGATCTGGGTTATCTTCTGGTTTTGGAGCCTGGTTAGACTGCGAGTCATGATTCGGATCGAAAATATGCTCCCAACCTGAATCATCATCAGATTGGTCATCAGCAAAGGCAGATTGCGGGAAGGTCAAGATTGCGAGGAAGAGAACGGTGGTACCGATGTATAGCGGTTTACGCACTTGGGCTTTCCTCTCTTGCCTTAGAATTTCAGGGACTTAACTCAAGAATATCCCCTCCCCAATCAGCCAAATAGACTGATTAGGTCCTTTCACAGATAACACTCAGCCGAAGCAGATTCCCTTGAATTCCTTAGCAACCCCAGCACTTAAGGTCTTTAGCCGCCCCTGCTCGCTAGAGGAACTTGGGGCGACCACCTTCATTAGCCTGATCAACGCGTCAAGCTCTGTATTTATCAATCAAGGACAGGGCTTGATCGGATTTGGTGAAGCAGCCAGAATCGAAGCAACAGGTGCTAACCGAATAAATGAGCTAAACAGCGAATGGCAAAAAGTTGTTCAGAATGCTGAAATTCAAGATTCTGTAGGAAGTCCTGGATCAGGACTAATTGCCTTTGGAGCCGTTGCCTTTGCAGAATCTAGTGCCACAAAAAGCGTCCTAATAGTCCCTAAGGTGGTTATCGGTTTTAGTGGGTCAGCCCTATGGCTAACTATTGTGAACACAACTGAAGAGAATGCTTTAGAACTAATCCAGAGCAAGGCTAAGGAACAGAGCCCATTGCGTTTTGAGTCAGGAAAAATTGGCCCTGATCAATTTAAGGAAAATATTGTGCTGGCTCTGAAAGAAATTGTTTCTCACAACATAGAGAAAGTAGTGCTAGCCAGAGATCTGGTTAGTGATTTACCTAGCGGCTTTGATTACTCAATTGCATTACAGAAACTAGCAATAAAGTTTGATACCTGTTTCACATACTCAGTCGATGGACTCTTCGGTGCCAGCCCAGAGTTATTAGTGAAGGTTTCACATTCTCAAGTTTCGGCAAGGGTTCTTGCTGGCACAGCGGGGCGTGGCACAGATCCGGGTGTTGATGAGGCCATTGGTTCTGCTCTTGCCTCTTCTCACAAGAATCTAGAAGAACATAAATTTGCTGTTGACTCTCTGGTTTCAGAACTAGCGGTTCTCGCATCAGAAATTGATGCCGACGAGAAACCATTCAGCCTTGCCCTTCCAAACCTTTGGCATCTAGCAAGTGATATTCATGCAGTACTAAAAGCAGACAGTACTTCTCTGCAGGTAGTTAATGCTCTGCACCCATCAGCTGCTGTCGCAGGAACACCAAGAATCAAAGCTCAACAATTAATTGCTGAACTTGAAAACCTAGATCGCGGTCGTTACGCAGGACCGGTTGGCTGGATAGGTGCCGATGGTGATGGGGTTTGGGCAATAGCCCTTCGTGGAGCTCAGGTCGAAAAAAATGAAAACCAGATTAGAGCCTTCGCTGGTTGCGGAATTGTGGCTGAATCAGAAGCTGAAGCTGAACTTGCTGAAACAAACTTGAAGTTCAAACCAATCCTTGAAGCGCTTAGCTAACTAAGCCTTATCTCAATCACTAAGCGCTCTGTTCTCTGCAGAGCAGCCTGCAAAGTTGCTACATCACTGACCAATAAATACTCCCAGCCATAGGCCCTGGCTAAGCCTTCAATGCTCCCAGTTTGCGGGGTAGCGAATACCCGAGTAAAGATTTCACTGCTTACGGTTTGAGCAACCTCCAGCTTGCTAAAGATCTTGCCGCCGTTGTCGTTTACGACAATTACTTGCAAATCTAAATCGCCATCAGCAGGGTCAATCACTAGCGATGATGCATCGTGGAAGAAAGTTAGATCACCCAGCAGAGCCCTAACTGGCTTACCAGTTTGGATGGCGATACCGGTAGCTGTTGCGATGGTGCCGTCAATTCCAGATAGCCCTCGGTTAGCCCAGGCACTGACCCTGTTACCAGGAGCAAAGAAGTCAGCTTCTCGAATAAGTTGTGACGCACCTAAAACAATTTCTTTTCCTGAATTCCAAATGGTTTCAACAATGGCCCTGCGATCTAATTCACCGCTGGCATCAGGTGTTAGCCCGACAGCTACTTTTTGCCACTGGCTTACCCAATCCGGTCCTGAGCCAGTGACTGGAACATCGACCTGAGTAACATTTGTTCCAATAGCAAATTCACCCATTTGGCTAGCTCTAACAATGACTTGAACATCGCTTCTACGCAACAAACCAATCACAGATCTAGAAAGTGTCGGTTTACCATAAACAACAACCTGTTTGATTTTGCCAACCAATTCCTGATTGCTATCAAGAACAAATCGATAACCTAACACTGAACTCTCTAGATGCCTAACTCCAGAAGTTGGTTCAGCAAAAACAGGAACGCCAAGACCAGCAATCTCTTCCTCAAACGCTGAACTGTTCGCGCCCGCAACAATAACTGTTGGAATACTCAAATCAATTGATACCGCTGTTACTTCTGAAACAGAAACGGTTTCATCAGTTGCTGGAATATCCAATGTCTGCAGGATCTCCGCCGCATTAGGAGCATTTGCAGAAAGCGGTTCACGGAACTGCAGATTTAGTTGAACTACTTTTCCACTCCATGCTTGAATGACTGATTCTTCAACTAATCGCTTTGCCTTCTGCGCTAAATCTTCATCAGGCATCGGAGCATCAACATCAATACAGGTAACCGCATCTGCGAAGATGCCGACTTGGTTAGTGGTTTGGTTTGAACCTTTACCTCTGAGCTCAACTGGTCTATCTGCCGTTAGCAGGATAAGCGGAAGGCCAGAGTGATGTGCTTCTAGAACTGCTGGATGTAGATTTGCAACCGCAGTTCCAGAGGTTGTGATGATTACCTGAGGACCACCATAGACAGCAGCACCAAGAGCTGAGAAGCCTAATGAACGTTCATCCAGGCGAATGTATAGATCAAGTTCACCGGCTTCAGCTAACTGTGCTGAAGCGATTGCTAATGCTTGTGAACGAGCACCAGGAGCTAACCAAACCGGTCTTCCCCATGCTGCAAATTGTGCCATCAGGTGCGCAGTGAAAACCTGTGCAGGAGAATCAACCATCCTTGTTGTCTTTATCCCGTCTTAGGCGCTCAGCTAAATCCTTTAGGAAGGCAGGATCGTCATCAGGGGCTCTAGGAGTTGACCTCTTAGCTGCCTGACCTGAATCACCATCGATAGGTCTTCCAATGGTGATGTATAGCAGTGGGCCAGCTAGCGGCAAGAACAGGCATAGCAGCACCCAAAGCGCTTTAGGAAAAACTCGAACCTGCTTGGCATCAGCGCTAGCCGCATAGACAGTAGAGAAGATGTGCAGAATAACCAGCGCAACAATGATGGTTAGTTCGATACGGTTCATGGATTAACTCTAAGCCAAGAGACAAACATAGACTTATCCAGTGAAGAACGTTTGGCTCAAATACACCCTCTACCGTCTAGGAATGTTCGCTGTCTTAGCCATTATTTTCGGCCTTTTGATGCCTATCCTCTTTGCCATCTTGGTAGCGGGAATGATTTCTTTCGCTTTGTCCATCATCTTCCTAAGCAAGCTAAGAGATGAGATTAGTAAGCAAATTTACGAGAAGAGACAGAACACCTTTGGTTCAGGGGACAGCGAAAGCGACCTCGAGAACAGCCAGCTAGATGCCCTAGAAAGTAATACTAAAAAGACCCCAGCAAAGCCCAAGAGCAAATAACAAACTCGTATAGCTAGTTAGCTGCAAAGCCAGAATAAGTTCCTTAGGTGTCTTAGCGCTTAGCGCAATGATAGTGATCATCAAAACCACTATCACCAAGATGTTCACAACAAAGACCGCTGGAGCCAAAAACCAAAGAGGTGTCACAAGTGCAAATGGCGCCCAAATTAGCAGCACAAATAGAACCAAGGAGAAATTCTTACCAATCCTGGTTGAAAGAGTCTTCTTACCACTCTTACGATCTGTTTCAATATCTCTGATGTTATTTATCAACAGCACTGCTGTTGCAAAGCAACCAGCAATACAACCACCGAGAACAGCTAACGGGTTCAACTCATTCGTTTGAATGTAATCAGTTCCAATAACTGCTACCAATCCAAAGAAAATAAAAACAATAACTTCACCTAAACCTAGGTAACCGTAAGGCTTCTTACCTCCGGTATAGAACCAGGCAGTAATGATGCAAACCAAACCAACAAGAATGAACCACCAGTGACCTGTCAATAAAGTAATAAGCAAACCAACAACACCAGCTAGCGCAAATGAAACAAAAGCAGCATTACGAACTAACTTAGGTTCAACCAATCCACCACCAGTAAGACGAGCAGGCCCCACTCTGTTCTTATCTGTTCCGCGAATACCATCTGAGTAGTCATTGGCGTAGTTGACTCCGATCTGCAGAAACAACGCAACCAGAAGAGCAAGTAAAGCTAAGAGTGGTTTCGATGTTCCCCAAAGAGCTGCAGTTCCAGAACCAATCAGGATTGGTGAAACTGCTAATGGCAAAGTACGAAGCCTTGCTCCCTTAACCCATAACTTAAACATCAAAAAGCCTTCTTATGCTTATCAAATCCGTCTTACCGTTAACCAACCTTGGTAACTTATCAACCCTAATCACTCGAATAGGTTTAGCAGCTAAACCCAACTGCTCAAAGACAGCTCCTGCAACATAGTCAGCAACCTCAGGAGAACCAACATAAACAAGGCCAACTCGTTGACCCCACTCTGAAGAATCAAGTGCTGTTGCAGCTACCTCTACTACTCCACCAATAGACCCAGCAACAGCCTCTACGCTATCTAAACTCACCTTTAGAGCCCCTGAGATAAGCACTCGATCTGCTCTACCCAAAACCTTCAAGCTGCCACCCACAAGCTCACCAGCGTCCTGAGTAACCAAGAAACCATTGCTATCTGCGACACCATTAGCCAAACTTGGGCTCTTGATGGCAATCAAACCATCTTGGATCTCAACCTCAACCCCAGATAAAGCCTTACCGTCATAGACCACCCCGCCTGCTGTCTCAGCCATGCCATAACTCAGCACAACATTCACACCCTTATCTCTAAGCGTAGAAACAATTCCTGGATCAACAGCCTGACCACCAACCAGAATTGCAGTGAAGGACTTCAGCGCTCGAAGCACAAACTCATCTAACTCTGCAACATCAGCTAAACGCTTCAACTGGGTTGGTACGAGGGATGTAAAGCGGTGTTCAGCTGTCATCAGTTGTGCTGATCTTGCAAAAGCTTCAGCGGTAAAGGAAACCAATGTGTTCATTACCACCGGTTGTGTTTCTGCAACCAGTGAACGCACTAGAACTTGAGCACCAGCAATGTAGTTGATTGGTAAGGCTAGAAGCCATTGACCTGAAGATCCAAAGTATTCTTCCGTTGCTTTTGCAGATGCAAGAAGCGCTTCTTTACTTAAATGAATTCTCTTAGGAGTACCAGTTGAACCACTAGATTCAATCATCAATGCAGTGTTAGTTACATCCTCTGGCAGTTCTTGTATTTCAGGTTTGACTCCGCCAATCTCTGGACCACAAACGAATACAGTTCCATGGCCCGCAAGCGCTTTCCCCAAAGCAATTGTTGCCCCAACAACATCATTAGCCGGAATTACCTTTACAGTCATATTTAGAAATGCCAAGGGAAAGGTGACCAGTTAGGTTCACGCTTTTCTAAGAAAGCTTCTTTACCTTCAACTGCTTCATCAGTGCCATAAGCCAAACGTGTTGCTTCACCTGCGAAGAGTTGTTGTCCAACTAAACCATCGTCAATCATATTCATTGCATACTTCAACATTCTGATTGACTGTGGTGACTTAGAAAGTATTTCCTTAGCCCAACGAACACCTTCAACTTCAAGTTCTGCATGTGGAACAACAGCGTTGACAACACCCATCTCGTATGCACGCTGAGCTGAATACTCTTGCCCTAGGAAGAAGATCTCTCTAGCAAACTTCTGGCCAACCTGACGAGCAAGATAAGCAGAGCCATATCCTGCATCAAAAGAACCAACGTCTGCATCAGTCTGCTTAAATCTTGCATGCTCACTAGAGGCTAGAGAAAGATCAGCAACAACGTTTAGTGAATGTCCTCCACCAGCAGCCCAACCAGGCACTAGAGCAATAACAACCTTTGGCATAAACCTAATTAGTCTTTGAACTTCAAGAATGTGCAAGCGAGCAGAAGTTCCTGTTTCCCCATACTCATAACCTTCACGACCACGAACCTTCTGGTCTCCACCAGAAGAGAAAGCCCAACCTCCATCTTTAGGAGAAGGACCATTACCAGTTAGTAGAACAACACCAACCTTGGTATTTGCTTGAGCATGGGTTAGAGCATTAGCTAGCTCATCGACAGTCTGTGGTCTAAAGGCATTTCTAACTTCTGGACGGTTAAATGCAATACGCACTACCCCTAAAGAAACATGCTGGTGGTAGGTGATGTCAGTCAAACCCTCAAAACCAGATACTTCTTGCCAGATTGACTCATCAAAGAGCTCAGAAACCTTGTTTGCCATACTCCTAGACTAACAATGTGGAGATAACCCCAGAAATTAGAGAACAAATCCTTGGTACAGCCAAGGTTCTGTCTATCCCCATGCGCACCAAGTTCAGAGGCCTAACCACCAGGGAAGTGCTTCTATTTGAAGGTCCTAACGGCTGGGCCGAATGGTCACCCTTCACCGAATACGAAGACGAAGAAGCCAGTATCTGGCTAAAAGCAGCCATCGAATGGGCCTTCGGAGATATCCCTAAGACGGACGTAAAGACCATCAAAGTCAACGCAACCCTCCCAGCCGTCAAAGACGTCCGAAAAACCCTAGAACCCTTCGGCAAATTTGAAGTAGTAAAGATCAAAGTCGCCGAACCAAGTCAAACACTTCAAGACGATCTAGATCGAATCCACCAGGTTAGAGAACACTACCCAGATGCCAGAATCCGCTTAGACGCTAACGGTAACTGGGATATCGAAACTGCACTAAAGATTGCCAAGACCATCTACCAAGAAAACGTTCCTCTGGAATACCTCGAACAACCAGTTAGAACAATTGCCGAGATGGCAGAACTAAAACTGAAGCTTCAAGAATTCAACATCAAGATCGCAGCAGACGAATCTGTTAGAAAAGTAAGTGACCCTTTAGCAGTTGCACAAGCCAACGCTGCAGACATCCTCGTCCTAAAAGTTGCACCACTAGGTGGAATCAACAACGCACTAGCAATAACAAAAGACGCAGGCTTACCAGTAGTTGTTTCAAGCGCACTAGAAACATCAGTCGGCATAAGCATGGGTGCACACCTCGCAGCACTGCTAGGTAGTGAGTATGCGAGCGGCTTGGGAACTGCTGCACTACTAGCTGAAGATGTTACTGATACACCTTTGATTCCGGTTGATGGGGACATAAGGATAAGCAGAGTCGATTTGGATTCGACAAGATTAGAGGATATTGAAGCCACTAAGCGCGAAGTTGATTGGTGGTTCGAAAGACTTCGAAGATCGCTGAAGTAGTTAGAACCTAGAATCTCGAAGTTCAAGTATCCCTGACAGAAGTGCAGTTATGAAACCTATGCTGCTCACCATGACTCCTCCAACCAACAATTCAGTTGATTCTCTAGTTAACCCTACCCAAATCAGAGGAATCCCAATTAGAGAAGTTGTTAGCGAAAGGAAGAAGAAAATAGCGAGTGATCTGACGGCTTTTGTAGCTCGGTTTACAGCCGCCACCAGTGGGTCAGTTTTGTCTATGTCTATCTGCTCACGCTTTGACTTTGGGCTTTGAGAAATTTTAGTTAGTTTTGGGATAACTCTTGCTGCGAGATCTGCATCCTGCAAAGCATATGTAGGTTCCCTTTGGGATTTTACATTCCTTGAAAGATCTGCCACTAAATTTGATCTCAATGGCTCTTCACCTCGAGCCTGCTGAGGCGTTTGGCCACAGCCTGGACATTGGTTGCCTTTTTGAAGGTCATACTTCCTGTAACAAGCAGGGCATTTATATATTTCACTCATTACACAAATCTATCGCCATACAGAAACAAGGAATGCGCTTTACAACCCCGAATAAACGTGCAATCCCTTGAAGTAAAGGTTCACGATTGTGAAGTTAAAGAGGATGGCTGTGAAGCCAACAAGGGTTAGCCAAGCTGCTCTCTTGCCGTCCCAGCCTCTGGTTGCTGTGGCGTGAAGGTAGGCGGCGTAGATAGTCCAGATGATGAAGGTCCAGACTTCTTTGGTGTCCCAACCCCAGAACCTGTGCCAAGCCTTATCTGCCCAGATTGCTCCTGCGATCAGGGTAAAGGTCCAGAGTATAAAACCAATGATGTTGAACTGGTAAGACTGCTTCTCTAGCTTCTCGGTCTTAGGGAAGACATTTAGAACATTTCTAATGAGCTTTATGCCTAGAAGCTTTGAGTTGTTGATGAACTTAGATTCCTTCATTAGTAGTGCTGCTGCTAATGCAGCACCAATCATGAAGAAGGCTGTTGCCAGAATGGCAACGCTCACGTGGATTACTAACCAATAGTCCTTAAGGGCTGGCATTAGCGATTCAACCTGAACATAGAACAAGGTGTTAGCAGAACCAATGATTAGAACTACAAATCCTGAAACAAAGGTGGAGATGAATCTGATGTCTCGCCAGATCAGGGCAAGTAAATAGATTGCTGTGACGATGAATGAACCAGTAATGGAGAATTCATACATATTCGCCCAAGGAACTCTTTGAGCTGCAATACCTCTGGTTAGCACTCCAATACCCTGAACGACAACACCGAGGGTCATAAGCGAGATACCGACAAGTTCTAACTTGTTGGCAAAACTATCTTTGGCTTTCTTAGCTCCTGCTCTTCTGGTTAGTGCCCAGGCTAGAACTAGGAAGGCAATTGAGTAAAGGGTGAGGGCAGCAAGAACGACGATTCTAGAAAGAGTTGCTAGTTCAGGGTTCAATACAACAGTGCTGTTCATCAGTCCTTTTTCTTCATTGCTTTAGTGATTTCTTTAACAAGTTTAGGCAAAGAGTCATCTCTAGTTTTCGCCAGCGCACCGACTTCAATGCCTTCAGGAGTCTTTCTAATCCACACTCTTCTCCTAGGGGTAATCAACATCATGATTAGGCCAAGGAAAGTAAGGATTGCAAAGAACAAAACAAACAGTTCACCTGGGTTATAGGTGATGTCAAGAGATGCGAATCTCTTGACGCCTTTGAACTCAACAGTTCCAAGCCCTTGAGGCAATTTGGCTGTTTGTCCTTTTTCTAATTTGATTCCCTTGACTCCACTCTTACCACCAGCAACCTGCTTGAGGCCATGCGTCTGCAGGTCAAATGCGTTAGATGCGATTCCGTTGTCTAGGCCAAGGTTTCCAACATAAACATTCATCGTGAGCAACGGGTTGATTAGCTCAGGATGGTTAGACGTGAGTGCACCTGTTTTAAGTTTTGCGACAGTCGGATAGAAGAAGGCAAGCATTCCATACTGCTTAGGTTTAGCGTCAGGGTTCTTGATTACCCCCAGTGAAGTTAAGTTCGAATCTTGTGGCAAGAAGACCACTGGCCCGCTGAAGGAAACAGTTCCATCTGCATCTCTTAGAACAATGACTGGCGCATAACCATTACCGGTGAGATAAACCTTTGAGTTTGGAAGTTGCAAAGGTTCGTTGACTCTAATGATTGCTTGGGCAGGACTTTGGTTAGCCAGCTTGCTGGTCACAGTTGCAATGAAATCTAGCGGTCTACCGTAGTTGTTTGGATTCTTGTAATCGTAGGTGGTGCTGAACTTATCGAGGGTGATGCTAAAGGGAGTTAGATCTTTTGAATCAAAAAGTAGTCCTGGAGTATAGGAATCAAAACCGGCTTCGTTGTTTACGAAAGTCTCTCCTTCAACTAGAACTCTTTGAGCTGAATAGCTTAGAGCGTTACCAAGACCAACTGAAATTAGAACACCAATTAGAGAGGTGTGAAATAACAGGTTGCCTGTTTCTCTGATGTATCCCTTTTCAGCCCTGATGGATCCCTTTTCAGCCACAACTCTGAAACGTTTTGATTTCAAATACTGCTCAGCTCTGCTGAGCTTGTAATGCTTTTCAGAGTTGGCAAGGAGTTTGTATGCAGGTAGACGAGAAAGTGATGTTGGCGCCTGAGGAGGTGGAGCCATCAGTGCTTTGTAGTGAATTCCGACTCTAGGTATTACACAACCAATTAGAGAGATGAAGAGCAGTAAATAGATACTTGAGAACCAAGATGAAGAGTAAACGTCAAAGAGTTGCAGGTTATCTAGCCAAGGAGCAAGAGCAGGATTTGCTTTGAAGTAAAGCACAACACCATTTGGATCAGCAGAGCGCTGTGGATATAGCGACCCAGGAATTGCGGCTAGCGCTAGAAGCAAAAGAAGAATTAGTGCAATACGCATGCTGGTGAGCTGTCGCCATATCCAGCGCAACCAAGATTTGAAAGACAGATCTGGTGCTTCAATCGGTTCGTTGTATTCCTTACGAACTACATACTTCTCAGATGGTTGGGGTGAAGACACGAGTCACCTCCGCAATGTATTCCATGAAGGTCTGCCAAAGCCCAGTAACAAGTAATAGCCCTAGAGCAATCAGGAGAGAGCCACCGAAGAGATTGATTGCTCTGATGTGCTTTTTGATGAAGGAGATGGACTTAGTAGCCCAACTGAAGCCAGCAGCAGCAATTACAAAGGGAAGACCTAGGCCTAGAGAGTAAACAACTGCTAGGAATGCACCTCGATTGGCTGATCCTGAATCTAGGGCAAGGTTTAGCACTGCTCCCAGTGTTGGGCCAATACAAGGGGTCCAACCTAGGCCGAAGACTAGTCCCAGAAGTGGTGCTCCAATGAGACCTGCTGTTGGTTTTAGGTTGAACTTTATTGTTCGCTGAGCAAAGTCAAAACCACCGACTAACACAATCCCAAAAAGAATTACTAGTAATCCAGCTCCACGAATAATCAGATTCTTAGTTTCTCCGTGAAGGAAAGAACCGAAACCACCAAAACCTGCGCCTAGTAATACGAAGACAACTGTGAAGCCAAGCACGAACAAAACAGAGCCCAGAATGACTCTGGACTTTGTGCTTGTTGATCCTGAAACAAAACCTAGATAGCCAGGTAGCAGTGGAAGAACACAAGGGCTAAAGAATGAAATCAATCCAGCAAGAAATGCGATTGGTGTTGCCACCAAAAGTGACCCATTAGTTATTGCTTCAAAATTCAATCTGGTAACGCCTCTGCAATAACTGATTTGATTAACGCTCTAAGTGTTGCTTTCTCAGCAAGACCCAAAATCCTTGCTGCAACTCTTCCCTGTCTATCAATCACCAAAGTTGTTGGCACTGCACTTGGAGTCACAACACCCGTAAAAGCCAGAACAACATCTCCAGTGTTGGCATCAATCAGAGTGGGGTAGTTAACTTTGAAATTTCTCTTGAATGCGTTTGCTGTTTCTGCACTGTCTCTGACGTTCACACCAACAAACTGCGCTTGGCCATCAAACTCTTTTGCTAAAGAAACTAAATCTGGAGTTTCAACTCTGCACGGTGGGCATGATGCGTACCAGAAATTTAGAACTGTGACGGCACCGGTTAGGTTTGCAGACGATAGTGGAATTCCGTCACTATCAACTCCAGCCCATTGAACTGCAGTTGATCTGGCTGCAATCTTGAATTCTGTAACAGTGCCATCGCCTGATTGGTAGGTGTTGTTCACGCTAGGCGTCTCGGTGCAGGCACCCAGAGAAAGTGAAGAGAGAATGATTGCCGCTGCTAATAGTTTCTTCACACTGCACCGCTGTCTATTGCTTTGATGCCCTTAGCTGGTTCTGAGTAATCCACTTCCATGAATTTTCCGTCTAAGTATTCGAAGCTTGTGATGCTAGAAAGTGAACAACGACGCTTTCTTGGATCGTGGGCTAGCTTCTCTCCCGATAGGGAGAGATGGGTAATCCAGATTGGAAGTTGATGCGTCACTAAAACAACATCTCCACCTGTGACTGACTCGGCGGCAGCAACCATGGCTTCATTCATTCTTGCCACGATGCTCACATATGGTTCACCCCAACTAGGCCTGGCAGGGTTCCTGAAGTGCCACCAGAGGTGCGGCTTCAGGGCTAGGTTCTTAGCTCCCATCTTTCTGCCTCTAAAAGCATTGGTGGGTTCAATAAGCCTTTGATCGGTTTGTAGTTCTAGTTTGAAGAGTTCTTCAAATGGTTGAGCTGATTCCTGGGCTCTCACTAGAGGAGAGCTAAATATGGCTACAACCATCGCCTTTTGGCTCTTTAGTTCCTGAGCGGCAGCCAATGCCATCAACTTGCCCTTATCGGAAAGGTGGAAGTTGGGTAACTGCTCATAGAGCACACCGCTTGGGTTATAGACCTCACCATGGCGAACTAGATGAACACGATTGGCAGGCATGGGTCAAGTCTATCGCCGACTAAACTTGGGGTTTAGGCGTGATTTAGACGAAAGAAAACACTATGCGCGAACGCATCCTGGTAAAAGATTTAGCAGCAAGAGAAGATGGTCCAGTCCTTATTGGCGGGTGGGTTGAGACCCTTAGAGATCAGAAGCGTATTCAGTTCATCGTTCTCAGGGATGAGACAGGTTCCGTTCAGGTTACCTACCCAAGACCTGCTGAAGTTGATGCCCTAGCTGACTCAGTGTCTACCCTTACCTCAGGCTCATTTGTCTGGGTAAAGGGCCGCCTAGTCCACGATGAGCGCGTAAAGCTCGGCGGTATTGAATTACAGCTGGATGACCTAGAGATCATTACCCTTGCTGACCCTGAAACTCCTATTGCTGAAGACTCAGGTATCGATAAGCGTCTTGACTGGAGATACATCGACCTACGTCGTCCAGAGATGAACCTAGCCTTCAGAATCCAAACCACAATTGAGCATGCCTGGCGAACATACTGGGTGAACAACGGCTTCATTGAGATTCACTCACCAAAGCTAATGTCTTCCCCTTCTGAATCTCATGCAGAACTATTCAAGATGGAATACTTCGAGACAGTTGCATACCTAGCTCAGTCTCCTCAGTTCTATAAGCAGATGGCGATGATGGCTGGCTTTGGTCGCATCTTTGAAATTGGCCCAGTGTTTAGAGCAGACCCTTCTTTCACTTCTCGTCACGCAACAGAGTTCACCTCAGTTGACATGGAAGTCTCATACATCGACTCACATGAAGACATCATGAAGATGCAGGAAGACCTTATGGTTGCAGCATTATCTGCCGTCAAGGAAAAGCATGGTGATGAGATCAAGCGTCTCTACGATATTGATGTTGTAGTTCCAACTACTCCATTCCCAAGAATTCCTCTTGCCGAAGCAATTGAAATCGTTGCTAAGCGTGGTCACGAGATTACTCGTGGTGGAGATATGGACCCAGAAGGTGAAAGACAGATTGCGGCTCACGTTGCAGAAACACTAAACCACGAGTTCGTCTTCCTCACCGACTACCCATCAACTGTTAGACCGTTCTATCACATGAGACATGCTGACAACGATGCTCTAACTAACAGCTATGACCTTATCTGGCGTGGAACAGAGATCACTACCGGTGCTCAACGTGAACACCGTCTAGAGGTTCTAATTGAGCAAGCTAAATCAAAGGGACTAGATCCTGCAGGTCTTCAGTCATACATGGACTTCTTCAAGTTTGGTGCTCCACCGCACGGTGGTTTCGGTATGGGTCTTCTAAGAGTTGTCATGCTCTTGCTACACGAAACAAACATTCGTGAAGTTGGTTACCTATTCCGTGGACCTAACCGCCTAGAGCCATAATCCATGTTTGAACGGTCTTCCCAAATACAAGGTGTTAATGCCTCGTATACAGAAGAACAACAGGCCTCCTATAAAGCCCAGCATGATGCCATCGCCGAAGCGATAGCTGATCAGAAGCGCAAAGGCGCACTCTTTAGTGACGTCGATGTTCAGAAACTAGTTGCAGATCACTACGCATTCGTAAAGCAGTTCTGGACACCGAACAAGCAGGCATACAAATCATTAGCCCTGACATATGTACTAGACCCGGCTTTCGAAGCAACCTACGAGTCGTTCGAGCCGGGCCTAGCTAAATACATCAAATCAGCCATAGAGATTTGGGCTGACCAGAACCTGGATTAGTCCTTGATTTTATTCTTTTCTCTAAAGGTAAAAGGTTCACCTTTCATTCCATAGGAGAAGTACTTCTGGAATGAGACGACTGCCATAGCGAAGACTACGATAGTGAAGCTGCGATGGTCATCCAAACCGTAGGAGAGAACACTCCACCAGTATCTGGCATCCGATCTGCTGATTGCCATTAATACAACAATCACTACAGCAAATAATGCTGGAATCAGCCTTAGAGCTCGGTAAGCCTTACGGTAGGCAGCATCTCTTCTGGTTAGTTGGAATTCGTCAGCAACGCCGCCTGCGTTGAATACGAAGCGAACTGAAGCTGCCTGCATGCCAAGCAATACGAGCAATGTGATTAGCCAGGGAATGAAATTCTCTTCAGATTCAAAGACAATGAAACCCCAAACATATAGAGCCAGGAAGCTCATTGTGCTGATGAGGATTCGAGCAGGGGTATTGACCATCCCATCAAAGAATTGGCTGGTACGTAACCAGTTGATCACTGCTCTCCTGAACCCATCAGATTTGACATCGAAGAGTTTCTCTAGCCTTTCCGCTCTAGATTCGAGAGACTTCTCTAACCTTTCTGATTTGGAGTCAAAGTATTTCTCTAACTTTTCAGACTTAGCGTCGAAAGACTTCTCTAATCTTTCAGCGGCTTTTTCCAATTTTGACTCTGAGGATTTACCCGAATCCTTAATGTTCTTGCTAGCCATTAGTTCTCCTCCAAGCTAAAGATCTGTTCTACTTTTTTGTTTAGCGCTTTGGCTATGCGCAATGCGAGCACAAGGCTCGGGCTGTATTCGTTTCTTTCGATATAGCCGATGGTCTGATAGTGGACATCAACGGCATCAGCTAACTGCTGCCTGGTGATTCCAGCCTTAGACCTTAGTGCTTCGAGCCGGTTGAATACGAGCTCTTCATCTGCTTTAGGTTTACGTCCCATGTATGTAGCATAATTACTATGTAGTAATAATGCAACAATTTATTTGGGTGTTTTGAAAACAGGCTCTGACTACGCTTTAGTACCACTCTTAGTTAAATACTTCTTGATTTCTCGCCGTTCCTTCTTTGTGAGTGGAGAGACGTGGTTTTCCCAATCATTAGGAATTTTCTCTGCTCTTCTGGAAAGTCGAACCATCTGTCTTGAGGGTGCTGGACGGATTGTCAAAGTTTGGGTCTCGGCGTCAAAGGACAACAGTACTTTCTTGACTGACAATTCGAATTCCTTTGGAATCAGAAGAATGTCGCCATTAGTGATTTCCGAAAGTTTCTTTATCATGAGTAACCTCTCTCTAGTTGTTCGTAAATATAGAAAGCACCTCTGACAATGTCTCAAATTGAGCTTGCAGCTACCTAACGAATTCGTCCAGAGCCCCTCTGAGTCTTACTGGATCGATTCGCCAGTAGTTGTGAATCTTTCCGTTGATTAGAAGTACTGGAACTTCCTCTGAGTATTTGTTCCAGAGCTCTTCATCAACCAAGATGTCGTGTTCGACAAGGTTCACTTGAATGTGTCTGGCGACTCCGGTGTATTCGGCTCTAAAGGCCCCAACAACAGCGTTGACGGTCACCCTGGCTTCATCACAGAGGTGACAGCCAGACTTACCTATCAAGGTGAGGTCAATCGTTGTGGTCATACGTCCAGATTATTCCAGTTAGCAACCTAAACTTATCTCGTGGCTAAATCCCCTAAAAAGCCCGCAGCTGCTTTCTTTGATGTCGACAACACTCTTGTTCGTGGATCAACTAGTTACCAGTTCGGCAAAGAAGCGTATCGACGCAAGTTCTTCCCAAGGAAGGACTTCATTGCGTTCGCTTGGGGTCAGATTATGTTCCTCACTAAAGGTGAAACAGAACACATGCTCTCTGCCATCAAAGACAGAGCACTAGAACTTGTTAAAGGTAGAAGTTACGACCAGATGATTGAACTAGTATCTGTCGTTTACAAGCAAGAGATTAAGCAGAGAATCTGGCCAGAAACAGCAAAGCTCGCTAAACAGCACATTGAAGCAGGTAGAGAAGTTTGGCTGATCACCGCAGCTCCTCAGGAGATGGGTGAAGAAATTGCTAAGCAGTTGGGCCTAACCGGTGCACTTGGAACAAGACTTGGTCAAGTTGATGGAATTCTGACCGGTGAAATTATTGGTAAGCCACTGCACGGTAAAGAGAAAGCAAAAGCTATCAAGAAGCTTGCGAAAGACCGTGGTTTTAGTTTGAGAAAATCTTTTGCATATTCAGATTCACACAATGACCTACCAATGCTGACCACAGTCGGTCACGCAGTTGCAGTGAACCCAGACAAGTTGCTCAAGATTTACGCTAAAGCAGCTGGTTGGAAGATTTATGATTTCAAGCGCAGAGAGCTTCGTGCAGCTAAGAAGCATGCCAAGAATGAAATCAAAATCGGTAAACGAGGATAAATTAACCTGTTAAACAAAAACCCCGTCTGAGTTATCTCAAACGGGGTTCTCTATTTAGAACTACTTCTTATTGCGACGTTGGTGGCGAGTCTTACGAAGCAACTTACGGTGCTTCTTCTTAGACATACGCTTACGGCGCTTCTTAACAACTGATCCCACAAAGACCTCTTTTAATTTGGTAAACACATCCGTACCACTTGCGTGAACGGTTCGTTTTATTCTAGCCGAACCCACCAGCTTCAAATCCCCGCTCTCAACCTCCCCTTAGATAGTCCTTTTCGGCCATAAACTCAACCTCGATGACCGAACAACTGCCGTTCAAACTAGTTGCCAATGAGCCTGGCTTCGAAGTTAGGCTTTACCCGAAACATGTCTTGGTTCAGGTAGTAATCAAAGGTGAATTCAACTCAGCTGCTAATCGAGCCTTTAGCCCACTGGTTAATTACATCTCCGGTAGAAATACCTCCAGCGAGAAGTTCGCCATGACTGCACCGGTCCTTCATGCTCCAGCAGATGAATTACACACCGTTAGTTTCGTGCTTCCAGAAGGTGTAAAGCTAAAAGATCTGCCTTTGCCACTAGATGCCAAGGTAAGCACAGTTGAAGTCAATGAACACTATGCAGCCGCAATCCGTTTTAGAGGGCTAGCAAACTATGAACATTTCAAGACTTATGGTGATCAACTTATCCAAGCTCTAAAGGCTGCAAAACTAAAGCCTGCTGGCGACCCATACTACGCTCGTTTTGATCCACCTTGGAAGCCAGGCTTTCTAAGAAGAAATGAAGCCATCATCGATTTGACTGAATACCCATCGAAAGGAAAGAAATGAAAATCAACAACCTAGTCCGCAAGTCCATCTCAGAAGCCATGGGTGTGATGATCTTCGTCACCTCGATTGTGGCGGCTAACTTCAACCCGACATTTCACAACCTAGCTTTGGCTTCCACCCTTGCAGTGATGATTATCATCACCTCTGGAGTCTCCGGTGGACACCTAAACCCTGCAGTTTCTCTTTTCTTCTTCGCTAGAAAAGAAATTAACTTACCAACTTTGGTTTCATATTGGATCGCACAACTATCTGGTGCAGCTCTAGGTCTTTACCTAGGCTTTGCACTCAGTGGCACAGACGTTAAAGCCATTACAGCTCCGGCAGGCGTCTCAGCTAACGCGGTATTCATTGGCGAGCTACTCTCAACCACAGTTCTTGTAATAATCATTCACCGTCTGGCATCAACCAAGCGAGCACAGCTAATTCCATTTGCTGTTGGTCTCTGGGTATTGGCAGCTAGCACCTTCACTTTGACAGGCGCTCAGGCTAACCCTGCCGTCACCTTTGCACTGATGCTTCGTGATGGCTTCACCCAAGGAAACCTGGGCATTATCTTGGCAGAGTTTGCTGGTGCACTGCTAGCACTGCTATACATCCTCCTTCTAGACGACAAAGTAAAGAAGTCTAAAAAGAAGAAATAGTTCACTTTGGAAAAGGTGCTCCGGGTCGAACCTGGGGCACCTTTTGCATTAGCCTGAAAACATGACTATGAAAGCAAGCGTTCTTTTTGTATGTGTCCACAATGCCGGCAGATCTCAGATGGCTGCCGGTTATCTGCGGCATCTAGCTGGCGACCGAATTGAAATTCGCTCAGCCGGTACTCAACCTAAATCAGAGATCAACTCTGTTGCGATTGAAGCCATGAACGAAGAGGGCATTGACATCTCTAATCAAGAACCAAAGGTTCTTTCTGATGAGGCTGTTATTGCTAGCGATTACGTAATCACAATGGGTTGTGGCGATGCCTGCCCATACTTCCCAGGCAAAACATACCTGGACTGGGTTCTAGATGATCCTGCAGGTCAGGGGATCGAGGCAGTTAGACCTATCCGTGACAAGATTCGTCAGCACGTGGAAAAACTAATCGCAGAGATTGACGCTAAGACTTCTTAGTCTTAGTAGCCACTTTTGCCTTAGCCTTCTTTGCAGCTTTCTTCGCACTCTGTTTAGCATCAGATAACTTCTTGCCTAATTCTTTGCCAGCTTCTTCTGCATCGATGTTGAACTCAATCTTGGTGTCTAGCTTCTTCTCTAGCCATGCTTTGAGGCTAGTGCCCAACTCACCAAGAGTCTCTGCCAAGTCATCTGCTCTAGCACCTAGATTTGCAGAACCCACTTTGCCAAACCACTTAGCGGCTTCTGTAAAGCCGGTGCGGTTGAGTGAATAGGTTTCAGTCCTGCCTTTTTTCTCAACTTTGACGAGCTTGGCTTCTACCAAAACAGTTACATGCTTAGCAATTGATGCTTCCGTCAACTTTGTCTCTTTGATGAGTGCAGCTTTAGTTAGTGGATTAGCAGCCAGCGCTTCAATGATTCTTCTTGACTGTGGGGCGGCTAGAGCCTGGAATACATCGGTCATTTTTGCTCCTGAGATATTTCTTTAGCTCTGGCTAGAGCTGCGGTTGTTGCTCTTAGGAGGAGTTCATGCAGCTTGCCTTCTTCAAGGACAGCAACTGCTTTCATTGTTGTCCCGTTAGGGCTGGTAACCGCTCTTCTCAACTCAGCAGGATCTCCTTGAGTTTGAGCAATTAGTTCACTGGCACCTAAGAAAGTTTGAGTTACAAGTAAATACGCATCTTCTTGGCTAAAACCCATCGCCTTTGCTGTACTGATGAATTCTTCCATGAAGTAGAAAACGTAAGCAGGACCAGATCCTGAAATTGTTGATAGTGCATCTATCTGATCTTCTGGAAGAACAACAGTCTTACCAACTGCGTCAAACAAAGCGACAGCAACAGCTAGCTGCTCAGCGCTGGCTCGACTACCAACAGAGATGCCGGTTAGGCCCTGCTGGATTAGAGCTGGGGTATTGGGCATTGCCCTAATTACAGAAACCGATTCAGGAAGGTAGCTTTCGATCGTTGCGGTGGTAACACCAGCAGCGACAGAAATAACTATTGCGTCTTTGGAGATAACAGTTTTGATCTGCTCTAAAACTTCAATTACGTTTGCTGGCTTTATTGCCAGCAGAATTATCTGGGCACCTTCAACGGCTAAAGAGTTCGAATTCGGCTGATAACTAGTTGCGTATGCAGTCACACCAAATTTCTTAGCCAGAGCCTCAGCGGATTCAACTTTGCGAGTGGTGACTTTGATGTTCTCTTTTTTGATGCCATGGCGCACCATCCCGGAGAGAATGGCAGTTCCCATAGAACCTGAACCAAGGATTGCGACTGTTGTATCTTGCATATCTCTAGTTGAGCACAAACTGTTGGCTATTTTCACTGATTACGCCATTTACCTCAGCCTTAAGCACATAACTCGCTCCGCCAGCTGATACTTCTGGCAATCCATCGGCTGAGGAGCAGCCCTGGTCACTTGACCGAACACGTTCCCAGTAGTCAGCCCCTGAGGTAACGGGGCTATTGGGTTTGAGCGACATGATGGTGTCAGTTCGCTCGGTAGCTAAGTTGCAGTCCTGAGATGACCAGATGTTATCGCTACCGCTGGTGATCTTGTAGAAGGTTCCACTGGTTCCAACATTGAAATTGCACTCAACTGATGCTGTGTTTGTTATGGTGAACCAGAAATATGGTTGATCGCCAGCGTTGAAGGCTAGCTGTCTAGTTTTATCTGCCGTGCCAACATATGCTTCAACTTTTATTTGTTGTGGTTGGCAATCTCCGCCGGCAACTAAGACCGGGCTGCTGCTTGGGTTAAACACTCCAGCGACAAAACTAATGCCTGCGCTAACTGCCGCCACTACTCCCCAGATAAGCCCACCTAAAACCAGCAATACGAGTGCGCGTCTAGTCCAGATAATGCTGGGTCTTGGTCCGTAATTTTGAGGCATGTATTTATTTTGCCAGCACTACTAAAGAGTTCGGAGCATTCGTGTGTTGCCAAGTGTGTTCTCTTTAACTCTGGCTAAATCAAGGAACTCGGCGATACCGTCATCAGCGGATTCAACCATTTGAGCAAAGGTTTCTTCGTCAACTGGAACATCACTAATGATTTCAAAACCACACTTCACAAAGAACTCGACCTCAAAAGTTAAACAGAAAACACGAGTGATGCCCAAACTAAAAGCACGTTCAATCAAGGCTTCAACAATCGCTTTACCTAAACCAAGCCCACGTGCGCTGTCATCAACAACTAGAGATCTAACCTCAGCTAGATCTCCCCACATAACGTGCAAAGCACCAGCCGCAAGAATACGACCATCTTGGTGTTCTGCAACTACAAACTCCTGGGTGCGCTCAAACAGGGAGACCAGCTGGTGCTGGAGCAAGACTTTGCTGTCGACCAACGGGGCACGCATCGCCTGGATTGCGACAATGTCGCTAGTCCTAGCAGGCCTAATCTTGAATGAGTTTTGTGGCATTGCTAAATGCTAGCAATGACTCGCACGTTCGAGGTGAATATAAACTCACCTGCAACAACATCCGCAACAACATCACTCGCGTTCTTGATGACTCCCTGCAAGATGCTCTCAGAGATCTGGTCTTCGATTTCTCGCTGAACAGCTCTACGAAGTGGTCTTGCACCCAATGCTGGGTCATAACCAAGTTCGATCAAGCGGTCCTTTGCAGCATCGGTCAATGTCAAAGTGATGTCGCGCTCTTCAAGACGTGTGTTGAGCTTCTTGATGAACAGATCAACAATCTCCAACAGTTCCGGCTTAGAAAGCTGAGGGAAGACAATGACATCATCGACGCGGTTTAGGAACTCAGGCTTGAAGTGCTTCTTCAACTCATCGTTAACCTTTGCAGCCATACGCTCAAAGTCGTTCTGCTGGTTACCTTCTAGGTTGAAACCAAGGGCTCCCTTAGAGATGTCTTTAGATCCTAGGTTGGTGGTCATGATGATGATCGTGTTCTTAAAGTCAACAACACGACCCTGACCATCAGTTAGGCGGCCTTCTTCAAGAATCTGCAACAGTGAGTTGAAGATATCTGGGTGAGCCTTCTCAATCTCATCGAAGAGAACAACGCTAAAAGGCTTACGACGAACACGCTCAGTTAGCTGACCACCCTCATCGAACCCAACATATCCAGGAGGAGCTCCAAACAGACGTGAGACGGTGTGCTTTTCTGCATACTCGCTCATGTCTAGGGAGATCAAAGCACCTTCGTCATCGAAGAGGAATTCAGCAAGAGCCTTAGCCAATTCAGTCTTACCGACACCGGTAGGGCCAGCGAAGATGAATGAACCTGATGGGCGGTTAGGGTCTTTTAGGCCTGCACGCTGGCGTCTAATCGCCTTAGAGATTGACTCAACAGCAGCCTTCTGACCAATAACTCTCTTGTGTAGTTCTGCCTCCATGAAGACCAACTTCGCTGATTCTTCTTCTGACAACTTGAATACTGGGATACCAGTAGCAGCTGCTAAGACTTCAGCGATAAGACCTTCGTCCACGACACCGTGAGCGGCAACGTTTCCGGTGCGGAACTGCTTGGTTAGCTTTGCTCGTTCTGAGAGAAGTTTCTTCTCGTCATCGCGAAGCTTGGCAGCTCCTTCAAAGTCCTGGCCTTCAATAGCCTTTTCCTTGTCAACACGAACAGCAGCAATCTTCTCTTCAAGTTCACGTAGTTCTGGAGGTGAAGAAAGGATTGAAAGACGTAGTCTTGCTCCTGCTTCGTCGATTAGATCAATCGCTTTATCTGGCAGGTAACGATCAGCAACGTAGCGATCGGCGAGCTTTGCGGCAGCAACGATTGCACCATCGGTAATCGAAACCTTGTGGTGAGCTTCGTAGCGATCACGGAGTCCCTTCAAGATATTTATGGTTTGAGGAATAGAAGGCTCATTAACCTGGATTGATTGGAATCGACGCTCAAGAGCAGCATCCTTCTCAAAGTACTTTCTGAACTCATCCAAAGTTGTTGCGCCAATAGTTTGTAGTTCACCACGAGCAAGCATTGGCTTCAGGATTGATGCAGCATCAACTGCACCTTCAGCAGCACCTGCACCAACAAGAGTGTGAATCTC